>NZ_JAJPWR010000009.1:0-388656 GCF_046548995.1 Amycolatopsis sp. lyj-109
TGACCTGGGGAAACAAGGTCACCGTTTGCCGTGGCTGGTGGTCGTGAGTGGTAATTCGGGTTCTAACCCGAATTACCACTCACGACCAGCTGCGGCAGATCGGCAGGCCGGCGTCCAGGATGTCCTGCAGGCTGTCTTCGGCCGCACCGAACAAAGATCTCGCCCTGCAGTACTAGCCGCCGACGTGGATGCCGGGGCGGCGGGACGGGTCCTTTTCGGCGCTGCGGATGATTTCCCGGACCACCGGTGCCGTGTCGCCGCGGCCGAGGAGCAGGTAGCGGAACAGGTGGCCGAGCGGGTTGCCCTCGGACCACTCGAAATAGCAGCGGGGACGGACGCCCGTCACGTCGCGCAGGGTGAGCAGGATCGCGGCGATCGCGTTGGGTGCCGCGGGGCTGTCCGTGCGGAGGATCCGGTAGCCGTCGATCTCCACGCCGCGCACCCGGAGCACGTTGCTGAACTCCGACGGGTCCACGACGTCGATCTCCAGGAACAGGATGTCGGCGGCGCCGGGCACCGGGTTCATCCCGCGCTGTTCGGCTTCCTTCGCGGAGTACTCGGCGTGGTCGCCGCCCTGGCGCTTGTTGGCGACGATGTTCAGGGCGCCGTCGTGGGCGAGGGAATCGGCGATGAACCGGCGGGCCTCGTCGTCGAATTCGATGCGGTCGGCGCGCAGCTCCGTCGTCCGCGAAACGCGGGACACCAGCGAGACGACGATGATCCCGAGGATGAACAGGGCGGAGATGGCGATCCCGTCCGGCTTTTCGATGACGTTTTCGACGAGGGCGTACAGCAGGACGAGCGTGAGGACGACGAAGCCGATCGCCGCACCGCGCTGGCGCCGCCGGATCGCCGAGATGCTGACCGCCACCGCACCGGAGACCATCATCGCCAGGATGCCGGTCGCGTAGGCGCCGGCCTGGGCGTTGACGTCGGCGCCGAACGCGATGGTGATGAGGACGCTGATCACCGTGTAGACGATGACCACCGGCCGGACGGCGCGGCCCCACTCCGGCGCCATGCCGTAGGACGGCAGGTACCGCGGGACGATGTTGATCAGCCCGGCCATCGCCGAGGCGCCGGCGAACCACAGGATCAGCACGCTGCTGATGTCGTAGACGGTCCCGAAGAGCTCGCCGAGTTCGCGGTGGGCGAGGTAGGCCATGGCCCGGCCGTTGGCTTCGCCGCCTTCCTTGAACGCGTCGGCGGGGATCAGCACGGTGGTGACGAAGCTCGTCGCGATCAGGAAGACCGACATGACGAGCGCGGCGGCGGTCAGCAGCTTGCGGGTGTTGCGGATCCGGGATTCCAGCTTCTCCTCGGCGGTCTTCCCGTCGGCCGCGACCAGCGGCATCATGCTGACGCCGGTCTCGAACCCGGAGAGCCCCAGCACCAGCATCGGGAACGCGATGACGGCCGGGCCGATGATGCCGCCGAACCCGCCACCCCCGGCCGTGAGCGCGTCGGTCCAGTGGGAGAGGGCGGCGGAATCGCCGAGCAGGTCGATCACGCCGGCGACCGTCACCACGGCGTTGAGCAGCAGGAAGACGGCCACGAGCGGAATGGCGACCCCGACGGCCTCGCTGAACCCGAGCAGGAACACCCCGCCGAGGATCAGCAGCAGCACGACGGTGATCAGCACCGCGTGGCCGTGCAGGAAGCCCGGCAGGTACGGGTTCTCCAGCATGTGGACGGTGGCGTCCGCCGAGGACAGCGTGATCGTGATGATCCACGACGTGGCGACGAACCCGAGCAGGGTGAGGACGAAGAGCTTGCCGCGCCAGAACGGCAGCAGGTTCTCCAGCATCGCGACCGAACCCTGGCCGTGCGGGCTTTCGCGCGCGACCCGGCGGTACATGGGGAGCATCCCGAGCAGCGTCAGCGCGACGATCAGCAGGGTCGCCAGCGGCGAGAGGGCGCCGGCGGCGAGGGCGGCGATGCCGGGCAGGTAGGAGAGAGTGGAGAAGTAGTCGACGCCGGTCAGGCACATGACCTTCCACCAGGCTTGCGGCGTGCCGTGGTCTTCGCCGCCCGCGCGGCCGACCGGGGCGACGCGGTGCTCAAGCAGCCACCGGGCCACGGGCGAGCCGGGCGGTTGCGGCGGCGCCGGGCTGTCGACGCTCGCCGGAATGGTCAAATCGGGTGAAACACCCATTTTCGCCCTCTCGTCCCCTCGACCCGAAATCAGTGGTCGTCAGCATGCCCGACCCCGGGTGAGGGCGTGCAGGAGGCTCCGCACGTCCGATCCGGGCATCTCGCGTGGTCGGCGGGGCATCTCGCGTGATTGGGCGGGCATCTCGCGTGATTGGCGGGGCATCACGCGTGATTGGGCGGGCATCTCGACGGGACTCCGCTGTTTTGCCGCCGGCGGCTTCGGGTAGCCGAGGCGGCATGGCCGGACGCGAAGACTTGCCCAGCACCTTGCTGCGGTCGCCGCGCAAGGCCCAGGACACCTGGGTCGCCGCGCACGACTCGGCGCTCGATACCTATGGTCCCGGACGGCGGGCGCAGCAGACCGCCTACTCGGCCCTGAAGCACACCTTCGAGAAGGTCGGCGACCACTGGGAGCCCAAGCCGGAACGCGGCCCGTCGGATGAGCAGGCGGCCCGGGGCACCGGGCAGTCCGCAAAGCCGACCCACGGCGGCGTCAACGCCACCGCCGGCAAGCAGCACCTCTACGAGCGCGCCAAGCAGCTCGGCATCCCCGGCCGGTCGCGGATGTCGAAGGAAGAACTCGTCACCGCGCTGGAGAAGGAGAACCGGCGCCGGACCGACCGGGCCCGCCGCTCCGGGTGAATCCGGTGCGGACGGGGAACCCGGTGCGGACGGTCAGAACTCGTCGGTGCCGGTGAGCTCGTGCTCGAACGCGTCCGCGCGGGCGACGACCGCCTTGAGCGGGCGCTCGAACTCCTGCTGGATGCTGAGGTCCTCCAGCGGCACCGTGTGCTTGAGCAGCGCGACGCCGTCCACCACCGCGGCGCCGCCGACGGCCGAGCCGCCGGCCAGTTCGAGCAGCCGCCGGAGGTCGACCTTGTCGGCCCAGCCGACCGGGGAGGAGATCTCGATCCACGAGCCGCCGTCGTGCTCGGCGAGGTGGTGCACCGTCACCTGCTGGGTCCGGTCCCGCGGTCCCTCCAGCCGGAACCGCAGCCAGCCCTCCGATTCCTCGAGGACCTCGTACCGCGTCCGGACAAAGTTGATCACGTCGATCCAGCTGGTCACCCGCTGTGCCTCCCGCCTTCGGCCTGCCTGCGCGGTCGAGCATCTCACGTCCGCGGCGACGACGGTCCGCTGGTCGCCCGGGCGCTTCCGTGACACCATGGGTCCCGTGCGGGGCCGTCGAGAAACACGGCGGATTTCGCCGGTCGTCACCGGCGGTGAGCACCGGTGACCGCCGGCCATCCGGTGCGCTTCCCGGTCGTCGCCCTGGTCGCCTCGGCCGGCGGCTTGGACGCCTTCGTGCACGTACTCGGCTCGCTCCCGGCGGATCTCCCGGCGGCGGTGCTCGTCACCCAGCACCTGAACCCGTTCCGGCCGAGCCAGCTGGCCGCGATCCTGGCCGAGCGCACGGCCCTGCGGGTGGCCGAAGCAGCGGACGGTGACCGGCTCGTTCCCGGCGTCGCCCTGGTCGCGCCCGCGGCCCGGCACCTCCTGCTGACGCCCGAGCCCCGGATCGTGCTGGTGGACTCCGGCGCCCTGCCGCCGGCGCGGCCCTCGGCGGACCTGCTGCTGGCCACCCTGGCCGTCACGTGCGGTCCCCGCACGCTGGCCGTGGTCCTGACCGGCAAGGGCACCGACGCCCAGGTCGGCATCCGCGCCGTCGCGCGCTGCGGGGGCACCGTGTTCGCCCAGGACGAGCAGACGTCCGCGCATTTCGGCATGCCCGGCGCCGCCATCGCCACGGGTCTGGTCGGCTCCGTGCTGTCACTGCCGGAGATCGCCGAGGCCATCATCGCCCACGTCGGTGCCTCGGCCCGGCCGGACCGAGGTTTAGCCCGCGCGGTGGGGGCTACTCCCGGTAATGAAGAGCCTCCACTACCGTGAGGGAAAGTGAGGAGGTGAGCGCTGTGCCGGTGTTGCGGCGTGACCTCGTGGTCGTCGGCGCCTCGGCCGGCGGAGTCGAAGCCCTGCGGACGGTGATGTCCGCGCTGCCGTCCGACTTCCCCGGCGCGGTGCTCGTCACGATGCACCTGCCCGCCGAGACGGACAGCGCGCTGGCCCGGATCCTCGACCGGGCGGGCCCGTTGCCGGCCCGGACCGCGCGGCACGGCATGCCGATCGAGCCGGGCACCGTGTACGTCGCGCCTCCCGACCGGCACCTGCTCACCGAGGACGACCTCCTGGTGCTGAGCCGGGGGCCGACCGAGAACGGGCACCGGCCCGCCATCAACGCGACCTTCCGCTCGGCCGCGCTGACCGGCGGCCCCAAGGTCATCGGCGTCGTGCTGTCCGGGGTGCTGGACGACGGAGCGGCCGGCCTGCGCGCGATCGTGGACCAGGGCGGCCTCGCCGTCGTCCAGGACCCCGCCGACGCGCTGTACAGCAGCATGCCGGCGAACGCATTGGGCGTCGTGGACACCGAGCACGTGGTCCGGGCCGGCGAGCTGGGCGCGCTGCTCGACAAGCTGGTCCGGATGCCGGTGGCACCGGTCGAGCCGCAGCCGCCCCCGGAGACGCTCCTGCTGGAGGACCGGATCGCCCGTGAGGCGGTGCGGGCCGGTGCGTTGCCGCCGCAAGAACAGGACGGCGGTGGGGGGTACACCTGCCCCGACTGCCAGGGCGCACTCACCGAAGTCGCCCCCGCGGGCCGGTACCGCTGCCGGATCGGGCACGCCTGGTCCGCGCAGGCGCTGCTGGCGGCCCACGACGGGGAGTTCCGGTTCGCGCTGCAGAAGGCGCTTCGCGCGCTCGACGAGAAGGCAGGCCTGGGCCGGAAACTGGCCGCGCAGTTCGCCGGCGAGCGGCCGAGCGGGCTGGCGGAGCGGTATGCCGTCTCCGCCCGCGAAACCGCCGAAGCCGC
This sequence comes from Amycolatopsis sp. lyj-109, assembly GCF_046548995.1. NCBI lineage: Bacteria > Bacillati > Actinomycetota > Actinomycetes > Pseudonocardiales > Pseudonocardiaceae > Amycolatopsis > Amycolatopsis sp. lyj-109. Next base: position 5,021 of record NZ_JAJPWR010000009.1, read on the forward strand.
CGAGACACTGCGCCGGTTCCTGCTCGCCGCGACCGACCGGGCCGGGGACGACGAGGCGCCGTACTCCGGCGCCGGCGGCCGACCCGCGGAGGAGGCGGCGCCGCAATGAGCCGAACTCCGGTCCAACTGGCCGTCGAACGCCACGGGGACGCGACCGTCGTGGGGGTGACCGGTGAGCTGAACCTCGCCTCGTATGCGTCGCTGCGCGACGGCCTGCTCAAGGTCGCCACCGACGCGCCGGAAGGACTGGTGGCCGACATCAGCGGGCTGGCCATCGCCGACTCGTCCCTGGTGAGTGTCTTCTCCCTGGTCGCCATGCGGATCGGCGACTGGCCGGGGATCCCGTTCACCGTCGTCGCCGGCAGTGCCGGCCAGCGGGCGCTGCTCGGCCGCCACGTGGTCGTCCGCTACGTCCCGGTCCGCGCCGACGTGGTCGCCGCGGTGGCGGCGCTGGACCAGCCGGTGCGCCGCCGCTGCGAACGCCTCTTCCCGCGCGGCGAGGGTGCCTCGGCGCAGATCCGGGACTTCGTCACGGCCAAGCTGGCCGAATGGGAGGTGCCCGAGCTTGCCGAAGACGCCCGGCTGATCGCCACCGAGCTGGTCGAGAACGTGCTGCGGCACACCACGTCCGAGCCGAAGCTCCGGCTCGACCTGCGCCGCGGGGTGTGCACGGTGGCCGTGGCCGACCAGGACACGCGACCGGCCATGCTGCTCGAACGGCTGTCCCCGTTCGAGCCGGGCCTGGGGCTGAAGCTGGTCGCGCAGATCGCCCGAACGTGGGGCTGCAGCCGGTCGTGGGCCGGCGGAAAGGTCGTCTGGGCGGTTCTGCTCCCCGGTGCCCGCACCACCGGTGACCGTCCGGCCGGGTAGCGTGTCGGACCGTGACCGAGCCCAAGGAACCCAACGGCGAGTTCGAGTCCGTGCTCACCTATCTCAAGGAGTCGCGGGGCTTCGACTTCACCGGGTACAAGCGGAGCAGCCTGATGCGCCGGGTCCGCCGCCGGATGAGCCAGGTCGAGATCGACAGCTACGCGGACTACATCGACCAGCTGCAGGTCAACGCCGACGAGTTCGTCGCACTGTTCAACACCATCCTGATCAACGTGACCGGCTTCTTCCGCGATCCCGACGCATGGGACCACCTGCGCGAGCACGTGCTGCCCACCCTGCTGGCCGAGCGCAGCCCCGAAGAGCCGATCCGCGTGTGGAGCGCCGGCTGCGCGGCCGGGCAGGAGGCCTACAGCCTGGCGATGCTCTTCGCCGACGCGCTCGGGATCGAGGCGTTCCGGCAGCGGGTCAAGATCTACGCCACCGACGTCGACGACGAGGCACTGGCGCAGGCCCGGCACGCGGCCTACACCCCGGCGGAGGTCGAGGAGCTCACCGAGGCGCAGCTCGAGCAGTTCTTCGAGTTGCAGGGCAGCCGGTACTGCTTCCGCAAGGACCTGCGCCGGTCGGTGATCTTCGGACGCAACGACCTGGTGCAGGATGCCCCGATCTCCCGGATCGACCTGCTGGTCTGCCGCAACACGCTGATGTACTTCAACGCCGAGACCCAGACGAAGATCCTCGAGCGGTTCCATTTCGCCCTCGCCCCCCGAGGCGTGCTGTTCCTCGGCAAGGCCGAGATGTTGTTGTCCCACACCAGGATCTTCGAGCCGGTGGACCTCAAGCGGCGGGTCTTCCGCAAGGCCGTCAACGCTCCGGTGAGCTACAACCACTTCGTGTCCCCCAGCCTCTCGCAGCGGCGCACCCAGGACATCTCGGGCTTCGAGGAACTGCGTGAGCACGCCTTCTCGGCGAGCCCGGTCGCGCAGATCGTCGTCACCGAGGAGGAGACGACGGCGCTGATCAACGCGCAGGCGGAAGTCGCGTTCGGACTGTCCGAACGCGACGTCGGGCGGCCCCTGCGCGACCTGGACGTGTCCTACCGTCCGGTGGCCCTGCGCGCCTACGTCGAGCAGGCCCGGCTGGAACGCCGGTCGCTGCGGATCAAGGACGTGGAGTGGCGCCGGGCCGGGGAGACCGTGTGGTACGAGGTCCACGTCAACCCCCTGGTGAACAAGAGCAAGTCGTTGCTCGGCGTCTCGGTGGTGTTCCACGACGTCAGCTGGGCGCGGCAGCTGCTCACCGAGCTGGAGCACACGAACCGGCAGCTGGAGTCGGCCTACGAGGAACTCCAGTCGACCAACGAGGAGCTCGAGACCACCAACGAAGAGCTCCAGTCCACTGTGGAGGAACTGGAGACGACCAACGAGGAACTCCAGTCCACCAACGAGGAACTGGAGACGATGAACGAGGAGCTGCAGTCGACCAACGACGAGCTGCAGACGATCAACGACGCGCTGCGTGAGCGCAGCCTCGACCTCGACGAGGTGAACGAGTTCCTCGAGTCGGTGCTCACCTCGATCCGGGCCGGCATCGTCGTCATCGACTCCGAGATGCGGATCAAGGCGTGGAACCGCGGCGCCGAGGACCTGTGGGGCGTGCGGCGGGAGGAAGCCGAAGGCATCCACCTGCTGAACCTCGACATCGGCCTGCCGGTGGCCGAAATCCGCCCGGTGGTGCGCGAAGCGCTGTCGGACGCGACCTACTACGGCGAGCTGGTGCTCGACGCGATCAACCGGCGCGGCCGCGCGGCGGTCGTCCGGCTGCTGTGCAGTCCCCTCCGCGGCTCCGGCGGGGAGAGCCACGGCGCCCTGCTGATGATGGAGGAGACGAAGCCCGAACAGCCGGAGTGACCCGGCAGGGGATTGCGGTGCCGGGGCGCGACTGTTATCCGTTGATCCATGGGGTTGACCAACGTGTGGATCGCAACGCTCGGTGACGGCCTGCTCCGCGCCGACCAGGTCGTCGGCCTGACGGCGCACGAGACCCCGGCGCTGACCGGGAAACCGCCGCGCTGGCTGCTCGACGTGACGCTCCGGGCGCCGTCGGGCAGCGGCAGCGCGGACGGCTGGGACGTCGGGATCCTCCACCGCACGCTGATCCAGACGCCGGCGGAACCGGTGGGGGCGCCGGAAGCCCTGGCCCGCTTGCTGGCCCGGCTGGACCGGGAGGACGCGGCCGGGCTGATCGCCGCGGTGGCCGACAGCGGGGGCAGGACCCGGCCGGCGAGCGTGGTGCGCTTGGCGTTCCGTCCCTTCGAGGACGAAGCGGGCTCCGGCACCTGACGCGCCGGAGCCCCGCGGCGGCCTACTTGGTGAGCGCGGCGATCCGGCCGAGGACCTCGTCCTGGCCCAGCGCCTGCGTGATCGCGTGCAGGTCGGGGCTGCGCGTCGACCCGGAGAGAGCGATGCGGATGATCTGCGAAGCCTCGCGGATGGAGCCGGGGAAGCCCTCGGGGTTCTTTTTGAACTCCTTGGCGTTGCGGGCGAAGCCGTGCTTGGCCGCGACCGCCCGGATCTGCTCGAACCACTCCTGGCCGTCGTCGAGCTGGCGGTAGTCGGCGGCGAAGTCGCGCGCCACCGCCCGGACGACCGCGGGGTCGACGCCGAGGGCGGCGATGCGCTCGTCGTCGGGACCGGTGACGGCCGTGTGGAGCTGCGGGAAGAAGAAGCCGTAGACGGCCCGGAACTCGCTCCACTTCTTCAGGTCCTTGCGGGGGTTCTCCGCGCCGTCGCGCTCCACCGCCAGCGCGCGCAGGGCCAGGTCCGGCTCCTCGTCGAGGACCCGGCGCAGTTCGGGGTCGAACCGCTCGGCCCAGGTGCGGACGGCCTCGAGGATCGCGGCACCCGGAAGGGTGGCGATGTGGTCGGCGGCGATGTCGTCGAGCTTGACCAGGTCCACCAGCGGGCCGGCGACGCCGCACTCGTCGAGGTTGATCGGCTCGGTCAGCGCCTGCTCGAGCGGCAGTTCGGCGAGCCGGCCGTTGGCGAGGCCGCGCAGGTAGTACAGGACGGCTTCGGCGGGGTAGCCGGCCTCGATGTAGAAGTCGACGGACGCTTCCGGGTCCTTGCGCTTGGACAGCTTGCGCTTGCTGCCGCCCTCCTGCTTCATCAGCGGGGCGATGTGCGCGTAGGTGATCGGCTCGAAGCCGAGTGCGGCGAACAGCTGCTGGTGCACCGGGACCGACGAGATCCACTCGTCGCCGCGGATCACCAGGTTCACCCGCATGAGGTGGTCGTCGACGGCGTGCGCGAAGTGGTAGGTCGGCAGCCGGGGGCTCTGGTCGGAGCTCTTGAGGATGACGACGTCGTTGCGGTTGGCCTCGGCCTCCAGCGGCCCGCGGATGGCGTCGGTGAAGCGGGCGCGGGCGCCGGCGGCGGTGGCGTCCTCCGGGGTGCGGAACCGCACGACGTACGGGGCCCCGGCGTCGAGCTTGGCCTGGACGTCGGCGGGGTCGGCGTCGCGCCAGATGGCCCAGCTGCCGTAGTACCCGGTGGGCAGCTTCGTGGCCTGCTGCCGCTGGGTGATGGCGGCCAGCTCCTCCTTGGTGGCGAAGTCGAGGTAGGCCTTGCCCTGGCGGAGGAGGTCGCGGACGTAGGTGAGGTAGATCCGCTCGCGGGCCGACTGCTGGTAGGGGCCGTAGTCGCCGCCGCGGTCGATGTCCTCGTCGGCGGCGAGGTGGAAGTAGGAGAAGCCGCGCTCGAACTGCTCGAGGGCGCCTTCGACCTCACGGGACTGGTCGGTGTCCTCGACGCGGACGAGGTAGCGGCCGCCGGAGCGCCGGGCGACGTCCTGGTCGATGGTGGCCGTGTAGATGCCGCCGATGTGCACGAACCCGGTCGGGGACGGGCCGAAGCGCGTGACCAGCGCGCCCTCGGGCAGCTGCCGGGCGGGGTACTGCTGTTCCCAGTGCCCGGGCTCGGGCAGGTCGGCAGGGAAGAGGGCGTCGATGACCGCTCGGTCCAGCATGGGTTGTTCTCCCGCGTCGTGGTGCACTTGCCCGCCGTTCGGCGCCGGCGAAGGTGGTCGGTTTCGCCGACGAAGAGCCTAGCCGTGCGGCCTGCCGCCCCGCCCGGGCAGGTGGTGCCGGGCCGGAAACTGTCGGTGCTCCGTGTGACACTGCGGGCGTGATCATCGTCTTCGAGGCGCAGCTGTGGGAGTGGGATGCCCGGCGCACCGACAGCTGGGTCTTCGTCAGCCTGCCCGCCGACGCGTCGGAGGACATCCGCGAGCTCGCCGCCGAGCCGCGGCGGGGCTTCGGTTCGGTGCGCGTCCGGGTGACGGTCGGGGCCACGAGCTGGAAGACCTCGATCTTCCCGGACGGTTCGCGCGAGGCCTACGTCCTGCCCCTCAAGCGGGCCGTCCGGGTGGTCGAAGGCCTCGACGTGGGGGACACCTGCACCGTGACCGTGGAGCTCGTCGACTTCTGATCGCGCGATCGGCGCGAAACGCGATCGGCGCCGGAACGGATCTGTCATGATGCGGACACAGGGCCCCGAACCGCGCAAAGGGAGACACGATGTCCGCCCAGATGGACGAGCTGATCGCCCAGTTCCAGAACTTCCAGAGCAAGGTGCGGCAGGCCGAGGCCCGCTTCGCCGGCGCGGGCGAACTGCAGGAGCGGATCGCCCGGCTCCAGACCACCGTCACCTCGCCCGACGGCACCGTGACCGTCACCGCGGGTGCCGGCGGCGCCATCACCGACCTGCGGCTCACCGCCGGGGCCACCCGGGTCGAGGCCGGTCAGCTGGCCGCGGCGATCATGGACACCATCCGCCGGGCGGCGGCCGGGGCCGCGCAGCAGCAGGCCGGCATCGTGGACGAAACCTTCGGCGACGCGTTCGGCGTCGACGTCTCGGCGCAGGTGCGCGAAGCCCAGGCGGAGGCGTTCGGAACCGCGGCGGCCGCACCCGCGTCGGAGCAGGAGCCGCGGCAGCCGTCGCGGCCGGTCCGCCGGCCCGCCACCGGGGACGACGACGACTTCGACCAGGGCCCCATCCTCCGCCGATCCTAGGGAAACCCGCGATGCCAGACGGAATTCAGACGAACATCGGCGCAATCTCCGCCTACGCCAAGCAGTTGCCGTTCTACGAGCAGGAAGCGGACAAGTTCGGCGCCAAGATCGACGCCGCCGACGTGACGAACGAAGCGTGGGGTCTCGTCGGCCTCTTCGCCAAACAGGGCTACACCGACCGCCTCGCCGAGCTGCGCTCGCTGCTCACCGACCTGAAGGACGGCGTGGACGGGTTCACCACGAAACTCACCAAGGCCGCGGAGATGTACCAGGGCACCGAAGACGCCGGCAAGGTGGCCTTCGGCCGGTACGAGGCGGAAATCGACGCGATCGGGCAGGGCGGATGACCGAGCCGAAGAAGAGCATCGCCGACGCGCTGAACGTCGAGGCCTACGACGAGAGCATGGGCGCCAACCTCGACCGCGCGGCCGGGTTCGTGCCGGTGGCCGGTACCGCCTACAAGGCCGGCAAGAAGATCGGCGAGCACGCCCAGCAGGCTGCGGAAGCCGACAACCCGGGCGAGCTGGCGTCCGCGGGCGCGGCGCTGGTCGGCGACGGCGCGGCGTTCGTCGGTGCGGCCGCCGCCGACATGGTCACCTTCGCGATGGACCCGATCGGCTGGCTGGTCAGCCACGGCCTCAACATGCTGCTCGAACTGGTCCAGCCGCTGCAGGACGCGCTGCACCAGGTCACCGGCGACGGCCCGGCCATCGGCCACGCCTCGGAAAACTTCGTCACCATCGCGCAGGGCTTCGTCGCATTCGCCGACGACTTCGAGCGCACCGGCGACACCGCGCTGGCCGAGTGGGTCGACGAGGCCGGGAACGCGGCGAAGGAAGCGCTCGGCGACTTCTCCTCCGGCATCCGCGGCATCGGCTCGGCCGCCGGTTCGGTCGCCGAGGTGCTGCAGATGTGGTCGATGGTCATGGTGGTCATCGAAGAGGTGATCAAGGGGATCATCACCGAGCTGGTGTCCTGGCTGATCACCCTGTGGCTGCCCGCGCTGGCCGCGTCGGTGATCAGCTTCGGCGGTTCGGTCGCGGCCGCGATGACCGCGTCCATCGCCAAGGCGGCCAGCGTGCTGCAGAAGGTGACGCGCTACCTCGGCAAGTTCGGCAAGCTGCTCGACTCGTTCATGGAGTTCCTGGTCAAGTACTCCGGAAAGCTCGAGGTGTTCACCCGCAAGCTGCGCATCGGCGTGATGCCCGGCGAGACGAAGTTCGGCTTCGGCGCGGTCGCCCAGGGCTGGCAGCCGAGCAACCGGGCGCTCACGACGATGTTCGGTACCTCGGCCGGCGTCAAGCCGTTCCTCGCCGGCGCGGGCGTGAAGGCCGCCACCGGGGCGGGCAAGGGTGCGTTCGTCGAAGGCAAGGAAGCCGTCACGCCCGAGGGGGACGAGCCGTGGTTCGACAAGAGCGAGATCGGCGGGGACCGGAGCCCGCAGGAGACGCGCAAGGACTTGGACATTTGAGCGAGCGCATCGAGAACTGGGCGCAGGACACCCGGGTTCGGCCCGGGTTCCGGGAGCGGGTCGAGGCGCTGATGCGGGACCGGTGGCGCGAGCCGGTCATCGTGCTGCACTTCGGCGACACCGACGTGGGCTACGCCGTCCCCGGCCGCCGCCAGGACGGCACCGTCGTGGGGAAGCGGCTCGTCCGGCGGTTCTTCTGGAACGTCCTGCGCGGGATCGGCGCCGCGGTGTTCGCCGTCTTCGCCCTGGCCCACGGCGAACGGCCGGGACTGCCCTTCCGGCGGGTGATCGGCGTTTCGGGCCCGGAGAACGCGATGGCGCTCGACCTGGCCGACCGGCTCCGGTCCGTGAAGGGTGCGTGGCTGGCGTGCTCGCCGTCGTGCCTGGCGGTGGTGGACACCGGGGCGACCACCACCGACCCGGCCGACGCACCGCCGCCGCGGATCGTCTGGGAAGCCCGCAAGCCGCAGGCGCCGGAGCTCAGCTTCCGCAAGAGCACGCTGACCTGGCCGGACGGCTCGATCTTCCGGCTCCCCGTGCAGGGCCGCACCGAGCAGCAGCACCTGCGGAAGTTCCTGGAGTTCCCGGACGTCATCCACTGGAACGGCCGCCGCTAGGGGCGCTCGTCCTGGCCGCGGTCCTAGCTCCCGCACGCGAGGCGGGCCCACACGACCTTGCCGTCGTCGTGGTGACCGACGCCCCAGGCGGAGGCGAGCTCGTCGACGAGCAGCAGCCCCCGACCCCCGGCGCGGCCCGGCACCCGCAACCGCGGTTCGCCGGTACCGGTGTCGGCGACCGCCACGGTCACCACGCACGGGTCGTGCGCCACGCGGAGCCGCAGCTGGTGGGGGCCGGTGGCGTGGACGTAGGCGTTCTCCAGCAGTTCCCCGACCACGATGACGGCATCGACCCGATCGGCGTCGGTGAGCGAAGCCAGCCGGGCCTCGGCCCACCGGCGCGCGGAAGTCAGGCCGGCGGGGTCCGTTCCGGCGATATCCAGCACCTGCCACTCCGGCTCGGGTGCCGCGCCCCAGTCCACTTGCACCGTGCGAACCCTCCTTGTGCAGAGGGCGTACCCGGGAAACCGGCCGTTACTCGCCGGCCCGCCGAAAAAGCTGCTACGGGAGCCCGATCCGCCAGAGGAACGCCGCGCGCAGGGCGTCGATCAAGGCTTCGTCGTCGACCTCACTGGGGCGGTCACCCATCGGGAGCCAGAGACCTTCGTCCGGGATGCCGGCCTTGACGCGCGTGAGCGTGACGCCCGGATAGGCGAGTGTCTCAGCATCGCCGTCGGTGTCGGACACGACGACGTGCCGGGACTCCGCCCGGACGAGCACCTGCCGCTGGTCGTTCATGTCGCGCGTCTTCCTGAACCGAAAATCTCGCCGTAGTCCAGCATAGACACGCGAAGCGGCGAACACCTTCGGGCGAACAGCGGATTCTCGTTCACGTCAGCTCAAAAACCGCTGCGGCTCAACATCTCCGCTGGCGGACACGGCGCGCTCCGAGGGGGAGGAGAGCACGCCGTGTCCGTGTCCCGAACGGTACGCCGCGGCCGGGCCGACGGCGCCGGAACCACTCGTACGCCGGAGCGGCCGACGGCGACCTGCCGTTTTTGTCGGTGCGCGCCGATACGCTGGACCCGGGGGGCGCCCCCGCGGGCTGGTGTCGGTCCGGGGCGTGACGCCGAGGCCGGGCTTCGATGGCGGGCTCGGCAAAAGATATCCTTCGGCTGCCTGGTTGTGTTGCCGGAAAACAGTTTCCGGCGAACGGAGGCTCCGGAAGTCCGGTGGCGCCGGCCGATCGTCGCCTCGCAGCCGGGAGGGGCGGCCCGCGGATCGCGGGGCCCGGCGAGGTCGTCGCGGCCGATCCGGCCCCCACTCTCCGGTTGCTCTGCGCGCACCACCGCTGGGCGAATTGCCCGGTACCTATCTTTTGTCCTGTCCGACGAAAGTCGGTACCGCTCACCCGGCCGCGGGATCACTCTCGACCCACCGGATCACCGGTGCCGGCCCCGTGGGCCGGCTCGTCCGGCGCGGCCACCCCTTCGCGCCGGCTTCGCCCGCGATCGCGAAAGTGAGTTACCGGCATGCGCAGAACGTCCCCGGGACACCACCTCCTCGCCCGCTCCGCCACCACCCTCGTGGCCGCCGCCGCGGCCATCGGCTTCGTCACCCCCGTCTCCGCCACCGCTGCCAGCATCGACGGCTACTCCGCCGTCGTGCAGCGCGATGCGGTCGCTTCCCTCGCCGCGGAAGCCGGGATCAGCGAGTCCGCCGCCGTCGCCCTGCTGCGGACGCAGGCAGCCGGCGTCGACACCCTGCAGCGCGTCACCGCTGCCCTCGGGTCCCGCGCGGCCGACGGTTACCTCGACGCCGCCGCCAAGCCCGTCGTCAACGTGCTGGACCGGGCCGCCGCCGACCAGGTCGCGCAAGCCGGCGCGCAGGCCCGGCTGGTCAAGCACTCCCGTGTCGCGCTGGCGAGCGCGCAGGACGCCCTGCAGGCGCTGCCCGCGGTGACGCACACTTCGATCGGGCTCGACCCGAAGACCAACCAGGTGGTGCTGACCGTGGCCGACGCGGCCAAGGGCACCGAAGCCCTGCTGAAGGCGGCCGGGGCGCTCGGTGACCGGGTCCGCGTGGAGCGGGTCACCGGCGAGATGCACACCGCGATCTACAACGGCGAAGCCATCACCGGCGGCGGCACCCGCTGCTCGGCGGGCTTCAACACCAACCGCGGCGGCCAGAACTACCTCATCGACGCCGGCCACTGCACCCGCGCGGTGTCGCAGTGGAACGTCGGCCCGTCACAGGGCGCCAGCTTCCCGACCAACGACTACGGGCTCATCCGCAACACCACCGGCAGCGCGCCCGGCGCGGTCACCCTGTGGAACGGCTCCACCCAGCGGATCAGCTCCGCCGGCACCGCGACCGTCGGGCAGCGGATCAGCAAGAGCGGCAGCACCACCCACCTCACCTCGGGGTCGGTGCAGCGGACCAACGTGACGGTGAACTACGCCGAAGGCTCGGTGTACCAGCTGATCCAGACCAACGCGCTGGTCAACCCCGGCGACTCCGGCGGCTGCCTGTTCGCCGGCAGCGTCGGCCTGGGCATCACTTCCGGCAAGGGCGGCGGGAGCTCGTACTTCCAGCCGGTCGGTGAGGCGCTGAGCGCGTACGGCGTCACCCTGAACTGAACCGGGACCGGTGGGGCACCACGCCGGTGCCCCACCGGTGCGTCAGTCGCGGCGGTGGAAGATGAGCCGGTAGCCGGCCAGGATGATCAGGGCGCCCAGGATCGCCAGACCCCAGGTGCGCAGGTCGAAGAACGTGCCGAGCTGCGTGTGGAACAGCGTCTTGCCCACCCAGCCGCCGACGAACGCGCCCGCGATGCCCAGCAGGATCGTGATGATGCAGCCGCCCGGGTCCTTGCCCGGCATGAGGGCTTTCGCGATCACCCCGGCGATGAGACCCAGCACGATCCAGGCGATGATGCCCACGGGGTTGTCCTCTCGTCTGCTACCTCTTGACGGCACAGGATGGCAGGCAGCGGCCCCGGGAGCGCGTCGAGCCACGCCGACGTGATCCGGATCTCACCCGATCCGTGCCGGGGTCGCAAAAAGCCCGCCCGGAACCGTCCGGACGGGCCGTTCGCGATCGGCTGCTCAGCCACCGCCGTAGGTGGCCTGGGTGACCGCGAAGACGTTGCGGTTCCCCGCGCCTTCCTGCAGCGACCACAGCAGGTCGGCGGCGGTGTCGTCCTCCCAGTACGAGATGCTCTCGCCACTGCCGACCCAGGCGAAGGTCTGCGCGGCGGCCGCGGGCTTCCAGTAGTAGAGCTGCTTCTGGCCGGACGACTGGAACCACCAGCGGCCGTTGTGCGAAGCCACGCCGTTGAGCTTGTACCAGGGCAGCTGCAGCGCCTGGCTCGCCGTCGTCGTCGCGGCGAATGTTCCGGTGGAGGCGAACGGGTAGCGGATCGCCCGCGGCGCCCGGTTCGGGTAGTCGGTGCAGCCGGACGAGCAGGTGTACTCGGTCATCACGATCGACTTGCTGACCCGGTCGAGCGAGATCGACGACCACGCGAGGTTCGTCCCCGACGTCGTCTTCGAGGCGATCGTGCCGACCTGCGGCAGGACGTAGGCGTAGTTGTGGGCGTAGTACGTGCTGCCGCTCTCGTGGCCGACCTGGTCGGCGGTGCCGCCGGTGTTCGTCTTGAGGATCTTGCGCATGTCGAACACGCGCATGCCCTTCCCGGTGTCGGCGACGTAGAGGTAGTCGCCGTACCAGGACATGCCGCCGGCATGGATCGGGATGTCCTTGAAGTCCGGGGCGTCCGCGGTCCCGGTCGGCTCGACCAGCAGGATCTTGCGGTAGGCGTTCGGGTAGTCGGCGTCCCAGTCGACCAGGGTGATCCGGCTGCGGGACTGGTCGCCGTCGCAGCCGTCCTTGGTGTACCAACTGACCGCGATGAGCTGGTGCCCGTCGTAGTTGCCGCCGTTGGCCGTTCCCACGGCGTCGCGGCTGGTGGTGATGCCCTGCGGGTAGCTGGCGCAGTCGGAGTTGTCGCCGCTGTCGAACCGGAAACCCGTCGAGAGCCCGGCGACGGAGAACGACGACGGCAGCGCGGTGCGGTCGTGGTTCGCGTTCTCCATCACGGTGTGGACGGCCGCGGTGCCCAGTTTCGACACCAGGGCGCTGTTCACCGCGTCGAACTGGTTGTAGTTGGCGGTCAGGGTGTACTGGTCGGCGGGCAGGGTCGACGGCGCGGCCGCGGCGGCGGCCGCGGGCGCGGCGACCAGGCCCGCCAGCACGCCGGCGGCGAGAGCCGCTTGGGCGATGCGATGGTGCAGTGACATGGAGAACCTCGGTGGTCGGCGCCCGCGCTCTCGCCGGGCTGGTGCCGATATCGTCGGTCGTGCCCGTACAAGAGGCGTACAAATACTGCTTTCGTACCATCCCGGGTCATCCGAAGTTACGACGCGCGGCCCCTGCTCCGGAGGCGATAGTGGAGGAGACCGGCAGTTGCCGTCCGAAGAGGAGGAAGTCGTGGATCAGGTCGGGATTGCGCAAGGACGCGAGACGTCGGTCCACATCGGACTCGATCTGGGCGGCGTGGAGATCGGGCGGGTCCGGCCGGTCGGTGAGTCCGCTGTCATGTCCACATCGGACACATCCGACCGGCTACCGCGCCGCGCGCCGGTCGAGCACCTTCAGCGACTGCTCGCACCACCGCAGGTTCTCCCGCTCGAACGACAGGCCTCGCATCAGCGTCAGGTACGGGCCGATCCGCTCGGCTTCGGCGAGGTAGTCGTCTTCGAAGCGGCCGTCGAGCAGGCGCGCGCGAAGCCGTTCGTAACCCGCGATCTTGGCTTCCGCCCGGGCCATCCGCTCGGTCAGTGCCCGCCGGACCGCCGCCTCGTCGCCCGCGTCGACGGCCTGCACCTGCACCAGGAGCTCGTCGCGGATCACGCCGGGGCGGGGCGGGCGCGCGGTGAACCCGTGCAGCGCCCGGTGGCCGGCTTCGGTCAGCGAGAACAGCCGCTTGTCCGGGCGCCGCTCCTGGTGGACCACCCGGGCCTGGACCAGGCCGTCGGCCGCCATCCGGTCGAGTTCCCGGTAGAGCTGCTGCGGGGTGGCCGCCCAGAAGTTCGCCACCGAGGCGTCGAACCCCTTCGCCAGGTCGTAGCCCGACGCTTCGCCTTCGAGCAGCGCCGCCATCAGCGCGTGCCGCAGTGCCATACTCAACTAGTTGATTGCTTCGCGCTGGATCTGCTCGAACTGCGCCGCCATCGCCTCGGAGAGGGCCTGCGCCGCCGACAGGGGCCGGACCATCACCGTGAACTCGTCGATCAGGCCGGTTTCGTCGAGGTGCAGGAAGTCGCAGCCCTCGACCCGCACATCCCCGATCCGGGCCTCGAAGACGAGCGCGTGGTCCCGGCCCTCGCCGCCGGTCAGCTCGCGCACGTACCGGAAATCCTCGAACACGCGCAGCACGCCGCGCAGGATCGCGGCGGTGATCGCCTTGCCGGGGTACGGCTTGAACGCGACCGGGCTGCGGAACACGACGTTCTCCGCCAGTGTCGCGGCCATGGCCTCGGGATCGCGTGCCTCGACGGCCTTGCGGAAGCTGCTCATGCCCACCTCGCCTACTCAATTTATTGACTATCTTCGCTCAGCGTACCCGTTCGCCTTCGGTGACCGATCGACGACGCACAGCTTCACCACAGGCCTGCCACAGCTGCCCTCGCCACGCTGGCCCAAGGCCGGGTCAGGCGGAAGTCAACCGGCCATTACCCACCACGAAGGGACCGGAATGGGAAACGATCACGAGGGACAGCGGGTGAGCCGGCGCCGGCTGCTCGCCGGCGTGAGCTCGGTCGGCCTGGGTGCGCTCGTCACGGCGTGCGCGGGCAAGAGCGCGGTCACGACGTCCACCGGGGAGACGGTCGCGCTGGAGGCGGTCACCGACGCGGACCTCACGGCCTTGTTCACCGGCGCGCGGACGTGCACGCTCACCGCGTCGACCACGCAGGGGCCGTACTACTTCGACGCCGACAAGATCCGCAGTGACATCCGCGAGGACAAGCAGGGTACGAAGCTGCGGCTCGCCCTGCAGGTGCAGGACAGCGAGACGTGCAAGCCGATCCCGCACGCGGTCGTCGAGATCTGGCACTGCGACGCGGGCGGCCTGTACTCGGGCGCGGAAGCGGCGTCCGGCGGTGGCGGCGGGACCCCGCCCACCGGCACGCCCCCGACCGGGACCCCGCCCACCGGCTCGCCGCCGCCCGGCGGCGGTGGGGACACCGACCTCGTCCCCACCGACGACAAGCGGTACCTGCGCGGCGCCCAGGTCACGAACCAGCGCGGGACCGTCGAGTTCACGACGATCTGGCCGGGCTGGTACCGCGGCCGGACCGTGCACGTCCACGTGATGGTGCACGTCGGCAACGAAAAGACGCTCACCACGCAGCTGATGTTCGACGAGACGCTGAACGCGCAGGTCTTCGCCACCCAGCCCTACGCACAGCGCACCGGCCGGGACACCTTCAACGACAACGACTCGATCTACCAGCCGAGCATGCTGCTGAAGGTGACCCGGGCCCGCGACGGTTATGTGGGCTGCATCGTGCTCAACGCCGACCCGGACCACGACGGCGCGTAGCGGGTCACGCCCGGGCGAGCCATCCGGCGAGCGTGGTCTCCGCGAGCCGCGCGCCCGGCCCCGGCAGGAGGTCCTCCGGCCCCGGCACCGCGCCGAAGTACGGCGCCTGCGGGTCGGTGACCACCTGCCGCGGGTCGGAGCGCGCGGTCAGCACGGTGCGCACCCACTCGTCGAGCCCGAAGACCTCCGGGCCGGCGATCTCGGTGACGCCCCCGACCGGCTCCCCGGCGGCGACCGCCCCGACGGCGGCGGACACCTCGGCGGCGGCCATCGGCTGCACACCGGCGCCGGGCAGCCGCACGACGCCGTCGGTGGTCGAGCCGTCCGCGATCCCGCCGGCGAACTCGAAGAACTGGGTGGCGCGCACGATCGAGAACGGCAGCCCGGACCCGGTGATCAGCTGCTCCTGCGCGACCTTGGCCCGGAAGTACCCGACGTCCGGCTGCCGGTCCGTGCCCACCACCGACAGGGCGACGTAGTGCCCGACGCCCGCTTCCTTCGCCGCGTCGACGAGGTTGCCGGTCGAGGTCCGGAAGAAGGCGAGGACGTCGTCGTCGGCGAACGACGGCGAGTTCGAGACGTCCACCACGACGTCGGCGCCCTGGAGCGCCTCCTTCAGTCCTTCGCCGGTGATCGTGTCCACGCCGGTGCTCGGTGCCGCGGGCACCGCTTCGTGACCGTGCCCGGCCAGCCAGGTGACCAGGTTCCTGCCGATCAGGCCGGTTCCGCCGATGACGACGACCTTCATGGGTCCGTTCCCTCCGTTCGGCGCCGCCCGGTGACTCCGGGACGGCTGCACATCCCGGGGACGAGACTGCTCGCCGGTTCGTGACAACGGAGGTCGCTTCCCTCGAACGGAGGAGCCCGGGGGGCCGTATAACGGCCTACACGCCGGCTCGCCGTGGCTCGTACTGGGCGCGCAGCGCCTTCTTGTCCGGCTTGCCCAGCCCCGTCATCGGCAGGGACTCGGCGACGATCACCTGCTTGGGCACGTGCACCGGGCCCTTGCGCTCCCGCACCGCCGCCTGGATCTCGGACGTGAGCCGCTCGAGGTCGCCGCCCGCGTCCTTGCGCAGGACCACGACCGCCGTCACCGCCTCGCCCCACTTGTCGTCCGGGGTGCCGATCACGCCGACCTGGGCGACCGCCGGGTGCTCGGCCACCACGTCCTCCACCTCGCGGGGGAACACGTTGAACCCGCCGGTGACGATCATGTCCTTGACCCGGTCGACGATGAACCAGAAGCCGTCCTCGTCTTCGCGGGCGACGTCGCCGGTGTGCAGCCAGCCGTCGCGGAACGTCTCCGCGGTGATTTCTGGCAGGTTCCAGTAGCCGCCGGCGAGCAGCGGGCCGGCCACGCAGATCTCGCCCGGCTCGCCCGGTGCCACCGGGGTGCCGTCCGCGCCGAGCAGCGCCGTGCGCAGGAAGGCCGACGGACGGCCGCAGGAGGCCAGCCGGGCGTCGTCGTGGTCGCCCTTGGCGAGGTAGCTGATCGCCATCGGGGCCTCGGATTGGCCGAAGAACTGGGCGAAGATCGGGCCGAACCGGTCGATCGCCTCGCGCAGGCGCACCGGGTTGATCGACGCCGCCCCGTAGTACACCGTCTGCAGCGAAGACAGGTCTCGGGTGCGCGAGTCGGGGTGGTCCATCAGCGCGTAGAGCATCGTGGGCACCAGCATGGTCGCGGTGATCTGCTGCTCTTCGATGATCCGCAGGGTTTCGGCGGGGTCGAACTTCGGCACCACGATCAGCGAGCCGCCCTTGAGCAGCGTCGGGGCGAAGAAGGCCGCACCGGCGTGCGACAGCGGGGTGCAGATCAGGAACTTCGGCGCCTCGGGCCACTCCCACTCGGCCAGCTGGATCTGCGTCATCGTGGTCATCGCCTGCGCGGTGCCCATCACGCCCTTGGGCTTGCCGGTGGTCCCGCCGGTGTAGGTGATCGAGACGACCTGGTCCGGCGGCAGTACGGCGGGCTCCAGCGGCCGGGGCTCGAAGGTCGCGGCGGCCGCGGTCAGGTCCTTGCCGACGTGGGCCAGCGGCTCCGGCACCGGGCCGATGGTGAGCACCTGCGTCAGGCCCGGGACCTTGGCCAGGAGGCCGAGCGCGCGGTCGACGAAGGCGGGCACCGGGTCGATGATCAGCGTGGTGATGCCGGCGTCGGCGAGGATGTAGGCGTGGTCGTCGAGCGACCCGAGCGGGTGCAGTGCCGTGCGCCGCGAGCCCTGCAGCTGGCCGGCGGCGATGATGAGCAGTACTTCCGGCCGGTTCAGCGACAGCAGCGCGACCGGCGCGCCCGTGCCTGCCCCGAGCGCCTCGAAGGCTTGGGCGTACTGGCTGACCTGCTCGGCGGTCCGGCCCCCGGTCATCGTGGTCTCGCCCAGCACCATGACCGGCTTGTCCCGGTGGCGTTTCAGGGCGGAGACGACCAGGTGGCCGAGGTGGTTCGGATACCGCATCGTCTGCTCGTCCATCCCGGTCTCGTCCACGGCGCCAGACTAGAACACGTTACTGTTTTGGACAAGATGCGGAGATCAGGCCGGGTTTGTCAGCTTGGCGATGCGGTGGAACAGGTTTCACCAGGCCGCGGAGGGCGAGCCGCGAGCGGCGACCCGCCCTCCGGGGCCGGCTCAGCCGCGCAGGCGGCCGAGGTAGCCGCGGTCGACGGCGACCGCCGACACGCTCACGTACCCGTCGAGCAGGGCCTTCGCGTCACTGTCGGCCTCGTACGCCGGTGCGGGCACCGAGTCGTAGGACAGCTGGTAGGTCCCGTCGGCCGCCGGCACGTACTTCACCCAGCCCGACGCCACCCGGGTGACCTTCGTCCAGCGCACCGGCGACGGGCCGGAGCCCGGCACGACGTCCGGCTGGTTGACGTTGACCAGCGCCATGTCCTGCACGAACTTCCAGGTCCGGGGCGACGCGAGCAGCCGGATGACGACGTCGGCCGCGGCCGCGTAGGTCTCCGTCGACGGGGGTGTCGCGCTCGAACCCGCGCTGACCGCCACCGCGGGCACGCCCTGCTCGATCGCCACCGACGCCGCGCCGACCGTGCCGGACATGCTGATCGGGATGCCGGTGTTCTGGCCCGCGTTGACCCCGGAAAGGACCAGGTCCGGTCCCGTGGTCCAGCCGAGCCGCTGCGGCAGGATGGCGCTCAGCGCCAGTTCGGTCGTGTCCGCCGGGGTCAGCGACGCGCTGCCGGGGCCGCACGGGGTGCCGCCCTGGCACGCACCCAGCACCAGCCCGTGCCCCGGCGCGCCCGCGCAGTCGCCGGCGAACTCGGCCGGTACCGCCGTCGGCGGTGCGACCGACGACGTGAAGGACACCGCCGTGGACCGGCCCTTCCCGCCCTGGACGGCCCACGGGCCGACGATCGCCACGTCGGCTCCGGCCCGGCACAACGCCTGCCGGAGCACGTAGATGCCCCGCCCGTCCGACCCGTCGGCCTTCGCCGCCTGGACCGAATCGTCGTTGACCAGCAGAACCTTTTTGCCCCCCAGCGAAACCGGTTGATCGGACCGCGGGCTGGCTTGGGCGGGCCCGGCCAGCGACAGCGCTACCACCGCCGCGACCGCGACGCGCAAAGCCTTGAACCGCATCGCTACCTCCTCGTCTGTTCGGAAACTCAATCGTTCGGAATCGGCGGGGTCAGGGTAGCGAGAACGGCGGTGGCGAGGGGGTGTTTCGGCGGTTTCGCCGGTGTGCCCGCCCCGGACCGGACGGGCACACCGTGGAAAATCCTTTGTGGACGGTCAGGGCACCGGTGCCGCCTGTGCCCGGGCCACGGCCTCGTCGCGGTCGGGTTGCAGCAGGTAGCCCGACCGCAGGGCCCGGTCCGCCGCCGCGGTGAACTTCGCGACGTAGGTGGCGTGGTCCGGGTAGAGCTGCCGGATCCGGTCCGCCGTCAGCGGTGTGGTCGTGCCCAGCAGCAGGCAGGCGCCCGCCACGTTGCCGCCGCTGTTGTTGGGGGAGTAGGACGCCACCGGGACGTCGAGGTCGGGCAGCCGGACGCCGCCGAGGGCGTTCTGGTCGCCGTCGCGCAGGATGATGAGGTTGAGCAGCATCGAGATCGGCGTCGCCGTGGGCGGGGCCGCGCCGCCGCGCGCCCACCGGTCCAGGTAGCGGAACGCCGCGTTCTCCGCGTAGCGGAACGTCATGCTGTTGACCGGTTTGTCGCACGTCGTCGGGGCGCCGCCGTTGATCGACCCGTCCCGGGCGTTGGCCGCGTTGTACAGGTTCAGGCCGTACTGGTCGGCGTGCGCGGTGCCGGCGACCTCCCAGGTCCGCACCTGCGCGGTGTCCTGCCGGACCGAGGCCGACGCGATGACGTCGGTCTCCGACTGCAGGACGAACACCGGGACACCGAGATCGGTGCGGATCTTCGCCGACAGCGGACCGATGACGCCGTCGCCGATCGGTGCGGCGAGCGCGGCCCGGCCGTGGATCAGGAAGCCGTCGTAGCTGCGGCGCACCGGCTGGATCGCGTTCGCGAAGGTGGTCAGCCGCAGCGCGGACTGCGAGTGCCCGGTGCCCAGCACGACCGACGGCGTCCGCCCGCCCAGCAGCTGCGGGTTCGCCCGGAGCGCCTGCGCGGCCTGCGAAAAGACGTCGTAGGAGAGCGCGTCACCGCTGAGGTCGACCGCGCCGTACCGGGCGGGGTCGAGGCTCTTGAGCTTGTCGGCACCGGCTTTCTGGGTCGTCACGCCGACGTAGGCGTAGCCTTCGCGGATGAAGTGCTCATAGGACTGGGAGAAGTCCACCGGGATGTCGACGCCGAAGCTGACGTTGAGCCATTCGACCACGACCGTGCCGGTGAACCGGGCGGCGTCGCGCGGCCGCACCACGACCATCCGAGTGGTGTACGGGGTGCCGGTGGAGGCCACGCGCGTGGCCCAGCGGCCGTCGTCGGTCCACAGTCCCACCTGGTCGAACGTGTCGGCCTGCCCGGAAAACAGGTATTCCTCCTCGACGTACCCGCGGGCGGCGAGGTCGAGGACACCTCGGGCGCCGCTCACCGGCCAGCCCCGCCCGGCGTTCGCCGGCACCGCCGATACCGTGGGGGCGGCGGAAGGTGCGGCCTGGGCGGTGCCGGTTCCGGTGAGCAGGACGGATGGCAGGAGCACGGTCAGCAGCACGAGCAGGGCTCTGCGCATGGGTAAACCCTTCTGGTGGTCGACGGCCCGCGGAGCGGCTCCCGGCTCGCGCACCGTCCACATCGGACACTGAGGCGGTGACCGGCCCGGTCACCGCCGTTGTCTTTACTCGCCGGTAAAGGCCGGGGGCAACGCCCGGTCCGCGAAGCGGCGGGAACCCACCCGGGATCGCTCAGGGATGTGACAAGTCAACGGCCCCGGTACTCGGCCGGAAACGAATCCGGGAAAGTGCTTTCGGCGCCGCAACCTTGCGCAGGTGTCACTCGTTGCGCGACTATCTCGGGACGTTCTGCACGTGCATGCGCACGGCAAGGGGGAGTGGTGACCGAAGTGGCGCCGGCGGTGGCCGGGACGACGGACGTCCCGAGCGACGCGGCCTTGATCGCGGCGGTCCGCGGTGGCGACATCGCCGCCTACGGCGAGCTCTACGACCGGCACCTCGCCGCCGCCCGCCGGGTGGCGGCCGCGATCGCGGCCGACGGTGCGGAGCGGGACGACCTGATCGCCGAGGGATTCACCCGCGTACTACGGATTCTGCGTGCCGGCGAGGGGCCGGACGAGGATTTCCGGCCGTACCTGCTGACGACCATCCGGAACACGATGATCAGCTGGCGCCGCCGCGACTCGGCCGTCTCGCTGGTGGCCGAGGTCCCGGATGTGACGCCGGGTGCGGGGAGTGACGAGCCGGTCGGCAGCCGGTTGCACGCCACGGTCGCCGTGGACGCGTTCGCGAGCCTGCCCGAGCGGTGGCGGACGGTGCTGTGGCGGACCGAGATCGACGACCAGTCGCCCGCGGAGATCGCCGAAGACCTCGGCATGACGCCGAACGGAGTAGCGGCGCTGGCCTACCGCGCCCGCGAGGGCCTGCGTCAGGCCTACCTGGACCAGCACGTGCCCGAGGCGCGGCGGCGCGCCTGCAAGAGCGTCTCCGGCCAGCTGGCGAAGTTCGTGCGCGACGGCATCTCCGACCACAAGGCGCACCGGATCGCCGCCCACCTCGACCGCTGCCCGGACTGCCGGGAGCTGGCCGCCGGCCTCCGGCAGCTCAACTCGGAACTGCCCGCCACGGTGGCCCCGCTCATCCTGGGCATCCCGATCGTCTCGCAGTGGTTGTCCACCACCGGCTCGCTCGCCGGCTCCGGCGCGGCCGCCACGGCCACCGGCACGGGTGCGTCCGCCCTGTCGTGGGCGACGGCGGCGAAGGTGGCCGTCGCGGGTGCGGCACTGGTCACGACGGTGACGATCGGCGCGAGCACGTCCAGTGACGCTCCGCCGCCGTTGTCCGGCAGCGAGGGCACGACGACCCAGCCCGCGGGGACCGGGCCGCAGGCCGGCTCCCGCGCCGGGATCCCGCCGGGCGGCGTCGTGCCGACGTCGGACGCCGCGGGGACGCCCGGCGCCTCGGGTGTGGAACCGACGGGCGTGCAGCCGACGGGCGTGCAGCCGACGGGCGAGTCGGCGGGGGCCGCGGAATCCGGGGATCCGGCGGTGACCGGCACCGGGAACGGCAACAACGGCAACGGCCTCGGGAACGACCCGGCCGCGAAGGAGTCCAAGAAAGCGGCCAAGGAGTCCTCCAAGGCCGCGAAGGAATCCTCGAAGGCGTCGAAGAAGGCCGAGAAGACGAAGAACCCCGGCGAATGACCCGGCGCCGCGCGGCGCCGGGTCATCCCGCTCAGCAGGGCTGCAGCAGCCAGCAGAGCCGGTAGTTCGCCTGGTAGGTCGCCCCCGTCGCCGGCGCGACCACGTTCTGCGTCCGCGCCCCGCCGTGCGCCCAGCTGGTGAAGGCGTACTTCATGTTCAGCGGGGGCAGGTTCTGCGGGCTGTTCGCGCTGATCGAGTTGGCCGACCCGGCGATCACCGTCCGCGAGAACGGCGTCCGCTGCTGTGTCCCGCCGACGGTGAGCATCGCCTGGCTGGGGCTCGAGGTGAAGTTCAGCGTCACCGTCTTCGGCTGGAGGTCGATCGTCTTGGACCCGGTGCGGCCGGTCGAGTCCGTCGCGGTGAGCGTCAGCTGCAGGTACGACGGGTACTCGTGGTCCGGCGCGACGAACGACCCCGCGGCGACGCCGGGGAAGTCCTGGACGTTGTGCGTGTGGCAGGTGCCGTTAACCGCGC
This sequence comes from Amycolatopsis sp. lyj-109, assembly GCF_046548995.1. Lineage (NCBI taxonomy): Bacteria > Bacillati > Actinomycetota > Actinomycetes > Pseudonocardiales > Pseudonocardiaceae > Amycolatopsis > Amycolatopsis sp. lyj-109. The sequence goes on from NZ_JAJPWR010000009.1 coordinate 26,829, forward strand.
AGTGCCGGATGGCCAGCCGCCAGGACAGCGCCGAGGGCGGCAGCTCGCCGTCCTGGGCGTCGACGGCGCGGCCGGAGAACGGCACCGGCTGCCCGACCGACCAGGTCAGCGTGGGGCTCGGGGTGTCGATGACCGGCACCGGGTCGAGCCCGGCCGGGGTCCCGACGGTCACCCGGACGGTCGTGGCCGCCGACGCGCCGTGGGAGTCGGTCACCCGCAGCCCGGCGTCGACTGCCGCCGCGGTGGTGTAGGTCCGGGTGGGCCGCGGGTCCGCGGAGTCGTCGTAGGCGCCGTCCGCGTCGAGGTCCCACGCGTACGACAGCGTGTCACCGGCGTCCGGGTCGGTGGAGCCGGTGCCGTCGAACTGGACGGTCAGCGGCGCCGGCCCGCTGGACGGCGTCGCGGTGGCCGCGGCGACCGGCGGCCGGTTGGTGCCGCCCGCGTAGCTCACCCGGCGCAGTTCCCCGGCGCCCAGCGCGACGTAGAAGAGGTCACCGCCGGGACCGGTGAGCACCTGCACCGGCGTGCTGACGCCGGTCACGAAGGGCACCAGCTTGGTGGGACTGGGCTGGCCGGAGACGGTTTGCATGGCCCAGATGCAGCCGCGGGAGGAGTCGGCGAAGAACAGCGCGCCGGCGTACTCGGCCGGGTAGTTGCTGCCCGACTCGAAGGCGATCCCGCTGATCGAGGAGCCGCCGGTGGGACACGGGTCGGTCGCCACCACCTTGGCGTTGTGGTTGTAGGCGTAGAACGGCGCGGTCTGGCCGCCGGCCGAGTACAGCGATTCGCAGCGGTCGAGGTTCGCGCCGTCGTAGCCGGCCTGCCGGCCGGTGCCTTCGAAGCAGGGCCAGCCGAAGTTCTCCGCGACGGCGTCGCCGGCGTTCGCGACGCGGTTGATCTCTTCCCAGGTGTTCCAGCCGACGTCACCGGCCCAGAGCTCGCCGGTCCCCGGCCGGAAGCCGAACCGGAACTGGTTGCGCGAGCCGTAGGCGATGACGCGGCGGGCGTTGGCGTCGGAACTGCCCGCGAACGGGTTGCCGGGCAGGCCGTCGCCGGTGTCGGGGTCGATGCGCAGCAGCGCGCCGTTGAGCAGCACGGGCTGCCCGGCGGCGCGGCGCGGGGACTGCGACCGCAGCGCACCGCCTTCGGCCGTCGGCGGGCTGAGGTTCGTGCCGGCGGGCGAGGGCGGGTCGGCGCAGGGGTTGCCGACCTGGCCGTAGTCGGCGAAGTTGAAGCTGGCGCCGTCGCCGCCACCCGCGTACAGGGCGCCGTCCGGGCCGAAGGCCAGCGCGCCGACCGAATGGCTGGGGTACTGCTGGCACCAGCCGGTGACCAGGGGTTTCTCGCTGACTGCCGTCCCGGCCGGGCCCATCGTGAGCTGGGAGACGCGGCCGGTCACGACGCAGCCTTGGTCGGTCGCGCCCGGCGGCGTCGGGCAGGTGTCGCCCCACTTCGGCGCGGTGCCGCCCGGGAGGGCGTCGAGGGTGTAGGAGACGTAGACGTAGGGCCGGGCGGGGAAAGCCGGGTCGACCGCGAGCCCGAGCAGGCCGCGGTCCCAGAAGTCCTGGGTCGGGGTGCGCAGGTCGGCGAACACGGTCGCCGTCGGGTCGGCCAGGTTGTCGAACACCTTGACCAGGCCGCTCTTCTCCGCGACGAACACCCGTCCGTCGGGGGCGAACGCGGCGGCGGTCGGCGAACTGAGGCCGCCGATGGCGACCGTGTCGGTGAAGCCGGCGGGCACGGCTGCGGCGGCGGGTGCCGCGACGGCGAGGGCCACCGCGAGGGGCACGACCACCCCCGCGGCCAGTGCGCGTCTTGATCTTCGCGGAACCAGGGAACGACGTGGACCCATCACGAACTCCTCCTGCGGCGGGGACCGGACTGGCGCGGACGCCGCCCGGTATGGCGCGTGGCGTCCGAAAGTTGTTACGCCAACGCAAGAAAAATGCACGAACAGCTCAATCCCGTCAGAGGGTCGATGACCGGCTGTTCGCCGGGGTGACGCCGGGGCACGAGGTCGTCGGCGAGGTGGTCGCGCGGACGTCACGGGCTTCGCGACCGGCGACCTGATTCCATTGCTAACTTTGTCCAGGTATCACCGATGTTCGCCGCGGCCGGCCCGGAGCTCGAAACCCAGCTCGGACGTCCGGCGACACCGCTGCGGGCAGGTCCTGGCCGAGGCGCTCGAGCGGCAACCGGGGGAGCGGCGGCGCGGGGCAGAGTCCACAGTGGACGGCTGTGGATACAAGGGACGTACAACGCCGGTGTACGAATTTTGGATTGCCCACTGGCGTACTTCTCCCCATGCGAACTCCGAAAGTGCTCCTGCTCGCGCTGGCCGTGGCGGCCGGCGCCCTCGCGCTGCCCGGGACGGCGAGCGCCGCCTACAGTGACCCGCTGACGACGACGACCAAGCAGAACCTGGTGTGGCACGCCACGCCGGCCGCCGCGCTGACCACGCTGGACGGCGCGCTGCCGAACGTCAGCCTCAACACCGTCGTCAACGACACCAGCTACGACATGACCGGCTGTACCGCCGCGGAGAAGGCCGCGCTGCCCATGGCGCCGGTGGCCACCAAGGCGATGTGCTGGGACGCCGACCGCGCCGGGACGACGACGTGGAGCCCGCAGGGCATCACGACCTCCGGCGACGCCGACAACGACGGCAAGTGGGGCGACGACAAGGTCATCCTGTCCGGCTGGCACGGCACCGACGCGCTCGGCCGCTACAACGACGCGCGGATCCAGGCGATCAACTACAACGACCCGGCCAAGCCGTCGTACCGGATGATGTACCTGGGCGTGCCGAACAGCACCGGCACCAGCTTCTCCGCGGCGCAGGCCCACATGGGCGGGATGGCCTGGTACGGCGACAAGATCTACGTGACGGCCGAAGGCAGCACCTCGACCGCCATCCGCGTCTTCAGCACCAAGCACATCCTGCAGATGACCGACACGACCTCGAACGCGATCGGCAAGACCTCGGGCGGGTACGCCGCCTACACCTACAAGTACGCGATGATGCAGGTCGGCTACTACACCTACGCGGGCGGCACCTGCGACATGTCGTCCGACACCGGCGTGCCGTGCTTCTCGTCGATGTCGCTGGACCGCAGCACCACCCCGGCCAGCGTCGTGACCACGGAGTACTTCTCCGACCAGAGCCTCCACGGCCGTCTCTACCGCTACCCGATGGGCACGGACTACCTGCTGTCGGCGTCGTCGGGCACGGTGGCCGCGACCGAGGCGGTCCGCAGCTCGGTGGGCAACATGCAGGGCGTGCTGTCCAACAACGGCAAGTGGTACGTGGCCCACAGTTCGGCGACGATCAACGGCCAGCTCTGGACCCAGACGACGGCGAAGAGCAACTCGGCGACCTGCGGCACCGGGACGACGGCCTGCTGGGCGGTCCACCCCGAGGCGCTGACCTACGACTGGTCGACCGGCCTGGTGTGGTCCCAGTCCGAGTGGTCGACGGCCGACTGCACGGCGAAGAACCAGACCTGCGGCCGTTCGGTCTTCGCGGTGCCGCTGTCCTCGCTGGCGGGCTGACTCCAGCTTGCGGACCAGGCCGCCCCGGGAACTTGCCGGGGCGGCCTTCCGGCGATCAGGCGCCGGGGTGCCCGCACGCGTAGACGTTCGCCGAAGCGAGCGTCACGCAGGCGGGACAGGTGTTGACCGGCCGGTCCCGGCGGCCGAAGTACGGGTGGCGGGCGCCGCACAGGGCCTGGAGCACGTCCCCGGGCCGGGGATCCGGGTGGCACCGGGGACAGTAGGCGTGGGCGGCGCGTTCGACGTCGGCGCTCATGTCACCCGGGTACCCCCGGTGGCGGCGCGCCAACCCGCCGCCACGCCCACACCGACCGGCCGCCGGTGAAGGACCAGATCGCGATGACCGGGTCGCAGATCGCGCAGCCGAACGACGAATCGTGGGCGAACGGCAGGATCGGCTGGCCCTTGAGGTGGTGGACCACGTCCCAGCCGGTGTGCAGCAGCCAGCCGATGCCGATGAACGTCCACGAGTCGAGCCCGCGGAACGCGACGTAGGTCAGCACCGCGCAGAACACCAGCTCCCACGGCCCGAGCGCGCCGCCGGAGAGGTAGGCCGCGCCGGCGCCGCCCACCAGTACGGCGTTGAACCGCTGCCGGTGCCGCTCCGGGATCAGGGAGGCGAGCAGGACGTAGCCGAGGCCGATGAGGATCGGCGCGAGGATCTCGATCACGAGGTTCGACGGTAGGAGCGGGCCGTCCGGGCGGCCAGTGGCTCGACGGCCAGGGGGCGCCGGGATCTCGCCACCGTCCCGGACGGGTGATTTAACTCAATCGATTGACTTAAATTGAGGTACGCTGCGGCCATGAGCACGACGGAATCGCCCGCCGGAGCGGGAAAGCACAGCAGGTGCCGGGGGACCCGGTCATGACCGGGTCGCTGCCCGCTGTGGCGCCCGAGCTGCGCGGCCGGGTCCGGCGGATGCCGCGCCTGCCCCTGGAGCGGGCCTGGGTGCGGCGTCTCGTGCGGACGGCGACCGCGCGGATGCGGTCGCCGTCGCTGCCGGACGTCTCCATGGAGCTGCGCCCCGGCCTGCGCGTGTACCGGCCGCGGACACCCCGGTCCGATCTCACGCTGCTGTGGATCCACGGCGGCGGCCTGGTCATCGGCGGCGCGGTCCAGGACGACCGGTTCTGCGCCGCGACGGCGGCCGAGCTCGGGATCACCGTCGTGTCGGCCGAATACCGCCTGGCGCCGGAAAACCCCTACCCGGCGGCGCTCGACGACTGCCACGCCGCCTGGACGTGGCTGCGGAGCCACGTCGCCGCGGAGCGGGTGGTCGTCGGCGGGCAGAGCGCCGGCGGCGGGCTCGCCGCGGCACTCGTGCAGCGCCTGCACGACGAGGGCGAGCGGCCGCGGGCGCAGTGGCTGTTCTGCCCGATGCTCGACGACCGCACCGCCGCCCGGCGCGGCCTCGACGATGCCGGGCACCGCGTCTGGGACAACCGCCTCAACCGCTTCGGCTGGCGCTCCTACCTCGGGACCGAACCGGGCGCGCCGGTCGTGCCGCTCTACGCGGTGCCCGCGCGCCGGGACGACGTCGCCGGGCTGCCGGACACCTGGATCGGCGTCGGGGACATCGACCTGTTCCACGACGAGGCCGCCGGATACGCCCGGCGGCTGCGGTCGGCGGGCGTCGGCACGACGCTGCACGTCGTGCCCGGCGGGCCGCACGGGTTCGAGGCCTGGGCGCCGTCGAGCGAGGTCAGCCGCCGCTACCTGGCCGCGGCCCGGGCGTGGCTGGGACAGCTCCGGTGACGGCGTCCGTAAGGTGGGGGCCGGCAGACCGTTGGGGTGACCGGGTGGGTGGATGAACGTCAAGGCGGATCGCGCGAGTGCCACGCGGGAGAGCATCCTCGTGACGGCGGAGCGGTTGTTCGCCGAGCACGGGGTGCACGCGGTGTCCAACCGGCACATCAGCGAGGCGGCCGGGCAGGGCAACAACGCGGCGGTCAACTACCACTTCGGCACCAAAGTGGACCTGGTCCGCGCGATCGCCCGCAAGCACGTCAGCCGGATCGAGCGGTTGCGCGAGGAACTCGTCGACGCCATCGACGGCGACGGCGACCTGCGCGACTGGGTGGCCTGCCTGGTCCGCCCGTCGACGAGCTACCTGCACGAGCTGGGGTCGCCGACGTGGTTCGCGCGGTTCAGCGCCCAGGTGATGACCGATCCGGCGCTGCGGGCGATCGTCGCGGAGGAGTCGCTGTCCTCGCCCGCCCTGGCCCGCGCGGTCGAGGGGCTGAACCGCTGCCTGGACGGCCTTCCGCCCGAGGTCCGCGCCGAGCGCAGCGACATGGCCCGCCAGCTGATGATCCACATGACGGCCGAGCGCGAGCGGGCGCTGGCCGAGGGCACGCCCACCCCCCGCGCGAGCTGGAACGACGCGGGCACCGGCCTGATCGACGCGGTCACGGGCCTCCTGCTCGCCCCGGTGACCCCGCCTTCCTGACCGGGCGATCTTGCGGTTCGCCCGCACGGAGGGATCAGCCCGCCCGTCCTTTTTGGACACCGAGCCCCAGCCGACAGTTCGTGAAGGCCACCTTGAGGAACTTCAAGTTCCTCAAGGTGGCCTTCACGAACTTGGGAACGGCTGGCGCTGGGTGGAGCGGGACTCAGTGGTGTGCAGCGGGCTGCGGGGCCGGGCCGCGGCGGATCAGCCAGCTGCCCGCGAAGGCGATCAGGCCGATGATCCCGGCCAGGATGAACGCCGCCCGCAGGCCGGAGGCGTCCGGGCTCGCCGCCGTGGTGTCGTGGCTGCCCAGCGTCGCCACGCTGATGAACATCGCCGTTCCCAGCGCACCGGCCACCTGCTGCAGCGTCGAGAGGATCGCACTGCCGTGCGAATACAGGTTTTCGGGCAGCACGCCGAGCGACTCGGTGAACAGCGGCGTCATCATCAGGCCCAGCCCGGCCATCATCAGCACGTGGATCCCGATCACCGCGACCAGCGGCGAATCCGGCCCCAGCGCCGCGAACAGCCACAGCGAAGCGGCCGTCGCCGCCGCGCCGGGGATGACGAGCGGGCGCCCGCCGACCTTGTCGAACAGCGCGCCGACCGGGCGGCCCAGCAGGCCCAGCACCAGCCCGCCGGGCAGCACCGCCAGCCCGCTGACGAACGTGCTCGTGTGCAGCACCGTCTGCAGGTAGAGCGGCAGCAGGATCGCCGCGGCGCCGATCAGGCAGACGAACAGCAGTGCCGTCAGCACCAGCGCGACGACGAAGCTGCGGTGGGTGAACGGCCGCAGGTCGAGCAGCGCCCGGTCCTGGCGCTGCAGCCGCAGCTGGCGCCAGGTGAACAGCGCCAGCGCGACGACCCCGGCGACGATCGGCACCCACCCCGGCACCAGCGGCTCGGCCCCGGCCTGCTCGCCGCCCGACGACAGGCCGTACAGCACGCCGCCGAACCCGATCGCGGACAGCAGCACCGACGGCAGATCCAGCGGCACCTGACGGCGTTCGCCGTCGATGCGCAGCAGCAGCCCGCCGACCACCAGCGCGGCGATCGCCAGCGGCAGCACGATCCAGAACATCCAGCGCCAGCCCAGCGACGACAGCACCGCACCGCCGATGGTCGGCCCGATCGCCGGCGCCACCGCGATGACGATCGTGATCGTGCCCATCGTCGCGCCGCGCCGAGCCGGCGGCACCAGCCGCATCACCGTCGTCATCAGCAGCGGCAGCATCACCGCCGTGCCGCACGCCTGCACCACGCGCCCGGCCATCAGCAGCCCGAACCCGGGCGCGAGCGCGCTCAGCAGCGTGCCCAGGCTGAACGCCGACAGCGAGAACAGGAACACCTGCCGCGGCGAGAACCGCTCCAGCATGAACCCGGTCGTGGGGATGACCACGGCCATCGTCAGCAGGAACCCGCTGGTCAGCCACTGCACGGTCGTCGTCGGCACCCGCAGGTCGACGGTCAGGTCGCGCAGCGCGACGCTCAGGATCGTCTCGTTGAGGATCATCACGAACGCGGAAAGCACGAGAATCCCGATGAGGAGTCCCGAGCGCGCCGGGGCGCGGTTCACGTCGGCGGGCGGGGTGGACACGGTTTCGGTCATCGGGGTGGAACTCTCCTGGTCGGCCGGGACGCCGCGGCTAACACGGGACGTCCTTCGCAGTGTGCCCCGTTCGGGCCGCTTCTGCAGGCGGAATTCGGTACGCCGGACCCCCTGCACGGCCGCTCCGGGCGTCCGATATGCTTTCCGCCAGTACGAAGTTCCGCAGCGCGCGATTAGCTCAGCGGGAGAGCGCTTCCCTGACACGGAAGAGGTCACTGGTTCAATCCCAGTATCGCGCACCACGAGTCCACCCCCGGATTTCGTGAAATTCGTACGACGGGCGATTAGCTCAGGGGGAGAGCGCTTCGTTCACACCGAAGAGGTCACTGGTTCGATCCCAGTATCGCCCACGAGATTCGCGGAAGAGCCTTGCTTGCGGAATGCGCAAGCGAGGCTCTTCTCGTTGTGTCCTGTGGGGGCCGAGCCCCCACGCCCCCGCCGGGGGCGCGCCCCCGGACCCCCGTGGGTGGCTGGGTTTCGTCGGGGCGTGCGGCTTTGATCCACATCGGACCGGGCGATCACCGCCGGCGGGTCGATCACAGCAGGCGGCGCTGGACCACGTCGGCGATGACCGTGTGGACCGTTTTCGCCAGTTCCCCGGTGTCGAGGAGAGTTCCCCGGCGGCGGCCCGCGAAGAGCAGGTGGGCCGCGCCGATCAGGGACAGTGACAGGGAATCCACCTCCGCGTCGGGGGCGATGCGGCCCTGTTCGCATTCGGCGGACAGGTAGGCCGCCAGCATCTCCCGCGCTTCCACCAGAAGCGGTACCCCGTTCCCGCGGTGCCGCAGCCGGGTGCGCAGGTCGTCGCGGAAGAAGATCAGGCTCGTCAGGGCCACGGTGACCGGGTCGAACAGTTCCGTCAGGGCGTCGACGAGGTTTTCCGCGACGGTCCGGGTTCCCGCCGCCGCGTGCAGGAGTGCGGCCTGGTCCGCCAAGCGGGTGATGCGGTCGCGGACCAGTTCGGCGAGGAAGTCGTCGAAGTCGGTGAAGTGGCGGTGCAGGACGCCCTTGGCGACATCGGCCTCCGTGGTCACCGCGCGGCTGGTCAGCGCGTCCGGGCCGGCGCGGAGGAGGACCCGCTCGGCCGCGTCGAACAGCTGCTTGCGCACGTCGCGCAGGTGCACCCCGGTCGGCATGGTGGTCATTCTCCGGTATGCCGGGTGGTTGTCCTAGTGGGCAAGTGCCCATTAAGGTGGGCGCATGCCCACTCAACCTCATGAAGCCCGTGCGATGGCGGAATCCTTCGGGAGCGACGCCGAACGCTACGACCGGGCGCGGCCGGAGTATCCGCGCGAACTGGTGGACCAGGTGGTCGCCGAAAGTCCCGGCATCGACGTCCTCGACGTCGGCTGCGGGACGGGGATCGAGGCGCGGCAGTTCCGCGCGGCGGGCTGCCGGGTGCTCGGCATCGATCCCGACGCGCGGATGGCCGCCTTCGCGCGTCGCGGCGGGATCGACGTCGAGGTGGCGACGTTCGAGGAGTGGGAGCCGGGTGGGCGGGCGTTCGACGCCGTCGTCGCCGGGCAGGCCTGGCACTGGGTGGACCCGGTCGCGGGCCCGGCCAAGGCGGCGCGGGTCCTGCGGCCCGGCGGGCTGCTCGCCGTGTTCGCGCACGTGTTCCAGCCGCCCGCCGAGGTGACGGCGGCGTTCGCGGAGGTGTGCCGCCGGGTGGTTCCCGGCTCGCCGTTCGCGGGGGAGTCCCGGCCGGCCGAGGAGATCTACGACGTGATGTTCACCGGATTCGCCGACGCGATCGCCGCGGCGGACGGCCTCGGCCACCCGGACCGCCGGCGGTTCGAGTGGGAGCGGACGTACACGCGCGACGAGTGGCTCGACTTCCTGCCCACGACCGGCGGGCTGACGCGGCTGCCGCCGGACGCGCTCGCGGAGGTGCTCTCCGACGTCGGCGCGGCGATCGACGGGCTCGGCGGGAGCTTCGTGCTGCCGTACACGACCTTGGCGGTGGTCGCGGTCCGGCCTTGAAAAAAAAGTTGTCGGTGAGACGGTGGTGGCACACGAGGGCGACCCCGACTTCGTCCGGCCACTGCTGAGGAGCACCCCATGTCTTTCCAGGCCTACCTCGACAACGCGGAGAAGCAGACGGGCATCACCCCGCGCGGCTTCCTGGAGCTGGCCGCGGGCAAGAACCTGACAAAGACGGGCGAGATCGTCGCGTGGCTGAAGGCCGAGCACGGCCTCGGCCACGGCCACGCGACGGCGATCGCCCGGCTGGTCACGAAGGGCCCCGAGTTCGTCGCGGAGAACCACACGGGCGGAGTGCTCCACCTCGACGGCCTGACTGCCCGCCCCTGACCCGCCCGCCCCGCCGAGATGCCCCGCCAATCACGCGAGATGCCCGCTCAATCACGCGAGTCGCGCCTCTGATCACATGCGGCCGGCCACCTGTGATCAGCGCCCGGCCGCCACCGCGGGTTCCGGCCGGGTCGGGGCCGGGGACCAGCGGGGCAGGAACGCCGCGACGGCCAAGGCGATCAGCGCCGCCGTGGCTCCCATGCCCAGCACCAGCCGGAAGCCGTTCTGCGACGGCAACGTCGCCGGTCCGAACGAGATCGTCAGCCGGGCGAGGATCAGGCCGGCCGTGGCGCTGGAGACCGACGTGCCGATCGAGCGCATCAGCGTGTTGAGGCTGTTGGCGGCCGCCGTTTCCGATACCGGTACCGCGCTCATGACCAGCGCCGGCATCGCACCGTAGGCGAGCCCGATTCCGGCACCGATGACGCTCGAGATCAGCACCAGGTGCCAGGTCGCGCTCATCAGGACGACGCCGAGGGCGTACCCCGCGGCGACGACCACCGCGCCGAGCATCAACGTCGTCTTCGGGCCGCGGGTGGCCGAGATCCGCGCGGACACCGGGGCCAGCGCCATCATCACCAGCCCGGACGGCGCCATCACCAGGCCGACCGCCAGCATCGACTTCCCGAGGCCGTACCCGGTCGCCGCCGGCAGCTGCAGCAGCTGCGGCAGGACCAGGGACATCGCGAACATCGCGAAGCCGAACACCGCGGAGGCGATGTTGGTCAGCAGCACCTGACGCCGCGCGGTCGTGCGCAGGTCCACCAGCGGCCGCGCCGTCCGCAGCTCCCAGCGGCCCCACAGCAGCAGGACGACGACGGCGGTCGCGAACAGGCTCAGCGTCGCCGCGCTGCCCCAGCCCCAGTCGGCGCCCTTCGAGATGGCCAGCAGCAGGCACACCAGCGCGATCGACAGCCCGGCCGCCCCGGGCACGTCGAACCGGCCGCCCGTGCGGACCGGGGACTCCGGCACCAGCGCGACGACCAGCGCCGTGACGACCACGCCGAGCCCGGCCGCGGTCCAGAAGAGCGCGTGCCAGTCGGCGTTTTCGGCCAGCAGCGCCGCCGCGGGCAGGCCCAGCGCGCCGCCGACGCCGAGTGACGCGCTCATCAGCGCCGTCGCGGAACCGAGCCGCTCGGCCGGCAGCTCGTCACGCATGATGCTGATCCCGAGCGGGATGACGCCGGCGGCGAGGCCCTGCAGCGTCCGCCCGGCGACCATCGGCACGAGGGTGTCGGACAGCGCGCCGATCGTCGAGCCCACGACCAGTGCGCCGAGGCTGACGAGCAACATCCGGCGTTTCCCGTACATGTCGCCGAGCCGGCCCATGGTCGGCGTCGCGACCGCGCCCGCGAGCAGGGTGGCGGTGATGGCCCAGGTGGCGTCGGCCGCGGAGGCGTGCAGGAGCCCCGGCAGGGCCGGGATCAGCGGGATGACCAGCGTCTGCATCAGCGATACGGTGATGCCGGCGAGGGCGAGGACCGCGACGACGAGGTTCGCGCGCGGCGAGGCCTCCCTGGCGGCTCTGGATGGATCGGGCACGAGCGGTCCTCCGAACAGGTAATTAAATCAGTCGCTTGACTTAGCGTAGCAGTCTTCGGTTGACTTCCGACGAACCGACGGCCACCGCGGAGGAACGATGACGACCACCGAGATTCCCGAGTTCCCGATGCCCCGGGCCGCGGGCTGCCCGTTCGACCCGCCGCCCGCGGCCCGCGCGCTGCAGGAAGAGACCCCGCTCGCCCGTGTCCGGCTGTGGGACGGCAGCACGCCGTGGCTGGTGACCCGCTACGGCGACCAGCGGGCACTGCTGGTCGATCCCCGGGTCAGCGCCGACATCACCCGGCCCGGGTACCCGAGCCCCGCGCCGCTGCCGAAGGGCGGCACCGGGTTCGGCTTCATCCTGATGGACAACCCGGAGCACGCGCGGCTGCGCAAGATGGTGACGGCGCCGTTCACGATCCGCCGGGTAGCCGCGATGCGCCCGGCCGTACAGCGGATCGTCGACGACCTGATCGACGAGCTGCTGGTCGGCCCGAAGCCGGTGGACCTCGTCGAGGCGTTCGCGCTGCCGGTGCCGTCACTGGTGATCTGCGAGCTGCTCGGCGTCCCGTACGCCGACCACGACTTCTTCCAGGAGAACAGCCAGGTCATCGTCCGCCGCGACGCGAAACCCGAGGAGCGGGCGGGCGGGCACCAGGCGCTGATCGGCTACCTCGACCGGCTGGTGGGGACGAAGCTCGAGAATCCGGCCGACGACCTGCTGTCCGGGCTCGCCGCCCGGGTCGCGGCGGGCGAGCTCACCCGGGTCGAAGCGGCGCAAATGGGCCTGCTGCTGCTCGTCGGCGGCCACGAGACGACGGCGAACATGATCGCGCTCGGCACCCTGGCCCTGCTGGAGCACCCGGACCAGCTGGCGCTGCTGCGCGAGAGCGACGACCCGGCGCTGGTCGCGTCGGCGGTCGAAGAACTGCTGCGGTACCTGAACATCACGCACAACGGACGCCGTCGCGTCGCGCTGGAGGACATCGAGATCGCCGGGGAGACGATCCGCGCGGGCGAGGGCCTGATCATGGCGAGCGACATCGCCAACCGCGATCCGGAGGTCTTCCCGGACGGCGACCGGCTGGACCTGACCCGCGACGCGCACCGCCACGTGGCCTTCGGCTTCGGGGTGCACCAATGCCTCGGGCAGCCGCTGGCCCGGCTGGAGCTGCAGGTCGTCTACAGCACGCTGTACCGGCGGATCCCGACCCTGGCGCCGGCCGTCGAGCTGGGGAAGATCCCGTTCAAGCACAACGGATCGGTGTACGGCGTGCACGAGCTGCCGGTCACCTGGTGAGCTTGGGGAACAAGGTCACCGTTTGCCGTGGCTGGTGGTCGTGAGTGGTAATTCGGGTTCTAACCCGAATTACCACTCACGACCAGCTGCGGCAGATCGGCAGGCCGGCGTTCAGGATTGTCCTGGCAGGTGGGCGACGGTCTCGTGCGCCCGGTCCGCGCCGGTGGCCGGTTCGGTGTGGATCACCACCGCGGTCAGCCGCGGGATCGTGTGCAGCAGGCGGTGTTCCACCTCGTGGGCCAGCGCGTGCGCGGCCTCGACGGTCAGGTCCGCCGCCACCGTCACGGCCAGTTCGGCCCGCAGGTGGTGCCCGATCCAGCGCATCCGGAGGTCCCGGGTGCCGAGCACCCCGCCGACGTCCCGGGCCGTCCGCTCGGCCAGCTCGACCGACGCCGGATCGACGGCGTCCAGCAACCGCCGGAAGACCGCCTTGGCGGCGTGGCGCAGGACGAACAGGATCGCGACGGTGATGACGAGCCCGACGATCGGATCCGCGGCGGGGAAGCCGAAGGCCACGCCCGCCGCGCCGGCGACGACGGCCAGCGACGTGAAGCCGTCGGTGCGGGCGTGCAGCCCGTCGGCGACCAGGGCGGCCGAGCCGATCTCGCGGCCGACCTTGATCCGGTAGCGGGCAACGAGTTCGTTGCCGGCAAAGCCGATCACCCCGGCCGCGGCGACCACCCACGGGTGCGCGACCGGCTGCGGCTGGAACAGCCGCACCACCGATGCGTACCCGGCGACCGCCGCCGAAGCCGCGACGACGAGCACGACCACGACGCCGGCCAGGTCTTCGGCGCGCCCGAGGCCGTAGGTGTAGCGGCGGGTCGCGGCCCGGCGGCCGAGCAGGAAGGCCACCCCGAGCGGAACGGCGGTCAGCGCGTCGGCGAAGTTGTGGACGGTGTCGCCCAGCAGCGCAACGGACCCGGTGACCAGCACGAGCACCAGCTGCGCGACGGCGGTCACCGACAGCGCGGCGAACGACCACACGAGTGCCCGCACACCGCGCCGGCTCGTTTCGAGGGCGTGGTCGACGCGGTCGGCGCTGTCGTGGCTGTGCGGCCGCCACTTCGGGTGGCGGTGCCCGTGTCCGTGTCCTGTCATGGGGGCAGTCTATCTGCGCAAGCACGCAGATACGCAAGTAGTAAGGTAGCGCCCATGCACGCGTCGCTGCCGGAGTTCGACATGCCCACCGAAGAGCAGGTCCACCTCGCGGCGGAGTCGTTCCGCCTGCTGGCCGACCCGACCCGCATCAAGGTGCTCTGGGCCCTGCTGCAGGGCGAATCCTCGGTGGCCTGCCTGGCCGAACTGGCCGGCGCCGCCCCGACGTCGGTCAGCCAGCACCTGGCCAAGCTCCGTCTGGCGGGCTTGGTGAAGGGCCGCCGGGAAGGAACCTTCGTCTACTACTCGGCGGCGGACAACCACGTCCGAGGCCTGCTGGCCCAGGCGTTGCACCACGCGGACCACGTGGACCGCGACCTCCCGTCCGGCGACCACGCACATCACCCGCGGTCGGGCTGATCAGCGCTTGAGCGCGACGGCGAGCCGGGCGGCCAGCTCCTCGGCGACGTCCTGACGTGCGCGGCGGAGTTCTTCGACCGTGTACATTTCGTTGGCTTCGACGCGGATTCGCTGCCGAGAGAAGGCGGGTATGGCTGCGGTGCTCGCGGCCTCCGATGGGATGCCGAGCGTGGTGAGACCCACCGGCTCCAACGCGATGGCCGGAGCGAAGCGGTCCGGACCGGGAAGGCCGATCAGCAGGAGCAAGTCTAGGCGGTCGGCGAGTTCCGGGGCGAGTTCTTCCCGGTCGAGGACCCAACCGCCGGCCGCGTTCGGCAAGGTGAACCAGCACGTCCGCTGGCCGCCGAAGAGCACCGCGACACCGCCCTCGCCGGACCGCCGATTCGCCGAAACAGCCCACGCGGCCTGGGCCGATGCGCTGAACGAGACTGACCGTGACGGGTAGAACAGCCGGCTCGTGCGGCCCAAGGCTGCCAGTTCGTCCCGGGCGCGTTCGAGCTGAAGCACCTCTTGGCGTGCAACGGGACCGGCCGGGATCAGGTGTAGCTCGACCAGTGGGACCTGCGGCTGGAAGCCGCGAGGCAGTATTTCCGACCGCCAAACGACCGAGAACCCGCCGGGCCTCGTGACCGGGGACGACCCGGACACCGATCGCGGCGGCAGGACCGGCCGGGGCCCGAGTGCGGGCGGGACGTCGCGCGGCTGCCGGGTGAGCACGCGCAGCAGGGACTCCGCAGCCTCCGGGGTGTTGGCCCGTACCTCGTACCAGTCCGCCGCGTTGGGCTGGAGGAAGTCGGGGATCTCGTCTTTGCCGTGGCCGGGCAGGAGGACCGGCAGGATCTTGGCCGTCCAGATCGCGCGGTCGCCCTGGAGCCGGTCGCGCAGCAGCGCCGCTTCCGACTGGCCGCCCAGGTTCAGGTGGCCGGGCCCGGTCCCGTCGCCCATCCGCCGGTAACCCTCGGACGCGATGACCAGGACGTAGTCCGACTCGGTGATGTTCCGGGTCATCCAGGCCTGCCAGTCCCGCCGCCGGTCGGTGGCCCAGCGGTCGAGCACCACGTCGATACCCTGCCGCACCAGGAAATCCGCGAAAGCCAGCACGGTCTCGCGGTGTGCTTCGCTGTCGTGGGTGTACGAGATGAAGACCTTGGGGTGATCCCCGGGCTGGTGGCTGTCGTACCGGTTCGCTTGTGCCATCGAAAGTCCTCAGCGGAAAACAGGACAAATACTGGACAGTTACCGCATTCGGTTCTTCCCCGTTTGCGATCATGAGAGGGTACTAGCCGCCGTGATCTTGCGGGGGAAAGGGCAGTCGGGTGGTGACGGAACCGGGGACAGCCGGCCCCTCGCCGCGGATTTTCGTGTCCTACGCGCACGATTCGGCGGAACACGACCGCGCGGTCCGGGAGTTCGCGACCTTCCTGCGTGCCGAAGCCGGCATCGACGCGCACCTGGACGTCTGGTACACCGATCGGCGGCGGGACTGGACGTCGTGGGCGATCGACCAGCTCCGGCGCGCCGAATTCGTGCTGGCGATCGCTTCTCCGCAGTACAAGCGGATCGTGGACGGACGCGGGCATTCCGCGGCCGGGAAAATGGAAGTGCTCGAAGCCGCGATGCTGCGCGACAACCTCGTCCGCGATCTGCCCGGGGAGACGCGCCGGATACTGCCGGTCGTGCTGCCCGGGCACGACGCCGGCGAAATCCCGGAGTGCCTGTGCGGGAATTCGACGACGCACTACGCGGTCGAAGAAGTGACGCTTGCCGGCGTCCGGGAACTGCTCGCGGCGCTGGCCGGTACGCCGCTCTACGAACTGCCGCCGCTCGTTCCCTTCGTCGCGCCGGAACGCGGGGTCGACCCGCTCGTCGTGGGCGTCCGGCCCGCGGCGAGCGGGCCGGTGGCGATCCTGACCGCGGAGGCGGAGGTCGAGATCGGTGGTACGCGGTACCTCGTCCACGGTGACCCGCGCGAGGACGGGCCGGCGATCATCCGCCGGGCGCGGGCGTTGCGGCTGGGGCCACCGCACGAGAACGTCTGGCTGCGGCAGGTCGACGTGCGGCGCGACACGCCGGCCGCGCAAGCGGCGTCGGCCGCCTTGACCCGCGAACGCGACCTGCTGGATGCCCTCCGGGGCAAGGACTCCGGCTTCCCGGCGGTTCGGCAGCTCGTCCGGGAAAACGGCTTGGTGACGCTCGTGACCGCGTGGCCCGGCTCGTCCGGCACCCTAGCCGACTTCGTCCCGCAGCGCGGCGAGGTGATCGACGCCTGGCGCACCCGCCGGACCTTGTCCGGCCTGGCCGGACTCGGCCGCACCTTGACAGTCCTGCACAGCCGGCGCGCCACCCACCGCCTGCTCACCCCGGCGGGCCTCATCCGCTTCGACGACGGGAAAGTCGTGTTGCGGGACCTCGGCCTCGCCGGGACGGACTACCGGCCCGGCGAAGCGGCAACGCCCTACCAGGCCCCGGAACAGCGGGTGCGCAGCAACGGCCGGGCCGGGCCGTGGACCGACGTCCGCCAGCTCGCTGCCGTCGCCTACCACGTCGTCACCGGGTTCCCGCCGGATCCGGCCGTCCCGGTCCCCGTCCGTCAGTTCGCCACGGCCCTTCCCGAGCGTGCCGCCGGCGCCATCGACGCCGCCCTGGCCATCGACCCCGCGAAGCGCCCCGCGATGCGGGTGCTGGCGGCCGCGCTCGGGGACACCAGCGATCACCGCCGATGAGGAGTGTGCCGGTTTGCTCCAGGTTGTCGATCTTCCCCGATGGGTCGTGCTCGTCCCGGGAAAGTCGCTCGACGCGAAGCTGCAGCGGCAGCGCCGGGACCACCCCGGCCTGCCCGCCGGAATCGGCCAGGTCGCGGCCGATCTGGCGGCGCGATCGGAAGGGGTACCGGCCACGCTGAGCCCGCCGCTGCGCCAAGGCGACGACCCGAGCCTGCTGCTGCACACCCACACCTACCTGGTGCGGCTCTTCGCCACCAAATACGGCGACGCCTACACGATCGCGGCGATCGACCCGATCCGGCTGAAGGACCACGATCGGCTGGCCCGGGGTTGCCTGCTCCTGCGGACGAGGTGGCACACCGTCTTCGAGCACCGCGAGATCCCGGCCGGGTCGTCCGCGCACTGGCCGCGGATCGCGAAGGAATGGGCTGCCCTGAACCGGAGCCAGGACGTCCGGGACCAGGCGGTCCGGGAGGTGCCCGTGCACACGCGGTTCCTCGACCGGCTGGACAAGCTGATCGACACCGACCAGGAGCTGACCGCGAAGCGGACCCGGTCGGCACCGGCCTACCCGTACCGGGCGGTGGAAACGGTGGGGGAGCGGCGGTACACCGGTTCGTCGGTCTACGTCTTCCGGGTCGTCGGCGGGCGGGTGCCGGAGCGCGACATGTTCGTGCAGCTGCGCGGCGAACCGGAACAGCGCGGCCAGGTGACCCGGACCCGCGGGAACGAGGTGACGGTCCGCTTCGACCAGCCGATCAGCTGGGAAAGACTGGCACCGCAAGGAGAGCTGGAACTGACCTCCAGCGACGTCGTCTTCGCCAAGCAACGCGAGGCAGTCGCTCTCCTGCGGACCGGGCGGACCCGCAACCGGTCCCTGCTGCCGGTGCTCGTCGAGCACCGGGTGCAGCCGTACCGGCCGGTCCCGGCGCAGCCGGGCGAAGAGCTCGACGAAGACCAGCTCACCGCGTTCCGGAACGCGCTCGGCGTGCCCGACCTGCTGGTGGTCCTCGGGCCGCCGGGCACGGGCAAGACGCGGACCATCAGCCAGATCGCCCGTGCGTGCGCGCTGGCACCCGAACGAGGACCCGTGCTCGTGGCCTCCCACACGAACCGGGCCGTGGACAACGTCCTCGCCAAGCTGCCGGTGGACGTGGTGGTCGTCCGGGTGGGCAACGAAGGCAAGATCGATGCGACCGGACGGCCGTTCCTGCTGGAACGGCTGGCCACCGAACTGCGCGGCGAGGTCCTGGCCACCACCGCGGCGGCCCGTTCGAACTACGACGGCCTGCCGAACGCCGGACGCTGGGCCCAGGAGCTGGGCCGCCGGATCGGGGAACTCGAGATCGCGCTCGGCGCGCACCGAGCGGCCGGCGCGCACCTGGCCGAGGTGCGACACCGCTTCGGCGGACCGGCTCGGGAACACCTTGCTGCCGCGGTTGCCTCACTCACCCGTCAGCAGGAGAAGGCCGGCAAGCGGCAGGACAAGGTGAACCGGCTCGCGCAGCGTGACCGGCAGGCGCGCTCCCGGCCGCCGTGGCCCCTCTTCGCCGGTCTCGCGCGAGCCCTGGCCCGTCGGCGAGCGCGCCTGCTGGCTGCCGGCGGCACCGAACTCGCCGGTCTCCGGCAGGTCGCCGACCGGCTTCGCGGCGACGTGCACGCGGCCGAGCACGCGCTCGACCTGGCGACCCGGGACGTGCCCCAGGTGCAGTCCGCCCGGCAGGCAGTGCACGAGGCCGGCGGCCGGACGGAGGAGCGCAGGGCGGAAGCGATGGTGGCCGCGCACGCCGTCAGGGCTGCCGTCGGGCCCGCGGACGTCCTGCCGGCCCTCCGCGACGACGATGCCGCCGAAGCGGCCATGGCCGGGCTCGCCCGGTTCCACCGGTGGCTCGGTCCGCGGCTGGCGTTGCTGAACGTCCGGGCGAAGCTGCTCGAGGAATGGCACGACGAGGCCTCCGGCGCGGTCGAGCAGCTGTACCCGGAGTTGATCCGCTACGCCGACGTGATCGGTGCGACGTGCATCGGTGCGGCGTCGCGGTCGGAGATCGCCGAGGTGGAGTTCGACCTCGCCATCGTCGACGAGGCCGGCCAGATCAGCGTCAACAACCTGCTGGTGCCGCT
Organism: Amycolatopsis sp. lyj-109; assembly: GCF_046548995.1. Taxonomy (NCBI): domain Bacteria; kingdom Bacillati; phylum Actinomycetota; class Actinomycetes; order Pseudonocardiales; family Pseudonocardiaceae; genus Amycolatopsis; species Amycolatopsis sp. lyj-109. Next base: position 45,957 of record NZ_JAJPWR010000009.1, read on the forward strand.
CGTGCGTGCCGAGCGGACGGTGCTGGTGGGCGACGATCGTCAGCTGCCGCCGTTCGTCGACGACGAGGTCGAAGCCTGGGCGGATCGCAGTGGTGATCCCGCGTTCCGCGACCTCGTCACGAAGAGCGCCCTGGAAGTCCTTGTCGAGCACCTGCCGAAGAGTCACCTCGTCCAGCTGCGTCAGCAGCGCCGGATGCCGAAGGTCATCGCGGACTTCGTCTCGGAGACGTTCTACGGCAACACCCTCGAGACGATGGTGGAGCGCGACCACGACGACCCGTTGTTCGCCAGTCCGCTGGCTTTCGTGGACACGTCGGGTCTCTCGGAGGCGCAGCGCGCCGAAACCCCGGCCCGCGACTGGGATCCGCAGCTGGCGGGCGGCACGGTCAACCACGCGGAGGCGCGCCTGCTCAGCGAGCTCGCGGCGTTCTACCACCGGCGCCACGAAGAGTGGGCGCTGATCGTCCCCTACGCCGCCCAGGTGAAGCTCGTCAAGCAGCTGCTCCGCGCGCAAATACCGGAACAGGACACGATCGACACCAACGTGGGTACCGTGGACTCGTTCCAGGGTGGCGAACGGGACGTGATCCTCTACGGATTCACCCGCAGCAACCGGTCGAACAACGTCGGGTTCCTGCGTGAGCTGCGCCGGGCGAACGTCGCGTTCACCCGCGCCAAGCAGCAGCTGGTGCTGACCGGTGACCTCGACATGCTCCGGCTGGCCCGGGACGGCGACTTCCGCAAGCTGGCCCGATCGCTGGGCCGGCACGTCGCCGCGGCCGGGGACGTGCGGTCGTACCGGGAAATCGCTCGCCTGCTGGACGACTTGCGGGACGCTTCGTGAACGGCCGGGACGGGCTGCTGCGCTACCCGGAGGAACGCGCGCTCGAAGACGCGGCCTTCGGCCAGGGACTGACCCCGACGCGGATCTTCGCCATCCTCCTCCCGGTCTGGCAGGTCGAGGTACGGGCGACGACGACCGACGGCCGGCCGTACGAGCTGATCGACCGGTACCTCGAGCGCGGCATCGCCGAGGCCGGCTTGGGAACCACGGCGGAACTGGCCGGTTTCTTCGCGCTGGACAACGCTTTGGTCGACCGGGCGCTGCGGGTCCTCCACCGGATCGGGCACCTCCGGGTGGTCGACGGACGTCTCGCGCTGACCGGCCTCGGGGCGCAGTCCCAGCGGGACGGTGTGTGTTACGTCAGCCGGCGTGAAGACCGCAGGAAGCTGTACTTCGACGGGTTCCGGTCCTCGCCCCTGAGCCGTCCGTACTACGACGCCGGCGTGGTGACTTTCCTGGCCGTCCACGAAATCCCGGCGGCCACGGCCAAGGAGCGGAACCGCACCTTCCGGATGCTCCACACCACCCACGGGTTCCGGCGGGAGGCGCTGGCGGAGCTGGCCGGTCGCGCGGATCGCGACCACTACAACCTGCCGGTCCGGATCGAGAGCCCGGAAAGCCTCGGTGAGGAGTGCGTGTACCTGCCGATGTTCGTGGTGCGCGCGACGGATCCGGCCGGCCGGATCCGGCATCTGGTCTACACCCGGGCGAGCGACGTCGCGGACCCGGATCTCGGCTCGCTCTGCGAAACGACCCCCGAGATCATCGGGGTCCTCGATTCGGACGCCTGCACGGTGAGCGCCGAGCAGACGGAGGCCCGGATCACCGCTTGGCTTGCCAAGCAGGGCATCGACGGCTGTTCCCCGACCCGCACGACGCAGGGCGGGTGGCGGGTGGTCCTGCCCGCCAAGAGCTTCCAGCCGGACGGACCCGTGCCGCTGACCAGGATGGGCTCCTTCGCCGTGTTGGGAACCGACCTGGTGCACCTCTGGTGCGTGGACCGCAGCGCACGGGAACGCGCCTTCCTGGAGCGGCTCGACGCCTACCTCGGCCGGACCGTCCGCGGTGACGCGGAGCAGGTGAGGAGCCGGGTGACGAGGATCGTCCACCAGTTCAGTCTCGGTGATCCCGGTCTCGGCGAGATCCGGGAGCTGGCCGTGCGGGCGGGGCGCGGCAAACTTGCGGACCGGCTCGCGGCGCTCACCTGATCGGCTCCTGCAGCTCCGTCACCCAGCCGGCCGGATCCGCCGGGCAGTCCAGATAGGCCTCCCGCTGCGGCCCGGCCGACCGGCAGCCGTGGTCGTCGATCCAGCGCACCACCGCCTGCCAGCTCGGCAGGACGCCGTCGATCGCGCCGCGGTGGACCAGGGTGGCCGCGCGGGCCGGCGGCAGGTCCGCCACCGTCAGGCCGTTGAGATCACCGCTGCCCACCGACGCCGGGATCGCGGCGTGCACCACGACCTCGTCCTCCGCGCGCTGCTCGTAGTAGCACGTCAGCCGTCCTGCCGGGGTGACGTCCGCCTGCGGGAGACGGCGGCCGAGCTCCGCGCACAGCGGGTGCACCACCGGCCCGATCGCCTCCGGGGCGAAGCCCGCCGCGATGCCCGTCAGCTCCACCACCCGCATGCCGGGCAGCTCCTTGACCACGATGTCGTCGGTGGGCGCGCGGCCTTCCGCCTCGATCGTCCGCAGCCGGGCCTCGACCCGCGCCAACCGGGCCGTCCCTTCGGCCAGCGCGGCTTCCAGCTCCGCGCGCCGCAGCGTCAGCATGCCCCGCACCTGCGCCACCGTGACCTCGTCCGCCAGCAGCGCGGCCACCTGCTCCAGCGTGAATCCGAGGTCCTTCAGCGCGACGATCCGGTTGAGCCGGGCCAGCTGGGCCGCCGTGTAGCTGCGGTAGCCGGTCGCGGGGTCGACGCGCGCCGGGCGCAGCAGCCCGAGCGCGTCGTAGTGGCGCAGCATCCGGACCGAAACCCGGCCGTGGCGGGCGAAGTCACCGATCGAGAACACGGCTCGATCCTTCCCCAGGCGGGACGAACCCGCCGATGACGTCCGCGGCGAGTTCCGCGAACGTGATCGCCGTGTCGTCCTCGTGCGCGGGGCCGACGACCTGCAGCCCGGCCGGTCGCGCCCCGCCGGCCGGGGCGCTGACCGCCGGCAGCCCGGGCAGCGACGCCTGCGCGATCCAGAACACCTGGTCGTCGTAGCGGTGCCGGTCGTCGTGGGCGGGCGCGGTGGTGAACACCGTGGGGCAGAGGAAGACGTCGACGTCGGCCAGGTACCGGTCCCACGCGGCGGTCAGGGCCGCCCGTCGCCGCTCCTGCTCGGCCGTCCCGGCCGGTGCGCGCCCGTCCTGGCTCGCGAAGAACAGGTCCACCTGGAAGCCGAACGCCTCGGCCTGGACGATCGGGTCGACGTCCGCCGGCCAGCCCTCGCGGATCCGCACCCCGGCGCGGGCCAGGGCATCGACGGCGTCCGACAGCGCCGCGCCGACCTCGCCGGTCACCGGGCAGGCCGGATCGTCGAGCACGACGCCGGCGCGGAAGCCGTCGAGCCGGGAGCGTCGTGACGGCCGCATCGGCCCACCGGTGACGCGCAGGGCAAGCCGCAGGTCGGCCGCCGACCGGGCCAGGGGACCGACCGCCAGGGGGAATTCCCGGGCGAGTGACGCGGGCGGGCCCGGCGGCTGGAACCCGCGCAGCGGCACGGTGCCCACGGTGGGCTTGAGGCCGTACACCCCGCAGTACGCGGCCGGGATCCGGATCGACCCGGCCAGGTCGGAGCCGTGTTCGAGGTAGGTCAGGCCGTCGGCGAGCGCGGCCGCGGCACCTCCGCTCGAACCGCCCGGCGTCCGGGTGTGGTCCCTCGGGTTGAGCGTCCGCCCGTGGAGCGGGTTCTCGGTCCGGCCGAAGTCCGCCAGCATCCGGTGGACGTTCGACTTGCCCACGACGATCGCTCCCGCGGCCCGCAGCCGTTCGACGACCGCCGCGTCCTCGTCCGCGACGCAGTCCGCGAACGCCGGCTCACCCCAGGTCGTCGGCAGGCCTCGCACGGCAAAGGCGTCCTTGACCGTCATCGGGACGCCGTGCAAGGGCCCGCGCGCGACGGTCCGATCGGCTTCCTCCGCGGCCTCCAGTGCGGAGTCGCGGCAGGTCGCGATGACGGCGTTGACGGTGGAGGCGTCGATCCGGGCGAAGAGCTCTTCGGTCAGTTCGCGCGCCGAGAGCTCGCCGCGGCGGATCCCGGCGGCCACCTCGGTCGCGGTGCGGAAAGGCGTCATGGGTCCGGGATAGCGCCTGACACGGTGTCAGGGTCAACGGGTTTCCGCGGCCCGCCGCAGCGGGTAGACCCCGGGTGATCGCCGCCCGAATCGCGGGCGGCGCAGCGGCGGAGGGAAGACCGATGTCGACCGCACCCCCGGTATCGCCCGAACCGATCCAGCCCGCCCCTATCGTCCCGGACCCGGACCGGCCGCTCCCGGATCCCGGGGTGCCCGTACCGGACCCGGTGCCGCCGGAGCCCAAGCCGGGCCCCGAACGCGAGTAGTAACTACGAGACTCAGATCATACGAGAGTCGTATGAGTTGGTGTACCGTCGGAGCATGACAACAGCGCAGAGCTACCGCCGGATGGTCAACACCGGCAACAAGATCGTGGTCGGGCTGCAGCGGCTCGGCGTCGCCTTCGGCCCGATGCAGCTGCTGACCGTGCCGGGGCGGCGCACCGGGGTCCCGCGCACGTTCCCCATCGCCGTCAACCTCATCGACGGGCAGCACTACATCGTCCAGGCCTATCCGAAGGCGGCCTGGGTGGCTAACGTGCGGGCCGCGGGCGAGGTGACGCTCACCCGCGGCCGCCGCTCGTCGGTCGCGCGGCTGACCGAGCTGCCGGTCGAGGAGCGGCGGCCGGTCCTGCGCCGGCTCGTCGAAACCAGCCCGCCGAGCGTGGGAAAGCGGTTCGTGACGACCGGCCTGGCGGACGCGCCGACGCCGGACGCCGTCGCGGCTTCCGCCGAGCGCATCGCGGTCTTCCGCGTCGAACGGTCCTGAGTCAGCGGCGGCTGTTCTCCAGGGCGCCCAGCAGCTGCCGGGCCGCGCGGCGGGCGGCCGGGCCCGGGTGGATCGTGCGCTCGCCGTGCGGCTGGGGTGCCGGGGTGCCGGCGAGCAGTTCCACCAGCGCGACGGCGAGTTCGCGCACCTTGACGTTGGATTCCTGGCTCGCCCGCCGCAGCGTGTTCCACGCCTCGTCGGGGGTGCAGCGGCGCAGGGCCATGACGATGCCCTTGGCCTCCTCCAGCGCGGCGCGCGACTGCAGGAGGTCCAGCATCTGGTCGGTCCGGTCCGGCCGGGCCGCTTCGCCGACGACCAGTGCCATCGCGGCGAGCCGCTCGTGCCGCCGCAGCACGTTCAGCGTCTCTTCGGTGGCCGGGCGGTCGAGGGCCACCGACAGGACCAGCGTTCCTTCGGCGTCCCACGCCGAGGGCAGCGCCGCGACCCCGCGCAGCCGCGGCCAGTCCGTGGCGAGCGCGGGATGGTGTTCGAGCAGGCCGCTCAGCGTGACGAACGGCCAGCGGTCGTCGGCGTAGACGTCCGCGGTCACCACCGGCTCGCCGGTGTGACCGGCGGTCGGGACCGGGCCGCCGAACCCGGCCAGCTGGGCCGGGACGAAAACCGCGGAGAGCCCGTGGGCGGCGGCCACGTGCAGGGGCCCGCCGCGGTGGTGCACGGACACCGCCGCGCCGAGGACGCCCGGCACGTCGGCCGCGATCCGGGCGAGCAGTTCTTCCAGCAAGGGGGTCACCCGGTGTGGCGTGGGCAGGACGGTCACCGCAAACCCCTCCTCGGCGCGGTGGGGGGCGGGCCGGGCGCGTGCCCGGCCCGCCTCGCTCGGAGTCAGGCCTTGAGCTGCGGGTGGTCGCCGGCGCCGTCGATCTCGATGCGCCGCGGCTTCGCCTTCTCGACGATCGGGATGCGGACGGTCAGCACCCCGGCGTCGTAGTTCGCGGTGATGTGCTCGGTGTCCAGGGTGTCGCCGAGGAACAGCTGGCGGGAGAACACGCCCAGCCGCCTCTCGGAGACGTGCATCCGGACGTCGTCACCGGTCGGCAGGGGCCGTCGCTCGGCCTTGACCGTGAGGACGTTGCGCTCGACGTCCAGCTCGACGGCGCCGGGATCGACGCCGGGGAGGTCGAAGCACACCACGAACTCGTCGCCGGCGCGGTAGGCGTCCATCGGCATCGCGGCCGGCTTCGACCAGGTGCCGGCACCGAAGACCTGCTGGGCGAACCGGTCGAGGTCGCGGAACGGGTCGGTGCGCATCAACATCGGGATCCACCTCCTGGAACTCGTTGACTCTGGTGTCAACACGCGGACCTGTTCTAGCATGTCGTCAAAACGATGACAAGATGAGGGTCGTCGAAAGGATGACTTGATGCAGGAAACCGATTCCGCCGGCGTGCTGCGCCGGATCCAGGAGGTGGTCGCCGCCGCCCGGGCCGGGGTCGCGGACCAGGACCAGGTGCTGGCCGCGTTGTCCGGCCTCCGGGTGCTGCGGGAGGAACTCGCGAGCTGGGAACCGGAGCTGATCACCGCGGCCAGGGCGGCCGGCACCAGCTGGGTGGCGCTCGCACCTGCCCTCGGCGTCGCGAGCCGGCAGGCCGCGGAACGGCGCTACCTGCGGCTGCAGCCGTCGCACACCGGCGAGAAGACCGGTGAGGCGCGGGTCGACGCGGAACGCGACCGGCGCGCGGGCGACCGGGCCGTCGCCGACTGGGCCCGCCGCAACTCGGCGATCCTGCGCCAGCTCGCCGGCCGGGTAAGCGCGCTCGACGGGCTCGGCCCGGCCGCGCAGGAGAGCGCCGATCGCCTCGGCGCGGCCCTCGGCGACGACGACCCGTCGACGCTGCTCCCGCCGCTGGCCGCCGCCCGGCCGCACCTGACCGGCGCGCACGCCCGGCTGGCCGAGCAGCTCGGCGAGATCTCGGCCCACGCCGACCGGCTGCGCCGCGACGCCGCCGGCAGCCGCCGCACCCGGGACTGAACTCTCGCGAGGCCGGCGTTCCGCAAGATCGGCGCGGGTTTGCCCGGCCGGCTGAGCGTCTGAGATCGTTCCGGATCGGGTACCCGGGAGGCATGGACGACACCCCTGACCGGACCGAAACCCGGGCCGAACTGCTGCCCGAAGAGCAAGCCGTCGACAGCGCGGACCCCGAGGGCCAGGCACGCGAGGTCCTGCGCGACTCCGACCGCCGCACCGAGCACCCGGAGGCGACGCTGGGCCGCCGCCGTCCGGAAGACACGGTTTAGCCGGCGGACACGGGCGTCAACCGCTCCTCGGATCGCGCGTCGCCGCGCAACAGCAGCACCGCGACCAGGCCCAGCACGGCCACGACGGCGAAGAAGTAGAAGCCCCACGGGTAAGCGATCCCGGCGGTGACCAGCGCCCCGGTGACGAACGGGCCGAGGATCGAGCCCAGCCGCCCGACCGCCGACGTCAGCCCGAGCGCGGTGCCCCGGGCCGACGCCGGGAACGCGTGCGCGACGTAGCCGTAGATCAGCACCTGCGCGGAAAACACGAACACGCCGGTCAGCAGCACGACCGCGTTGAGCACGACCGCGTTCCCGATCTTCAGGCTCAGCGCCGCCAGCAGGACCGCGCCGGCACCGAACCAGATCCGCACGATCGGGCGGATGCCGAACCGGTCCGCGATCGTGCCGGCCAGCACCAGCCCGAGCACCGCGCCGATGTTGAGCACCAGCAGCAGCGTGATCGACGTCGAGATCGGGTAGCCCGCCGTGCGCATCAGCTGCGGCAGCCAGGTGTTGAGCCCGTAGACCAGCAGCAGCCCCATGAACGAACCGGTCCAGACGGCGATGCTGATCCGCCGGAACCGCCCGCCCAGCAGGTCCTTGAGCCCCACGCGCCCGGACGTTTCGCGAGCCGCGAGATAGGCCTCGGACTCCGGCAGCTTCCACCACATCAGCGGCACCGCCAGCAGGCCGACGATCCCGCCGCCGTAGAACAGCAGGTGCCAGTCCTCCTTGGCGTACAGCGCGAGAATCGACGTGAGCACCGCGCCGACGTGGTAGCCGGTCATGGTGACCGTGCTCGCACTGGCGCGCCGCCGGGCCGGCAGGTTCTCCGACATCACGGTCAGTGCCACCGGCATGCACGCGCCGAGGCCGAGCCCGGCGACGAACCGGAACACGCCGAACGTCGCGACGTTCGGCGCGAGCGGCGTCAGCAGGGTGAACACCGAGAACAGCAGGACCGAGCCGATGAGCAGCACGCGGCGGCCGAACCGGTCGGTGAGCGGGCCGAGACCGGCGGCACCGACGGCCACGCCGATCAGCGACACCGTGGCCACCGCGGTCGCGCCGGCCGCGGTGAAGCCGAGGTAGCCGCTCTTGAGCAGGGTCGGGATGGTGGCGCCGAGCGCGACCAGGTCGTAGCCCTCGAGCAGGACGGTCAGCCAGCAGAGGACCGCCGTCCACGTGCCACGAGACGTCGTTGTCATCGTCGTGCTCCTCAGAAGGGGTAGTGCGCGATGTCCGCGCGGACGGTCAGCCACTGCGTCTCGGTGAAGGCCTCGATGTTGGCCTTCGCCCCGCCGAAGCGGGAGCCGTTGCCGGAGTCGCCGACGCCGCCGAAGGGCGCGGTCGGCTCGTCGCCGACGGTCTGCTCGTTGATGTGCACCTTGCCCGAGCGGACCTCCTCGGCCAGCGTCATCGCGGTGCCGACGTCGCCGAGGATGCCGACGGACAGGCCGTACGCCGAGGCGTTGACCAGCCGCGCGGCCTCGTCGAGGTCGCGGTAGGCGCGCACCGGCGCGACCGGGCCGAAGATCTCCTCGCGCCAGGCCGGACTCGCGTCGTCGAGTCCGAAGAGGACGGTCGGCGGGTAGAACGGCGCGTCGGGCTTCCCGCCCGCCAGTACCCGCGCGCCGGCCGCGACGCTGCGGTCGACGACGTCGGTGACGTGCGCGAGCTGGCGGTCGTCGATGATCGGGCCGAGCGCGACGTCGCCCTCGGCCGGGTTCCCCACGGGCAGCCGGCGCGCCTTCTCGGCGAGGGCTTCGACGTAGTCGTCCACCTGGGACTCGTGGACGAGGTGCCGGCCGGTGGTCATGCAGATCTGGCCCTGGTGCAGGAACGAGCCGAACGCGCCGGCGGAAGCCGCCTTGGCGACGTCGGCGCCCGGCAGCACGACGAGCGCGTTGTTCCCGCCCAGCTCCAGGTGCACGCGCTTGAGCGAACGCGCGGCGGCTTCGCCGACCTTCCGCCCGGCCGCGGTCGAGCCGGTGAACGACACGATCGACACCTCCGGCGCGTCGACCACCGCGGCGCCGACGGCGGCGTCGCCGGGCAGCAGGTGCAGCAGGCCTTCGGGCAGCCCGGCCTCCTCGAAGACGCGCAGGATGCTGACCCCGCCGGACACCGCGGTCCGCAGGTCGGGCTTGAGCAGCACGGCGTTGCCCAGCGCGAGCGCGGGCGCCACCGAGCGGATGGCCAGGATCAGCGGGAAGTTGAACGGCGAGATCACCGACACCACGCCGGCCGGCACCCGCCGCGCCAGCGACCAGCGGGGTTCGCCGGTGCTCAGCACCTCGCCGAGCGGGTGCGTGGGCAGGGCCGCGGCCTCGAAGCAGATCCCGGCCGCCATCTCGGTCTCGATCCCGGCCTTGGGCCGCGTCGAGCCGGCTTCACGGACGATCCAGTCCTGCACCTCGGCGGCGTGCGTCTCCCACAGGTCGCCGGCGCGGCGCAGCACCGCGGCGCGTTCGGCGGGTTTGCGGCGGGCCCAGTCGCGCTGGGCCTGCGCGGCGGTGGCGGCGGCTTCCGCGACGTCGTCCGGCGTCGCGATGCCCACCCGGCCCAGGACGTCCCCGGTGGCCGGTTCGACGACCTGGTGGGTCCCGCCGCTGCCGCCGCGGAATTCGTTCTCCAGCAAGGTCATGATCACTCCGGTGTGGTCGGTTCGGTGTCGACCTGGATCAGCCGGGGGCCGTCCGGGGTCGCCTTGAGCTGGGCGCGCAAGTCGTCTTCGTCGCGGGCGGTGGTGGCTTCGACGCCGTAGCCGGCCGCGATGGCGGTGAAATCGAGCCCGGGGATCTCCGTGCCGGGCACGTCCGGCGTCCCGAGCAGCTCGCCGAACCACCGCAGAGCGCCGTAGACGCCGTTGCGCAGGATCACGAAGGTGACCGGCACGCGGTAGTGCGCGGCGGTCCACAACGCCGTGATGCCGTAGTTGGCCGAGCCGTCGCCGATGACGCCGACGACCGGGCGGTCCGGGCTCCCCATCGCGACGCCGACCGCGGCGGGCAGGCCGAAGCCGAGGCCACCGGCGGCCGGGAAGAAGTAGGAGCCTGCGCGGCGCAGGTCCATCTGCCGCCACCAGGCCGAGTTCGTCGAAGTCGACTCGACGACGTAGCGCGTGTCACGGGGTTGGGTGTCGCGCAGGGCGGCGAACACCTGCTCCGGGTGCAGCGCTTTCTCGCCGGTCCTGGGCTCCGGGCTTTCGACGTATTCGCGTTCTGCTTCGCGGGCCGGGATTTTCCCCAGCAGCGCCTCGATCACCGGCGCGGGGTCGGCGACCAGCGCCTCGCCCATCGGCGCGCGGGCCGCGGCGCCGAAGTCGTCGGTGACCTGGATCAGCCGGGTGCCTTCGGGCAGGTACGCGCCGGGCACGTGCTGGTGGTAGCGGAAAACCGGCGCGCCGAGCACCAGCACGAGGTCGTGCCCGGTCAGCGCGGCCGACACGGTCGCGATGCCGGCGGGCAGCACGCCGCGGAAGAGCGGGTGCCGGTTGGGGAAGGGCAGCCGGTGCGGCGACGGCGCCACCCAGGTCGGCAGGCCGAGGCGCTCGGCCAGGGCGACGGCGCGGTCGAAGAGCCCGGCGGCGTCGATGTCGCCGCCCAGGACCAGCGCCGGGTTCTTCGCCCCGGCGACGCTCGCGGCGAGATCGTCGAGCTGGGCTTCGCTCGGAGCCAGCCCTTTCTGGACCCGCCGGTCGAGCGTCGCCGTCTCCTCCAGCTCGACGGCCCAGTCGTCGTAGGGCACCGAGAGGTAGCTCGGGCGCCGGTGCAGCTCGGCCTCGAACACCGCCTGGGCGAGCGAGCGCGGGACGTCCGCGGCGCAACTCGGCTCACCCGACCAGGCCACCAGGGGCCGCATCAGCTGCGTCGCGTCGACGTTGGCGAGCATCGCCTCCAGCCCGATCGCCGTCCTGACCTGCTGGCCCGCGGTGAGCACCAGGGGAGAGCGCGAGTAGACGGCGTTGGTGAGCGCGCCCATCGCGTTGCCGGAGCCGGCGGCGGCGTGCAGGTTGACCAGCACCGGGCGGCCGGTCGCCTGGGCGTAGCCGTCGGCCATCCCGACGACGGCGCCTTCGTGCAGGCCGAGGACGTACCGGAAGTGCGCCGGCAGCTCGGCGAGGAACGGCAGCTCGTTGGACCCGGGGTTGCCGAAGATGGTGGTCAGGCCACGGCGGTCCAGGAACTCGTGGGCGAGCCGGCGGGCGGTGGGCATGGGCGGGGCCTCCTCGAAGTCGGACCGACCCTATGGAGCCGCGCGGCTGTGTTCCAATAGATGTTGGCGCGTTGCATCATCGATGGGATCGATATGCCGGACTTCGACCTGAACCTCGTGCGCACGTTCGTGCTGCTGTACGAGACCCGCAGCGTGACGGCGACGGCCGAGTCCCTGCACGTCACGCAGCCGACGATCAGCTACAGCCTGCAGAAGCTGCGTCGCCGGTTCTCCGACGAGCTGTTCCGCCGCACCGGCGGCGGCCTGGTGCCGACGACGACCGCCCGCGCGCTCTACGAGCCCCTGCACAGCGCGCTGTCGGAGATCGAGACGGCGGTGAGCGGCGCGAAGTCGTTCCCGCCGTCGACGGCCCGGGCGGCGTTCACGCTGTGCCTGTCGGACCTGGGGGAGATCTCACTGCTGCCGCGCCTGATGGCGGCCCTGCCGTCGCGCGCTCCCGGAGTGACGCTGACCGTCCGGCCGCTGGACGTCGACCGCGCGGCCGACCAGCTCGGCCGCGGCGAGATCGACGCGTTCGTCGCCTCCTCGCTGACCAGCTCCCAGCGCGTCGCCCGGATCCCCCTGTTTTCCGAGGGCTACCTGGGCATGGTGGCCTCGGACCACCCGCGCCTGGGTTCTGCTGTGTCGTCGGATCAACTGGCGGCCGAGCGCCACGTGACGGTGTTCGGCCCGACGGGTCACGACGGCCCGCGTCGCGCGCTGGAGGCGTCCGGCCTGCTGGACCGCGTGGTGCTCGAGGTGACCCGCTTCGCGGCGCTGCCGTACCTGGTGCAGGACGGCGAGCTGGTGGCGATGGTCCCGCGGCTGGTGGCGGAGATGTTCGCGGCCGAGCACCGGGTCCGGCTGTTCGAGCTGCCGTTCGAGGTCGAGCCGGCCCAGGTGTCGGTGTACACGCGGCACACGCACGCCCGCAGCCCGGCCCAGCACTGGCTGGTGGGCTTCATGCGCGAGGTGCTGGGCTAGGTGGTGCAGCGGGCGCCGTCGAGGGTGAACCCGACGGGTGTCGGGTTGCTGCGGTCGAAGGAGCCGTTGAAGCCGATGTTGACGGTCGCGCCGGGGGCGAGGCTCAGGTTGTAGGAAACCGCTTTCATGGTGACCCGCGAACCGCTCTGGGAGAAGTCGCCGTTCCAGCTCTGGGTGACCCGCTGCCCGGCGGTGAAGTTCCAGGCGGAGGTCCACGGGTTGAGCGTCTGATTGCCGGTGTTGGTGACGAAGACGTTGGCGGTGAAGCCATTGGGCCACTGGTCGGTGACGGCGTAGCGGACGCTGCACGAGGCAACCGCAGCGGGCGGCGGCGGAGCCTGCGTCTGACTGGTGGCAGCGGTGGTGGTCTTGGGCGCGGAGGAGGTGGGTGAGGCGGAGGTCGAGGTCTGCTTCATGACGGTGGGCACGGGCGTGGCACTCGGCGCCGCCGTGGTGGTGACCGTCCGCGGAGTGGTGGCGGGAGCGAGCGGATCGGGCGCCAGGGCAGCCTGCCGCCCGGGCGAGCTCTCCGAGGTGACGGCAATGATCACCAGGCTCCCGATGACGACAACGCCCCCACAGAGGGCCGACACCCACCGAATCCGCCGCCCGGCACGTTGTTGAGCAGCGGAGGCCTCCCGCGCCCGCTGCTCGAGCCGTTCCCGATATCCGGCATCGGTGTCATCCACCCGAGGCCGCGTGATGGGCACATAAGTCCCAAGCGACCGCGGCATGGCCCCGGTCTCCCGAAGCAACTCATCGACCGAGATCTCTTCATCATCCGGCCGGCCGACGCGCGCCATACCGCAACCTCCAGTTCGCGAGGGCGCTCGAACGCGCTGGCTTGCCCGGCGAATCCTAGGAAGCGAAGGCGCTCTTGTAAACCGTATGAGCATGACGGCGTTTCGCTGGTAGGTGACCAGATCCGCGGCCATCAGGTCGAAAGGTGTCGGCACTCTTCTGGTCTCGTCACTGCGAGGCCAGGGTGCCTGGATCGATGCAGGCTCGGCGAAACCTACCGATCTTGCCAGGGGTGCTTGAGGTGTGGATCCGGACCCCCCTGAACGAGGGGGCGGGGTGGCCGTATACTCTTTCTTCAGCAGGTCCGAGTGGCGGAATGGCAGACGCGCTAGCTTGAGGTGCTAGTGCCCTTAACGGGCGTGGGGGTTCAAGTCCCCCCTCGGACACTTCCCATATCCCCAACTGTGCGCATCGAGACTAGTCTCGATGCGCACAAGTCGTTTACCGGGGTGGTAGGTCGCGTGCAGCTGGAGCTGTCGGTAGACCTCCGCTTTGCGGTCGGTGTCGGCTGCGGCCAGCACGTTCCGGATGTCGCCCAGCCGCTCGATTAGTTCGGCGATCTGCTCTTTGGTCAGCCGTTGCGGCAGGGGGCGTGCGACGAGGCGTGCCTTGGCCTCCGCGCGCCGGGCCTGTGTTTCGGTGATCCAGGCGGTGACGAGCTTGACGTCGGCTCCGGCTTCGAGGGCTGCGCGTTGGCGTCCGAGTGCTCGGTCGCATTCCTCGACTGCCTTGGCGGCGGCGACTGCGCCGGGATCGACGTCGAGTTCGGGCTGGGCTGCGTAGAGGTCGTCGATGGTCTCGGCGAGGCGGTGAGGTGCGAAGCAGGTGCTGAGCCAGCTGTCGAGCGGCCCGATGAGGTCCCGTTCGGCGAGGTAAACGTTGCGGGGGTGCTCGGTCCTGTTGGCCAGACCGTACTCGTTGGGGTAGCGGCAGCGGTAGAAGAGCTGGTCGCGGCTCTTCTGGCCCTGCATGCGCCGGCCGCAGATCCCGCAGTGCAGCAGGCCGCGCAGGACGTAGCGGTGCTGGGTATGCGTCCGTTCCCTCGTCTTGCGGCCGGCGCCTTTGGCGGCGGTGATCTCCTGAGCGCGTTGGAAGGTGTCGACGTCGATGATCGGTTCGTGGACGATCTTCTCGGAGAAGATCCACTTGTCGCGGGTGTTCCAGCGCATCTTGGTCTCGTGGCCGAGCCCGACGTCCTCGACGTCGATGAGGACTTCGTCTTTGCGCTGCTTATTCCAGACTTGGCGGCCGGTGTAGCGAGGGTTGGTCAGGATGACGCTGACTGCGCCTTTGGCCCAGGCGACGCCGGTGCGGTGCCGGTTGCGGGCCGGGTCGCTGCTTGACGGGGAGAGGATGCCGTCGCGGGTGAGTGCCTCGGCGATGGCGAACTTTCCACGGCCGGCGATGTACTCGGCGTAGATCCGCTGCACGACCGGCGCGGTGGCGGGGTCGGGTTCGAGCCGATGCAACCGTTTGCCTTCAGCGGCCTTCGCCGGATTGGGGTGCGGACCGGCGTCGGCAAGCTGGTAGCCGTAGGGCGGCCGGCCGCCGAGGAAGCGGCCTTCGACGGAGGCCTGGGCGGCCATAGCGGCCCGGACACGGATCTTGATCCGGTTGCGTTCGCCCTTGCTCATCCCGCCAAAGACCGACATGACGAGATCATGCGCTTCGGACTCCGGCTCGATCGCGCCGCCGACCTCAGGTACCCACAGTCCGACGCCGTAGTGGACGAGGACGGGGAAGGTCAGGCCGTACTGGTTGCCGTAGAAAGCGCGCTGGGGCTCGCCGATGACGACGGCGTCGAACCCGCGGTCGGCGGTGCGCATTACCGTCAGCAGCCGGGTCGCCTCGGGCC
The DNA here is from genome assembly GCF_046548995.1 of Amycolatopsis sp. lyj-109. Lineage (NCBI taxonomy): Bacteria > Bacillati > Actinomycetota > Actinomycetes > Pseudonocardiales > Pseudonocardiaceae > Amycolatopsis > Amycolatopsis sp. lyj-109. Next base: position 60,966 of record NZ_JAJPWR010000009.1, read on the forward strand.
GGCGCTTCCAGGGAATCGAGCGAGACTGTCCGACGTCGAAGAACTCGGCGACGATCTCGCCGTGCTTGTCGACCAGCGCCTTCGCCCGGGCAAGCTGCCAGTTACGGGATGCCTCCGGGTCCTGCTGGTCCTCGGTGGAGACGCGGCCGTAGAACGCGAACCGCATGATCAGGCCGCCTTGTCGGCGTCGAGCAGCAGTCGTAGCAGAGCGCTGGCGGCCTCGTGCGACAGTTGCGGTGGAGACGCTGGCAGCAGCACGATCGTCGCGCCGACGTCGCGCCGACGAACGAGTTGAGGCCGGCTATCGGCGGCGTCCTGGCGCGTCGGCGGTCGTGAACGGCGACGCGCTGCGCTTGATGGTGAAGAGGTGTTCGCAGGAGTCTTCATGTCCGCCCCAGGGCGTGGTCGGTGTGCACGGATCGTCCACGACACCGTCGTAGCTACCAGAGCGGAAGTGCCCGTTCAGGTCAACGTCGGCGGTGCGCGACTCGATGACCAACTCCGCTCGGGGAGGAGGCAGGGAGACACCGCGATGCCAACTTGTTAGCTACGGGCCCGGTTCGTCGTCGCTACCGCCTGGTCCTTAGTACGGATCTCTGGTTCGGAATAGATCGCTGTTCTGGCGCCACCTGACCACAGAGGCCCTGGGGTCTGTTCAGCGACACCTGCCGGGGCTCCGACCTGCGCTTTCAGGTCATGTGAGGGGCTCGCGGCGCCCTACGGGGTGGCTGCTGGTTCTGTGACGCCCCTGGAAACACTCCGAGATACCGTCGATCGTAGCTTGCAGGTCCCCCTTGGGGGAGAATGCGGGACATGCAATCGGTCTACGAGGTTCTGTCGGAGTTTGGGGCTTCTGCTCACTCGGATGTGGACGAAGGTGCCACGTTGAGGGCTCATCCGGACCGTCCCCAGCGTCGAACATTGTCTACGCGGACCGGTTCAAGGAGTTCTGGCTCTGGGAGTGGCTGGGCACCGGCTCGTCGCCGCTGAAGCCGTCGATGCCCTGCTCGATCTAGACTTCAACTACTACCGTGTGGCGCTCCTGCGCCCGCGATCTGATGGCAGCACCGACCTAGACCCCGCCGAGCAACCTGCAGAGAGAACCGAACCCGTGCCGAATATCTTCGACAACATCACCGACGGCACCCGTCTCGGGTTGGCGCTACGCGAGTCCCTCCGCGACTTCGACACTGTCGATGTTGCTACAGGTTACCTTGACTTGCGCGGATGGTCTGCCTTCGCCGATATTCTTGACTCCAAACTCAAGCCCACTCCGGGCGAGCGACCGGCCGCGCGCGTCCTCGTCGGGATGGTGGCTCCTTCGGACTCCGAGCAGCTATTGGACTTGCTGCAGGACCAGGTCCAACCACCGGAGTACGGGGCGGACATCCACGACCGCGAACGGGCCCTCGCGAGGCGTGACCAGCTCGTCAAGCACTTGCGCACCCAACTTATGCGCGGCCTTGCCACGCCCGACGGACAAGTGACGCTGCAAACGCTCAAACGCCAGTTGCATGACGGAGTCGTCGCGATGAAGGTTTTTACCGAGAAGCCACTGCACGGTAAAACCTACATATTCCACGCCCCGGCGAAAAAGCACGGTGCCCGCTGGGCATACGTCGGCTCGTCAAACCTCACTGGCGCCGGTCTGCATCGCAATCTTGAGCTCAACATCGACGTTCAAGATTCGGACGCCACCGGTAAGCTTGCCGCCTGGTTCGACGAGAGATGGGACGACCCGTTCTCTCTGACCATCACCGAGGAAATCATTGGATTGATCAGCGAATCGTGGGCCGACGAAGACCAACCCACCCCGTTCGAAGTGTACTTGAAAGTATGTCACTCCCTGGCGCAGGACGCTCGTGACGGAATGGGCTATGTGCTTCCGAAGTCAATGAGCACCCTGCTGCTGGATTACCAGGAGAGCGCTGTGCGCACCCTGGCCCGGCGGGTAGTACGTCGCGGCGGCACAATGCTTGGTGACGTCGTCGGTCTCGGGAAGACTCTCACCGCGGTCGCGACTGCACTGATGCTTCAAGCCGCCGAAGACTACTCTACTCTGGTGTTGTGCCCGAAGAACCTCGAGCCGATGTGGACGGAGCACCTCGACGCCTACGACATCAACGGCAGAGTTGTGCCCTACTCGATGGTCGACAAGGTCCTGCCTGAGCTCAAACGGTTTAACCTCGTGATCTGCGATGAGTCGCACAACCTGCGCAACAACGGTACTGTCGCATACGAGGCGATCCACCGCTACATCCGTGCCAATGGCTCCAAGGTACTCCTGCTCACGGCGACGCCTTACAACCTTGCCTTTACCGACGTCGCCAACCAGATCGGCCTCTATATCGACGAGGACGATGATTTGGGCATCGTCCCGACTGCGGCCTTACTCGCCGATCCCGGCCTGGTCGCCAAGGTTGACGGCAAGATCAACACCCTGACAGCATTCCGCCGGTCCGAAGAGCCCGAGGACTGGAAGCGGCTAATGAGCGATCACCTCGTGCGCCGTACCCGCTCTTTCATCAAGCGCACCGCCAAGAAGCAGCTGGTGACTGGGTCCAACGGCACCTACGTGGAGCGTGAGTACCTTCAATTTGCCAACGGCGAGAAATTTTTCTTTCCAACCCGAATTGCAACTCCGCTCAGTCACACCTTCAGCATGGACGACCCCGCCGCACTGATGGAGGACGACGCGACGCTCGATGCGATCCGTGACCTGATCCTCCCCCGATACAGGCTTGCCGACTACGATAATCCTAGGGCCAACCATACTGAGGCTGACGCGAGAAATCTTGACGATATCCGCTCAGGTCGCGGCAACGTCAGCGGCTTCGTGCGGATCGGCTTGTTCAAGCGGCTCTCTTCGTCCGGCCACTCGTTCATCTTGTCCCTGCAACGTCAACGCACGCGCAACGAGCTGTTCATCTACGCCATCGACAATCAGCTTCCGATACCGCTCGGGTCCTACAGTGACAAGCAGATCGCCATCACCGATGAAGACATCGAAGGCGACGGTGACCTACACGGCAGCATCGCCACCCGTTACCAAGCTCTGGTCTCGTCCTTGCCCGTCAAGACCAAGTGGGTTAACAGTACCGTCTTCAGATCCTCCTTGCGCAAAGATCTGATAAGGGACAACGAGGCCATCACTGCCCTCCTTGACCGGTTCGGCAACTGGGATCCCGCTCGCGACTCCAAGATCAATGCACTCGTCGACCTGCTAAGCAACCAGCACCTTGGCGAAAAGGTCCTCATTTTCAGCGAGTACGTCGACACCGCTACATACGTCGCCGGCACACTAAGTGAAGCTGGCATAGATCACGTCGGCCTCGCTTCCGGCAGCACGGACAACCCCGCGATGATCGCTCGACGGTTCTCGCCGGAGTCCAACAAGCTTCCGGGGCAGAACCAACCTGACGCAGCCGCCCTCTCCGATCCGATCGATGTGCTGGTGGCCACAGACGTTCTGTCTGAAGGGCAGAACCTGCAGGATTCCCACATCGTCGTAAACTACGACCTGCCGTGGGCCATTATCGGGATTATCCAGCGCGCCGGTCGTGTCGACCGCGTCGGCCAGAAGTCTGACACCGTTCACGTCTACCTGATCACCCATGAGAAGATCGAGCAGCAGATCCGCCTGCGACAACGCATAAGGGCGCGCCTTGGTGCAGCCGCTGAAGCTTTCGGCTCGGACGAGCAGTTCTTTGGGGGTGAGCAGGAAATTAAGATCCTTGATGACTTCTACAACGGCCGAGTCGCCGACGACCCCGATGACGCAGAGGGGGAGGCTGACGCTGTCAGTGAAGCTTGGCTTGTGTGGTCCAATGCACAACACAAGCACCCCCAAGCCGCGGCAAAAGTTCTGACTATGCAAGACATGGTCCACAGCACCCGCGACCAGTACCTGCACGAGAACCACGGTAGCGTCACCTGCTACGTCGCCACCGCCTCCGGCGTCGACGCCTTCGCCACTGCCATCAGTACCCCGCACGGGGTCACTCAACAGCTGCTCACCCCGCTGGAAGCGCTGCGGATATTCCGCGCCGACCCCGATACCCCGACAGCACCCCTACGCCAGGACCACTTCGACCAGGAGAAGGCCCTGGTCCAGGGCCCGCTGAAGACAGAGACGATCGCTGCTGGCAACTTGAAAGGTGTTCGCAAGTGGGCCTGGCAGCGCCTTGGGGGAACAGTGTTCGGTGAGAAGGCGGCAGATGCGCTCAGTGCCCTGCACGAGCGGCCGCTCACAGAGCACGCCACCGTCCGGCTAACTCAGGCACGCCGCAACCGGTACAGCCTCGATGACCTAGCCGACCTGATCGCGCAACTGCACGCCGAGGATCGGCTTGTCATCAAGTCAACCGATTCTGACACGATCAAGATCGTCTGTTCGGTAGGAGTACGAGAAGAATGACCGACCCGCTCATCTCCCGAGCTGAGGAGCATGACTACCAAAAGTTGTTCATTCAAGACCTGAATTGGTCGCGGCCTGACCACCCTCCAGTCGTCTACAGCGAAGACGGGCACAACCTCATCGCGACCAACGTCTCTTCCTATAAGGGACTTCGCGTCTGGGTGTGCGATCAGAGGCCAGGTTCAAAGCTCGAGGCAGCGCTCGATCAGCTGATCGCGAAGACAACAACGGACCGGCTCGTCATCTTCCACGACGCAACCGAGCAGGTGTGGCGCTGGCCGGTCAGGCGCGCCACAAGCAGCTCCACTGCGATTCGGCTGAGTCGACACCTGCACCGCACCGGTGTTCCCAATCCGAAGTTTGCGGCTAAGCTCGACGCTATTCGTCTACCCGCCGATGTAGTGCTCGATCCAAACGCGGTCCTGGCGAAAGTTCGCTCCGCGTTCGACGTTGAAGCGCAGAACGAAACGAAGCATGCGTCCAAGATCATGGCCCGCCTCTATATGGCAATGGAAAAGGCGTATTCTGTAGATTGCGAACGTAAAGAGCGTGACCATCAGATCTCCGTTACCCTTGCGCGGATCCTGTTTCTCATGTTCGGTGATGATACAGGCATGTGGGCTCAGGATCTCTTTCGCGACTTCATTTACGAGCATACCTTCCCGGATGGTTCAAACATTGGGGAGCGTCTCGCAGAACTGTTCGAGTATCTTGATATGCCGCCAGCCATGAGGGATGGTGCATCGGGGAAGTTTGACGGCTTTCGGTATGTCAACGGCGGTATCTTCCGCGAACGCATCACGCTCCCGGTTATTAACGCCGAGTTCCGCAACATCATACTCGAAGCCTGCGACCGGGACTGGGCAACCATTAGTCCCGCCATCTTCGGATCAATGTTTCAATCTGTCCGCAACGCTAAGACACGCCGGGAGCTTGGCGAGCACTATACGTCCGAGGAGAATATCCTTAAGACCCTAAACCCGCTGTTCTTGGACGAGCTGCGAGCCGAGTTTGCGCACATCAAGACTCTCGATAAATACGAAGCCGACCGGCTCCGCAAACTCCGTGACAGGCTCGGCGCAATCCGTTACATGGACCCCGCCTGTGGCTGCGGAAACTTCATTATTGTTGCGTATCGGGAGCTCCGCGACCTCGAACTGGCCATCATGGAACGCCTGCATGAGATTACCGGCGACGGTACCATGCTGTTCGCCAATGTAGGCCTCAAGGTGACGCTCGACCACTTTTTCGGGATTGAAATCGATGAATGGCCAGCGCGAATCGCTGAAACTGCCATGTTTTTGATCGACCGACAGTGTGACCTAAAACTTACTGAACGCCTCGGCTGGGCCCCTGATCGACTTCCTATCCAAGAGCAGGCTACTATTGTCGTAGCCAATGCGCTTCGCATGGATTGGGTGCAAGTCTGCACTCCATCGGATGGAACCATTATTGCAGGAAATCCTCCTTTTATTGGCACCAAGGAACGTAGTAGAGCTCAGGTCGAAGATCTTCGGCTTGTATGGGGAGCTCGCTATGACGGATTCCTCGACTATGTTACAGGTTGGTACGCAAAGGCAATAGACTATTACGCAGATCGCCCTGGGCTTTGGGCTTTTGTTTCAACAAACTCGATCTCTCAAGGCCAGGCTGTCCCGACCCTTTGGGGTCGTATCTTCTCATTGGGATGGCGAGTCAAGTTTGCACATCGAACGTTTCCGTGGAAATCTGAAGCTACTGGCCAGGCTGCGGTGCACTGCGTAATCGTGGGATTCACCAAGGAGGCGGGCACACCTCCGCTCTTATTTGAGCACGGCTCAAGTCCTGTTGACGAGCGGGTATCGCGCGTTAAGGAAATCAATGCCTATCTGGTTGACGGGCCGAATCTATTGGTGCAGAAGCGGATGCATCCACTGTCGCCTGAACTGCCGGAGGTGATCGCCGGCTCAAAGGCGGTCGATTGGGGGTTTCTCACCGTGGAGCCAGAAGAGTACGCCGTTGTGTCGTCGGACCCCGTGGCTGCTCGGTACCTTCGGCCGTATAAAGGTGGTGACGAGCTGATCAACGGACACGATCGCTGGTGTCTCTGGTTTGTCGGGGCCGATATTGAAGAACTAATGCAGAGCCCATTAGTGCGTGAGCGACTTGAGGAGGTTAGAAAGAAACGACTTGAGAGCCCCAAGGTTGCTACCAGAAAGGGTGCGACCACGCCGCACCTGTTCGAAGAGCGCCGCCAGCCTGCCTCGGACTACCTTGGGATCCCGCAGACGTTCACCGAGAATCGGCGCTACGCAACAGTTGCGAGAGTCTCCCCGGAGGTGATCGCGTCGATCAAGTTGTTCACCTCGCCCGACCCAGACGGTTATCTTTTTTCCGTGATTTCATCGTCCATGTTCATCACGTGGCAAAAGACTGTCGGTGGACGGCTGAAGTCAGACCCAAGCTTCACGAACACGATCGTCTGGAATACGCTGCCACTGCCGCCTGTTACTGCGGCGGTTCGGAGTCAAATTATCGATGCTGGCCGAGAGATCTTAGCCGCACGCGCGATGAAGCCGGAGAAGTCACTCGCTGAGCACTATGAGCCGCAAAGTATGGCCGCGGAGTTGATCGCGGCACACGATGCGTTGGATCGCGTCGTTGACCGCGCTTTCGGGGCCTCGCGCCCCTGTAGATCAGAACGGGAGCGCCAGCAGTTGCTATTCGATCGATACGAAGAGTTGATCTCTCCGCTCATGGCCACCGCGAGTCTTGACGGTCGGAAGCGTCGGCGATCTCCCCAAGGTTGATTACGAGCCGCTTGGAAGTCGCGGATATCGCCTGTGGGGACCGCCGTCCTGCTTGGTCTGGCGTGTTGTGAGTAGAGATCTGGGCTGCGTGCGCCTGCTGGATTGTGTTAATTGCTGGTCAAGACGGTTTCGCATCCTGCAGAACTGCCGCGATTGGGCACTGCGGTTAGTCGCTCTCGGGTTCTTGGCTGTCGGCTCTGGTGATCGACAGAGCTTGAGTGGCTGTGAGCGCGGAGAAGTCGGTCGGCTGTCGATGGGCGAGCAGTTCCGCAGCTCGGACCAGCGATGCGATCGATGCACCCCCACGTCCCGCAGTAACTGTCATTTCCGTGAAGTCCACGTTCAAGCTTCCAGGTGACTCGTCGTCGGGCCGGCGAACGTTCACCTTAGTGACTTGGTAGCTGTCGTCGATCGAAGATCGAATCCGCGCGATATCTGAGCTGACGTCGCCATCTCCCTCGGCGCCGACGTAGATCCGCCGAGACAAGCCGCGCAGGTCGACTGAGTCGAGCGCAAGTCCGTTGATCAGCGGAGCGATGTCGTCCCAGTTCGCAGCGGTACTATCGGTGCGTCCCTTCAGCCTGCGGGCGTCGGATGCGATCAGAAGGCGCCACAAAGCAGCTTCGGCGGTAAGTAGCCGGTTGCGAACGAACCAGAAGGGATCACCGTCGTTCAGGCCCTTGCCTCCGTCTTCCGAGTCTAATTCAGAATTCCGTAGCATCGGCGTTGATAGCTCTGCGGTTGAGTCATCGTCATGTGAGCTGTTGATCACCAGCTGTGCTCGCTTGCCTGTCCAGACTTCAAGGTTCGGCACGACGAGGGCGGTAACGTCCATGTCGACTAGGACGTCGCTGAGCTCTTCGAGCCTCTCAAGGGACATCATCGAGCCAATGAATTGCCAGAGTCGGGTGTTGGTTCGCGCGGTCTCGTCGGCGAGCAAGTACGGAATCAGTACCCGAAGCTCAATTTCGGACAGCTCTCCGCTTGTTCCAGCAATAGCGTCGACGACTTCGGTTGAGAGCCCAAGTCTGAGAAGCTCTGCCGAGCGTCGGAGACGTAAGGCAGCATCGGGTGTGAACATCTCATCGGTAGTCTCCTGGAAAGTTGCCAGGAACTGTTCGGTGAGAGCGGCGCCGTTCTCCGGCGGTGCGGCGCTCCGCGCAAGCCGCTCGACGTCATGAGGTGTCAATAGGCCACGGCCGCCCTTGAGAACGTTGGCCTGCACGAGGCGCAGCAAAGGGGCTTCTTCCCGACCCTGCGGTGTGGAGCGCGGGGTGTCGAAAGGTGCTGCCAGGTCTGCGAGCGAGACCACGTCGGTAAGGAGCACGCGGCTGGCCTCGCGGGCGCGCTCGCGCAGAGGGCCGGCTGCGACGGAGGGCTCGTCAAGGGCGGTGATGGACAGTACGACCGGTTCCTGGCGGGCTAGGCTGCGTACATCCTGTTCGGTGACGTCCGGTCGAAGGTCGTTCCTCAAGAAGATCGGCCGTGCGTACAGCTTTCCGGCGTCATGCCATTCCACCACGAGGTCCGGCATGTAGCTATGGTTGAAGTAATCTGTGCAGACGATCTTGGCGTCAGGGCTGAGCGACGTGACCTCTTTCGCAACCGCGTCCTTGACTCCGGTGATGATGTCGTCGGCGTTGTTCGACGCCATCGCTGAGCGGATCTGCTCGGTCACGGCGACGCTGCGCGTGCTCACTTCATACCCTTCCGGTTCAGCGTGCCCTCCACTAGGGCCAGCTCTTGAGCTGTGAGCATGAAGTCCTCCTGGCGCCGGTTGACGACGAAAACTTCGACCCGTGCAGCAGCTGTAGCCAATGTGTCAACGTCGATCTCGTTGTCCGCCAGAGCTTCCGAGTGATGCTCCTCAAGGGCCGTCTTCATCCGTTCGGCCGATGTTAAGTCGGCCCAGTCGCTTGAGCTGAACGGCATACGAGTGATCCACCAGAACTCGCGGCGCGCGTCCTCTCCGTCCTTCAAGTCTTTCGCCGTAATGCTGTACGCGTTGGCCAGGAACTCCCAGAACTCCTTCGCCTGTTTCCCGCCCACCGAATCGTAGCCCTTGGACTCGATATACAGCGGAGTCTTCGGGCTCCCGTGAATCATCCCGAACAGGTCGTAGACCTTCTTCTTGCCGTCCAGGCGCGTCAGGGTGCAAATCGGAGCATTGTGGTAGGCATCGAAGGGCAGTTCGATCCACGTGGTGCTCTCCAGCCAGCGCTTGGCCAGATCGGCACCGTCGATGCCCTTCTGCTGCACCGTCTCAGCCGCCGACATGGGGAACAGGATAGCAACCCTAAGTGATCAGCGTCACCCGTGGAGGGAGATGATCATGGCATGTACAGCGCAGACACCGATGAGGTGGGCCAACTCGCCGTTCAGCACCGCGGCCTGGGCGTCGGGGCGGGGACACCGGCGAGGTCGGCGAACTCGTGGATGAAGCCGATGCCGTTGAGGTTGGTGAGCGGCCGGCCGTGGAGCTGTTAAGGGCGATCTGCATGCAAGCCCGGTAGTCATCCGGCTTGTACTCATACGCCACTCCGAGCCTTCACGCAGCCGGCTGCCGTCGGCCTTGGCCAGCATCGGCTCGACCCAATCCGGGACGCGGGAGGAGGCACGCGCAGCCATGGACAGCCTCCCGACGTCGAGACATCATCGCCTGGTTTCGACGGTAACCCCGACTGGTCTAACTTCGCCGTGTTTGCGCTGGTCACCACCCTGATCGGTGACATTGGGTGCGGGGACGAGCGCCCTGAGCTGCCGCCTAGCTACGGCGGGGGTGAGCTTGAGCGGCTCGGCTTGACAGCGTGCGAGACGTCTCGCAGTATCCGAACAAGTGTTCGATGAGTTCGGGTTCGCTCGCGGCTTCCCCTCGTGGGCGTCTCCGGTGCGTGTTCGTGGTGCTGGAGGTGCGTGGTGGCGGTGCCGGAGGCGGTGGCCGGGCTCGCGGCGATCCCTGGTGTCCGCACTGCGGCGCAGCTTGGTGACCCAGCCCCGGATGCCTCGGCGTCTGCCGGTTCTTTGCCGGTGGCGCCGGCTCTCGCCGGGCTGGTGCCGGACGGTCTGCGGCGCGGCAGCACGGTGGCGGTCCGCGGCTCGACCGCCTTGGTCCTGGCCTTGTTGGCCGAAGCGATGCGGGAAGGATCGTGGGCGGCGATCACCGGCATGCCCGAGGTCGGCCTGGTGGCGGCCGCGGAGCTGGGTGTCGACCTCGATCGGCTCGCTCTCATTCCCGCTCCCGGCGCTGAGGTCGCCGCGGTGCTCTCGGCGTTGATCGACGGGTTCGATCTGGTCGTGCTCGGTCCGGCTGTCGCCCGCGGGATTGAGCCGCAGTTGGCCCGTCGGTTGGCCGGACGTGTCCGCAACCGGGGCGCGGTGCTGCTCGCCGCCGGCCAGTGGCCCGGCGCGGAGCTCGAGCTGAGCGTGTCGAGTCGTCGGTGGCGGGGTCTTACCGGCGACGGCTTCGGCCACCTGGAGTTCCGTGACGTGGTGGCGACCAGCCGCGGCCGCGGTGCGGCGGCTCGTCCTCGCACGGTGGCGCTGCGGCTTCCGGGCCCCGACGGTGCTGTCGCTGCCGTCGAGGCATCCGCCGACCGCAGGCTGACCGAGGTCGCCGGATGATTCACACAGCGCGGCGGCGGCCTGTGAGCTGGTCGGAACCGTGGCGGGGTGCGCGGTGATCGACCAGGCGAGCAGCGCCGTTCGGTCAGGTGCGCGCGGCGAGTTCGGCGGACGGATTCCCGTCCGGCCGGCGACGGGCAGTCTCGTCGTCTGCTTGCGCGGTCACCGGTTCGACCTGGACCTCTACGACAAGCTCAAGCCCTACAGCCACCGCTACCGGCTGCACGGCACGCTCTGCGAGGTCTGCCGCGCGCAGGAAGGCTGCGATCCCGCGGCCCGGCGCCTCGCCGAGTGGGCGCACCTCGACGTCACGATCCAGCACGCACCTGGCACGGCCCCGGGCAACGGGCTCGTCCTGGTGGCCCATCCACCGGCCGCGGGGACGTTGGCGGGCCGGATCGAACTCCACCTCGACGGCGCCGAGGTCGGCGCGGTCACCGCGAGCCTGTGCGCGAGCTGCCGGACGGCCACCCTCGACTACGTCCACGTCGCCGCGGACTACCGGCGCCTCGGCTTCGGCCGGACACTGGTGGCGGCCGTGGTGGCTCGTGCCCCGTCCTACCGGTGGACGGCTCCACTGCCGGACGGGCCGGTGGCGCAGTCGTTCCGTGCCCGGATCGCCATGCGCCGGGCGGATCTGCCGTGTGTCCACGCCGGTCTCGTGGAGCGTAGGCGATGAGTATCTATGAGGCCTTCTAGCGGTCCGGCGGCGCGATTGAATGCTGTGCGTCTCCTGCTCAAGATTCTGATCAGCCCTTGAGAGGACGCCAGATTGCTTGGCGCGTCGTGTCGGATGCGCGGTCACTCGTTCGTGGTAGGGATGAGCTCGGCGCCAGACCGGGCCGCAGGGGAAGGGACTTCACCATGGCGGGTACCTCCGCACGCGAGATCAGGCCGTTGCGGTTCGGGGTCGTTGCGCCGATCACCGCTGACCTGCCGGCCTGGCGTGATCAGCTGCGTGTGCTGGCCGACAGCGGTTACTCGACGATCTTGATGCCCGACGTGCCGCAGTGGCAGCCGGCACCGGGGCCGGCGCTCGCGGTGGCGGCGACGATCACCGGCTTGCGGGTGGGCACCTGGGTGTACGCGTCTCCGGTCCGGCCCGCGTGGATCACCGCGTGGGAGGCCCACTCGTTGTCCGTGCTCACCGAGGGCCGTTTCGAGCTGGGCATCGGCACCGGCCGGCCCGGGATCGCCGACCAGCTCCGTGAGCTGGGCCTGCCGGCCACCCCGGCGGGTCAGCGGCTGAGCCAGGTGCGTGACGTGGTCGCGGCCCTGCGTGACCTCGATGGCCCGGACCGGCACACGCCGGTGGCCATGGCCGTGGGCGGCCCGAAGGCGCAAGCGCTCGCCGCGGAACTCGCCGACACGGTCACCTTCGTGATGCCACAGATCGAGGCACGGACCGAGACGATGCAACGGGTAGAACAATTCGAGAACCGCCGCGGGGTGGAACTAGCGTTGCACGTGCCGGTGGTCGGCGATTCGGTCGCGGCGTTCATGGCCGGACCCGACACCGACCCCGCTGCCGTCCGGGCCGCGGACTCGCTGGCGTTCCTGCCCAGTGACCCTGCTGCCGCGGCTGAGGAGATCCAACGGCGACGAGAGGAGATCGGGTTCTCCTACTTCGTGGTCGGCGCCGAGGCTGCCGGTGCTCTTGCGCCGGTCGTTGCCGAGCTGGCTGGCCGGTGACCGCGAAGGTATGCGTCCCGAGTGCGACACTCTCACGCGCCGGCACGGCGGCAGCTTCGACTGCGCCCTCGTGCCGATGATCTAGCGGTGGTCCTGCAGCGCTACGGTCGGTGACAGAGGAGCACGGATAGCGGGAGGTTGGTGTCGGGTGGTGGAGGCTGGATACCCGGTGTCGATCAAGGGCGTGCTGGTCCGGGATGGCCGAGTCGTGTTGATGCATAAACGAGCGCGACGAATGGGAGCTGCCGGGCGGCCGGATCGAACCCGGCGAGACCCCCGAGTAAACCGTCGCTCGCGAGATCACCGAGGAGGCCGGGCTACCGGTCGAGGTCGATGAGATCCTCGATGCCTGGGTGTACACATCGCCGTGGCCGCGAAGGATGTGTTCATCGTGACCTACGGCTGCACCACGACCTCCAGCGCCGCGCCGGTCCTCAGCCATGAGGACAGCCGAATCGGCGAATTCCGGGAAGACGAGGTCTCCGAGCTTCCGATGCCGGAGGGGTACAAGCGGTCGATCGCCACCTGGTTCGACCGGCTCCGCGCCCGGCAAGCGGCCCAGTAGTGTCCCTCGCCGGGGCCGTTCAGCACGCTGTGCCACCAGCAACGGCGAGGTCAGGCGGTGAGCGCCAGGGAAGAGGTGGGGAAGTGATCGTTCAGAAGCGCTTGCAGAAGGTCAGGCAGCTGAGCAGGCAGCAGCTTGTCCCGGCAATCGGCGAGGTCGATCGCTGACCACCAGCGGCGCTCGATGAGCCCGGCCCGTTCGTTGGCGGTGTGCCGGATGGCGACCTGCGGTGCAGTGTCGTCCGTGCGGGCGAGGTAGACGTGGTCGATGCGGTGGTGCTCGCGGCCGCGGTAGGTGAAGCGGCTCTCGCGGGTCCAGAGCTTGCGGCCGATCTCGTTCAGGACAAGCCCGGTTTCTTCGGCGATCTCGCGGCGGGCGGTGTCTTCGAGCTTTTCGCCGGGGTCTTGTCCGCCGCCGGGGAGTTCCCACCAGTGGTGGTCTGGGCTGTCCGGGTCGCGGGCGTGGATGAGCAGGACGTCGTCGGCGGGGTTGAGGAGCAGGACGCGGGCGCCGACCCGCAGGGCCGGTTCGCTGGCGACGGTCATCGGGTGGGGCCCCTTGTGTTCGGCGGCTGGTGCGGCGGCCGGGGCACGAGCCCTCTGGTTAGAACAGTGTTGCTTCGCGGTCCGCGGCCGGGTCGGACGTTATCAGCGGCGTGGTCGCGCTGAGCGTCAGCGCGACGGCGAGTCCCGAATGGTCCGTCAGCGCAGGGTTCCCCGAACGGGTGTCGTGGACGTACGAGCAGCTGGTGAGGTGGGCGAGGAGCGAGGGCGAGGCGTGAGCGTGGTCGTAGCGGTAGCCGAGCTCGGCGCGGCGGGCCCAGCTGTGCTCGACAGCGGTCGGATGCAGCGCGCGGAAGGCATCAGAGAGGCCGTGTTGGTGGGTGAGTGCGGTGTAGAAGGTGGTCTCGAACGGTGCGAACTGCCCTGGGTGCGGCGGCACGTGCCCGGGTTCCAGGACGTTGAGATCACCCAGCAGGAGAACGGCGGCGTTGTCGCCGGTGGCTTCGTACGCCTGGTGGAATGCGTTGATCCACTCGCGTTTGCGGGTCGTCTTCGCTTCGGTGGCGTCGCGGGAGGGGACGTAGGCGCCGAGGATGCGCAGCGGTCCGTCGTCGGTGTTCACCGCGATGCCGGCCAGTCGGGCGGGCAGGTAGGTCATCGCCGCATTGATGGGGTCCACGGTGCACTCGAATCTGGAGAGCAGCATGACGCCGCGTTCCTTGTCCGGGTGCTCGGGGAAGGTGACCGACCAGCCGGCGTCGCGGTAGGACTCGGCGATCAGCTGGGTGCCGGGCCCGGAGCCGGTTTCGGTGAGCACGAAGACGTCCTCGCCGCGGCGGGCGAGCCAGTCGCGTTGGCGGCGGGCTCGTTCGAGGGCGGGGTTGCCGACGTTGAGGGTGAGGACGGTCAGGGGCACGCCGGGCTCTCCGTGAGGGTGCGGTGGATCAGGTCGACGATGGTGCCAGCCGTGGTCCGGGGATCGTCGGCGCACTCGACCAGCTGGACGGGCCAGCCCTGGTCGCGCAGGAACGTCGTGGCCGCGAGGTAGCCGTAGGTTTCGCGGAAGCTGCTCCCTGCGGTGCGTTCGAAGCGGCTATGCCCGCCGCGGGCACGAAGGCGTTGTTCGACGGCGGCCGGGGCTGCGCTGAGTGTGCAGACGAGGTCGGGGCGGTACACGCCGTGGTTGAGTGCCCAGACGACATCGAGGGGAATGTCGTCCAGCCCCTGCAGGACCAGCGACGACGCGACGTACCGGTCGCATAGCACGACCTTGCCCTCGGCCAGAGCGGGGAGGATCTCCGTGGCGAGCTGGTGATGGCGGTCGGCCGCGCAGAGGCAGGCCAGGGCCATGTCGCGGTAGGTGTCGGTGCCGTGCCGGGCCAGCTCACCCAGAGGCGTGCGGGACGGCTGGATAGTGGCGTGCACGGGCACGCCGTCTGCCTCGAGCAGGTCGGCGACCAGCGTGGTGATCGTTGTCTTCCCGACGCCGCCGGGGCCTTCGAAGGTCACCAGCTTGCCCGGGAGCCGCGGCGCGCTCATGCGACGTCCAGCGGCAGCAGCCGGTGTCCTTCGGCGGTGACGGGGCACTGCTCGGTGTCGACGTCGCCGATGCGGCCGCCCGCGGCGACGACGGCGGCCGGGCAGCCCTTGCCGCACCGGGATTCGAGGCTGCAGGAGGTGCAGGTCGGGTTGGCGCCGACCTGGAACCGGTCGTGGAAGCGGTAGTTGTCGAGGCGGGCGGCGATGCCGCGGTCGGTGAAGATGTTGCCGACGATGAAGTCGGTGTCGGGGTGGCGGGAGATCGGAGTGCGGGCGGCGAAGACGAGGTAGGGGCAGACGGTGACCTCGCCCGGGGTGAAGACGTAGATGATCGTTCCGGCTTCGCAGCTGGCGAGGGGTTTGCGGGCGGTGTTGGGGAAGCGGATGTGGGCGATGTCGAGGTCGGGGCCGTCGAATGGTGCGGTCAGTTCGAAGATCTCCTGCATGTGCATGGTCGTCTTGGCGAGTTTGCGCTGGGATTTCACGCCGCGGCCCATGCTGCCCAGCGGGTTGAGCAGCACGTAGCGGGCGCCGTTCTCGCGGGCGAACTCGCACAGCCGGACGTACTCCTCGTTGGCGGCCAGGGAGTTCGGCGTACAGAGCAGGCCCTGCATGAGGCCGGCTGCGGCGAGCTTGCGGACGTTGGCCACGGTCACGTCGAAGGATGCGCGGTCGCCGCGGAACAGGCCGTGGGAGTTGGCGGCGAACCCGTCGAGCGAGACGTTGACGTGGACGCCGGCCGTGGCCAGCTGCCGGATGAGCTTGTCGTCGAGCTCGGTGGCGTTCGTGCAGATGCCGACGTCGATGCCGACGTTGCGGAAGGCGTGCACGATGCCGAGGAAGTCCGGGTGGATGGTCGGCTCGCCGCCGGTCAGCGTCACCCGGCGTACCCGGGCGTCGGCGAGCCGGGGAACGACCTTCTTCACGACCTCGGTCAGCGGCATGTCCTTGCCGTGCTTGGTCGCGGAGACGAAGCAGTGTGCGCAGCGCAGGTTGCACCGTTCGGTGATCTGGACGAGTGCCTTGCGGTACGGGGTGTTGACGGTGGTGCGGAAGTAGCAGCTCGACGCCTGCTCGTCGACGGCGATCGGACGGACGGTCATCGTTCGGACCTCCAAGTCGGGCGAGCGGTGGCGGTGGCACGAGTAGACCACTCGGTGCTCGCTGGAGCAATAAATTGACTGGTAATGCTCGAAAGAAAACTTCGGAGCATTATGGCTACACTTGCTCGAACTAGAACTGGAACTATCCGGCTGGAAAACAAGCGAGGAGACGCTGGTGAGGGACTCGGAAGTCGTCGAGCTGCTCGGGTTCCCCGCGGAGCTGCTGGACACGAGCCTCGATCAGCTGCGGACGCTGGCCGTCGTGCATGCCACCGGCAGTGCGCAGCGCGCGGCCCGGGTGCTGCAGCGGTCGCAGTCCAGCGTGCAGAAGCAGCTCGACACGCTGAACGATGCGGCGATCCGGCTGATGGGCGAGGCGCTTGTCGCGAAGCAGGGACGCGGGAAGGACTTCCTGTTCACCAGCTCCGGCGACGAGGTCGTCGCGCTGGCCACGAGCACGCTGCGCGCCTGGACCGAGCGCGTCCATGGCGCCCGCCGGCGGGTCGGGTCCACCATCACGGTGGGCACCACCGAATTCACTGTCGAGTTCCTCGGCGCGGTCTGGCCACAGCTGCGCGACACCTTCGAGCGCCGAGGCATCCAGCTCAAGATCGAGCACGTCCGGACCCGCGACCTGAAGACCAAGCTGGATGCCGAGCAGGTCGATCTCGTGTGCGGCTCGTTCGCTGCCGAACGCGGCCGCGGTCCGGACGTGCCGCACGACTTCCTCGAGTGGCACCGCGAACGCGTCGCCCTGCTGACCAACTTCAGCACCCGTGAGGTCCCCGACCGGCCGGTGGCGCGTGACGCCCTCGTCGGCCTGCCGCTGCTCGCGCCGACCGCGGGTCTCCTGGCCGATTTCCTCACCCGCTGGTACGGCCCGGAGTACCGCGGCAAGCTCCATGTGGTCGCCGACATCGACGCCCTCAACTACGGCCTCAACCTGCTCAGCAGCAAGCTGATGTTCGGCTGCCTGCTTACGACCGAGCGGGTCGCCGACGCAGCGATCGACGGTCGGCTGCCCGGGGCGAACCTCCGCAAGATTCAGCTCGGCACAGGCTACGAACCTGAGCTCGAAATCGTCACGGGAATCTTCGCTCGCGCAGGCGAACGACAGCGATACGCCGCTGATCACCCACTCAACTTGCTCTGGGACGCCTTCGCGGCTGCCGCTCCGGCAGGCCGTGACGCTCAACATGAGGTCGCCGGGTCATAGGCGACAGCTACCCGCTGGAGCGCATCGAACGTCGACTTGTAGCGCCTCACTGTCGCCAGGTCGGACAGGTAGACCGTCGAGTGCTCGTGTCTCAAAACGACGGTGAAGGCCTTCTCCGCGGTCTCGTAGATGACAAATGACTCGATCGTCGGAGAGACGGCCGCGTCGGCCGGGACGATCCGGGCGTCCACCCGCCACCGGTTCGGTGAGTTGGTAATCTCCTGAAGTTGCGCCTGCACGACCTCCGGCGGGATGCCTTCCAGGGTCAACGCGGCCGAGCCCAGCAGGAGGGTGTGCCGATGTCGGGAATCTCGATCGACCTGTCGGACGCGGCGCGCGAAGATCTCCTGGTCGACGTCGTCGGGCCGGGTGCGCGCTCCCGGAAGCGCGTGAGCGTAGCCGAACGTCTGGAGAAGGTCCGGGACGACCTTCGGTGCCCATTCATAGGTGTGAAGGGTGTATCGGTCGTACGCACGCTGGAGGCTGATCTCACCGGAGTTGTTTCCTTCGACGTAGCTCGCACGCTCGGATTCTGCGTGAAGTCGGCTGAGGAGATGGCATTCGGCGGCCGGTACTTCGAGCAGGCCGAGCGCCCAGCCCAGCGGCACCGCTGGAATGCGTCGTTCTCCGGTCTCCCAACTCGAAAGGAGACTTGGGCTGGTGCCCATCAGGCGCGCCAGCTTCCGAAGGCTCATGTCCCGAGCCATTCGATGTTCCCGGATCGCGCGGCCGACCACGTAGAAGCCGGGGTAGCGCAACGATGCGTCGGTCATGCCAAGTGCCGTTCTGCGAGAAGAAAGTCGTGCGGAGCCAGCACGATGCCGGCGTCGACGTCCGCGGCGTGAGACTGCAGGATGTCCAGCAGCTCCTCGAGCCCGTCTGCGAACTGCCGCTGATCATCCGTTGTCGCCGTTCCGTCCTGAAGCTGGTGCACGAGCAGGCTGATTCGGACCTGCGTCGCCAGCAGCGTGTCGACGAGTCGGGTGGTTTCGCGGGACATCGGTGCTCCGGTCGATCGTGGTGGTGATTCCGAAAAGGACGGACGGCGTAGCCCGAGGAGCACCCGGCAAAGAACCACATATCCGGCGTCTTCTGCGAGAAGCAAGTCGCCCTCGGAGGGCCATTGGACTTCGTTCGGTGCCATGGTGTTCACCCGGGCCATACCTGTGGTGGAGGCGGCGGAGTTGCGGTCGGGGCAGCAACTCCGCCGCCGGTCTGGGGGTTATCCGCGTTCGATCACATAACCGATGGCGAGTTCCAGGGCGGTGCCGTGGTCCGAAGAGGGCACGGGAACGTTAGTGACGTCAAGGCTTTCGGCAACCCGGCGCACCCAGCGATCAGCAAGGCGCCGAAACACCTCATCGTCGGTTTCTCCATCGGTCGCGGCCGCGTCGAGCGTCGTTCGGAAGAGCAGGTTGTAGTTCGAACTATGGTTCCGCACCAGGCTCTCGAGCTGATCGAGCTCTGCCTGACCGGATGCATCGCCACGGTGCTCCAGGGCGGCGCGGTAGTACGCCAGAGCGTCGGGAACAGCACCGTTGACCAAGATGACGTCAGCGTGGACCCACGCTTCCAGTTCATCGCTGATGCCGCGGGTGATGAACCACATCGTCGATGCCCAGGAGTGGTTGTGCAGGATCGGTATCCCCAGCCGTTGGGCCCGCTCCACAAGCGCCGCGATGGTGGCGACTTGGTATCCGTTGCGTCGAAGCTCCAAGGCCAGGCGGGAGATGAACGTGCTCTTGCCCGTCAGGTGCGGACCCATGATCCCGATGGTCAGCGGCCGCTCGGAGGCCCCGGGCATCATCGAGTCCACCCTTCGGCGTTCCTCAAATCAGGTAGTGCTTCGCCGGATACCGGCATGGCGGTTGTGTTCACCGGTTCCCTCCTGCATCGTGACGTCGGAACGATCACCATGGGACCCTGGCCAGCGACGATGCCGGAAGGGGGTAAATGACGAACGTGCCGATTTACCCCCTGTGAACGGATCGGGAGAACGACGTGACTGACGAGCAGACGGAGACGCGGCCGGCCGCCGACCATCTCGTGCGGGAGATCCGGCGCCTCCGATCGGCCGCGGGCCTGAGTCAGTCCGAGCTGGCCCGGCGGATCGGCTACACGCGCAACTACGTGTCACTGGCAGAGCGGGAAGGGCGGAACCTGCCGTCGCGTGAACTGGTCGATGCGCTCGACCGTGGTCTGCGCACGGGTGGCGAGCTGCGGCGGCTCTGGGAGGCGGCGAAGCAGGAGCAGGCGGAGCTGCGGCGCGAAAACCGATCCCCGCGCACCACTCAGCTCAGGGACGATGCAGTGCGTGTCGGCATGACGGCGCTAAGGCGGGCGCTGTTGGCTTGCGACGAGCCGGACGACGGTCCCGTTCGTCCGGCGCACGCCCTGCGAGCAGCTGTCTCCCAGGTGACAGAACAGCGTGTCCAGGCGCGCTATGCGCAACTGGTCGTCGATCTGCCGGATCTCCTGATGGAGCTGGGGCGGGCGTGCCACATGGCGATCGACGAACAGGAACGCAGCAACACAACGGAGTTGCTGGTCCTGGCTTACCGGGCAGCTGACGGCTTGGCTTTCAAGTACGGCTACACCGACCTCTCGAGCCAGATCATCACCGCCATGCGGCTGGCCGGTTCCCAGATCGATCGTCCATTCCTCGATGCGGCAGTCGCCTATGTGCGTACCGAAATGTTCTTTGCGGTGAGTGATCTGGAAACCGCGCACCGCTCGCTCGTCCGCGCCATCGATCGGATACCAGCTACCCGATCCACAGTAGACAGCGAAGCTGCCCGCGGATCGCTGGCGATGCGGGCTGCCGTCGTTTCTGCACGTGCGGGTAAGGCGGAAGAAGCAGGTGATCACCTCGCAGAGGCGTATCGAGCTGCCGAGCACACGCCCGAAGGTGTCTACCTCGGAACGGCCTTCGGACCGGCTTCGGTCCGTATTCACGAGGTAGCTGTTGCGCAGGAGCTGGGTGACAGCCCGACCGCGGTGCAGCGCGGCACCGGCTGGCATCCGCCGCGCGAGCTTCCGGCCGAGCGCCGATCGCACTTCTACATCGACCTGGCTCCGGCACAGCTCGAGGTCGGTCGGCCCGACGACGCTTTCGCGTCGCTCCAGCTGGCCAAAAGCGTCGCGCCGCTCCACACCCGGGAGCATCCTCGGGTCAAGGCGGCACTGCGATCGCTCCTGCGCGGGCAGCGGACGGTCAGCGACGAGCTGGCGACGTTCGCCGCATGGGCTGACGTGTCGTGATCAAGTTCTGGCGATCAGGTTGGGCAGTTCGTTCAGCGAGTTGATGATCCAGTCGGCGTTCGCCAGCACTGCCGGGTCGTCAGCCCACAAGTGTCCCCATGGACCGCGACGGATCAATGCCGTCCAGAGCCCGGCGGCGTGACCGGCGACGACGTCGTTGTCCCGGTGGTCCCCGACGTAGAGCAGCTCGTTGGGAGCGACGCCGGCCAGCTCGATGACGTGCCGGAAGAAGGCGGGGTCCGGCTTGGCGACGCCCCACTCGGCCGAGGTTGCGATCGCGTCGACGGAGAGGTCGAGCTTGCGGAGCAGGCTTCCGGCTTTGGTGGTCTGGTTGCCGGCGAGCCCGACCCAGAGCCCCTTCTCCTGGAGCTGGGCGAGGGCGGGCCGGACGTCGGGGTAGAGGTCGCTCTCATCGATGTGCTCGCCCTTGCCGGCGTCTTCGCGACGCTGCCGCTCGGCGGCGACGTCGAAGTCCGGCTTGAAGTACCGGAAGGTCTCGGCGTTGTCCCGGCCGGAGACGGTGACCGCGCCGAGCACGGTCGAGAACGTGTGCCGGCCGACGCCGATCCAGTCGGCCCAGGCGTTCCACTCGCGCGTGTCGTCGAGCACGGTCTCCCCGATGTCGAGGACTACCGCCCTCACCGGCATGGCTCTTCCTTCCGTCGATGACGTTCTGCGCCCGAGTCTGTCACTCTGTTGCTGCTGCGGCAGGCCGTCCCCAACAAGGCTGGCTGGAGCTGTCGAGGTGGGCCAGATTGGAGCGGTCGCCTTGTGATGGCCTGACCTGAGGTGACTGGAAGCCGTCGATCGAACACATGTTCTAGTTGCGTGGTAGGTTCGGGTTGTTCGAGGTCGCGGAGTCCGGGAGGTCGGAGTGGCGTGGTTGCTGCGGGAGCGAGCCACTGGCTGCGAGTGGCGCGTCGGCGACAGTGATCTCGCCTGGGAGGCCGGCGGCTACGACACGGCCAGGTTCGAACTCCATGTCCTCGATGAGGAAGTCATCGGGGCGCCAGACGGCCTCCCTGGCTCTCGCCGACCATCGGAAGCCTGCACCGCGGCCGTGTAGCCGCCGTGCAGATCTCGCGCTCGGCTGCCGTGATGATCACTGCGGTGGCTGGTTTAGCTAGTCATGCTGAGCGGCGGGCGCCGTCAGAGTCTTGGCTCCGGCGATGCCGTGCCTGGGCGACGATATCCGGGTGCTGGCTCACCCAGTCGGCCAGCGGCTGCATGGCTTCGAGCGCCTCTCGCGTCGCCGGCGCCAGCGAGTAGGTGACCGACGGTGGGAACACGCCTGCCTCCTGGTCGCGCACGATCAAGCGGTCGGCCGTCATGGTCTTCAGCGTGCGCGTCAGCACGCTGGCGTGCAGCACCCGCGGCCGTCCGGACCAGCTGTTGGCCGCTGCGGCGTCGTTGAGCGAGCCGACGAGGTCCAGCAGCTCGGTGTAGTGCTTCGGGCCGCTCTTCAGTGCCAGCAGGATCGCCGTCATCCAGTCGCCGCCGAAGAGCTGCTTCGCGTCGTGCAGCTTGCGCAGGCGCTCGGCGTCCTCGGCGGTGATTGCCTGTGTGCTCGGTCGAGTCATCGTTCCCTCCCCGGTTCGATCACCCCAGGCTGTTGATCTTAAGTTTCCGCAGGTCGTGTCTCAACTATCGGACGGGTGTTCACCTGATCGGGTCTTAATTTCAGTTAAGACGCCTGGTGAGCGATACCGTCGAGGGGAGCTGAGGAGGGGTGATGGCCGAACGCGGGCGTGACTTCGCGGACAAGCTCAACCACCTGTTCGCCGTCACGAAATCGCCGGACGGCGACGAGTACAGCAACGACTTCGCCGCCG
This sequence comes from Amycolatopsis sp. lyj-109, assembly GCF_046548995.1. Taxonomy (NCBI): domain Bacteria; kingdom Bacillati; phylum Actinomycetota; class Actinomycetes; order Pseudonocardiales; family Pseudonocardiaceae; genus Amycolatopsis; species Amycolatopsis sp. lyj-109. The sequence goes on from NZ_JAJPWR010000009.1 coordinate 83,504, forward strand.
ACTCGATCACAGTCGCCGGCACGAAGATCTCGGGCACGTACGTCTGGCAGCTGCGCAAGCGGAAGCGGGACAACCCCACGATCAAGCACGTCGAGGGGCTGGCGAAGTTCTTCGGGGTGCCGGTCAACTACTTCTTCGACGATGACGTGACCGACCGCGTCGACCAGCAGCTCCGCGAGCTGGCGGCAGAACAGCAACGCCTCAAGGCGAACGCCGGCGACCAGGAAGCGCAGCGGATCGCGATGCGGGCCGGTGAGCTGACGCCGGATCGCCGTCAGCTGGTCATGGACCTGCTCGACGTCGTATACCGCGACCAGCAGGCAGCGCGGGAGCGAGGGGAGCGGTGAACGAGCGGCTGCTGCGCCGCCGGTGCCGGCGGCTGCTGAAGGAGCTGGACATCCGGCCTCCGCTGGACGTCCTCGAGCTGTGTCGGCGCGTCGGTGAGCGCCGTGGCAAGCCGATCAAGCTGCTGGCCCACTCCATCCCGGTGCCCGGCCCCTTCGGCGTTTGGATTAGCACTCGCCCAGCGGACTACATCCTGTACCAGCAGGAAACCAGCAAGCCGCACCAGAACCACATCATTCTCCACGAGCTGGGCCACTTGCTCGCCGGTCACGAGAGCGATCCGTGCGATGACGAGCTGCTGGCCGAGTTGTACCCGGACATGTCGCCGGAGAGCCTCCGTCAGCGGTATCCGGATCTCGAGCCGGACGCCGTCCGCCGGGCGCTTCGGCGTACCTCGTACGACACCGACCAGGAGCGGGAGGCCGAGACGACGGCGACGATCATTCTGGAGTGGGCGTCGGTCCTGGACCAGGTCGCTGTCGGTGGAAGATCGAGCGAAGCCACCCAGCAGATGGGCGCCGCGCTTGAAGGCCGTCTGGGGTGGCTGTGACGCCTCTGGTCCTCGCGTACGGGATTGTGTCGGCTGTCCTGCTGCTGTGGCTGGCCGGGAGGTTGGCGCGGAACCCGAGGAACACCGCGCTTCGCAGCGTGACGGCGCTCGTGGCCTGCCTGGCCGTCGCGTTTCCGTTCGGTGCTGCGGCCGACAAGGGCGCCCACGTGCTGGGCCTGCCCCCTATGATCGCGCGGCTGGTCCAGCACGGTCTTCTGCTGGTCGGCGTGTACAGCCTCGTGTGCTTCTTCCTGTTCTCGGCACGGGAGCGCGCGGCGGCCAGGCGACGCGCCGGTTGGTACGCCGGCCTGCTGCTGGCCGCCGAGATCGTGCTTTTCGTCGCCGCGCTCGCGACGCCGGCGTCCGCCCGGACCAACGACCAATCGGTGCCCAGCGTCGCGGTCTTCTTCATCGCGGCCGACGTGTTCATGGCGGTCGGCTTCGCCGCGGCGGCGGTCTGGGCTTGGCGGTACGCCCGCGAAGCGGGCGGCAGGCTGGCCCGAGGTCTGCGGATCGCCGCCGTCGGCCTGGTCGCGATCGTCTTGGCGAACTGCGTCTTCGTGCCCGCGATCGTGCTCGGGTTGATCTACCACGTCGGGGTTGCAGATCGCGCCGGTTCCGCCGGCACGGTGGTGGGCGCGCTCGCCGTCACCGTTCTGCTGATGCCGGGCGTCTTGCTCTTCCTGGCCGGTGTCAGCTACCCGGCCGCGATGACCAGGGTGGGTGCGATGCGGATCTGGTGGCGTCACCGCCGTGGGTATCGGCAGCTCGCGCCGCTGTGGACGGTGTTGCACTCGGAGTTTCCCGATGACGCACTGGATCGGGTGCCAGCTGCGCCTTGGCGTGACGCACTACGTCTACGTGGGACGCACCGCCGGTACTACCGCCGGGTCGTCGAGTGCCGCGACGGCTTGGTGCGGATCAGTCCGTATCTGGCGCGAACGGACGCCTCTGCCGACCTGCCGAGTCGTCTGCAGCAGGCGCTCGCCGCTCACGCGGCCGGTGAACCGGCTCAGACAAAGGCGGTGCCCGTCGCGCTCCCGGAAGGTGACGGGCTGGATTCGGACGTTCGCGAGCTGGTGCGGCTGGCTCGTGGCCTGGAGACGAGGGGAGTGGGATGACCAAGGCGCTGATCATCGGTGGAGGTATCGCGGGGCCGGTCACGGCCATGGCGCTGCAGAAGGCGGGCATCGACTCCGTCGTCTACGAGGCCTACCGGACGGGGGCGGACGACGTCGGCGCGTTCATGACAATCATGAACAATGGCTTCGACGCCCTCAACGCGATCGACGCCGACAAGCCGGTGCTGCAGGCGTCCTTTCCGGCCGACCGCGCGTTGTTTTGGAGCGGCTCGGGCAAGCAGCTCGGCGAAGCACCCATCGGCGGGGGCTCGGCTGGTGGGTACGGGCCGCACACCATCAAGCGGGCGGAGCTGTACCGGGTGCTGCACGAAGAGGCCACCCGGCGCGGGATCAAGATCGAGCACGGCGAACGGCTCGACGACGTGGACACCGACCTCGCCGACGGTGTGGCGGCTGTCTTCGAGGACGGCTCCCGGGAGGAAGGCGACCTTCTGATCGGCGCCGACGGCATCCACTCGGCGACCCGGGTGCTCATCGATGCGGAAGCGCCCGAGCCGCGCTACACCGGCACGGTCGTGCTCTGCGGCTATGCCCGACAGGCACCGGTCGATCCCGTCCCCGGCGTGTACCGGATGATCTACGGCAAGCGCGTCTTTTTCGCCTATACCACCGCGCCAGATGGCGAGACGTGGTGGTTCGTGAACATTCCGCGCCCAGAGCTGTCGAAGGCAGAGCTCGCACCGACACCACTCGAGGAATGGAAGCGGCAAGCGACGGCACTGCTCCGGCGAGACCGGTCGCCGGCGGCCGCGATCGTCGAGGCGTCGGAGCAAATCCGCGCGAGCAACGGGTATGACATCGCCTCGACGCCGAGGTGGCACGCCGGCCGGATGATCGTCATCGGCGACGCGGCCCACGCCGCCGCGCCGAACGCCGGCCACGGCGCGTCGATGGCGATGGAGGACGCGGTCGTCTTGGCGAAATGCCTACGCGACATGCCCGATCCGGCGACGGCGTTCCGAGCCTACGAAGCTCAGCGCCGGGAGAGAGTCGAGCGTTTGGTCGCCACAAGCGCGAGGATGGGCGGCACGGCGACGCCCGGACCGATCAAGCGGATCGTCCGAGACCTGGCGATCTCCAAACGGCTCAAAAGCGGCCCGCGCAACACGGCGGCTTGGCTGACCGGACACCACATCGACTGGGACCTGCCGGTGTCACACATTGCGTGACATCGGCGGGCACCCTCGGTCCGCTTGATCGCGTCACCGCGCCGATGACTTCACCTCGACTGTCGAAATCTCGCGTGCGCAGATCGTCGCGGCTGCCGCTGCCGGGTACGCCGAGCCACCGAGCCTCCTTATGAGGGCGGATGCGGGTTCATCCACACCCAAGGCATGCCCATGCTGCTCATCAAGACCAATCGGCCGCGGAAGTGATTCCCCATCACGGTGAGGTGTCGCAGGAACAGGCCGGCGTTGGGGTGAGCTTGACCTGGCCAGGTGTCGAGCTCGAGGACGGCATCATCGATTTTTGAGTGAACTTGACGGGCGCCGTCATGCGTACTTGAAAGTCCGTGTCATACGCCGTTTGCAGTGCGTGGGACCGTGGCCTGTAGACCGGATTCATAGCAAGAACATGGATCGGTTGGAGGCCGCGATGAACAATTCAAAGTATCTCCGCCTGGCGGGCCGGATCACCGCCGCGGGATCAATCATGATCGCCATGCTCGGTGCTGCGTCGGCGCCCGCTGCGTACGCTGCTGTCCGTTACGAGCCGAGGATGTCGTGCGGGTACCAGAGCTGGGGTGAGTACCGGCACTGCGACGGCGGCACCGGTTCAACCGTCATGCTCGACGTCCAGGACATCTGGGGGAACATCTACCACTACTGCGTAGGGCCGGGAGTTACCGATCTTCAACCGGTAATCAGGTGGCGCGTCACGGGCGCCTGGTGGAACGGCGATGTGGGGTGCAATCCCGGCTACTACGGTCCGGCGTAGCCGCTTCATTCGTGTGATCAAGTCGCTTGCAGTCCATGTGGTGCGGCTTGCCCGTTTTGATAGATCTGCTCAACGATCGCCGGGGAGGATGAACAATGGTGCAAAGCTGGTTATCGGTGGTGGCGATCATTCTGGTTTCGACGAGTTTGGTCAGCTGTTCAGGAGACACCCGGGAGACCGCGTCCCGCCCGTTGCGTTCCGACGTGTCGCTGCGGCCGGATTCGCAGGTCGGCCGCCTCGAGGATGAAGCTGGCCCGGCAGCGTTGGTCGCGATGGCCGACCCGGCGCTGACCGGCCACGTGAACGAGGTCGCTACTGTCTCGGCCCCGAAGCGACAGACCGTCGGTGGCCCGGGACTTCGAAGGTCGGCCGTAACCACAGACTCGAGGACGTCTCCCAGTCCTCGGCCAGTCGACGCGGTGGGCGCTTATGCCCCCTCTGCGGCGCCCTCCGCGTCGGCGTTGAGCGGCTCAGCCCGAGATCGCGAGCACCGTGGTCATAGCCGCCAAGAGACACGGCCCGAACGGCACGGCTTTCCGCCGGCTGCTGTGGTGGGGCAGGAGCAGCAGAAGCAGAGCTCCGAGCGACGCAAGCACTAGCGAGCCGGCGAGCTCGGGCCAACCTGACCAGCCGGTCACCAGGCCGACGACAGCGGCGAGGCTCACGTCACCGGAACCGACGCCTCCCTCGACCAGGACGGCAAGCAACAGGTAGAAGCCCGCCGCCGCGAGCGCCGCCCCCAGGGCTCGCAGGCCAGAAGCCAAGTCGAAACGCATGACGCACAACAAGCCAAGCCCCAAAGTGGCGCCAGCCAGCTGGGGAAGCACGACGATCCGAGGTAACCGATGTTCGACCCAGTCGATGACCGCCAGCGGGACGCCGAGCGTCAGGACGTAGGCGTAGACCAGCAGCTCTCCTCGAAAGCCGATGCGCCAACCCAGGAGGGCCAGCAGCGTCGCGGTGATGACCGCACCGAGCCACCAGGACTGCGCGATATGAACCGGTCGCCGCAGCAGCGTCCTGGTGATCGAGCTGGCAGCAGCTCCCACCACCAGGCCGACAGCCGCGCTGCCCGCGGTGAGCCAGGCGTTCACCATGCCACCGGCTCTTTGCTTGCGTCGATTGCCGTCCCCACGAAGCCATGCTGGCCAGCGCGGCGGGCCGGCGCATCGCTCGTCCTTCCAACGAGTGAACCTCCGCCGCGGTGGTTTTGCAGGCCCGGCGGCCAGCTGATCATCGTAACGGGAGGGGAATCCATGAATCTGCGTCCAGCCGTCCGTATCACCATCGCTTCGTCCGCCGCCGTCGTTCTGCTCGGGGGCTGCAGCGCGACCGAACCGAGGCAGCCGACAGCGTCGTCGAGCGCCTCGGCGACCACAAGCGTGGCGCCTCGGCCAGCCGACCTCGCGAAGCAGCGCGCGACGGCCGCGTACGTCGGCATGTGGAGCGACATGGCGGACGCCGCGATGACGTCCGACTGGCAGTCGCCCAAACTCGCGCAGAATGCCACCGCCGAGGCATTGCAGACCATCTCGCGCAGCCTTTACGCCGACCACTACAACGGCCTGGTCACCAAGGGGCGGCCGGTGAACCATCCGAGCGTTCAGGCAGCGGAGCCTCCGGCAGATCCGACAACCATCACCATCTCCGATTGCGGTGACTCGACGAACTGGCTGAAGTACCGCGCCGACAACGGCCAGCCCGCCGACGACGGCCCCGGTGGCCACCGCCGGATCGAGGCGCTCGTTAAGAAGGCAGTCGACGGCTCCTGGAAGGTCACTACCTTCGCCGTCCACGAGGTCGGATCATGTTCAGGCTGAGCAAAGCAGCGCTAGCCGCGGCGGCGGTGCTCGGATTCTGCGTGGTGCTGACGTCGTCTGCGCGCGCCGACGGCTGGGGAGAAGTCCATTGCGGACAGAGCGGGAACCCCTCCTGCGACGTCGGCGCCGGCCGTGACGGCGGTAAAGCACCGCAGCCGCCCGTAGTTCCCGGAAAGCCGGCGCGCCCCCATCCGGTGCCGGGGCAACAGCAGCCTTGGGGCGACAGCATCATCGGCGGCAACGACACGACGGCGAAGTGTTCGTACGTCCGGAGCAACTACCAGCCTCCGGCGAACGGGGTGCAGACCATCGCGCACCACGACGTCCGGCGAACAGGTGTCTGGACGGCTTTTGTGGGATTCAGCCGTCAGCAGCCACCTGCCGGCGCGTGGTACGTCTACCGGTGTTCTGGCCCAGGCGTGCATGACGGCCTGTACCGGGCTCCGATCTGGCTCCCGGACGGGCAAGTTCCGGCTGCCGCCGCGTTGCCTTCTCCGCAAGAGCTGGCTGATCAGGCGCGGGCCCAGCTGCGGTTGCCGACACCCCGGATCGAGGCGAATCCGCCCGGCGACAAGCTCGTGAGCTTGCCGACGTGGATGTGGCTGGATCGCAGCAGCTGGGGTGCCCGGCAGGCCACTGCTGCTGTACCGGGCGTTTCGGTCACCGCGGTGGCCACGCCGACCACCGTCTCGTGGTCGATGGGCGACGGTGAGGAGGTGACCTGTTCGGGGCCCGGTACTCCCTACTTGGCCGCCGGAGATCCGCGGGCGCCTTCGCCTGACTGCGGCCACACCTACTGGCGCTCGTCAGCTGTGGTGCCAGGGCAGCACTTCGCCGTCAAGGCAACCGTGCACTGGATGGTGACTTGGTCGGGTGCCGGAGCCAACGGCACGTTTCCGGATCTGACGACTTCGGCGACCGCGGCTTTCCGTGTCGCCGAAGTGCAGGCGCTCGGTACCGGTCACCGCTGAAACTAACCGGTTCAGCGGCCAAACGAATCTGATTCTTACTGCGCATCAACCCTTTTTCATGATGCGCGGTGCGGTCGAACCATGCCTGGGGAGGCACGTCATGACCAGCACGAGTCAACGCAGCACCGGACCCGACGGGGGCACAGTCGCGTGGCTGGGGAAGAACGGCCGGCTCGCTGCCGTGCCGACCGGTCGCCGAACGCGACGGCGTCTGCCGCACCTGCTGGCGGGCGTGCTGCTCGTCGTGGTCTGCGTCGGTGGGGCGCTCTGGTGGGCGGCTAGCGCTCAAGACCGCGTTTCGGTCCTGGCCGTTGCCCGGCCCGTGAACGTCGGACATGTCCTCGAGCCAGCCGACCTCCACCAGGTCGAAATCTCCGCAGCCGACGGGGTCGCCACCATTCCGGCTGGCGAGGTAGCAACCGTGCTCGGCAAGCCGATGGCCACCAGCCTCACCGTCGGCGCGCTGCTCACCCCGGGCAGCCTCGGGCCGTCGACGATCCCTGCCGCCGGTCAGGCGGTCGTGGCGGTGGGCCTCAAGGCAGGCCAGTTCCCGCTCGAACTCGCTCCAGGAGCGCCGGTCCTTGTCGTGCTCGCTACGACGTCGTCGCCGCCGACGTCGCTCCCGGCCGCGCAAGGCAGTGGCGACGGGCTGACCTGGGCGGCGACGGTGACCGGCGTGGCCCGGGCCGAGAGCGACCAGACGACGGTGATCTCGCTGCAGCTGCCCAGCGCCACCGCGCCGACGCTCGCGCGAGTGCCGGCCGGGCAGGTCACGCTGGTCATGCTCGCGGGCGGTGAGCGCTGATGTTGATCGCCGTGTCCAGCGTGAAGGGTTCGCCCGGCGTCACCACCTTCACCGTGGCGCTGGCCGCGAACTGGCCATCCGCCGTTCGCCGGGTCGTGGTCGAGTGCGACCCAGCCGGGGGAGACCTCGGCCAACGCTTCGGGCTCGCACCCTCGCCCGGCCTGCTCAGCCTCGCGGCCGCGGCCCGCCAGCCCATCGATTCCAGCGCCTTCTGGAACCACACGCAGCTTCTCGCGGACGAGCTGCCGGTCGTTCCCGGGCCAGCCGGCGGACCGCAAGCTCGCGCAGCGTTGAGCACCCTGGTTCTGGCCAGCTCGCTACTTCACCGGGCTGCTCGCGAACCCGGCGTGGTGATGCTTGCCGACTGCGGTCGCATGGACCCCGGGTCGCCGGCGGAGCCGATGATCCGGCAAGCCGATGCGCTACTCCTGATCTCCGGTACGCACCGCGACGAACTCGCGCACGTGGCCGCTCGGCTTCACGAACTGGGGCAGGTAGCTGCTCGGCCGTCCCTCGTCCTCGCGGGCCGGGGCCACCACACGAAGGAAGTCGAGCAGGAACTCGGCATCCCGGTCATGGCCCGGATCCCTTACGACCCGACCGCTGCCACCAGCCTCACCGGCCACGCGATCCCGGGACGCGCGCGCAAAGGCGGGCTGGTCCGCGCTGCCGTCGAGGTGGCGCGAATCCTCGCCGCCGGAGCGCCGTCGATACAAGCTGCTGGGCCGACCGTCGGGCAGCACGTGCCGGGTGTCCCACCTCAGCGCGTCCCCGCGTACGGGGTCCGGATCGCACCCGAGCTGCACAAGGTCGCGCTGCCTGACGGGGAGGTCTCGCCATGACCGTGCTCGACGAACATCGCCGCCCATCTGCGGCCAGCCCCGAGGGACGGCTTCGCGCTGTCCTCCACCACGCACTCGCGACCGAGCTGCCGAACCGGGCCGAAGCCGAGAGCACCCCGATCACTGCAGAGCGCCGCCGTGAACTTGCCGGGGAGCTCCTGCGGTCCGCCGCAGCTGCACACAGCGAGGCCGAACTGCAAGCAGGCCGTGTGCTCCTGCCGCCAGACGTCGAGCGGGGGATCGCCGAGGCCGTGCTCGACGAGGTCTTCGGGCTGGGCGGGCTGCAGCCGCTGCTGGCGAATCCGAAGGTCGAGACGATCAACGTCAACCGCTTCGACCGGGTCTTCGTCCAGTACGCCGACGGCTCTCGGGCGCAGGTCGCTCCGGTCGCGGCCTCGAACGACGAGCTGACCGACCTGGTCCGGACGCTCGCGGCCCGCGCCTCCTCGGAGGAGCGCCGCTTCGACCGCGGCTCGCCGGCGCTGAACCTCCAGCTGCCCGGCGGCGAGCGGCTCTTCGCCGTGCTCGGGCTCACCGCCGAAGGCGTGACGGCGTGCTCGATCCGCCGGCACGGCTACCTGACCACGAGCCTCGCCCAGCTCCGCCGCCGCGGCACCCTCGACGTCGGCCTCGAGCGATTCCTGCGTGCCCTCGTCCGGGCGCGGAAGAACATCCTTATCACCGGCGGCGCCGGCTTCGGCAAGACGACCTTGCTGCGCGCGATGGCTGCGGAGATGGACCCGCTGGAGCGGATCGTCACCGTCGAGGACGCCTTTGAGCTCGGCCTCGGGCTCGACCCCGAGCTGCATGCCGACGTCACCGCGCTGCAGGCTCGCGAGGCGAACATCGAGGGGGCCGGCGCGATCAGCCAAGCCGAGCTCGTCCGCTGGGGCCTGCGGATGTCCCCGGACCGCGTCATCGTCGGCGAGATCCGCGGACCCGAGGTCATCCCGATGTGCAACGCGATGTCCCAGGGCAACGACGGCTCGATGGCGACCTTGCACGCGAGCAGCTCGAGGATCGCGTTCACCCGCCTCGCCTCCTACGCCGCGCAGAGCGTGGAGCGGCTGTCGCTGGAGGCGACCGCGCTGCTGGTGGCCTCCAGCGTGCACTTCGTCGTGCACCTGGACAAAGCCGCTGATCGCGCGACCCGGGTGATCTCCTCGATCCGCGAGGTCGTCGACGCCGACGGCGGCACGGTCGTCTCGAACGAGGTCTACCGCCCCGGCGCCGACCGACGAGCCTGCCCGGTTGCCGGCGCACTCCGCACGGACACCCTCGACGACCTCGTCGAGGCCGGGTTCGACCCCAAGCTGCTGGCCGAGCCCGACGGGTGGTGGGCGACATGACCACCACCGTCGTCGCCGGCCTGGCAGGGCTCGGTACCGCCGTCGGATTGCTGCTCGTCCTCGTCGGTCTCCGCGGCCCGCAGACGGTTCGCCGCCCGCGGTCGGCCCCGCCCTGGCGAGTCGATCGGATGTGGGGTCTTCGGCTGGCATTCGCGCTGGGCGCCGGCCTGCTGGCCGGTGTCGCAACTGAGTGGCTCGTCGGAGGAGCGCTCGCTGCTGGAGCGGTTTGGTTCCTGCCGCGGCTGATCGGCCCTGATCGAGCACACGTGCGCCGGGTCGCGCGGATCGAGGCGGTCGCGTCATGGACGGAGATGCTGCGCGACACGCTCTCGGCCGCGGCCGGGCTGGAGCAGGCGATCCTCGCCACCGCTCCACTGGCGCCCGCCGCGATCCGCGATGAGGTGGCCGGGCTCGCGTCGCAACTGCAGAACGGGCACCGGCTCGCGCCGGCGTTGCGGCAGCTGGCGGAGGAACTGGCCGACTCGACTGCCGACCTGGTCATCGCTGCACTGGTCCTGGCCGCCGAGCACCAGGCGCGGCAGGTCGGCGAGCTGCTCGGATCCCTGGCCGAGACGGCGCGGTCGCAGGCGGCTATGCGGATGCGCGTCGAGACCGGCCGAGCTCGGACCCGAACCTCCGTGCGGGTCGTCGTCGCCACCACCATCGCCTTTGCAGTCGGTGTCGTGGTGTTCAACCGCGCCTACCTGACGGCCTACGACAGCGCGCTTGGCCAAGCGGTACTGCTGGTCATCGGTGGGCTGTTCGGTACCGGCTTCGGCTGGCTGGTCAGAATCGCTTCCGGCCGCGCCACCTCGCGTGTCTTGTCGCTCACCGAGCCGACCGCCGCGACCTCGGCTCGATGGGACGGTGAGCGCGCATGATCCCGTCCATCTGTCTCGGAGGCGGTGGAGGCATTGGCTTGTGGATGCTGCTGACCTGGGCAATCCCGCCACAACCATCCCTTCACGAGCACCTGTCGACGGCGGGCAGCGGGGCAGCGGCTCCGGTCGTGGACGTGTCGGAGGCCGGCTGGGCGGTGGCCGTGGCACGCCCACTCGTTCCGGGCCTTCGGAGGCTGGGCCTGCCAGGCGACAAGCTCGAACGCGACCTGCGAGTCCTCGGGCGCGGGGCCGACACACACGTCGCCGTCAAGGTCGTCGTCGGGTGTACCGGCCTGGTGGCACCCCTTCTGCTGCAGGGCTTGCTTGCGCTCGCGGATGTGCCGGTTGGCGTCGAGGTTCCTTTGTTGGCTGCTCTTGGCCTCGCTGTGGCGGGGTTCGTCGTTACCGACCTCGAGGTCCGAGCCAAGGCGGCGCGAGCACGGGCCGACTTCCGCGGCGCGCTGTCGGCCTTCCTCGACCTCGTCTGGATCACCCTCGCCGGTGGCGCCGGAGTCGAGGTCTCGCTCCTGGCGGCCGCCGCAGTCGGGCGCGGGCCCGCGTTCACCCAGCTGCGCCGCGCGCTGGACGCCGCCCAGCTGACCCGCACCACCCCGTGGTCGACGCTCCGCCGGCTCGGCGAGGAGCTGGACATCGCCGAACTTGCTGAGCTCGCCGCATCGATTTCCCTCGCCGGCACCGAAGGCGCCAAAATCCGCACTTCGCTGGCAGCAAAGGCCAAGGCGCTGCGGACCCACCTGGTCGCCGACGCCGAAGCCGACGCCCAGGCCGCGACCGAACGCATGGCCTTGCCGGTGACGCTGCTGTTCCTCGGCTTCCTCGGATTCATCGCCTACCCGGCCGTCACTCAAGTCCTCAACGGCCTCTGAAAGTCCACAGGAGACGCATCATGCTGACTTACTGCCGAACACTCTGGACCCTCACCACTGCTCGCGTCCTGCTGCTACGCAAGGACAACGACCGTGGCGAGATCACGACGACCGTCATCGTGACCGCACTCATGGCGGTGCTGGCCATCGCCCTGATCGCGATCATCGCCGCCAAACTGACCGCGAAAGCCAACAGCATCGACCTCGGCCTCGGCGGCTGACATGCCCGCGAATCCGGTCGTAGCGACTGCTTGGCGCGTTCGGCGAGTCCTGTCGGGAGAGCGCGGCTCGGTCACCGCCGAGCTCGTGATCGCGACACCACTGCTCCTGCTGGCGCTGCTGGCGATCATCCAGTTCGCCCTCTGGTCGCACGCGACCCACGTCGCTCAAGCTGCCGCCGCCGAAGCGCTCGCCGCGGCCCGCGTCCAGAACGGCACCGCCACGGCCGGCCACGCCGCCGGCCAGCAGCTGCTCGACCAACTTGCGCAGGGGCCGCTGCGGTCTTCACGGATAAACGTCGAGCGCACCGCGACCTCGGCTTCGGTGAGCGTGCAGGGCGAGGTCATTGCGGTCCTGCCCGGTATGCACCTGCACGTGCACGCCGAATCCGCAGGAGAAGTCGAAAGGTTCGTTCCGGACGCCTGAACGGGGGAGGGAAACCATGTCACTGCTGGACAAACCCGATGTGGTTACCGTCGGCGACTTCGCTGACGGGCACGACATCATGCTGTGGAACCCCGCTCTCACAACCAGACGTTGGCGCGGATTGGTCACGCGTGCTTTCTTCATGAGCTTATTCTCGACTCGCTCGGTGGCAGGGCTTCTGATCCCGGCGTTGGTCCTAGGTACGGGCGCCGCGGAAACCCTCGGCGGTGCGCTGGCGGTCGTCGGCGCCATCGTGCTGCTGCTGAGCGGCCTCTGCGACGCGGGCGTCACCGCGGCCTGCCTCGCGACCGATCACCAACACCGACATCGTTGCCTTCTGGAACGGTCTCCCGGTGAGTTTTTCCTCCGAACTGCGGACTTCCTCCACCTCGGCCCAGCGGCGCACCGCACGGCCGGACTCCTGATCGACCTCACCGGCGAGCTGCACGCCACGGCGACACGCGACTGGATCGACCCCGAGCTGCCCGGCCGAGCCCACCAAGCGGCGTGGGACGCGTTGACCCGCTTGATCCGGACCGCGCCTGCTCGTCGGCACGCCGCACGGCTGGTCGCGATGCCAGGCGAAGCCGACCTCGCAGCCACGACCGCCACGGCGATCGCCGAGTTCGACGGTCTGCTCGGCGAGCTGCTGTTCCACCTCCAGGGCTGCGTCACGCTGACCCGAGAGTGGGAAGCCAAGCTTCGGCACGCCGAGCTCGTCCAGCGCACCAGCGACGTCCAAGCCGGGCTGCAGGCCGCGTCGATCGGCCCGATGGTCGAGGTCGCCGAGGAACTGCCGATGGCCGTCTTCGCTCATGTCACCGCAGCCCGCGACCTGACCGGCGCTGGCCGGTTCCCGTGGGAACTGCCGGCCGCGGAGCCGGTTCCATGACCGCGGCACAGCCTCGCCGGAGCCTCGGCTGGTGGCGCGCAGAGCGCGGGTCGGTGACCATCGAGGCGGTCCTGATCGCGCCGGTCCTGGTCATGCTGCTGGTATTCGTCGCCGTGGTCGTCCACCGCGGCGTCGACGCCCGGCTGCGGCTCGACGACGCCGCACACCAGGCCGCGCGCGCCGCAAGCCTGCAACGCACCCCGGCTGCGGCCGTCGCCGCGGCACAAACGACCGTCACTTCCGCGCTGGCCCACGCCGGACTGGCCTGCGGCGACGCCACGGTCAACACGACGACCTCATCGAGCCCGGGCAACACGGTCGTCGTCAGCGTCCGCTGCACCGTCGACTTCGGCCAAGCCCTCGTCCTCGGCGTCCCCGGCAGCCGAACGCTCACCGCCGAGGCCAGCGAGGTCGTCGACACCTACCGATCCCAGCCGACTGCCGGAGGCGCGTGATGGATACCCGCCGTGCTGCCTGGTGGCGGGCCGAGGACGGCCAGGTCTCGGCGTTCGTCGTCGTGCTGATGCTCGGGCTCCTGGCCTTGGCCGGCCTCGGGCTCGACGGCGGCCTTGCACTCGCCGCGAAGGTCCGAGCCACCGGTCAGGCCGAGTCCGCGGCCCGCGCCGGCGCGCAAGCGATCGATCTCGCCGCCTACCGGGCCGCCGGAACGCTCCGGCTGGTACCCGCAGAAGCCGACGGTCTCGCCCGCCGGTACCTCGCCAGCGTCGATGCGACCGGAACGGTGAAAGCCACCGCCGACACCGTGACCGTCACCGTCACGACCAGCCAGCGCACCCAGCTGCTGTCGCTCATCGGCATCCCGTCGATCGACGCCCACGGCAGCGGCGCGGCCCATCCCCAGCGCGGCGTCACCGAGCTGGAGCCCTGACCAATAAAGGAGGAACACGATGATCACGACCGACGAGATCGAGAGGCGCGTCGAGAAGGTCGACGCGGAGAAGAGCGCGAGGAGGACCGCGGCGGCGCGCGAGGTCGGGGAACTCGCGCATCGTCGCACCACACTCGTCGAGCAGCTGGCCGACGTCGAGCGCCGGCTCGGCACTGTCATCGCGGCCGCCGCCGACGTGATTGGTACCGACGAGCTGGCCGAGTTCACCGACGTTCCAGCTGCCGACCTCACCAGCTGGTTGACAGCCGGTAAGCCTCGCGCCCGGCGTGGACGGCCGCCCGGTAGCCGCCGCCCGAAGCCGGAGACTCAGCCGGGGACGTCGTCGACACCTGCACCGGCGGAACCTCGACCGGGGCCCTCGCCAGCCGGTGTGCGGCCCTCGGTTGTCCAGGGCGAGCGACGCTGAGCTGTGCCTACAGAACGGCAGACCGGACAGCGGCGACCTCGTCGTGCTCTCGTGCTTGGCGCAGGGCGGCTGCTGCAGGCTGGTGTGGCGCTCGCGCTGCTGGCCGGGTTGTGTGCCGGGCTGCCGTGGGCGCTGGTGCGGTTCATCGGCTGGCCCCTCCCAGATCACCTGCCCACCATGGCCGAGCTCGGCGAGGTGCTGACGGCTCGGCTGTCGACAAGTCTGCTGCTCAACGTGCTCGCGTGCGGCGCGTGGCTGCTGTGGGCTGCATTCCTCGTCGAGCTCGCCCGGTGCGCACGCGACCTCGCCCTCACCACCGGCCGGCCGGACTCGACCTGGCACGGCAGCCCACTCCGCCGGATCGCGGCAGTGCTCATCACCACCGTTGTCGTGTCGTTCGTCAGCCGCACCGCCCTTGCCGCTTCCAGCGGAAGCAGCGCAATGCAGACCGGAGTGAGCTCGTCGGTCACCGCACCATCGGATGTCGACGGCCGCCCTGAGGACCTCGAGCTGGTGCGTCCGCCCCACGACGGTGTCCACGATTCGCTGTACCGGATCGCGCAACGCCGCCTCGGCGACGGCAACCGCTGGCCGCAAATCTGGCGCCTGAACGCCAAGAGCGTCCAGCCCGGCGGCCGCACCCTGACCTCACCCAGCCTGATCCACCCGGGCGATCGGATCCGCCTACCGCCGACGCCCAGGCCCGTTGCCCCCGAACCACCGCAGCGCCAGCCGCCACCAACGAAGCCCACAGCTACCTCCCCGCCGAGCCCGACGGCACCTCCCACAGCTGCTTCGCACCCCGGCTCGTCATGGGAGCCCGGCGTATATGTCAGCCTCGGGCTGGCGGGCGCGATCAGCGCGGCGCTGCTGGTCGCCCGACGACGTCACCGTGCCGGCTACCGGCCCGGCAGCGGCCGGCGCGGCGACGACCTGCCCGTCGCCCCGATCGTCTACCAGCTACACCTGGCACACCAGCACGCCCAGACGGGACTTGACGATTTCGATGTCGCCGACGCAGAAGCGGCCGGCGACCTTCCCGAGCCGGATACGCGGCTCAAGCTGGGTGAGCCCGCAGACGAGGCGGCTGCGGACCTGGCGTTGGACCTCGCGGCAAAGCACGGCCTTGGTCTTATCGGCCCCGGCAGCCACGCTGCGGCCCGCGCGCTGCTGCTCACAGCCATGACCTCCACCCGCCACTCCGAGGTCGTCGCGCCCGCCGCGGACCTGCGTGGCCTGCTCGGCCTCCCGGAGCCAGGCGCCGAACTACCGGCCTGCGTCCGCGCTGTCGACGACCTCGCCGCCGCGCTCGCACGCCTCGACTACTACGGACCGCCTCAGAACCTGCGGCGAATCCTCCTGGCCGATGCGCCGGCAGGCGAACCCGATCGCGCCCGGCTGCGGCACGCCCTCGCCGACGGCGCGAGCACAACCGCGCTGCTGCTCGGCCAGTGGCATCCGGGTGTCACGGTCTATGTGGACGCCGCGGGCGCTATCACCGCAACTTCCCCCGGTCCGGGTGAGGAGCTGCGCGGCCGGCGAGCATTCTCCCTCCCCGAATCCGCGACTCGCGAGCTGTTCGCCCTCTTCGACGCTGCACACGGCGCTCAGGACGAGCACCTCGAACCTGCTCTCGAGCCCACCTATGGGTTGGAGATCGCAGACCCGCCGTCTCCCGGTCAAGCAGAGGCGCAGGCCGAGCCGGTCACGGAACTGACCGTCGACACCGTGCACGACGCGGCCACGCCGCTGGTGCTGTCGGTGTTCGGGCAGCCGACGTTGAGGTGGCGACCGGACGTCACGTGCCCCAGCCACACCGTCGAAATCACCGGCCGACTCTCCGCGCGGCTGTGGGAGCTGCTGCTCTACCTCGCCCTGCACCCGCACGGAGTTCCGCGGGCCGCGATCATCGACAGCGTGTGGGCCAGCCGCCCAGCGCAGGACCCGGCCGCGGTGCTGCGCACCGTCTTATCCCGCCTCCGCAGCACCCTCCACAAAGCCACGTCCCCGGACATCGGCGACCTCGTGGTCGCGCAGCACGGCAGGTATCGGCTCGAGCCGGCCGTCGTCGAGGTCGACTACTGGTCCTTCGCTGACGCGGTCGCTCGCCGCCGCACCACGACCGACGACGGGCAGCGCGCGATAGCCAACGCCGCGATCGTCGCCAGCTACGGCGGCGAGGTGGCGGCCGGCGTCGAAGCCGAGTGGCTCACCGCGCTTCGGGAAGGAATTCGCCGCGACGCCCTCGACGCCGTCGCCGCCCTTGCCCGCGACCGGGTTCACAGCGATCCCGAGTCCACGCTGGAGCTGCTCGAATCGGCGCGAGACTTCGACCCGCACAACGAGCTGCTCTACCGGGACATCATGCGACTCGAGCACAACCTCGGCCGGCACGACGCGATAGCCAGAACGCTTCGGCTGCTGGAAGCGCGCCTAGCCGAGATAGACGAAACACCGACTCCCGCGACATTCGAGCTCGCCGAGCGTCTCCGAGGACTCCACGTCGGCATCGGCGATCCGGAAAACGAAAGGCATGCCCGGTACGGTGAAAATACCTCGGCGCAGAAATAGCTGATCAGCCGCGACGGATGTTAGTGTCGACCTACTGATTATGTCGCGCAGAAAAGCCTCCTGGTGTTCTCGTTCGAAGTTGCTGTCATTGGTGGCATAGCCATTGGCTTCGTACTGCGCGGAATGCGGACGGGCACGGCGCCGCGCCGCTGCCCCAGGAGGCCGTTTCACGGACGCCCGTCGAGTTGGGATGCGGACCTTTGCCTGCTCGCCGGCCGCCGGGGGTTCCCGTGCACCCACCGATCGCGCTGGCGCTCCATGGGCCGTCTAAGGCGGATCCTCCGTAAGCGCGCATATGCGCAGGTCAAACCCTTCGTGCGGGGATCCGCGAGTATCCCAGACTCGCTTGGCGACAAGCAGGTAAGAACATCGGGCCCGCATCGTCGGTCACGGCTCCTCTGCGAACTCTCCCGCCGATCCGGTCTGATGGTCATCTCACCTCGTATTCCTGGCTGTTGTCCACCCCTTATTTTATTGCAGAAGAACTCATATTTGCTTCCTTGTTTGCGGCTCCTGCCGGCCGCTTCTCGTTCGCTGACCTGCGCAAACGTATTGGAGAATTGTCTGTGGTTCTTTTATGGGTCGGAATGTGTCACCCGAATGAGGTGGCGAAAAGTATTGTGCGGCGCCGGATTGTCGAGCTACTTTTGATGTGTCGCCGGAATCGGAAACCAAATCCTGGAATCGCCCGATGTGGACCGCGACAACTACCAATCACCCGCCACGTCTGAAAGGGACACCGCGATGACCACGCCCACACCGCCCGCCACGGGACCGACCACCCCGGCGGGTGCGACAGCGACCCGCCTCCGCAACGGCGAACTTCGTGCGATGGTCGCCAAAGTTCTCGCCGACGACCCCGCGAGCGCTCACACCCCGGGCAGCATCGCGAGCGCCCTGAACCGGTCATCGGGCGCGGTCGGGAACGCGTGCCGCGCGTTGACGGACCGGGGGCAAGCCGAAGTCGTCACGGTGGCGCCGGTGACCTATCGGGCGACCGCGACCACGGCATCCGCTGCCGCGCCCGCCGTCACCCCAGGCTTGTCACCTGGACGCCGCTCGCGACGGCCGAAACGCGCCAGCACAGCGCCCGCCGCGCCCGTGCCCACACCGGCCCCATCCGCAACCGGCAGCACCACTACGCGACCGGCGCGCAAGGTCACCGGGCCGGTGAAACGTCCGAACGGGATGGATTACCACCCCCGGTTGCTGTCCGGCATGCCGGACGTGACCGCGCTGCAGCGGCTGCGCGATGCTGGGGTGGCTGCCCTGCTGTACGGCCCGCCCGGCACCGGAAAGACCTCAGTGGTGGAGGCGGCGTTCAACGACTGCCTCACCGTGCAGGGCGACGGCGACACCGTGGTCGCCGACCTCGTGGGCGACTACACCAAAACCCCCGACGGCGACTTCGTGTTCGTCCACGGTCCGCTGGTCCGCGCGATGCGCGCCGGGGTGCCGCTGTTCATCGACGACGCGACCCTGATCCCGCCGACCGTGCTCGCCGTGGTCTACCCCGCGATGGACGGACGCCGCGAAATCATCGTCAAGGCCAACGGCGGCGAAGTCGTCAAGGCCGAGCCGGGGTTCTACGTCGTGGCCGGGCACAACCCCGGCGTGCACGGGGCCATCCTCACCGACGCACTGTCCTCCCGGTTCTCCGTGCACATCCAGGTCTCCAGCGACTACGCCCTCGCCGAACAGCTCGGGGTCGACAAGAAGGCCGTGCGGGTGGCGCGCAACCTCGCGACCCGGCAGGAAAAAGGCGAGATCGGGTGGGCCCCGCAGCTACGCGAGCTGCTGGCGTTCAAGAAGCTCGCCGACGCGTGGGACCTCGACGCCGCCGCCGGAAACCTGGTCGGGATCGCACCGGAAGAGGACCGCGTCACCGTCGCCGCCGTGGTGCGCGACGTCTTCGGCAAGACCGTCACCCCGCTCGCCCTCGGCGCTCGCATCACCACCAAACCCTGAACCCGCCCCGCGTACCCGTCGCGAAAGGACCCGCGCCATGAGCGCCCACTTCACCGCCGACCCGACCGCCACCGGTGCCGCCGTGTTCCCCGCGCGGCCGGAATGGCTGACCCTGTCCGCCGCGTTCGCCGACGAGGTCCCTGTGATCGCCGACCGCGACGACCTCGTCGTCAGCGTCGCCCCCGGCGCGGGCGGCGGGGCACCCGCCTGCTTCTACCCGCACCGCGCGCTGATCGAAGTCGACGGCGACCACCTCGGCGTGGACCCGGCCACCGTGAACCCCGCCAATCTGTCCGATCGGGCCCGCTATGCCCCGGCCTGGGGTGCCCTGACCCACGAGTGCGGCCACGCCAAACACACTGCGTGGGAACCGCCGGACGGCGCCCCGCCCGCCGTGGTCGCCGCTGCGATGCTGCTGGAAGAGCCCCGGATGGAAGCGGCGCACATCCGGCGCCGCCCGGACGACCGGCACTGGCTCCGGGCGTGCGTGAAGGGCATCGTCGCCACCGACCTGCACCTATACGCCGACCCCGCGACGGCCCCGAAGATGACCCCGGCCGACGCCGCGCACACCGCCGCGCTCCTGCTGGGACGGGCCGACGGCGGCGTGCTGAGCCACGCCGAGGTCTACCCCGTTGCCCGGGTCGTCGAGAGCGTGCTCGGTGAGGAGGTCCTCGGCAAGCTGCGGGCGGTGTGGGGGCAGGCGCTGCTGACCGCCGACGACGCGGGCGAGGAGATGCTCGACCTCGGGCGGCAGTGGTGCGAGATCCTCGGCACCGACCCTGACAGCCCGGACTCGACCTCGTCGCCGGCCTCGCCCGGGACCTCGGACCCGTCGGACGGCTCGCCCGGACCCGGCGCACCCGTGAACCCGTCACCGCTTGCGGATGCCATCGCCGCCGTGCTGGGCAGCGTTGCGGCGAACGTCGCGGGCGAGAAGGCGCCCGAGGACCCGGCCGCCGTCGCCGCTGCCGCGAAAGAATGCGAAGACGCCGCCGCGAGGAAAGCCGCACGGGTGGCGCGGGGAGTGTTCAGCACCGGCGACACCCCCGACGGCGACACCCTGACGGCGGGCACCCGGCCGCCCACGCCGGAGGAGTGCGCAGCCGCTCGGGTCCTGGCGCGCGCCTTAGACACCGCCGGAACCCCGGAACGGGTGGCCGTGCGCTCCACCTCTGAAGTGCCGCCGGGGCGACTGCGGATGCGCGGAGTGCGTGCCGCCGAAGCTCAGCGCGCCGCCGGGGCCGTGGTGACGGCCGAGCCGTTCACCCGCACCATGCGCAAATCGGTCCCCGTGCCGCCGTTGCGGGTCGGGATCGCGTGCGATGTGTCCGGCTCGATGGGCTGGGCACGCGCTCACGTCGCCTCGGCCGCCTGGATCCTGGCCAACGCCGCCCGCCACACCCGCGTACCCGCCGACACCGCGAGCGTGATCTTCGGACACCACGTGCGCCCACTGACCCATCCGGGCAAGCCGCCCGCCGCGGTCACCGAATTCTGCTCCCGCGACAACTACGAGGACATCCCCCGAGCGCTGGACGCCCTCGACGGCGCCCTCGGCCTGTCCCGCCCCGGCGCGGCACGGCTCGTGGTCATCGTGTCCGACGGCGAATACCGTGCGACACCCCGCCGCCACGGGCAGAAGAAGCTCGACCGCCTGCGCGCGTCCGGGTGCGCGGTGCTGTGGCTGACCACCAGCGACACCGACACCCCGCTCGACGGGGCCACCGTCCACATCCTGACCGACCCCACCACGGCCGCCCGCGCCATCGGCCACGCCGCCACCACGGCATTGCGCGCGACCGCTCGCCGGTAGGCGCGTCGGGCGCTGCACCTCTGCTACCTCCATACCCCCGAACAACTACGGAAGGCGAACCGACATGGCTACCCGCGAAGCGAATCATCGGCGCAGTACTCGATTTGACGTGCGAGCTGGATGGGTCGTGGGGCCTCGTGACCTATGTACGCAACTACGGCTACATGACCAGCTTGTACGGCCGCATGGTGCTGATCGGCCCAGCAGGAGATGCCCTTCGCGTTGATCCGGTGAGGAATCGACGGCCGTGGGCGTACACCATCCAACCCGTCTTGCTGTCTGACGAGGACGAATTCGCAACCGGATGGGTCGAGCCTGCCGGGTACGTCCACCACCCTCGTTTGAAGTACCCGCCGGGCTGGTTCATGCCCAGGGATTATCGCCCCCGTCCGTTGGTGGTGGAGACTCGCACGCCGATCAAGGAAGTGGCCGACCGCCTCGAAGAGGATGTGCTGCCCTCTTACCGATACTGGGCCGACCGCATCCGGGCACGCAACGCCCGACGCCATGAGCGACTGGCGCAAGAACGCGCAGCCGCACTCGACCTGGCGCAAGAATTCGGCGGGCCAGTGCGCCTCGTGTCCGGGCCGCCGAGCGTCACCTCGTGTCGACTCGACGACGGGCAATCGCGCATCCAGCTGGACACTCGTTCGCCGTACGTGGAGATGTCGTTCTTCGTCCCTTGTGATCGCGCTGCCGTGATCGCGCCGGAGTTGGGTCGGCTGCTGGGTTTCGCCTCGACCACGGCGACCTGACAGTACTTCGGGCGACCTGACAGTACTTCGAAGGAACAGCACAAGCCCACACTAGAAGTGAAGGAGATCATGATGAATGCCTCGATGACCGAACGCGATGAAGCCACCGGCGCTACCACCACCAGTTACCACCACACCCGCGTCGTCGAGTTCGCCGGACGCACGCTCCGAGCGCGCGTCGAGCGCAACTACTACATCAACCAGAGCTTCGCTGTCGCGGAGGTGCTCAGCGACCAGATGACGTGGACAAGCCTCGCCGCCGATGCTTCCAGCAACTGGTGGCACGACACGCCGCTTCCGAGCGCAGACGTCCACGCTGCCACCGCTCTCGGTCCGCTGACCGAGCGTCTTCTCAGTAGGGCCGCCGAAATCCTCGCCGCCCCGCCGACCACACAGACCATTTCACCCCATGTCCACGGCGCGATCAGCGCGCTGCTGGCCACGACTTACGGCTTCGATGGCGAGAAGTGCATCGACCCGGACGACATCATGTGGGCGTACCGCCACGGCGGCGCATTGCACATCCTCGAGCACCCTGATGGCAGCGTCACCTTCACCAAGGCCCACCGAGACGACTGTCCGTTCATCGCCACCACTGGCGAGCACGACTGCGACAACGAGTGCGTCTTTCCCCATCCGGCCGATGTGAGCCAGCAGGCGACACAGTGACCTCACTGCCGGGTTCCAGAACCCAGTAGGGCCGGATCGCCGCGATGGCGATCCGCCCCTGCCGAATGTGCTGCCGTCAGCTGGAAGTGAAGCGCTTCGGCGCTTCGCAAGTTTTCGTTGCCAGGCCGTTGGTGACGAGCTTCTCCAGGGCGTTGTTCACTGCGCCGCTGGACCGGACGAGCTCCGCGCCGATCTTGGCGGGGCCGAATTCCTCGCCGGGATGCGCCTGCAGGAATCCCAGCACCATGTCGTAGAGCGCGCCTTTGGGCAGCCGTTCCTTCTTCGGTGCGTCCGCCGTTGCGGCTTCTGACGTTGCCGGGGCGCAGGCGGTGGCGACGTCGGAGTCGGGCACGGGCGAAGGATCGCCTTCTCGCGCGTCGTTTTCAGCGGTCGGTTCCTCCGTACGCTGATCTGTCGTGTCGGCCGCCGCTTCTTCGGTCGTGGCAACTTCGGTGGCCTTGTCGTTCTGGTCGTCGTCGCGCAGCGTCCAGGTGACGGGGACCGACTGGTCTTTGCCTGCGGTCCGGGTCACCAGTCCCTCGGCAGCCCAGCGGGAGAGGAGCTTCGACGCCGTGGAGCGTCCGACTCCGGCCGCGCTGGCCAGGGCCGCGGTAGTCGCGCCGGGATTGGCTTCCAGTGCGCGCCGTACCTTCGGTTCCGCGGTTTCCGGCTGGGCGTCGGTCGCTGAGGTGTTCTTGGTTTCGGGCATGACAAGCTCCGTTTCGGGAGAAGCGGTGGATGGTCATGCCCCGGCCGGGGCGTTCGCCCGCCGGTGCGCGTCCGGTGGTTCGGGCTACATGTCCATAGACGCTCCGTGCACCGCTTCATGTCAAGCGTTTGTCCAAACAAGACACGTGTATCGCCCGGAAGTGCTTGACTGTGTCAGTTTCAGTGCTGCGTGGTCGGTCTGGTTGCGCCGATGTAGTCGTCACCAGGGTGGCGATACGGCTCCACCTTCACGGCTTGTCCGAAGTCGGGGGCGTCGATCATGTTGCCGCCGCCGATATACAGACCGACGTGGTGCACGCGTCCAGCGGTCGCGTAGAAGACGAGGTCGCCGGGCAGAAGCGGCGCGCCGGCGGGCATGCGCGGTCCGGCGGCGTACTGCTCGCGCGAGGTCCGCGGCAACGCGATGCCGGCAGCGCCGTAGGAAGCTCGGGTCAGGCCAGAGCAGTCGAAGCCGGTGTCACCGTTCTCGGGGCCGTTGCCGCCCCAGACGTACGGCAGCCCGCGTTGCCCGCAGGCGTAGTTGATGGCGGTGAGCGCGGCGGACGTCGGCGCGGTGATGGTTCCGCAGTCCCCGCCGCCTGTGTGCTCGCAGGTCACTCCCGCGACCGCGGCCACGATGGCTTCGGCGTCCGGCTGGTGCTGGCCGTAGGCGTCTGGTGTCCCGGAGCGCTGGACGGCCTGGGCGACGTCGTTGAGGCTCATCTGTTGCCACCCGGGGACGGCCTGCAGATGCCGGTAGAACTGCGTCGCCGCGTAGGTGGGGTCCATGATCTGCTGGGGCGTGCCCCAGCCTTGGGACGGGCGTTGCTGGAAGAGGCCGAGGCTGTCCCGGTCGCCGTGATCGAGGTTGCGCAGGGTGGATTCCTGGATGGCGACGGCGATCGCGATGACCCACCCGGGCTCGGGGACCTGCAACTGCTTGCCGACCGAGGTGATGATCGCCGCGTTGGCGAGCTGGTCGGCCCCGTAGCCGGGCACGCCGCCGGAGGTTGCGCCGCTGGGTGTGCAGGTCGTGCTTCCGGTGCCGGTGAGGGAGGTGACGACGGCTTGCGGCACGGCGCCGAGCAGCACCGGGAGCATCGCGAGCACGGCGGCGACGCCGACCGCGATCTTCGATCCCATGACGCACTCCTCGCGTGATCAAGCCCCGGGCCGGCGAGTTCGGCTGGGGGTGGCGTCCGGCGGTACAGGAGAGGGCGGCGGCAGCCGGTAGGCGACGGCTTGGCCGGACGTCGCGCCCGTCGCGTCGTCGAGGCCGGAGGATGCCGTCAGCGCGAGGGCCGGCCAGGCATGCGGCAGCTCACTGAGCCGGTGCCGCGGCGAGGTAGCCCGGTTCGATGACCTCGCGTTGAGCGGGAGCCAGACCTCGTCGGCCGGGCTCGGGCACGCCGTGCTCGGCTCGAGGAGGTCGGCGGCCGCGGTGGCGACGGGGACGTCGGCGCTCTGGTCGAGGTCGGCGTGGATACGGGCGAGTGCGGTGCGGGCGCCGGCTTCGCGGCGGCTGGTCGGTAGCCAGAAGAGGACCGGGGTCGCGATGCCGGTGGAGTCGGCGAGCCGGGCGTAGGCGAGCAGCTTGCGGGCGAGCTTGGTCAGCGACTCGCTGCCGGTGTCGTACTCGAGGAAGAACTCCAGCTCGCCGCCGATGCCGGCCCAGCGGCCGTAAGCGTCGGGGATGACGAGGTCGCCGAAGTGGCGGGCGCAGCGGGCCTCCGACCACCAGGCCGTGACCCCCTCACCATCTCGAACAGGGTCACGGCGTCGGCTGCGCGCGATGAGGGAGGTGAAGAAGTCACCGACGCCGACGGTGTGGGCGAGGCGCTGGTTGTGGGCGATCGCCATCGCGCGGTCGTGCCGGTAGCCGAGGTCCTTGACCTCCAAGCCGTGTTCGGCGGCCAGCACGGCGGCGCCGGCGGGCCCGAGGACGTAGTGCATCGGCGCCGAGCCGAACTGGCGGAAGGGCTGGAAGCGGCTGACCGCCCGCCAGAGGTACAGCTCGCGCAGACGCTGGCGGGTCGAGCGGCCGGAGGGGAACGCGGCGTCCTGGATCTGGGCCGAGGTCAGGACGCGGTGTTCGAAGAGCAGGGCCAGCAGCCATTTGTCCCGGGCGGTGAGGCGGGCCGCGAGCGCCGCCTGGTGCTCGACGGAGCTGGCCGCACGGGCGGCCACCCGGCCGGGGAGGTGCTGTCGCAGCTGGTGCTGGCGTGTCGTCGTGGTGATCAAGGGGACCTCCGAACGGGGGCGTCAGAGCTGGGCGCGACGCGGGTCGGTCTTGCGGTCTCGCGTCGGCCGGCGCGGCGGAGTGGTGGCGCCGGTGGGCCTCGACGGCGAAGGCCCGCTTTTGCGGAGTGCAGCGCGGATCTCTTTGGCACGGCCGGGAACGGCGGGGCGCATCGGGGTGGTGGTCATGGTGAACGGCTCGGTCTCGGCGCCGTGGGCGACGAGCCGGGCGGCGACGTGGTAGACGCCGAGGTGGGCGAGGTCGTGTTCGGACAGCCGCGGCGCGGTGTGGCGGGCGAGTTCGCGGGCGTCCTCGGGCGAGGCGTTGAAGAAGATCTTCGATCGGGCGTTGGTGGAGATGCCTTCCTTGAGCTCGCGGGGCAGCTGGCCGAGGTGCTGATGCGCGAGCGTCATCGCCAGCCGGAAGCCGCGGGCCTCGGCGAGCATGTCCTCGATCGGGTAGGGCAGGTTGAGGAAGTTGTGGCACTCGTCGATGACCAGCGAGGCGTCGGGCCGTTCGCGCTGCGGGACGCGGGCACGCCCGGTGGTGGCCTGCCAGGTCCGCGCCACGACCAGGGACCCGACGAGTCGGGTCGTCTCGTCCCCGAGCGAACCTTTCGGGATCCGGACCAAGCAGATCCCGCCCTCGTCGAGCACCTCGTTCAGGTCGACCGTGGAGCGGCCGCCGGCGATGGCGTCCTTGACGAACGGGCGCAGCAGAAAGGCGCGCAGCTTGTTCATCAGCGGGGAGATGACCTGGCTGCGGCTGGAGTCGGTCAGCTCGTCGTACCACTCCCAGAACCCGGCCAACACTGGGTCGGTGAGCCCGCCGGTGATCCGGGCGCGGAAGGCTTCGCTGGTCAGCAGCTTGGGCAGGTCGGCGAGGGTGGGCACGCCGTCCTGGGCGCGCAGGGTGAGGCAGGCAGCGCGCATGAGGTCGTCGGTGCGCGGACCCCAGAACGCGGAGTAGACGCGACGGAAAACGGAGACGAGGTTGTCGACCTCGCGGTCGGTCTCCCCGCCTTCAAGGGGATTGAG
This sequence comes from Amycolatopsis sp. lyj-109, assembly GCF_046548995.1. Lineage (NCBI taxonomy): Bacteria > Bacillati > Actinomycetota > Actinomycetes > Pseudonocardiales > Pseudonocardiaceae > Amycolatopsis > Amycolatopsis sp. lyj-109. The sequence continues at coordinate 109,650 of NZ_JAJPWR010000009.1, forward strand.
GCAGGGCGGCCGTTGCCGGGAGTCGGCGTCGAAGAGCACGACCCGCTCCGCGGCCTCGCGCGGGAGCCGGGAGAGCACGTCGGTGACGAGGTCGCCCTTGGGGTCGATGAGCACGACGCCGCGGCCGGCATCCGCGTCGTCGAGAATCAGGTTCCCGAGCAGGGTCGACTTCCCGGAGCCGGTGGCACCGAGGACGTGCAGGTGGTGGCGGGCGTCGGGTACGCGCAATCCGATGGGGCGGGCGTGGCCGGTGTCGGCGACGCCGAGCGGTTTGACCTCGGGACCCGGAACGGCGATGCCCAGCGGTGGCGCGACGGCTTTGGCTCCGGCGCGCTCGATGCCCGGGATCTCGGCGTCGACCGGCAGGTGTGCGATCGCGGCCAGCTCCGGGACGGACAGCAGGTCGCCGCGGTCGAGACGGCGAATGCCGAGCGTTCGAGCTGGGTGGTGAAGTCGGACTCGGTGGAAGTGGTTGTGCTCGGTGTAGGCGGCGAAGCTCGCGGCGAGCGCGTGAGCGCGCCCGCGGGCGGTGTCCCGGGTCCGTCGGACCTCGGCCTCGGTGGCGTCGGCCGGCAGGTGGGTGGTGACGGCGTAGCGGATGACGGTTTCGTACTGGGAGCCGCGCTGCTTGCCGACGATCGCGCGGTTCTGCGCGGAGTACTCCAGCGACAGCTGCGGGTCCTGGCTGATCCGCCGGGTGTCGCGCGTCCGCCCGGGACGAGTTGCCGACGCGCCCGGTGTGACGAGGTCGAGCACGCGGCCGCCGAGCCGGGCGGAGGCGCCGGCGTGAACCCGCCGGGCGGCGCGGCGCGCTCGGCTGACCCGTCGGCCGGTGACCGGCCGGGTAAGGACCTGCACACTCGCGTACTCGCCGCGGCCGAGTCCGACCGGCGCGCCGAGCAAGCCGCGGATCGGGTCGGCGTCGAACCCGGTCCGGATCGGCAATGCCTCCGGCCTCGCGAGTCGCAGCTGACCGCCGACGGTGATGGCGCGCTGACCAGCCTTGGGCTCCGGTAACGGCGGGTCGGCCACGACCGCGCGGGTGTGGGTGCCGGGCCAGGCAGCTTCGACCGCCCGCTCGACCAGTCCCGGCGGGATGACACCCGGGACCCACAACCGCAGGCTGACGCCGTGCTCGGAAAACCGGTACTCCCACGCAAGGTGCGGCTGGCCGGTGAACCAGCGTCGCCACCCTGGCCGCAGCAGACCGACGAGGTTGGACCACAGCAGGACGCCACCGGCAGGATCCACAGTCGGCGGGGCGAGTACGGTGACGCACCGCGCGTCGGCCAGCAGCGCGGCGTGGCACCTGCCTCGCCACCAGCGCCGAACGGCCTCAGAACCCGCTACGACGAGTATGAGCACCGGAAGCGCGATCGGCGTCCACCGCAACGCCTCGTCGATGACGCCGGCGAGCAGCTGGTGCGTCGCGCTCCACGGGTCGGTCAGGTAGTCGCCGATCCACCCCAGGTGCCAGATCACGGTGCCACCTCCGATCCGGCTGGGCCGAGGTCGATGACGTCCTCGACTGCGGGGTCGCCGAAGTCGTGGGCGATCTCGGCGAGTTCGGCGGGATCGGTCGTGACCAGGACGTTCTCGGTCGGTGACGCGAGCGCCTGGAAGGCGACCCACTCGGTGCCGGAGCCGAGCAGACCTTGACCGCGGTCGGCGGTGAGCAGGAACTGGCGCTGCCCTTCGGAGAGGTTGAAGGTGGCCGCGATCTGGTCGATCGCCTGCGGGGACTGGCGCAGCAGCACGCTGGTCGCGGCGTTGGCCACGATCGCGCGGCCGAGCTCGCTGCGCAGGAAGTCCTCGATGTCCTGGCTGGCGACGGTGAGCCCGGCCCAGTGCTTGCGGAACGTCTTCGCCATCCGGTGCAGGAACTTCGCACCCTCGGTCGACTGCATTAGCAGCCACGCCTCGTCGACGACCACCAGCCGCCGGCGCCGGTCGGCCGGATTGGAGACCCGCCGCCAGACCGCGTCGAGGGTCAGCAGCGTTCCGATCGCTTTGAGCTCGTCGGGCAGGTCCCGCAGGGAGAACACGACGAGGTGGCCGTCCGGTGTGGTGGTCGTGGAGCCGGAGAAGAGGTCGGCGAAGGCGCCGTCGACGAACGGGTGCAGCCGAGCGGCGAGGTCCGCGGCCACGGCATCGTCGGCGGCTGCGAGGACGTCGCGCAGGTCTCGCATCAACGGCGCTGGCCGGGTCCAAGTGCGCGGATCGTTCGTGATGCCGGTGTTGGCGTAGGTGGTGATGAGGGCGGTGTCGAGGACGGCGCGTTCGCCGGCGGTCAGCTCGGCGCCGAGGCACACTGCGAGGACGGTGTGCAGGAACAGGGCGCGCCGGGTCAGCGCGTCGTGCGGTGCGGTTCGGCGTCCGGTCGCGGTGGTGTGGATGGGCAGGTCGAAGGGGTTGAGCCGGACGCCTCCGCCGCCGAGGTGGACGTAGGCGCCGCCGACCTGGTCGGCGAGGCGGGCGTATTCGTCTTCGGGGTCGATGACGAATGCCTGGATGTCCCGGTACAGGCTGCGCAGGGTCTCGAGCTTGACCAGGTAGGACTTGCCGGAGCCGGATCGGCCGAGGACGACGGCGTTGTGGTTGTCGCAGGCGAAGCGGTCCCAGTGCACGAGGCCTTGGGAGCCGACGTTGTAGCCGTAGAGCACGCCGCTGGGCGAGGTCGACGTCGGATCGGCGGCGGGCAGGTCAGGTGATGTGAAAGGGAATGCGGCGGACGCGGCGGCAGTGTCGAACGTCCTTTTCAGACCGAGGGAGTCCAGCCCGAGCGGCAGCGTGGTGACCCAGCCTTGCAGCGACCGGTAGGTGGCGGGTTTGGCGTCCAGCAGCAGCGAGGCGCACAGCGACCGCAGGGCGGACACCTCCTCGGCCAGCGCTTGCTCGTCGCGGGCGTGGATGGTCAGGTAGAGGCCGAACTTGAACAGCCGTCCTTCGCCGCGGGCGATGCGGCGGGACAGGTCGGCGGCGTCGTCGGCCGCGGCGTCGAGGTCCGGGTCGTCGAGCTGGTCATGCCGGGCGTGGTGGCGGCGGGAGGACTCCAGCCGGGCCCGTTGCTTCTTCAGGCCGCTGGCGGCGGTGACCGGGTCGACGGGCTGGATGTGGACGGCGACGTCGAGGCGGGCGGGGTAGGTCAGCAGCGGGGCGAGCCAGCCGGGGTAGACCTCCTGCGGGTATCCGGTGACGCCGAAGGAGGCGACCCATTCGTTGCCGACCTCGAGATGCCGTGCGCCGATCGACAGCGAGTCCGGTGTGAACGTCGCCGCGGCCGAGCCGGGGTGCCGACGGGTCATCGTGTTCACCGCCCTTCGAGCTCGTCGTAGAGGTCGGCGGCGGGGGCGGCGGTCACGATGTCGCCGGCCCCGGCGAGAGCGGCCGAGGGCGGGAGGAAGGTGTCGGGGTTGCATGCCGCGGCCAGCACGCCGGTCGCGGTCGCGGCGTCCAGCGCGGTGACGACGATCCCGGCCGCGGTGAGCAGCTCGACCGCCTCGTTGAGCCGCCGAACCAGACGCTGCTCGCCGGCCTGCCGCACGGGTCCGTCAGCCGCGGCTGCTGCGGATCGTCGTCGGAGGTGTCCCAGCGTTGAGCTGACGCTGTCGACGACGGCGGGACGCGTGGGCTCGCGGAGAACGAGCAGCACTTGGCGGCGCAGTAAGTCGGCGTGCTGGCCGAGCTGGGCGAGGTAGTCCGCGTGGTCGAGCGCGGCGGCTTCGAGGGCGGGGTGGGGGAGCCCGCCGGCGCGGTCGCGCAGCTGGTCGACCTGCGGGGCGAGGTCGAGTCGCTCGGCGCGCACGAGGATTTGCACGGGCGCGGTCAGCGAGTGCAGGTAGCGGGCGAACGAGCTGACGAGCGCCTCCTGCTCGGCGGGCGTGCGCAGCGAGAAATTGACCGTCGAGCACGCGGCGATCACCGCGAGACCGTCGTCGCCGAGGTCGACGACCCCAGCTGTGGTTCCGTCGTGGACGCCGCGCGCGGGCAGCTCCAGCGGCGTCGGTGCCACGTCGTCCTCCTTGGACTCGGCGGCCAGCCAGGCCGGCACCGGCCCGACGCCCTCCGGGGCGGAGACTTGGCGGCGGGGGGTGAAGCGCTGACGGACCGCGGCCACCAGCAGCCGGTCGAGGGGGACACCGTCCCGGCGGCCGAGCGCGACCACCGTGACTGCGAGCCCGACGGGGACCGCGACGAGGAGGAACAGCGGCAGCGGTAGGAAGCTGCGGGTGGCGTTGTAGAGGGCGTAGAGCAGCAGGCCGGTGACGCCGAGGATCGTCAGCTGCCGGGCGGTGAGCGGGCCGAGCACGCGGTCGGGGCGGTCGACGTCGGCGGGAATGCGCACGGGACGGGACATGATCTCGCTACCTCACTTCTTGGGACGACGCCGCGGCGGCAGATTCAGCGGCAGGGGCAGCTGGTTCCCGGTGCGCTTGCGCACTGGTGCCGGTGCTGCTGGCGATTCGGGTTTCGGCTGGCGGCGGAGACCGAGGGGGAGTGGGTACTGCCCGGACGCGAGTGGCCGGTTCCCGCTGAAGGCATCGGGCGCAGGACGACGGTGGGCGCGTGCCGCACGGTTGATCTGACCGGAGGGTGTGATCAGGCCGGGCCCGGTCTGCGGTACGCGGTTGGTTCGGCCTGGGTTGCCGAGTTCGTCGGCGAGGCTGCGTCGTGCGGGCCGCGGTGTTTGCGGCGGGAGGTGGATCGGCAGCATGCCCGCGCTCAGTGCGATCAGCGCGTTCGGCAGTTTCGCCGGCGGGCGCGCGTTGCGGCTGATCCGCCCGTCCGGCGTGAGCAGGCCCGGCTGCCGCGCTGGCCGAGCGGTGGGCGTCGGCGCGGCGAGGTCGTCGGCGAGCGTGCGTCGCGGGGTTCGGTCGGGGTCGCGGCGCACGGTGATCGGCAACCCGTGCTGGTCGGCGGGCAGCGCGTTCGGCAGGTCCTTCAGCGGCAGTGCGCGAGGGTTGGTCCGGACCGTCGAGTCGCCGGTGCGCGTCGTGAACAACGACAGCTGACCCGGCCCGGGTACTCCGTCGAGCGCACTGGCGCTGGGCAGTTCGTCCCACCCGCGGCGCGGGTTTAGGCGCGAGCGGGTGGAGCGGCGCAGTTTCATCGGCAGCATGAACTGCCCGGACCGCGTCGCCGGCGGATCCGGCGGCGCGCTCGGTCCGCCGACGCGAGCCCGCGAGGTGGCGCGGCCGGCTGCTGCGCCGGAGAGCAGGCCCATCGTCTTGTAGGCGATGACGCTGCGCGCGATCCGTCCGAGCAGGGAGGGGCGGCCGGAGCGGAGCGGGGCGAGGAACCAGAACGGGATTTTGATGAGCACGTACATCAGCGCGATGCACAGCAGCAGGTTCATCAGCGAGGAGAGCGACGGCCCGAAGATGGTGAACCCGCCGGGTGCGAAGAACACCCGCACGGTGACCACGAGCGTCAACGACTGACCAACTTGGATGGCCAGCACGCCGCCGGAGCCTTTCCACCAGAGGTAGGCGATGCCTTCGGTGTGGGGGAGGGCGTGGAACATCAGCGCGATCGGCGCGGCGGCGACCAGCAGGATCGTCACCATCACCCGCACGACGAAGACGACCAGCAGGACCAGCAGCATGGCCACCAGGACCAGCCCGAGAATGCCGAGGAAGATGCCGCCGCCGTGCAGGGAGCCCTGCACCATCGTGATCAAGCTGCGCGTCATCTGCGCCTGGTCGACGCCCTCGCCGAGCACCGCGGCCGACAACGCGTTGGCGACCTGGACGCCCTTGGTCATCAGGAACAGCGACAGCGTCCCGGCGAGAAAGCCCACGACCAGGCGTGGGGCGAGTTCCTTGACGGTGTAGCGGGCCTGCAGCGTCTGGTAGCCCATGATGATCAGCCCGGCCAGCAGCACGAGGATCACGTAGGCGGTGAGCAGGATGTGCCACGAGCCGACCCATACGGCGCCGAGGCCGGGCAGCTGATCCGGCTCCGGCGTGGTGAGCAGCGTCTTGCCGAGCAGGTCCAGCAGCGGGTTCATCCCCGCGGCGACGACCGCGGCGAGCAACGTGCTCGCGGCGACGACCATGCAGCCGGTGAGGTCGGTCAGGCCGCATTCCGCGGCGTCGCCGCCGGCGCCGTCCGGCGCCGGGGCCGACGGTGGCGTGCTTGGCACGAGCGTGGAGGGCTGCGGGATGCAGTTCGGTCCCTGACACGGCGAGCTGGTGGCCGGCGCGCAGCCGGGATCCAACGCGCCCGGGAAGCACAACGGCGGAGCGGGCAGCGCAGTGATCGGCGGCAGGGGAGTCGCCGGAATCGCCGGGGGCGAACTTGTGCTCGGAAGGTGGCATGCCGGTTCCGCAGAACCTGGCTCGCACCCCGGGTTGGGTGGCAGCGGCAACGGTGGCTGTGCCGGAGCGAGCTGGGCGGTGCCGATGTGCCGTGGGCCGGCGCTGGCTGCGCTGGACGCGATGCCGCCGAGCACGACCGCGAGCAACGCCGCCAGGGCGATGAGCCAGAACGAGCGGCGGCGACGCGACCGGACGGCGTTCCCCGGTGTGACCATGCGGCGGGAGGCGCGGGAAGACATCGTCTACACCCCGCCGACGATCGTCTTGAGGATTTCGACGACGAGCGGCGCGAGGGCGGCGAGACCGAACCCGATCCCGGCGGCCTTGAACGCGCCTTTCGCCTTCTCGATTTCGCCAGGGTCGTTGGACGCCATGAGGTAGCGGAGCCCGCCGATGGTCAGGAAGACCAGCGCGACGCCGGCAAGAATGCCCATGATCCACGACCGGATGTTCGACAGGACCTGATCGACGGACTGGGCGAGCGCGACGTACTGCACGGTCTCCGCATGCGCCGCGGAACCACCGAGGAGCAGCGCGGCGGCGGCCAGCATGCAGCCGAGCACGACGACCGGGCGACGACGCGATCGCGTTGGAGAGGTCGGAGCTTTCGGCACAGAACCGGGCTGACGGCAGCTCGTCGCGCGAGCTGAAACCCGAGCCGTCGTGCGGTGGTCGCGCCAGGTCGGCGGCTGGCGGACGGGTGTGTGGTGACCGGGGCGGTGCGAGATCAGTCGCATGAGGACGCCTCCTGAACGGCGCCCGGTTCCGACGTGGACCGGGATGGGCGAGGGCGGGCGGGCACTCGCGTCCCGCGGTCACCAACTCCGGAATTCGGCGGCCGGGGAGACACCGGACGCCGCGTCTTCTCGGATTCGCGGGCGAGGTTGCGCCGCCGCCTCGGGCGCGTTACCGCGTCGCTCTCGCTCAGGGCGTGCAGGTATTCGGCGAGCTTGCGCTCGGCACGGTGCCGGGCCTGCTGCGTCGCCTTGTACCTCTGGCCGCGGATCTGCGCCGCCTCGGCGAGTGACAGCTCACCGAACCTGGTCTCGCCGATCAGCGCGGCGTCGGCGGCAGTCAGGACACCGGCGTCGACGGCGGCGAGCAGAACGAAATCGGGATGTCCGCCGACGTGCTCCGGCCCGGGCGCGCGTGCGCCGAGGTCGGCGACCGGGGCCGCGGCGTCGAGCGCCTCCCGCAGGGCGCGGTGGCCGGCGCGGTAGGCGGCCCAGCGCAGCCGGACGAGAATGGCGGGCCGGGTGAGGTCGACGTCGACCAGGGCTTCGAGGAAGCCGGTCAGCACCGCGGCGTGGATGTCGTGGACCTCGCCGCGGAACCGGTTGGTCAGCTTGGCCGCGACCGGCAGCAGCACCGGCAGCGCCAGCCCGACGCACGCGACCGTCCACGTGCCACCCTCCGCACGAGACCGCGTCACGAGTGCCGTCCACACCGCGTCCCGCGTCTGCTGTGGACATCCTTTCGCGACGGTCAGCCGCCCGACTTCGTCCAGCGGCACCAGCCGCGGCGGTAGCCCGCGGACTTGGCGGCCGTCGAGGGCGACCGGGTGCGGTCCGGTGACCAGCCAGGCGAACGCGGTGCGGGCGGTGTCGAACACGCCGGGCGCGCCACGCGGACGCGTCGTCGGACTTGCTGCGGGGTGATTTGGTGACGAGGGCTGGTCCATGGCGGCACTCCTGAGCGAGCGGAAAGTGACGTCGCCAGGAAGCACGCCGGGGCGCCTCAAAACCGCTTCAAGCCCAGGTCAGAGGCGTGCCAAAGCCGCCTCAAAGCCGTTTCACGCCTGCACCGCGACCTCGAAATCGCAGAAGCGATCCGGCAGCCGACCAGCTCGAAATCCGCCACGGAGGTTCGGCCCCCGGACGGAAAACGCGGACTCGGCGTGATGGTGTCTCTTGCGGACCTCGTTGCCGGAGTTAGCTGGCGACCGCGCAGAAGCCACCCGACTCGATCGGTCGGTGGCCCGCCCCGGAGGTTCCGCTCGTGACTCGACGCCCGCCGTCCTCGGCCAACCGGCCGTCCAATCGAGACGACTCGACCCGCCCGCAACGCACCCGGCCCGTCAACGGCATCCCGTACCCCGGCGCTCCGGATCCCGTCGGCTCGAGCGCTCGCACTCGCCGGTTCCCGAAGCGAGCGGCCACCAGCCGCGAGCTGGCGCCGATTCCGCCGACGGTGTGGACGGCCGGGCCCGACCCGACCGACCCGGCAGCCGCCTGGCCGGTGCCGATCATCGAAACCATCACGACCAGCGTTTCGGCACCCGGCGCTCGGGTCCTGCTCGCACCATGGCCGACCGCTGAAGAGGCCGCGGACCGCGCCACCGGCCCCGGCGAACTGGACGCCGCGCTCGACGCCGTGCACGCGCTCGGTCGCCACCCCGCGATCACGAAACTCGAACCGCTGACTGCAAACGAGGTGCCCACCAGCGGCGAGGCGGCGTCGGCGTGGTTGCCGACCGACGACCGAGTCGACTTGGTCATCACGTCGCTACCGCCGGAACGCGGAACCGACCGCTCGGTCGAGGCGGTGGCGATCGCAGCAGCTCGTGCGCTCGCGTTCGGCGGAATCCTCGCGGTCTACACCCACAGCGACTGGTCGAGCGGCCGGCTGACCGACCCGTCCGGTCCGATGATCGCGGCCGCGCAAAACGCCGACCTGCTCTACCTCCAGCACATCGTCACCCTCCACACTCCGATCCGGAACGGTCGCCTACAGACGCCGACCGCGACGGATCGAACTGCCCTCGCGCTCGGCGGCCGAGAACTCGCCGCGCCGATGACGCACACGCGGGCGCACGGCGACGTCCTCGTCTTCGCCCAAGCCCACGCCGACGCCGCACAGCCGGAAGACCTCCGATGACCAGCCGACCGAAAGGCAGGTGCACCGCTGTGACCACCACACCGCCGACCACCCCGACGTCAACGGCCGACGAGCCGACCATGCCGCTGTCCCGGGCGTTCATCGACGCCCTCGACACCATCCCGCCCGCCGACGCGCCGACGGACTTCGGTGAGCTGCCGGTGTCGGTGTGGGCGACCGCGCAGACCTCGCCGGCCGCGCAACGCAAGGGCCGGTACGTGCCGGAATCGACCGCGCACCCAGCCAAGATGTTGCCCGCCGTCGCCGCGCACGCCATCGAGCACTACACCAAGCCGGGTGACGTGGTGCTGGACCCGATGTGCGGGATCGGCACCACTCTCGTCGAGGCGATCGACCTCGGCCGCCGCGCAGTCGGCGTCGAGTACGAGCCGCACTGGGCCGACATCGCCCGAGCCAACCTCCGCCTCGCGCGCAAACGCGGCCACGACCACGACGGCCAAATCGTCCGCGGCGACGCCCGCCAGCTCGACACTCTCCTGCCCGCCAAGTACGCCGGCAAGGTCGCACTGGTCGTCACCTCACCGCCGTACGGGCCGTCGGTGCACGGCCTCGTCAGCACGAACCGGGAGACGGGTGTCGACAAGGTCAGCAAGCGCCACTACCGCTACGGCAGCGCACTCGACCGCGGCAACCTCGCCAACATCGGCCACCACCGCCTGCTGGTCGGCTTCATTCGCATCCTCACCGCCTGCGCCCGGTTCTTGCGCCCGGGCGGCCACGTCGTGATCACGGTCCGGCCGTGGCGCGAGCACGCGGAATTGATCGACCTGCCCTCCCAGGTTATTGCCTGCGGCGCCGCGGCTGGCCTCGTGCCGGTCGAGCGATGCGTCGCCCTGCTCGCCCGCGTAGCCAACACCGAGCTGGTCGCGCGCGGCAGCTTCTTCCAGCGCGACTTCATCCGCAAACAACGTGACGGAGGACTGCCGCTGCACCTCATCGCTCATGAGGACGTCGTGGTTCTCCGTGCGCCAGCGTCCCGCTCGAGTTCAGAAAAACTGAAGCAGGTTCAGGCCGAACCCGAGCACGCACCTGGGTCATTGTCAGGGTTGGATGCTCGGGTTCGCAAGGGATCCGAGGGCGTGGCGGCATGATCGTCCTCGAGCAGTCGCAGGGCGTTCACGGCGTAGCGCACCGCGGCGGTGTGGGAGATCCCGAAAACGGTCGCCAGGCGAAGCGGGTCGCCGCCGCTGGCGAGTGCTTCCTCGAGTTGCCGGTCGATGCGCAGCTGTTCCAGGGTTGCGCGAAGGCCGCGAAGGTCGAGGATCCAGGTGGCGCTGACCGGACCGTGGTGCAGGGCGGTTTCCTTGCTGACCAACAGATGCGGGTTGGCGGTGCGCGGCCAACGGCCGCGCCGGTGATCGAGCCAGTCGACCAGGACGCGGTAGGTCAGCTCGTCGAGTGGCCGGGTGGTTCCGGCGATGGTGAGTCGCCGGTCGCCGAGGCGGACGTCGTCGAGTTGCAGTGCGCGGATCTGGCCCGGCCGAGCGGCGTGCACGGCGGCAAGGACAACACACAGCCGTGCGTGTGGTGTCGTGGCCGCCGCGACCGCGTCGGCCAGGTCGGCGTCGGTCAGAGGCTGCCAGATCCGGTGCGCGCGTTTTCGAAGTCGGATGTGGGTGGCGGGATTGCGGAAGATCACCCCGTTTCGCCGCGCCCAGGTGAACACGGAACGGAGTGCGGTCACGGTGCTGTCCCGGGCACTGCCCTGCAGCGGATCAAGGTAGGCGAGCACGTCGTCGTGGGTCACTTCACGCAGGTGGTCGTAGCGGGTGGTCCAGTCCCGCAAGGCGGGCAGCACACTGCGCAGGTAGGCGCACACGGTGCCCGGGTGTCGGGCACGGCTGCGCGGGCCGCCGTCGCGCAGAACGCGCACCCAGTCGCGGACCGGCGCGTCGATCCCCGGGGCGAGGCCCTCGAGTTTCGCCTCCAACCACAGCTCGAAGGTGGGCGTGCGATCCTCGATCAGGATGCCCATGCGGTCGAGGATGTCTGTCGCGTTGTCGACGTTCACGCAAAAGCGCAACGCGATCGCCCGCACCTCGGACGCCTTGACGAGATCACCGTCGTCGTAGTCGGCAAGCAGACGCACCAGCGTGCGCTGCATCGCCCGGCGCGCGATCGGCGACCAGCCGCGCGCCTCGGCGGTGGCATGCGCGAGGTAGAGCGCCCAGGCCAGCCACGGATTATCCGGTGCGGGCGCCGAGCGCAGGTCGAACCGCACGGCCGCAAAGCTGCGCGGAAGGTCCTCGGCGGACACCAGCGCCAGTTGCGTTCCGGTGCTGACCGGACGCACCTGCGGAGTCGGCGGAGGTTTGCGGGGTCGGCCCTTCTCGCCGTAACGGCGGGGCGTGGTGCGCGGGCGGCCGCGGCGTTTGGTCATCCCGGCGAAGAACAGTTGCTGGCAGCGCACGCGGGGGAGGTAAGGGGCGAGTACGACGCGGGAGCGCGCGTCTTCGGCGGCGACGGCGCGATCCTCCCGAGCCTGGAACCAGCACAGCCGGCAGTACCCCTGCTTCAGCGGCACCCGGCGGCCGCACGCGCCGCAATCACCGACGTGGTGCCCGAAGTGCGGCGCGGAGAAGTTGTAGCAGGCCAGGCACACGCCCTGGGCATGGGTTTCGCCCCACGCGAAGCACTCCGCGCAGCTGGTCACCGCACGAGAGATCTTCCGGCCGCAGCCGTCGCGGGCGACCACCGGTCACGTCGGGGGAAGCGATCGGCCATCTCGTCGCCGCGGCACCACACGCGGCGTCGGGCGTTCGCCTGCGACCGACTGATCGGACTCGGCAGTCTCGGGCTGCGGCACGGTTTCCGGTTCCGGGATCAGCAGTTCGCCGACCTCGCAGCCCAGCACCGCGCAGATCACCTCCAGATCGGCGAGCTTGATCGACGCCGGCTGTCCGGACCACAGATTCGACATCTTGCCCAGCGAGACCACCAGGCCGCGTTCGGCCAGCAGGCGTTGCAGGTCGGATGCCTGCCAGATGCCGCGATTCGCGGCGGCCAGCCGCAGGTTCCACCGCATTCACATCAGCCCTTCCAGCCGCGCGGCAGCGCGTTTCTGCCCGGCGATCCAGGCGTCCTCGATCCGGCTGCGCTGCACATGGACGTACTTCATCGTGGTGGCAACCCAAGCGTGGCCGTACATCTCCTGAATGGAGATCAGATCGACGCCGCCCAAGTAGAGCTGCGAAGCGCAATAGTGCCGCAGCACATGTGGCGTCAGCCGCCCCGCCCACGACGGCAGATGCTCGGCGGTTGCCTCGACCAGCCCGACCCGCAGCGCGTTGTAGCTGACCCGGCAACGCGACCGGTCCGTGTGGCGGCGCTCGGAGGGAAACAGCGGCGCGCCGTGACGGGTGTGATCGTCGTCGAACTGGCCCCACACGTCCTCGATGTACCAGCGCAAGGTGCGGCCGGCGTCGTTGAGCAGCGGCACCATCCGCTCCCGCGGCCCGGAACCTCGCGCGCCCTTGCCGACGCGGACGTGCAGCTTCCCGAATCGGCCCAATTCCCACCGAATGTCGTCCAGATCGAGGTGGCGGGCCTCGTTGATGCGCAGCCCGACATCGGCCATCAACCGCGCCGCCGCGTAGTTGCGGGCCGTCGGGGCGTACTTCCGGCAGTCCGCGAGACTTTTTGCCCACCCCGTGAACAAGGTGCGGACTTCGGACTCCAGCGGCGGGATACGCAGCTTCGCGTTCTTGTTGCCGCGGGGCCGGTTCACCTCGTCGAGCGGACACTCCACGACCCGGCCGGTCATCGCGTGCAGCTCGACCTTGTGCCGCAACTCCAGGAACTCGAAGTACAGGGACAGCGCGCTCGCCCGCGCCAGCCGGCTCCCGCTCGGCGCCTTCCGCAGCTCTCGTCCGAAGTAGACGTCCGCATCGGACGGTTCCATCTCCCACAGCGGCCGTCCGAACCAGTCCCGGATCTGCTCCAGGTTGCTCAACTCGCCACGGATGGTCTTGTCCGCCATCCCGGCCGAAGACCGGGCCAGCACCAACCCGGCCATCACGTCGACCTCGAACTGCTCGAGCTCATCTGCCGAGGGCGACGGCCGATGTGACCGCAGGTCCCGCACTGCCGCGACCGCCAACTCACACCACCTGTCTTCACTCAACCTGGAATGAGATCACACGCCATGAAACCACTTCAGAAATCCCGAAGCAACTTCAACACGTCGACAGTCGCGGCGGAGGACGCAAAGTCGCTGATCAGCAGCCGGTCGGCATCAAGGACGCGAACGAACTCGGGTGATGTCGTACTAAATCGTGGGCAGGTCACTGACGTCGGCTTGAGGCGCGAGGTGAACGTGCATGACGAGTATGGCTTGATTGGGCCGGGGCACTGGGCCGCATAACCACGGGAGAAGCTCAATCTACGAATTCCCATGAGGCTGTCTCCGCAGGTCCCGTGATGCTCGCGTAGTGGTGGCAGAGGTCCTTTGTGGCGTCAAGCCCGGTCAGCGGGTGAATGCTCTCCGTCAGTTCGTCGCGTTCTGCGACGTCACCGAACGGGTCCAATGCGTCACCGCTGAGCTGAAAACCGGCCGCACGGCACAGCGCAGACATGGCGCCTTGGTAGTCCGAGGGACGTATGCCGGCTCAGCGACCTGCCTGTCGGCCGCAAGCTCGGCGAGCACCATCAGTTAGCCGGGGCAGCAGGGTGGGACGGACCAGCGTCGTCTCGGATCCGTTACAGCTGTATGCGGTTGTGCAACCACGTACGAACGCCGGGGGGCTGGAGAGACATCGCCAATATCGCGGTGCTGTAGTCGTAAACAAGTACAAGGTGCAAGTCACGGTACGTACTCGCCAGATCGTCGCTGGGCAACAGTGCCCCGCCGACTCGGTCGGATCCCGCCTTACTTGGTGGGCCAGTGGCATCGAGTCCTGCCAGCCACGTGCTGACTGCTCGGTACACGTGATCTTCCCTGACCGAGATCGAGTAGAGATGCGTCACTGACTTGGATGCGTCGCGTGCTATGCAGCGGTAGTAGTGGTGCGGGCCAGTCGTTGAGCTGTCCATCTTGCGGTCACAGGTGGCGCAGCGAATCAGCCCCTGGAACAGATAATTGTGAAGCGTGCGACGACCGTGGCGTTCGGCCCTGCTACGTCCGGCGAGGGTCTTCGCGCGCCGGAGAAGCTGCACCTGCGTGAATTGCTGAACAGTGACGATCTGGGGATGTGCTGGCATCCGGGAGCGGACGACGCGGTCGGGTGATGCTCGCCGGAATCGCACGATGTGGCCGGCGGAGACATCGTCGGGGTCGAGGAGGACTTCGGTCTTGGTCCAGCGGCCGAAGACCGCGTAGCCGGTGTACCGCGGGTTCTGCAGGATCGAGCGGATGGTGCTTCCGAGCCAGCCATCGCCGCGGCGGTGCGGGTTCTGCTCGGGGCGGCGGGCGGAGGGGCAAGGGATGCCGTCGCAGTTGAGGCTGTTGGCGATGGCTTGGTCGCCGTAGCCGCGGAGGTAGTCGGCGAAGATGCGGCGGACGACGGCGGCTGCTTCGTCGTCGATGTGGAGGATGCGGAGCTGGAGGCCGTCGGCGGCTTTGCGGGGGTGTGGGTGTGGCCCGCCGTCGATGACGATGTAGCCGTAGGGTGCTCGTCCGCCTTCGTGGCGTCCTTCGCTGATGACTTGGGCGTCCATGGAGGCGCGGACGCGGGCTTGGACGTGTTGGCGTTCGGATTCGCTGATACCGCCAAGGAGGCTCATCAGCATGGTGTGGGAGGGGTTGCGGGGTTGGTAGGGGCCGCCGAGTTCGGGGACCCAGAGTTCGACGTTGTAGGCGGCCACGCGGGGTGCGGTGAGGGAGAACTGGTTACCGAACCAGCACCGGGTGCCTTCGCCGACGACGACCGCTGTCCATTCGCGGGACGTGGCCTTCAGGGCGTTCAAGAGGCGGCTAGCCTCGGGCCGGCGGTGCCAAGGGACAGATCGTGACTGGCCGATGTCGAAGTACTCCTCGACGACCTGGCCGCCGAGGGGCTCCACGAACCGGGATGCGTTACGCAGCTGCCAGCTACGGGAGGTCGCTGGGTCCTGTTGGTCTTCGGTCGAGCACCTGCCGTAGAACGCGAAGCGTTGAACGCTCGTCTCCGTTGCCGAGGCTTGAGTGGTCCCCCAGAGGGCGTCTAGCTCAGCCCAGGGATCAGCCAAGGCGCACACGTTGCTGCGCCCTTGCAGAGCAGCTACGGCTTTGCCCGCCATAGTTATTAGGGTCCTTGACGCGAGCTCTCCGGGCTAGGAGGCTACCTCGTTCGAGGCGGTAAGCGGTCGAAAGGTCAATTCATACGCAATATCAGCGCTGATCTCGCCATCATGAACGGTTACCGCCAATCAGGTGGAGCGATTGGTTCGGCTCGGGAAATGGCGGAAGTCGTCGGATCGGGTTGCGGTGTGCTTGATGTGTTGGGCAAGTCCGTTGATCTGTCTGAGGATCTCCTCGGTACGTGCGGTGAGGTCGAGGTGTCGCACGTGGATTCTGGTGCCGGCGCCTGGAAGGTTGTGGATGCTGCCGGTCGGTGGGCCGTCGGCGTAGATGAGAGTTGCTTCGGGTAGGCCGGTGGCGGTTGCGTAGGCGAGAGTTTGGTAGAGGTGCTGGGCGTCGCCGGTGCCGGTGTCCATTCGGTATTTGAGTTCGCCGACGAACCGGCACCGGCCGTCTACCCAGTAGCTGAGGTCCGGCTGAACATTCAGTTTCCGCTGGTCGTCCAGGTGCAGCGCTGGCGCGTGCTTGCCGGCGGGGAATTCGTGTTCGGTGAGGCCGAGGGCGCGTCGGGTGGCGGTGCGGACGAACCTCTCGAAGACGTGGTGCATGGCGACGACGAAGCCGGGCGTGTCTACTCGCCTGGCGCCGAGGTCTGCTTCGGTCTCGGTGAGGATGAGTCGGGCGAGTTCGACGGGTGGCCGGTAGTGCTCGTTGAGCCGGGTCCAGCGGATCTCAGGCAGGCGATTCCGCCGCAGCGGGGGAGGGGTGACGCCTTCGAACAGGCGTCGCAGGCGCGCCAAAGACCGCTGAGTCGCGATCCGGTGCACCTGAACTTCGGCGAGCTTCTCCAGTGCGGCCGCCAGCAGCTGGTTCTCGAGGATGTTCTCGTCGTGCGACTGGTAGGACACCGCAAGCGGCAAGTCCCGGCCGGGGGAGTGGCGTAGCTGCCGTGCGAAGTCGATCCGGCCGCGGACGGTGTGGAGCCGGTCGTGGCGGCCGCGGTAGCCGCGCAGGACGCCGGTTCGGGTGGCGCGGTCACACAGCTGGGTGAAAAGGGCGGCGACGGCTTCGGTCAGGGACTCCGTCTCGTCGAGGACAGCATCGTCGGTCCATACGGGGTCGAGGGCGTGGGCGATGAGGAAGAGAACACGAGAAATCGCCAGCTTCGGTGCGACGACGATCGAGGTGTCGTCGACCAGGACGGTGCCGACCCTGTCGGCGGCGCGGACGTTGTAGAGGCCGTCGCCAGTGTCCGCGCGGGTGACGGTGCACTGGAATCTGTCCCTGAGGACTTTGACTTCGGTTTGGGTGAGGCGATGCGCCTCGGCCTGCTCGTATTCACGGAAGTTGAGTATCTTCATCGGTGCTTCCGGTCACCTCCGCCCGGAGCTGCGCCAGGGAAAGTCCCGCGAGTTCACCTTCGCGGCCGTGGAAGTGGTCGCGCAAAGTGGGGAGCACCGCGTGGTCCCAGACCAGCTCGAGCCAGTTGTCGTCGATGGCGGTCGGGCGGAAGAAGTGGCTGGGACCGATGGCGGCGTCCGGGTCGTTGATCTTCTCGTTGGCTTTTGCCACGGCGTCGGCGAGCCACTCGAAGCCCGGCTGGTGCTCGCGGAGGTACTTGCGGAGCACACCGGCGACTGGATCGGTCTGGGGGGTGAAGTCGACGAAGTAGAAGCGTCGCCGCAGCGCGCTGTCGAGGAGGGCTATCGACCGGTCCGCGGTGTTCATCGTCGCGATCAGCAGCAGGTTCGACGGCAACTGCACCGGCTGTTGCCGGTAAAGTAGCTGTACGGACTCTTTGCGGTACTCGAGAAGGAAGTAGAGCTCCCCGAAGACCTGGGCGACGTTCGCCCGGTTCAGCTCGTCGATAACAAGCACGAACTGGAGGTCCGGGTGCGCGGCGGCCTCCTCGGCGATACGCAGCAGCGGTCCTTTCCTGAGATCGAACCCGCTGCCCTCCTGCCGCGGTCGATAGCCGTCGACGAAGTCTTCGTAGGAGTAAGTCGGGTGGAACTGCACGAGGTGAACCCGCTCGGCCGACCCCGCGATCCAGTCGGCCAGCTTCCGGCCGATGTAGGTCTTGCCGGTTCCGGGCGACCCTTGGAAGATCACCTGCTTCTTTTCGTTGAGCAGCTGGATCACGCGCTCGAGGAACAGCTCGTCCAGGTAGAGCTCGCCGGCCAGGTCACTGAGGGACTGTTCGACAGCCTCGGGTACAGAGGAGCCGGCAGTGGTGTCCGCGGGAGCTTCCGGTGCAGATCGCACGGGCAGTGCACCGCTGCCTCGGCGCCACCCGCGGAAGGCGTCGGCTTCGGCCTCGGTCCAGCCGACCGGAGGATCGTACGTCATCAGGGTCCAAAGCAACGACTGCGCTTCAAGCCGGTCGGCGAGGGGCTTGCCGTGCCGGCGGAACGCGTCGATCACTTGGTCGAGGAAAACGAGGAACACCTCGTAGCGTTCGCCCTCGGTCGCGGAGGGCTCCGGCTTCGTGTGACCGGTCAGTCGGTAAGCGAGATCGACCGGGGTTGCCCGCCACGGTGGATAGGCGACCACATCGACGGCGCCGAGCAGCGCCGAGGCGAGACTGAGCCGAGCTCCGATACCGGACACCGCTGTGGTGGGCACTTGGTCGAGGAACCGGTCGATGGAGGCTGGCCCCGCCTCGGTCCAGAGGTCGGCGAGTATCCGCTGGTTGTCCTCAGCTTCGTCTAGCCAGGTGAGGAAGCTATCGACAACGCGCCAGTCGACGAGGTTCGACCGACGCAGCACCTGCAGGTCGGTGCCGAGGCCCGACTCCCGGGCAGCGCGCAGCGCGGCCGCGCCTTCGAGCTTGTACTGCTGCTCGTTCACCGCGAGATCGACGGACTCCCGGATTCGTTCACCCCACTGGATCAGCGAGTTCCAACGGCTGTTCTCCTCTTGCCATTCCCACAGCAAGGGTGCTCGGTAGAAGTTGACGAACTCCTCCGACTCCCATCGGCCGTTCGGCGCCAAGCCGTTCGCCACGGCCGCGATCCGGAACGACGGGTGCTCGTCGGCCCCGCCGGCGAGCACGGGCCAAGTCTTGACGATCTGCTGACGGTGGTCCCGGCTGACGACCGGGGCGAACACATCCGGGAACAACAAGTGCTCGAGCGAAAACCGCTGGATCGCTGCGCCGTTGTCCACCAGCCCGTCCAGAAGTTCGATAAAGGCCTGTGGCTCGGTTAACGCCCGACGCCGTTCGGCCTCAGGAAGGCGCTTCAGGGCTGCGACCGTCTTGATCAAGTACGCGTACTGGCGCCACCGGTAGTTGTTGTAGCCCTGACCGGGGTTGATCAGGCCGGACTCCAGCGCATGGGCCAGCCGCCCGGGAACCTCGTGGTGACCGTCGGCGAACCCGAGCACGGTCCGCACCTGTTGCATCTTCTTCGCTCCGCCGATCGTGCTGCTGCGGGCGATCAGCAGGTGCACGTAGAGCAGTTCGGCCGCCATCTGCACAGCGCCCGGGGACGCGTCCGCCAGCTGACCGCGGAGCTTGCCGAGGAAGGTGCCCTCCCCAAGGTCCGGTTGCTCCACGAAGTCACGCACCAGGACCTCGGCGTTCCCCAGCGTGGAGATCCGGTTGTCGTCGAACAGCCCCAGATCCTCGAGCAGGCAGCGGTCTCGCCACAGCGCGGCCGCCGCGTAGACCGGTTGGGCCGAGGGGTACGGGATTCGGGTACGGGTCATGGGAGCATGACACCAGAAATCGCGCTCGGCTGCGACTGTTGGCGACGTTGTTGCCCTGGATCCTCAGAGATCACAGCCTTCTCCTATGAGCACTCGGTTGCCTACCTGGACGATGCCGAGGCCTGCTTGGCACGCGCTGCGCGCGGCATCCTCAGGTGAACACACGATCGGCTCATCGTGCATATTAAAGGAAGTATTGATGAGCGCCGGCCGTCCCGAAAGCCTGCGGAACTCCCGGAGGAGTGCACCTAAATCGGGACTACGGTGAGGGTCGACCAACTGTGGGCGCGCGGTGCCGTCTTGATGAACTGCCGCGGGAAGGTAGCGTTGAGCCTTATCGTTGCACAGCACCGAAGTCGTCATATATTGGGTCGGACCGACGACCTTGGACAGTCCTGAGAAGAGGTCCGGTCCGTCTTCGGCGAGGACGATTGGGGCGAAAGGCATCACGTGCGAACGGCGAAGTCGCTCATTGAGCTCGCTTGCGGTTCGGACGTCGCTGGCGGGGGCGAGGACTGATCGGTGGCCGAGCGCCCTGGGACCGTACTCGCAGCCACCCACGAATCTCGCCGCAATGTGTCCTTCGGCCAGCGCAGCCGCGATTTGGGACTCAGCGGGAAGGTTACTGTCGCTGAGTCGATAGCCGCGGCCGATGAAAGTGCCTACGGCCTCGTCCTCGGAGTATGCAGGACCGAGAGCGATGTTATGCAGTGGCATGGGGCGACGGTGGTGAACCGCGGCGTATGCCGCCGCGGCGGCACCCATGGCGACTCCCGCGTCGGTCATTCCAGGATGGACGTGCAGTTCGTCGACGCATGGAAGATCGGCAACTCGACGGTTCAGGCTGACATTGGCGAACACGCCGCCCGAAGCGACGAGAACGCCGATTCCTTCCTTGTTGAGATGATGCGTGACCAAGGCCAGGACCGTTTCCTCCAAGACCAGTTGGACTGTCGCCGCAACGTCGTCTCGCTCGATCCCTTCGATCATGGCGGTCATTGCCTCGTTGTGGAACGCGGGAACCCGGTCCGGGTAGGGGCCTTGCACGATTCCACGGCTCAGGGAGCTGTGCAGCCGGCCGTCAGTGCAAGACACCAGCTCCCGCAAACGCGTCAGGAGACGAGCGTGCGGGCGTCCCGTTGCTGCCATCGCAGTCAGCTTGCCTTCGTCGCGTTGGGGGCGCAGGCCACACGCGACTGTGGCGGCGGAATACAGGTGCCCCAGGGATGCTTCGGTCGGGATCTCCAAAATAGAATGCAGCCGGTGCCCGCGGCCATGGTGGACGGAACCACTCAAGTCGTCACCTTTCCCGTCGAGGGTTACGACGACGGCGGTTTCAACGGGGGAGAGCAGAAACGCTGCCGCGTGGCAGGTGTGATGGGGAACGTGCACGGTCTTGGCGCGGACCAGGTCGACCCCAGCTTCCGCGGCGGTGCGCGTCGCCTTCGCGATCCTCGCGCGCTGAGTTTCGAACGGCATCATGAGTAGGCCCGCAGTGTCCATGCCGAGTTCGGCCGCTCGGTCCAATCTTTGTACTTCTCCCGACCGGACGGCATCGAGGAAGCTGTTGATCGATCGTCGATGCAGCGCACCGGGCTCCTCCAACCCGATCGCCACCGTGGTGATCTCCTCGGTGGATGCGGTGACGCACCATTGGGTGGAGTGCACCGGACCTAGTGTGCCGTCGGGGCGACAGTCGTGGTTCTTGACGCGCGAGAAGCGCTCTTCTTCTACCGCGGCGATGACTGCACCGTCGACTTCGGAGATGAGGGCGGCGCCGGCGTTGTGTCCTTCGTAGATACCGAGGATTGCCATCAGGCGACTGCCCTTCCGCCGATTTTGATGCGGAGAAGTTCCCGGCCATAGGAGTGCTCGAGCAACGGCCCACGGTGTAGCACCCGGTGGTTGTCGAACATCACCAACCGTCCGTCGGCGGCGACAGGGCCATACCACTCGAGCTGGTCTGATGCAAGCGCCTCTTCGATGTGCCGCACGCCCCTAGCAAGGGCAGGGGACATTCGGTCTCGGAGTGGGTCGACGGCGGGCAACACCCAGCGAGGGACCGCCGGATCCAGGATCGCGCCCCACAGCTGCGGAAGGTCGGGGAAGTTGTTCCGCCACGGCAGGACTTCGCCCCGGAGCGCTGAGAGGGCTTGTTGGTCGGACACCAGCACATCGTGCAGGTATCTTAGCGGGAGAACGCCGGTCGGCTTCATGTCCACGTCCCGGCTGGAAAGGTTGCCGAGCAGTGTATAGCGGTTCGGCAGGAGCCATGGCGTGCTGTCGGTATGCCATGCTTGGTCGTGTCGGTGCCCCACACCGGACACGACATGGCTGACCGACCCCCCGACGTCGTCATGAACCGTCTCGGGTGCCATCCCGAGCCACACGGCGAACAGCGCACCCGCGAGAGGGGTGGTTATCGTGTCCGGAAATGAGATCGTGGCGTGGGCAGCGTCGCTTGTGAGAGCGGTGAAGAGCTGGTCCTGGAATTCGCGCACCGCGAGTTCGCCCGCGCGTGTGACGACGTCGACCAAGTCCCGCCACTTGGAGGGAGATCGCAGTGCGCTTGTGACATCCCGCACGGAGCGGAGCTCGAACATCGGGCGGCTGAACCACCCTTCCGGCATTGGCACCGTGGCTGGGCTCGTGAGCATCAGGTACTCCCTGGTCAGCGGGACGGCCTGTCCGAGTGGAAATGACGATCGAGGATCTTGCGCACCACCGCCCGGCGTTCGGGCGTGGCTTGCATCGTGACGTGGACGTCCATTGCCTCGTCGTAGAGCAAGTCGCCGAACCGCCCGGCGAACGTTCGGCGGAATCCGTCGAGGAGACTCAATCCGAAGGACGGGTATGTGGAGTCCAGGGAGTGCGCCAGGTAGAAAGCGAGACTGCGCTGGCGCGTGGTGTGCGGATCACGTTCGCGGTAGTTCTCCAGGCTGAAGGCGGGGTGGCATGCATCGAGCAGGAGCTTGGGTACCTGCCAAACCGGCATGACCAGTCTCTGCTCTCCCATGCGGCGAATGGGGTACTCCAGCGGTTGCTGGCCGTTCATCACCATGAACAGCAGTTCTGCGAGCAGATCTTCACGGTTGTACCCGAACGCGAGATCGGTGAAGCCGCGTGCCCGGCCGAGGGTCCGCGCTGTCTTGAGGATGAGGAACGTACCGAAGAAGTGGATCGCTTCATGCCCGAAGGCTCGTTCGAAGTCGGCGAAGAACGCGTCTAGCGAGGTCGTCATTTCCAATAGCGCGGCCAAACGCTGCGGCGTGTAGACGGTGTGCTCGATACCCAGCTCCTGACAGAGCACGGATGCTCGGTCCGCCGCCGCATCGGTCATGACGTCCCGAAATGTCAATGTGAACGCCGTCAGCCGGTCGGCAGGCAAAGAATTATGTAACCCATACGCCAGCGCGTTGCTGTCGCCACCCCCGGAGACGCCGAAGACGCATCCGCTTTCCGCGATGCTGTTCTCACGCACAAAGGACGTCACCTGGTCGCTGACGAGTCGCCGAGCTTGATCGGGGGTCACGGTGCTGCGGTTCAGCTCGGCTAGCCCCGTTCGTTCCGCCACAATGGATTCGAACCCAGCCCCTACCTCGGCGGCGTCCCCACCGGTGGCCCGTGGCGGCGGAAGAATCGTGTCGAACAAGGTATTGCGCAGGGCTCGAATGACGATGCGGTCGGCCGAATTGATGAGAGCTTCGTAGGAGCTCCATGGAGGAATCGGAGTGAGGCCGGTACCGGTGACGGCATAGGCCTGGAACAGCGTCGTGGGCAGCTGCAGTGCTCGAAGAGTGTGGGCGACCGTCGGTCCGATGGGGTCGATCGCCATTTCTCCGGTGACGTGCTCGATCGTCAAAAAGCTTTCTGACATGGGGCTCCTCGGCTCAGGCGGGTAACAAGCACGCGGATCGACTGCCGAGCAAACTCGGTCGAGCGTCGTCGGCGGCCGGCTGATCGGGCAGTCGGGAAAGCGTGGCCTGGAGGAAGGCGCGCGAGTAGAGTTCGGCCGGGCAGCTGCGCTTGCCCAGGCTGAATGGCAAGTACCAAGGGTTGGTGCGAGTCCCACGACGTGCTGGCCCGAACTCGGTGGGTTGCGACCACCCGCGGTGATCGCGATGGAGCAGCCATGGGCTGGTCAATAGCAGGGTGCCCACCGAAACTCGTGTTGCGCCCAAGTCCAGGGAATCGGTGCACTCACGAACGATCAGCCAGGCTGGCGGGGCGATGCGCAGGAGCTCACTGATCGCTGAGCTGCTGACGGTCGGCCCTGTCACGCTGAGGGTTTGCGCTGATCGGATCGCTGCGGCGAGGCTGGACCAGCCCGCGAAGGACAGCGCGACGATTTCCGAGGCGATCGCCTCCCCCGGCCAGCCGCGAGTGGTGAGTTCGCGCACGAACGGTGAGGTGGAGGACAGGGTCGCGGTAAGTTGGTCGACCAGGTCTCTCCGCTGGTCTGTCTCGACATGCGGGCGCACGGTCAGCTCGTGTACTACTGCGCTGAGCAACTCGGCGAACGCTTCGTCGGGAAGCGTGCCCGCGAGGTGTGCCACCAGAGCGAGGCAGGTGTCCGGATACGCCTGACTGCTGATCAGGCCCTCCTGGTCACTTGCGCTCCGGCGCAAAGCAGCCAGTACATCGGTTCTGGCCGGAATGAAACGGTCGCCACCCAGAGACACATAACCACCGACACCCCGAGCCGACGCAGGTGACCGGCCCTTGCGAACGAATGCGGACGATAAGGCCTTCCGCGCGGTCGTCGGCTCGCGAAGCAACAAAGTCGCTCGGCCATCGAGGCTGAGTTCGGGCACGTCGACTTTGGTCTCCAGAGACACCAGGTGGTCGAATAGTGCCGGGCGATCGGTGAACTGGAATCCGGGCAGCGACCGCATTGATCACATCTGGGCAGTCAGCGCCGAGGCGCATAGGACGAACTCGACGCCGCCCTCGGTCATCGTCTCGAATCCGGTCTCGGGCAGGGTTGAGAAGACGATCGACTCGGCGACGGTGACATCATCGGCAAGTTGTGTGGACATTTGTCTACCTCCATCGAAACGGGTGAGAACGGATCGTAAGCTGAACCGTCATGATTGAGCAATGGGCCAACTGGTCGGAGAAGACTTGCCTTGTGTGGGGTTGACAAAAACAGGGCATTTTCGGGCGAATGACATCGCCCATCGGTATGCGGCGTGTCCACCTGAGTTTCCATTGAGGGACTGCTACTAGTGTCGGATGTTCCAGTAGATTTCCGGGTAGCATACGCCGGTGGTGCTGCCTCGTTGGCCGGCAGCTGTGAACTCGACCGCGGTGACATTCTCGAGTGGGAGATCGATGTCGACGTACTGACTGCTTTCACCACCGGGATTCGGTATCGCACCGGACTTCCAAGGGTGCCCGTTTACGGAAATCGTCCACATAATCGACAGGTCGCACAGTGGGAACACCCCGATCCGGCTGTGAAAGACGTCGTATGCAGAGTTGTTCACGGTGAAGGTGGCGTGAACATTTTCCAGCTTCCAATAGAACCCGTGATCGACTTCGCATGATGCGGCGGTGCATGGTTTGTCGTCGGGCATGTCGCCGCTCTCATAGCGAAGTGGCGCCTTTGGTATGACGAATGCCGCGACTGTGTAAAAGGCGAGGTGGAGACAGATGCTGAGAACGATAGGTGACCATCGGAAGGCGTTTCGCTCGGCTGGCAGGAAGGCGATGAGCGATAAGGTGAGTGAGCTTCCGGCACCGATCCATAAGGCAGTGGACAGCCAGTGGCTCCGTTCGATGTTCGCGAATGTACCGATCATCGCGAACAGGGCTAAGCTGACGGCGAAGGTGATGACCAGGTAGACGGCGAAGAATATGACCGGCGAGCTGCTGGTCGGCTGGGTCGCATCGGGAAGGGGAAAGCTCAGCTCCTCGTAATCGCGGGTAGGACGTGGGAGCCGCGGTGCAGCGGGCAGTGGCGCGGGCGTCCTGTAGGCCGGCGGTGAAGGTGTTGCGACGATGGGGGGTGGAGTTTCCACGGCCGACCAAACCGGAGTGCCGGCGACCGGCGGGACCGGGGAAGATGGATAAGGGTCCGGGGGCAGCAGAGGTGGCGGCATCGGCGGAGCCGGCGGCTGGAACATCGCCCGCGCGACCGGATCGTAAGCGGGATCGAACCGGTGAGCGATTCCTTCACGGATCTCCCACGCTCCGTGGTAGTTCTGGACGTCGCCGAACGGCAGCCCTGTGACATGGTCGGGTGTGAAAGCACCGCGTGGGTCCTCGGGAAACCCGTTCCCTCCGGGAATGAAGTTCTCCATCGATCTCCCCCTTGGATGGAACGCCGAATCCAGGGCTGGCATGGTTTAGTCGGAAACCACTCGCGGTCTGTTACGTGTGTCGGTGTGCGTAACGGCGACAGGTCCCTACGCGACCACAGGGTGTTCATGGCAACAGCGGCAACGCTCGCGCAACGGCAGCGGACGATCGGCGAAGGAAGTTCGATGGGCTGCAACAACCTTGTCGAGCAACTCGACGAAGTCCGCACCAACCCCGGCAACCGAGCGATGCTCGGTGAGTTCGGTGAAGCGGTGGCCGAAGTCTTCTTGAACGAGGTGCTCGGCCACGAGGTCGTGTTCGACGCCGCGACCCGCTCAGGTCCGCAGGGAATCGACCTGGTGACGTTCGACGGCGAGCGCATCGTGGTCGTGGAGGTAAAGGCGACAGCCAGTGGCCGAAGCCTCGGGCCACGAATGACATCGACCACGACGACCCGGCAGATGAGCGATGAGTGGGCAGGCGGAGGCGGCCGTCCGGCAGCGGCGAACATCGATCAGGTTACCGTCGCGGACGTGGCCGAGCACTACGTCGACAAGATGGTGGTGCACGTCGACGTCCAGCAGGACCGAGTTGCGATCCATGACGTCGATTCGGCGGGCCGCGTGACGAGGGAAGCGCACACCACGATCGGGCTGTCGGATCTAGTCAGGTTCGTCGATGCGATCAACGCGGATGCGGGGCACCGGTGAGCCCGCGAGCTGTGCATCCCTCATCGGCTGTCGAACGCGGGCCCACCGTGGCGGCGTCGCGGATCGATGACTTCTCTGTTCGGTACGGATTGACCGTGCCCCGGTCATGGCGGCGATGGGCCGGACGACAGGCCTGGGAGCGGCAGCCGGACACCGGCTGGGAGCTCCTGGGCCTGAAGCCGGGGCCTTCCGGGCTCGACGCGGCCGCGGTGCTGGCCGGGACGCGGTTCGCGCGTCCGGACTTTCCGGCCTACCTGCTGCCCGTCGAGCAGTTGCCGGAAAGTCAGCTGGCGTGCGTCCGACTCGATGGCAGTGACGACCCGCCGGTCGTCATCGTCGATCTCGAAGACTCCGCCACTTGGCACGAGACCCGGTTCCCCGTGTTCGAGCGGTTTTCGCACTACGTGACGGACTTCGAGGATCAGGCCCACGCGTGGCGCCGGATCAGCAACTTCCTGCGCGCTCTGCAGACCGGCTCGGCTCACGGGCGCAGGACGCCTGGACAGGCGCCCCGTCCTGATGACTGGCGGGTGTACCGCTTCTGTTCGCAGAACGTAGTCGTGGCCATGGTGCTGCTGCGCTTCAACCGCGACGACAATATTCTGGACGTCGGCGCTTGTCTCATCACGGCCTTGTCGTCCCTCGATCCGGACGCGCCCGCCCGCGCGTTATGCACGCTCCTGCTCGCCGAAGCTCACCGATCAGGTGGCGACCTTACGGTGCGCTTTGTGCGCGGTACTGGCAACAACGCCGCTTCGGTTCCGATACCCGGGGCCGTGTGCCGCTGGTCCGATCGCGTGGGCGTCGTACTCGACCGCCGCGGTGGTCTCGTCGACAGGGATGCCGGCTGCCGCCTGTTCGTCGAGTCGGTGAACATCGGCGAAGCTCTGCGAACGCTTTTGCGCGAAGCTGACGCAGCAACCGCCGCGGCAACGTGTTACGGGGTCGCCAGCGGGTTGTGGGCCGCCTCGGAGGTGGAAACGCTGCTCGCCTGGTCACCCAGTGCGGGATTCGTTTTGCGCGGTCTGACCGACCCAATGGACCGGGCACACTATGCATGTGACGTCTCGGACGTCCGGGTCGCGATGCTGGTCGCGGCGGCACACCGCAAGATGAGCGCCGGCGTCGGAGATGCGCTGCTCGATGCCGAAGACGTCGGGCAGCGAATCGGGTTCACTGCGAACAACGACCTGACCTGTGATTTCACCGCTGACCGGATCGATCTCACCGAATGGATGTTCGGTGGCTACCCGGCATTCGCCGTGACCGAGCTGCGGCTCGCGGTCGCAGACGCCGAACCGGATCAGCTCGCCTCCGCAGTCTACGCCTCGATCCACCGGGTGAGCGGAGCCGATGGATCCGCAGCTGTTCTGTGCCCCCGCGACATCGTGAGTCTCGCCGAGGCCGACCGCGAGCGGCTCGTGGTGGCGGCCGAGGAGGCCGGCGTGGTGATCCTTGCCGCGCCGGAGTACACGCCCGGGCTCACGATCCAGGCTGTCGACAAGCTGACGCGAGCCAGAACGGCCCGCCAATGAACGACCACTTCCTGGTGATCTGGACCGTGCCGGGGCCCTGGCCCGGGACGACCATGCCCGATCCCGACGGTTTTGCCGACTTGGTGCGGTCGGCGATGACCATTGAACGTCGGGTCGCGGGTGGACACGCCGGCCAGGAGGACTCCCGCAGGTTCACCGCGACGAGTGCGGCCATCGAGCGCATCGCCAGGCGCCGGGGAACTCCGATCGCCACGATCACCAGAGCGACCCTGCGGCGGTGGGCGGCAGCTGAGACGTCGGCCAGGGCGCTCGCCGGCTTCCACCTGCCGCAGGACGCCGAGGCATGGCTGCGCGAGCTCGCGAACGAGGTCGGCCTGGATGAGAATGGTGTGCTCACGAGTGCTCTCGGCCCGGTGCGGGACGAAAGGCGTGGCATCGTCCTGTCCACCGCGCCGGCGCCGGTCGGTCCACTGCTGCACGGTCCTCAGGTGGTGGAACCCCCTCCGGCAAGTCCCCGGAAGCCGGACCCGTCGACCGCGAGCCGTCTTGCCGCGGCTGAGCCGATCTGGAAGCCGTTCAGCGATTCACCGCCGAGGCTTCGGTCCGCCGCGCGGCTTTGG
This sequence comes from Amycolatopsis sp. lyj-109, assembly GCF_046548995.1. Taxonomy (NCBI): domain Bacteria; kingdom Bacillati; phylum Actinomycetota; class Actinomycetes; order Pseudonocardiales; family Pseudonocardiaceae; genus Amycolatopsis; species Amycolatopsis sp. lyj-109. The sequence continues at coordinate 137,925 of NZ_JAJPWR010000009.1, forward strand.
AGCCAGCTCGTCCGTGCAGTAGCGGAGGGTGAGGTGGTGCAAATCGGCGCCGGTGCTCGGCACGACGTCCTCACCGAAGCACTGCGTCACATGGCGTCGGTGATCGGACGACCACACGACCTACGGCTGACGTATGTCGACGGCTCCGAGGCAGAACCGTTTCCGATCATCGCCCTTCCACATCGGCCGGCGAATACGGGCCGGACCGTGCGGGTCGGCCTGATGTCCATGCGGCACACTCAGCTAGACTCGAAGGTAGAGGGTTACTGGTTCCGCAATCGGCTGGTTTCGACCAGCCGGACGTTATCCGACACAGACCGCTTCTGTGCCGCCGCCACGACAGCGAAGCTGACCGAACTGAGCAGCGCCGGCATCACGCAGGTCGAGCTGATACAAACCGGTTTCGAGCCGGCAGTGATCGGATTCTACCGGGGACTGTCGACATGGCTGGCCAAAGGCGGTCGGATCGAAGTACGTCCCCTGTACCTCATCCATGACCTCGTCCAAGGGAGCCCGTGGGTGACGGAAGGTGACGGCCGGTGATCCGTGACTGGACAGTGCGCTGCAAAGACTGTGGCGAGAGCTTTTCTTATTCTGATCGATCGGTGCAAGAGGCCGTAGAACGTGGCGAATCACGTCCTGAGCGTTGCACCGCGTGTCGGTCAAAGCACAATCGAGATACCTCGCGCATGGGCGCCGCGTACGTCGACCTGGACCCCGGGCTTCGGCCCGTTGAGGCCGGCCGACTCAAGGCCGGCCGGCTCGGACGGCTCGATCGCGGCGAGCGCCCACACGTAGCCGGCGACGACGACCCTCCGTCGATCGAAGCGACGACCTTCGGTATCACCGACGATCATATCAGGCAGCTCCTCGTGGCCATGGACAATCATCAGGTGATCGTGGTGGCGGCGCCGACCGGCTCGGGGAAGTCGACGTTCCTGCCTTGGCGGCTCCTGAATCCACCGGCGCCACATCCGAAGGACGCCGTCACGCGGCACGGAACGATCGTAGTGACGCAGCCGAGAATCGAGGCTACTCAGGGGATCCCGCGCTACATCGGGGAGAAGCTCCACGGCGCTCGGGTAGGAGCGGGACTCGACATCGGGTTCCGACACTCGTCGGCCCGCGACCAAGCCGACTCCCGCAACCGGCTGGTCTACGCAACCGACGGGACCTTGGTGAATATGGTCCGTCGAGGTGAATTGGCGGGCTGCTCGGTGATCATCATCGACGAGGCGCACGAGCGCAGCCTGAACATCGACCTCATCTTGGCGCTGATGCGACGGGAACTGATCGCATTGCCGCAGCTGCGGCTGCTGATCGTCTCCGCGACAATCGACGCCGCAGCATTCGCCCGCTTCTTCCAGCCGGAAATCCGCACGACGGCCATGGCCTTCCCGGGCAAGGAAGGAATGCCCGTCCACGATCGGTGGCGCCCAGACTCGCCCCTCCCCGAAAGCCAATGGCCTGCCCGCATGCCGGGCGAGGTTGCGCGGGTGACACACGAGGTGCTTCGGTGGATGGCGAGTGGCGAACGACCGGGAGACATTCCCGGCGACGTTCCGCTCCACGACGGGGACATCCTGGCCTTCCTGCCGGGGAAACGGGCGATCAACGCCGCGATCGACGAACTCGACAGCCTGGTAGATGAGGACAGCGACCTGGCCGGTCAGGTCGAGGTCCTGCCGCTGTACGCGGAGCTCTCGGAGACCGAGCGGGCCCGCGCGCTGAAGCGCGCCCGGAAACGCAAGGGCACCCGATGGAGGGTGATCGTCGCGACCAACATCGCGGAGACATCCCTGACCGTTGACGGCGTGCGGCACGTGATCGATTCCGGCTTGATCAACACCACCGAATGGGACGTGTCGACCTTGACGACGGTGGTGCGTCCCCGGCCGCACTCGAAGTCCGGCCTCAGGCAACGTCGAGGACGTGCAGGGCGGACCGCTCCGGGTGTGTGGCACTGCTTGTTTACCAAAGCGCAGTTCGACGCGCTCGAGTTCGAGACGCCGCCCGAGATCGTACGCGCACCACTGGAGAACATCGTCCTCGCCGCTGCGGCCGCCGGCGTAAGCGACCCGGCGTCCCTGCGCTGGATGCCGCCTGGTCCGCCGGAGGAGGAGATGCGTCGTGCCGCCGCAACCCTGCGTGGCATGGGCGCGCTGACCGAGCACGGCGACCCGACCGTGCTGGGGAACGAGCTGGCTTCGTCTCGCGAGTCGTTCAGCGCCGCGAGCGTCCTCTTGTGCGCCGATGAGGCCGGCGTCGCCATCGAAGCCGCGACGGTACTCGCGGCGATGCAGGACCAACGCTGGACTAAGCTGTTGCGCTGGAGTTCGGCCTGGTCGGCAGCCACCCGAGTGCGCGCCGACCGCTTGCTGGCCGCCCTTTGCGCCGGCTGCGCCGACGACCTGGACGTCACCCTGCTGCTCGTGCACGAGTGGGAGGCCGCCGAGGCGCGACGACGCCCTGCGTTGGCCGATCGGTATCTGCTGTCCGGGGTCGTCCTGGACTCCATTCTGCGCCGGCGGGCTGAACTGCTGCAGTCGCTGCAGTCGCGAACCAAGACGTGCGAAGTGCGGGACATCGATCTCCGATTGGGCGATCGGCTGCGGCGGGTCATCGCGTGGACCAGTCCCAACGCCATCTACCGGGATGCCGAAGGGGAATGGCAGCCCGCCTTGGTGCCCCGAGCAGATCCGGATGTCGTTGCTCGCCTGCACGATGGCGCCCGGCCGGCGATCGGATCCGGAAGTCTGCTGTCCCGGCGTCCTTCGCCTCCCTTCGTCGTCGCTCCTGTGCGGGACCGCAGGCGACACTGGGTTTCACCCTTGCAGGAGCCAGTCGACCGCGTGACCTTGGCATTCTGCGTCGCCCTCGAGGAACATCATCTCGCAGGCAACGTTCCCCTGCTTGCTCATGTCGCCGGTCACCAGCACGGGGCGGTGATTCGTACTCCGGTTGTCCTACCCGGCGATCGTCTGCTGGTCGAGCCGGTCGGGCCGAGAAAAGATGGCCTTCAAGTACGGGCGCTGACCGCACAGCCTCCATTGCGACTGTCCGACGTCGACTTTGTCGACGAAGGACCGCGCGGTGACGAGAGTGGCGACCTGGCTCAGCGAGAAGCGTCGGGGAAGGACACGACCGGCTTGGAAGAGGATCCGGTGAATCCTGGGGACTTTCTGCTCCCCGAAGAACCGGCCTCTTGGTTGGTGCGCCCCGACGATGAGGGAGAACCCGGTCATCCGGTGAACCCGTATGCCGAGGTGGAGATCGTGACACAGGACTACGATCCGGACCACCCGGTGGTCATGGTCACTGAATTCGCCAGGGGGACGGTGTTCGCCCAAGCGGATCCCGCGGCAGTCGCTGAACACTTCGCCCGACGTTTCGGCCCCGGAGATCGGTGCACTGTAGAGGTACGCGATATACGTGTCCTGCACCGTGACCGTCGCAGCGTCCTCATCGCCCGGGAGCAGGAGACCGGGGCCGAGATAGCGTTGACCGCCCGGGACCTTGGATTCGGGATGCGCGATGTTTCCTTGGGGAAGATTCCTCCAGGGATGAGCCGGAACCTAGGTGTTCTCGTGGTCGACGCCGATACCGGCCTGATCCAACTTTCGGCGTTGCCGGACATCGCGGCGACGCTCACCAGGCTGGCGAACACGACACCAGAGCCGTTCACCGGGACAGTGGTCGATGCCTACAGCGAGTCCCTGCACGTCACGCTGACCCCCGACGGAAGCCGTCTGAGGGACGACGACCCGCCGATAACGCTGGAGATACGGGCAAGTGACCTACCTCGCAGACCGGTCGAAATGGCAGTCGGTCGTCAAGTGCGGGTCCGCCTTAACAACCGGGCACGGCCAGAGGTCTCCGTGGACTTGGATGCGCCGAACCTGAAGGTCCCGACAGGACCATTCCAACAGGTCGGTGCCACCCTGGTCCTGCGTGACACGGTGACCGCTCAAGACGTTCTTGGGCTCTACCGCGCGGCGCGCGACCTACCGGTGGCGGAGCTCGTGGCGCTCCATCGGGCGGTGGAGACGCTTCTGATCAGAAAGCTCAGGCCACGAGGCCGGATTATCGACGTCACCGGGTATGCAGGGCTGCAGGACCAGAAGCGGGTCAGCGCACGGGTGGCCAACGTGAAGGAACGAAGCGTCACCATCGAAATCGAAGGCGGGATATGGGCGACCATCCCGCGAAGCCAGCTTGCCTGGCCTGGACAACAGCCTCCGAGCCTGTCCGCCGACGACCGAATTGACGTGGTGGTCACCGAGGTGGTACCCGAGCAAGGCAAGGTCTCTGTGACGTTGCGTGATCCACGGACGGATCCGCTCGCCCGGCTGGCCGTCGGTGATGTTCTGAGCGGGGCAGTCATCCGGAGCGACCGGAATGGTGTGATCATGACCGTCGCCGATCCAGGGATTGACGTTTTTGTGCCCGCTCGTGAAATCGAGCTCAGCGGGGATGAGATCGGGGAGACGTTCGGTCACGGATCCACGCTGATGGCGCGAGTGATCGAAGTGCACCGCGACCAACGGCGCGTGATCGGGAGCCGGTGGCTTCGCCGGGTACGGCTGGAGCTGCCGGCCGAAGTCTCCACGATAGTGGATGGCCCCCGGGGCCCGGCGGGGAAGCGGCTCGTTCACCTGGTCGGTGGAGGTGCGAATCTCCGGTTGGAGGGCGGTTCGCTGGAAGTCCGGTGGACCGATGAGCTGAGCGACTTCGAGATCCACCAGGCGCTCCGTCCGCTTCGAGAGGTACTGCACGGAAGCGTCGCGAAGATCCGGGTGCCGTACGCCGGCCCGCTCGGCGCCCAGGGCCGTGACGATCTTGCGGTGCGGTTCGGGAGTCTCGCCCGACTCGATCGCGAAGAAGAGGACGGACGATCGGCCTGGCTGCTGACGATCATCCACCCGCAGGCGCTACCGGTCGAGGAAATCATCTCCGACATCGCCCGGAGGTTTCCGAATCGTGTTCGCGCGACAGGTCTTCACGCGGTCGACGGGGTTCGGTTCCAGGATGCACGGAGGGCCTTCGTGCAGGGAGAACGAGAGCGCCGCGGGCGAAATGAGTCGGCCTCGGTTCTGTCGTTCGTGCGTCCCTGGAACTATCTGGACATCGGAGCCGGGGATACGTTCGATGACGTAGCGCGCCGGCTTTGGGAGTGCGGGCTCTGGCTGCAAGAACCCGTCTGGATAGCTGAAGACCGGGTGGTCGAGGTGTCGCGCCGAGGAGTCGGCATGGCGCCGTGACGTAACTCGTAACCTTTCCGACAGTAGCGGGCGCCGCCGTCATGTCGAGGTAGCAGCCGAGTAGCTATTGGCTGATGCGCTTCGACAAGAAGAGCGTTGCGGCCATGGAGTAGACGACCATCAGAACGGCGAGCGATCCGACGTCCAGAAGGAGGTGAGAAGGTGTGGACGACCAAAGCCATTCTCGGGCAGGGCTGGCCGGGGGCAGTTTGATCGAACTGGCCAGCGCCGCCAGTCCCCACCGGGTCGGCAGGATCATGCTGATTACGTTCAGCGCGTCCATGCCCGGCAGACTGAAGGTGGCACCATTGAGCGCCACGGCCAGGACGGCGGTGGCCGTGGCCCAGCCGACAGACTGCTCGATCTTGACCGCGGCGGCGGAGATGACCAGACCGAGCACCATCGCAGCGGCCGCAGTCGCGGCTACGGCCAGCCAAAGTTCGACAAACGGCGGCAATCCCGTTAGCGAAATGTCCAAGCCCGGACGAAACACGAGATAGCCACCGACGAGGATGACTGATTGCAGGAGAGAAATTATACCGAAGAACAGGAGCTTCGACAAGATAACCGCGGCGGGCGCCACGCCGGCCAGAAAGTCGCGACGGAGTATATCCACAGTGGGAACTATGTCGTTATAGGTGAGTGCCTGGCCCGTGAGCATGGCAACCGTGATCAGGAGGCTGCACACACTGATGGCCTCGAGATTTTCGGTTTGAGCAGTGTATAAACCCGCAGAATTCGAGACGGCCGCCGCTAAGACTGCGCCGCCCAGTGGGACTACGAGCAGCTGAAGCAAGCCGATGAACCCGCGTGCGTGTAGCAGAAGCTGCTGCCGGTACATGAGCAAGCGGATTTGCTGGCCCAGGCTCGGGCGATGGCGCCGGGGTTGCAGCGTGGGCGTCTCCGAATTGGACACGTGCGGTTGTGGCCTGGCGTCGGGAAGGGACGGAGCTGGGGCGAGAGCCGCAGGATCAGCCAGCTTGTTCATCAGCTCCGGAGAATTCTTACTACCAGTCGCGGTTAGGATCGCCTGTGGCCTGCCGTCGAAACACAACCGGCCGCCGCTGCCGAGTGCGACAACCCGGTCCACCTGCTCGAGTGCATTCGTCGAATGCGTGACGACCAGAACTGTTCGGCCTTCGCCGGCGATCGCGCCGAGTTGGTCGAAGATTGCTGCCTCCCAGCCCGGGTCGAGCGCCGACGTCGGTTCGTCGAGAAGTAGGAGCAAGGGCCCGGCGAGCAGCTCAACAGCCAGCGAGACGCGCTTGCGCTCACCGCCCGAAAGCGAGTGTAGCGGCTTGTCGAGCACCCCGACGATGCCGAGACTAGCGGCGAGCTCGCCGATCTTCTTTCCGCGCTGGTCTGCGGTGAGCCCGCGGGGGAGTCGAAGTCGCGCTGTGAATGTGAGAGTCTGCCGCGCGGTCAGCGAGAGATAGAGGTGGTCGTCTTGCGGTACATAGCCGAGCAGGTGACGGAATTCGGAGCCGCGGGTCACCAGGTCCAAATCGCGGAACCGCACGCTGCCGTGGGTGATCAAGCGACGGTCGAGGAGCGTGCGCAGCAGCGAAGACTTTCCGGAACCGGACGGACCGATGATGGCCGTAACGTGACCGCTTTCGGCGGTGAAGCCTACGTTCCTGATGGCTTGGCCACCCGCTCCGTTGCGTGCACTAACGCCGTCGACGACAAGGCCGGGTATGCGAGGGGTGAGCCGCGTCACCGATCCGCCGTCGACTTTGAACTCTTCTTCACCAATGGTGAACCTGTCGCCGCTTCGTAACATCGCCCAGAGAATGGCGTGGCCGTTGACGAACGTGCCGTCGCCGTGACCGTGGTCAAGCAGCCGGAACTTGTCTCTGATGGGCGACAGTACGGCGTGCTCGGGCGCGACACCGTCACCCCGGACCACGACGCGGCCGTCTCCTTCGTCAGTGCCGAAGATCAGCCGGTCCCGAATTTGGTAACCCGCCTCTGCGGCAACGGAGAATTGCCCTGGCCTTGCAGGGAGCGAGGCGACCGACTGGACCGTGTGGACCTCCGGGGTCGCCTTCCCATGGACCTCTAGAACGATTTGTGTGCCGTGTGTGGCGAAGCGCACCACGCCGGAAGTGGGGACGTCCCCGAGATAGACATACCGGTTCGCGTCCACGATCGCGCCGGTCGCTGTGACTTGCACGTCCGGAAGCAGCACGCGGATCAGCCATTGGCCCTGGTAGAGAACTTCCGCGAGGGGCAGGATGCCAAGCTCGGAGATTGTGACCCCGTCGCTGCCTGTGCCACCTAGCCGAAACCGCTCGCCCGGTGCCAAGCGCCAGCGGCGATCCAGAAGGCTGAACTCGAGTTCGTGGACGGTCAAGGATTCCTCCATTATCAATTGAAGAGAACCAAGAGCACGACTGCCAGCACCGGCACGGCCAGGAACAGCAGCACAGCCCACGGCCAAACTCTGCGAGGTGACGGCCGCGGTGGCTGTGAAGGTGGCAACGGCGGCCGGGGGCCCGGTGTCCGAGACGGCGGCGGCCGGCGGCGTGACCGTGCGGAAGAAGGAAGTCCGCCAAGCGTGGGAACCGGAGCAGGAGCAGGAGCAGGAGCGGCAGCGGAAGTAGGAGAGGGGGTCAGAGGCCACGGCACGTACAAGCTTCCGTCAACGCGCACGTAATCTCGGTTCTCGCGCACTAAGGACTGCCAAGTCGTTGCGAGTTCGTCCCATCGGGCACTCCGGTCGCCCGACACATCCGGACCTGACCAGCTCTCGCGCAGGAGGTTGATCGCTGCCGTGTGGATGAAACTCTTCAGCTGGGGGTTGTCGAAGTCCACCGGTTGCGTAGTTTCTAGCAGACTCTGAGTGGTGATTAAGGAAAGCTTGGCGTAGTCCGTCGAGGGAGTAAAGCTGTCCGCCCACGCTACTCGGTAGTCCAATGGGTCGGCCGGGCGGAAGGGGCTGGGCCCGGTCAGGCATGCGAAGGAATCACAGTCGAGGAAATATACGTGGCCTGCGCGGGAGAGCTCGAATACAGTGTTCCGTGGTTGAAGATCGCCGATGGCGTAGCCATGCGTATGCATCCAGAGCATGACCTTGGCGACGTCGGCGAGAATCGCCAGTTTTCGAGGTATTGAGACATACTCTTCGGCTGGTTCACATCGATGCTCGCGCACCATGAGTCGATCGATGAAACGCAACTTTCGCGGCATTGTCGCCGACTGGGGCCGCCACATTACTCGCTCTGCGGGCTGCATGATGAATCCACGCGTTCGGTTCTCTTCGGTCACCAAGCTGATTGGCCAGGCGCACACCGAGTCAAGCTTAACCCGTTCTTCAGGCGGCAACTCACGGCGCCAGCAGACGTAGTCGGCCAGCGCGCTACCATCGACCTTGCCTCTATTGTCTTCGTCATAGGACTTGAAGACGTACTGTGTGTTCGCATCGTTCTTAAGAGAGATAAGCCGAACGGAATCCGCCTGCCCTCCCATCCCCAGTGACGGCACGTTCGCCGACACGAGCTCTTCTATCCCGAGCGACTCCGGAGGATCCGTCATCCGAGGTACGTCTGATCGCGCGAGTGGTGCCAGATGCCGATCGCGGTGCTGTCGTCGTCGTAGGTGGAGAGTTCGTACGAGACGTCGCGAAGAAAGCACATTCTGCTCGGCGGCGTTCGCCACTCAGCCGTCAGTGCCGCAGCGAAGGGGCTGGTGCCCCCGCCTAATGCGTCGGCGAACCCGTCGCTGGTGAGGACAATGGCTTCATCTGGACCCCAAGCGAAGTTGCGGTACTGAACGCGTTCCGGATGCTTTGGAAGGCTGTCGACCGCGTTCTCGCCGGTCAGGGTAACCGGGGTGTTCATCGCGCTGGGTAGAAGCTGGTCCCACCGGTCTGAGCGCAGCAGCCAGGCCGGTGAGTCGCCGATCGTGACGACACAGGCCTCGTGACCGTTGCCCGCGTAGCTCGGTACGATGGCGATCGTCAGAGTAGTCGAGGGCGTCCCGTTCGCTGAGACTATACGCTGCTTTGCCTGAGGATGACTGCGCTCCGGCGTATCGATGCTGATGCCCGTCACGATACGGGCCACCTCGGTCATGACGGCTGTCCAATCAATGCGCAAGGTCCCCTGTCTCAGGTGGTCTTGGCAGATTTCGGTGCCGGCTCGCACTGCTGCTGCGGCGGCTTGGCGCGCGTGCGGCGAGCCGCCGACACCGTCGGCGAGCGCGGCAATCACCCAGGCGCCGTCTTCGGTCGCAGTGACAGCGAACGCGTCCTCCCGTTGCTTGGCCACGTGTGCGTGAGCACGTCCCTGGCGGCTGGCGGCCACGACGACGACCTCAGCGAATACGCCGCCGTCCGCGATTAACGAGCCGGTCGCCGAGCTGGCGCCCAGCGGCAGGAGCGGGCACGTCTGCTTTGGCGGCATCCCGATGACCCGGGGGGAGGGGTCGAGCTGATCCCGTTGATTATCTCGGCGGCGGTGCCTACCGCCGCCTGCGTGCTGCGGTTCGTATTTGACAGATCCGCGACCCTTGGTGAGGTTCTTCTTTCCGCGGGACACGACTCACGCCTTTCGTTGTAGTTGACGCATTCCCTCGGGCGCGCGGACGACAAGTTCATCTTTCTGGACAGACTGGGAAACGGTGAAGACGATGACCTTGAATAGACTGTCGAGCATCGTGCTGACTGGCGCAGACGAGTTGGAGGCAAAGGCAAGCGGCCTATCATGATAGGCGGTAGCCGCCGCGGTGAGAGTGTCTTCGTCGATGTCGCCGAAGCCGAACGCGATGATGTTTACTTGGTGGTCGAGGCCCTCAGTTAGCTGGTTACGCGCCGGAAGCCAGGTAGTCTTTGGTTGTCGCTGGTTTCCCACAAATGGTTCGCCGTCGGTCAGGATGAAGATGTTGACCGGTCGTACTTCGTATGTCTCCTTTAGTCTCTTGATGTCGTTTCTTATTACTTCACCAAGAAAGGAGAACAGCTTTAAGTAATCTGTCTGGATTCCCTTGTTTAAATGACTGACTGTCAGGTCGTAGGCGCGGGTAAGTGGACGTGCCACGGCGGCTCGATCTGCGAACTCAATTATCGCGATATGCGCTTTCTCGCTGGTGGGCTCATCGGATAGCTCCAATGTGAGCGCTGATAACGAATTTGTCACGAGGTCGTGCGGGGTCGGACTGGGCAGGTTGTCCGACCACATTGATTTGGATATGTCGCAGGCTATGTAGAAGGGGTAAGCGCGAGGTTGTCCCGTGCTGGTCAAGGTTGCCTGCTTTCTGCTGCGCTATCGCGACCGTGACAGTTGGGTTGGCTGTGCCACCTTGATCCCGCTCGGGCCGGGCGCTGTTACGCGCCTTAGCCAGTTTTCACCCTGGGTTCACTCGAAAGGAGTAGTTGGCGATTTGCCTCCTGAATGCGACGTATGGTTATCGCTTGCGAAGCCAGGCGTGATCCGCGAAACCGGTGGCGAGTCAGTCTTTCTTGCAGGACACTCTTGGCGTGATCGAACGCGACCGCGAGTCCAAGGGGTGGACCGGCCTAGGGCGTACTGCTGATATCCTGGGGATACTGGGGTTTTTCGGTATCTCGATGGCGGCTATCGTCGGCTGGCTAAGTGGCGGAGAGGATGGTCCAGTGACTCCGTCGACGTCGAGTTCGCCATCTTCGGTCGATGTGACAGCCTCACCTGGTCCTTCTCCGTCGGGTACGCCGACGCTCACCGCGACCACACCCTTGCCTACGCCGCCTCCGGAGGCCCTGCGTACTCCGCTGTCTGAGTTTGCTCCGGTTTCCGGAAGCAACAACATTGACCTAAAGTTTGACGATGTCACAATGCGTGGAGCGGCTTTCGGGCAAAGCTTGCACTACTCTTGCAGTCTGTACTGCAACAGTCAGTCTCCGGCGACGTATGTGGCCGATCTAGGTGGAAAGTACACGAAGTTCGAGGCGACCGCGGGAATTCCTTCGACAGGAAGAGACGTGCCAACCAAGATAGAGATTGACATGGACGGTCGGCTTAAAGGGACGTATGTCGTGTCCGTGGCGAAGCCCACGGCAATATCGATCAGTGTAGCGAAGGTGCAGCGTTTGCGTATCACCTTTTATCCGCCCGAGAAGCTACGCACTCCGCTGCAGTCGGGCGCCGACATCGCCGGCGGTGACGAACATGTTCTGCCCGACGTTGCTTTGGGTACGCCGACCTTGCAACCATGAGGTTGTAGCGCGTCATCGAGGAACTGTCGGAGGACCGAGGGCTATGCTGCCGTGCCTCGCGCGAGGACGCCGTGGTCGGAGCACGTGCCACACGTCGGGTCACGGCGCGACTGTTGGCATATTTGCCGGCCGCTGCGGGGGAAGCGCAGGAGGGAGTGCTCGCCGCTGTCGGTGTGGAGGTTGGTGACGGCGAGCATGAAGTGGTTGACGGCTTCGCTGGCGGCGAGGCTGTTGAGCGCGATGACGCTGGGCGCCGGGATGTCGTCGACGTAGCGGGCTTGCTGGCGGACGTGGCTCGGCAGCATGTCGAGTGCGAGCTCGGTCGGGTTGATCAGGCCGTTGCACCACATGCAGCCGCTGCCGGGGATGAGCTGGCGGATTGCGACGTGGATGCGGCCGATCACGCCCGCTTCGTCGACGGGGATCTTCACGCCAGCCTGGGTGGCCGGGATCAGGTATTGGTGGACGGTGCGGTCGACCCAGTGTCGGGCGGCGTTGGTGTCGGCGGCGAGAAAGATCCAGTCGCACGTTGCGATCGCCTGTCGGGCGTCCGGGTGCTGCGCTTCTTCGTTGATGACGGTGAGTTTAGTGCCGGGGTTGGCCCGGCGGGCGTTTCGGACGGCGAGCTCGGTCTTGCGCGCGTCGACATCGTCCAGGTCCGCCGCGATGAGCCGCGGTAGGTTGGTCTCGTCGATGGTGTCGGCGTCGATGAGGACGAGGTGGCCGACGCCGAGCCGCGCGAGCAACTCGGTGACGATGGATCCGACGCCGCCGAGTCCGACGACGGCGACCCGCATTCGCGTGAACGCCTGCTGGCCTCGGTCGCCGAACAGTCGGGCCTGGCGGTCGTGCCGGGCGTCGCTAGCCTCGACCGGGACCGGTGACGGGGCGAGTCGGAGGAGGTTCCCGCCGGGGATGACGACCTCCGCGAGGGTGTCGCGGGTGCCGTCGGGTAGCCACAGGTCACCGGCCCCGGCCCGGGGAGTGAAGACCAGCCCGCCGACGATTTGCTTGGTGATCTTGCGCAGGGCGGGGTAGCCGCGTTCGTGGCTGGCGAGGTCGATGGGGGAGAAGCTGACCGAGGTGGTGCCGAAGTGGCTGTGCACCGCGAGGTACGCGAGTTGCTCGGCCCGGGCGCGCAGAGCCGCGTCGCGCACGAACTCGGGTCGGAGGGCGCGGTAGCCGATGGTGCCGGCCACGTAGTCGACGTTGTCTTCGGCGATCAGGAGCTCGCGGGCGAGCAGGCGGTGCCCGCGAGGGCCATCGGCCTGTCCGGCGAGGATGACAGCGCCGTGTTCGTCACGGTCGTCTTGGAACAGGTGCTGCTGGAGGTCGGCCCAGAGCCGGGGTGGGGCAGTGACGCTCCATCCCGACGCGCGCGGATTCACGCCTTGGTGAACCACGAGATCACCTTCTCCGCTTTGAGGGCGGCGCTGTCGAGGCGCGGCGCCACGGTAGGAGAGCGGCGTGAGAGCTGGAGGGCCTGTCGGCCGTTCCAGTCGACCGGCTGGACGGCTTGTCCGTGGGGCTGGCCGTCCGTGCGGCTGACCCGTGCGATGTAGTGCGGGTAGATGTCGGCTTGGGGGTAGGCCGAGCTGACGTGGAAGCCGAGCCAGCTGGTGCGGGGTGTGTAGCGGTCGCCGAGGTGGACGTCGGATACGACGAGGGTGGCGCCGCCGGCGCCGTCCGGAAGGACCTCGACCGGTTTCCCGGCGAAGTGTGCTCGGACGGCGGCGACGGCGGCCTCGACTTCGCGAGTCAGTGCGGTCACGAGTTGTCGTCCGCGGCGACGGCGACGAACTCGTCGTCCTCGTGGACGGTGATCACCTCGTCGTCGTCGACGACGTGGAAGTGGTCACCGCGCTTGACCGACAGCTGGAAGCCGATCCGCAGGTCGGCACCCTGCTCGACGGCGGCGGTCTTGATCTGCGCGCCGTTGAGTCGGTGTTCGGTGAGGATCACCCGGTCGTCGTTGACGATGACGGAGATCCGAACCGGGGGCCGGTCGTGCTGGTCGGAAGCGCGCTCGGTGGTGGCGGACATGGCGTCTCCTTCGGGTCGGGGCCTGTGTTCACACCTTCGGGGTCAGGTGTGCCTAACGTCTCGCAGTGTTCGACATGTCAAACACTACGAATGGAGGGTACCATGGATGCTCGACTTGTCGAACAATGAGCGACGGACGAATTCGAACGGCAGGAAGGTGAGTGCGGGTGGCCAACGCGAGCATCGACGTGATCGCTCTACACGGGGCGTTGGATGCTGCCCGAGAGGCCAGGGAGCTGTCATGGCGCCAGCTGGCCAAGCTGCTCGATGTCAGTCCGTCGACGATGTCAAGGTTGGCGAATGGGAAGAACCCGGATGTCGACGCCTTCGCGGCGATGGTCCGGTGGCTCGATGTGCCCGCCGAGAAGTTCATGATCGACGCCGCCGAGCTTGAAAGGCGCACCGCGGAGCCGCCTGACTTGGTGGCCGAGCTGGCGCCTCTGCTGCGTGCTCGCCCGGACCTGCAGCCGGAGGACGTCGAACATCTGGAGGTGCTCATCGGCTCCGCGGTGCGCCGCTTCAACGCCGACCGGCAGGCGAAGGCGGACTGAGCCATGGGGACGCGGTGGACCCAAGTAGAGATGCGCAAGGTCGCCGCGGAAGAACGAGCGGGCCTGGGGTTGTCCCGGTTCGCGCCTTTGAACCCGTACCTGCTCGCCGAGGAGCACGGCATTCGCGTGTACCCCATCGACGAGCTCGCCGACTGCCCTCAGGCTGACATTGCTGTCCGCTACTTCACGTGCCTGCGCTCGCCCGTCTGGTCAGCCGCCATCATCCCCGTCGGCACCAGCCGTCTCATCGAGAACACCGCCCATTCCGAGGTCCGGCGACGAGCCAGCCTGGCTCACGAGCTCGGACACCACTTGCTCGAGCATGAGTTCACCGAGCTGTTGATGGGAGAGGACGGCTGTCGGCGCTTCGACCTCGCGAAGGAGAAAGAGGCCAAGTTCATCTCGGCGCAGTTGCTGATTCCTGACGACGCTGCCAAGCGCGCCGCGTTCGACGGCAAGACCAACGGCGAGGTCGCTGCCGCCTACGGGGTGAGCGAGCAGTTCGCCCAGATGTGCATGGCCGGCCCGCGCGTGATGGCCCAGCGTGCCTTGGCCAAGCAGACACGCGCTCGATGAGGGGTGTGTGGCGGGCTCGCTGTCCTGGCAGCGTTGAGCTGGTGGCCGCGAAGTCGTCGACTTTGGATACTGCCGGCGTCGGCTGTGCTGGCTAACTTGCACCGTTCACTCACTTGACGGAAACGAGGCTCGAAATGCCTGCCTCGCTCACGACATCCAGGGCTACGCGCCGGACCTGGTCGAGGGTAACCTTCGTCAGGTGCAGAGGTCGTGATGGTGGCGATGAAGTGCCTGTACCTTGTTACCCGCAGCCTGGACCCGACCGGCGCAGGCCGCGCCCGATGGACGATGCGCTGGAAACTGTGATCAACGCCTTCGCCTTCGCCATCGGTGAATGCTGGCCGGGAGCCGAGACCTACTGATCAACAACGCCGGAAACATCGATCACGGGATATACTCGCATACTGCCGATTCGACCTTCATCTGGGCTGCCGGATGATCATGACGAGCTCGTCAATTCCGGCCTGGTTGAGTACATCCAGGGCGATCTGGCGGAGTTGTGCCAGGAAGTTTTCTTGTGAAACGTCGGCTTGCACTGTTGCATCGACCGGTATGAAGCGGCGGATGGGAAGGACGTGGTCCTCGCCATAGCCGAAGCTGTCCACGCTGGTCACGCTGAGCGGTCCGACCGCCGAGTGTTCGATCCCGACCCTGAGCTCGTACTCGGAGATGCCGAAGTTCGTACCTGTCGTTCTCACTAGAGCGAGCAGGTCGGCGACAAACCACTCGATGCGGTTCGAGTTGGCGACGTTGGGTCCAGCGACGCTCTCCCTTGTCCGGGCGCCGCCGACGGCGGCGCGGAGAGAGACCGAGCCGTCGTGGTGGACACTTACCCAAGTTTCTTTCCATGGCTGGGCAGGGTTTCTCGGCGGGACGACCCAGCGACGGAGGCCCGGCCGTGGGTTGCTGTCGATCGATGCAAGGGGATGCGCCGATTGTGGTTTGGTGAGCTTTTGGCTCAGCTTGGACGCCTCGGTGATGACCTGCCGGGCGTCGTACGTTGACATGGGCTCGGTGACCGGGGGAAGCAGCCGGGGGCGCGCAACCCCGATGATCCACGCGAGATCGGGTTCGAACTGTTGGCTCTCGTAGTCGTACTCGTCCTGCAGGCGTGAGGCCGCGTTCCGGCGGTCGTCGAGTCGTGCTCGGTACAGGCGTTCGAGCTGTGGCTCCCGCATCCAGACGGTGTCAGCGTTGTTGCGGATGGGCGCGCCGAAGTAGTCGTTCCGGTAGATTAGGTGTGGCACGTCGATGCTCGGCGGGACCACGACCGCCAGGGCGCGCGGGGAGTTGCCGAGCTGGTGGAAGCGTACGTTGAACACAGGTGGGTGAATGCCACTGATCGCGACTTGGCTGAACGTGCGCTCGTACCGTTCGTCCACGTCTCCGACGTCGAATCGCTCGGTCGCTTTTTTCTCCTGCTCGCTGACTCCGTAGACGATCATGCCGCCGCCGTTGTTGGCCATCGCCGCGATGTCCTTCAGCGCGTCGCTGGTTGAGAGGTCCTTGGCGTTGGGAACCGACCTCTTCCAGTCCAAGTCGTCCGTTTCGGCGACGCCTTCCGCCACGGCGACGTCCACCATCTCGTCGGTCAGCGGGCCTCGCGGACGACCGAGTTCCCGGTGCAGCGCGGTGAACAACA
Organism: Amycolatopsis sp. lyj-109; assembly: GCF_046548995.1. Taxonomy (NCBI): domain Bacteria; kingdom Bacillati; phylum Actinomycetota; class Actinomycetes; order Pseudonocardiales; family Pseudonocardiaceae; genus Amycolatopsis; species Amycolatopsis sp. lyj-109. The sequence goes on from NZ_JAJPWR010000009.1 coordinate 154,191, forward strand.
TGACGCAAATGTACGCGGCCAGGAACCGCTTCGCTCGTCGATTTTGACCCGCCCCACTAAGGATTGAGTTCCTGACGAGGCAGGGCCTGTACCCGGCGGGCGGCCCGGACGAGGCCGCCGAGGCTGTCCGGTCGGCCTGACCGCCTCGGCCTGCCTCGCGATAGACTTTGCTCGGGATCGATCCGCGCTCAGGTGCGCATGACGAACGGATCGGGGATCCGGTCTTCGCTGATGTTGACCCAGACGCTCTTGAGATGCGTGGACTCCTCGATCGCGCTCAGGGCGCCGAAGACGTTGGTCTCGATCTGCGCGGGCCTCTGCCGGTGATCTCCTCGACGAGGCCGAAGGGGGCATAGTCGGCGTTGTTCACCACGACGTCGAGGCGGCCGAAGTGGCTTGCGCTACCTCGGCGCCGGCACGGCGCTCGCTGCGGCTCGCGGACGCGGATGAGCTCTATGCCCGATACGGCATCCTGGTACTGCAGGCGTACGGCGCCACCGAGTTTGCGCGCGGGATCAGCAGCTTTACCGCGATGGACTTCCGCAAGTGGGCGACGCGAAGCACGGCAGCGTGGGACGCGTACACCCCGGCGTCGACCTCAAGGTCGTCGACCTGGAGAGCTGCGAGGAGCTGCAGGTGCGGGAGCAGGGCAGGCTGCTGGCCCGCGCCAGCCACTCGGTCACGGGCGACGCGACGGCGTGGATCTCGACGAACGACATCGCGAGCATCGACGCGGACGGCTACTTGTTCATCCACAGCCGCCTGGACGACGTGATCGTCCGTGGCGGCTTCGCGATCAACCCGGCCGAGGTCCGCGGAGCGCTGCTCGAGTGGCCCGGCGGCGAGTGAGCACCAGGGACGTCGCAGCGGCCGCCTGACCTCCGGTCAGCTACTTGCAGCTCGGCGACTTCTCGCCGTCAGGCTGCCGGTCGAGAGGACAGCAGACGTGGAAGAGCGTCTTCGAGACCACTCAGGCGACTCAGTACGACCGTGCGGTGCCTGGTGACCGCAGGCGACTTCGTCAGTGGGCGGCGACGTACTTGTCCGTCATCAGCACGTCGCAGTACGGGATTGCAGCTGACACGGCATCGGCGTGCTTTCGTATCATCGGATTCTGTCGCTGGCCGCTCAAATAGGGGACGACATTCGGTCGGGCGCGGCAGCCGAACCCCGTCGGCTTCCGACGTGCCCGCCGAACAGGTGCACTGCGACTGAGTGTGGCCCGGGCGGAGACCGGCGTCGACCTAGCGTGCTCGATGCGGTCTCTAGATTCAGGGGCCCCCAACAGTGTGAAGCTCGTGGATGCGGCCCGGCAGACACAGGATGCGCCTGTGAAGAGGCTAGGTTGTCCAGATGAATGCTGATCGCGCAGCGGAATGGTCGGCGATCGCGGGCATCGCGGGCGCTGTCGCCGCGATCGCCGGCGTCGTCGTCGCGTTGCTGGCGTACCTCATCGGTCGGCACGCCCGGGACGCGAGCCGAACTTCGGCGGTTGCATCGAAGGACGCCGCTGCTGCGGCTGACGCGATGCTGAAAATTGAACAGAGCCGCCGCTACGGCGAACTCGCGCCGCAGCTGTCAGTTGCTCCTGACGGCGTATTCGCCAGATGAAGCCAACGACCTCTCGAGATTGACTTTGACGGTCACAGGCACGATCGAACTGCCGATGTTGGACAGCATCGAAATCCGGGTCCGCGACGATTACCCGCACGCGGCAGGCATCGCAGGCGGTCCCACTGAGGAAGAGTTGGCATCGGTGATCTGGGGACCGCTGCGATTCCGCCCGCACATAGACGACGCCGACTCCCTCGGGCGGGCAACTCCGGGTGTGCCAGCCGTCAAAGGCACTCCAATCGTCCGGATACTTGAGCCGTCTCTGCCACCGCGCTGGACCGACCTCAGGTCATGGCGTCAGCGGTACCGAACGAGCCCCTTGCAGCTGTCTGTCATCTGTCGGTTTGGGACATACACCTGGACCCACGTCATCGATCTTGACCTGCCCGCGACAGTCGCAGACAGACCGGAGATCTGACAGCAACGTTCCCTCAACAGACGATCGCCGGAGACGACCGCCCACAGTTTCACTCAGTCGTAGGTTGCGACAGCTGCAGGTCGGTGGCGAATCTCAGGTTGGGGTTGTACATCAACTCGGTCCTCGGACGCTGGGTTCGTGTCCCCTAGGGACACGAACCTTAGCGTTCAGCTGAAGGGTGATCACTTCCCGCGATGTCAGTACCCTCTGGTATGCCTTGAGCATGTTTGTCCATAGGGGGACTGTCACCGAACTGGCTGATCAGCTTGAGGTTGCGCCGCCAGGGTTCGTCGCTCGTTGCGCTGAGCGTTTCATCCAGTTGTACGGTCGGCCACCTGGTGACTCTGAGAAGGTGAGCTGGCACAACAGCCCAGCTGATTCTGCTTGTGTTGTACGGTGCTGTTCGTGTTTTGTTCTGAGCGGGAAAAAGTGCGACTTCTGGACCTGGTATGCGCGCGGTTGCAGGAGGTGATGCGAGCCAACAGCTACGCACCGGTACTCGATCCGGATGCGGTCGCAGAAGCGCACCTTCTTGCGCGGCACATGACCGCCTTCGACCCGGACATGTCGGCGTGGCATGCGCTCGGCTGGTTCCACTGGCTCCGCTACGAGGCACTCGGTGAGGAGCGCGGTGGGACGGACCGGGTCACCGCTGTGGAGAATTTCCTGCCCTGCTTCCTCTTTGGTGAGGACAACATTCCGGGGTCTTTGTTGACCGAACTGGCCGAGCAAGCCGCGCCGGGGGCTGCCCGATCGCTCGGTCGGGCGATCGACTCCGATGACGCCGAACTCGTCGCGCGATGCGTCGTGCTGTGGGGCGCCATCGCTGACGCCCTCCCGGACGGGCATCGGCTGCGTGGAATCGCGTGGTCCAGCCTCGGCCACTCCTTGCTGCTTAGACACGGCCACACGCGCGAGCCCGGAGACCTGGATGAAGCGATCGCGTCAGGTCGGAAAGCTCTGATGTGTCAGGCCGGCGCCGAGGAGCGCAGTGGGTTTCTCCACAACCTCGGCCTGGCCTTCCAGGTGCGGTTCGAGGAGACCCGCGATGTGGCGAGCCTGGTCGAAGCCGTCACCGCCCATCTGGACGCGGTGGCCGTCGCGCCGCCCGACAGTCCGATCCTGACCACACTGATTTCCGGACTCGCCACGGCACAGATGGTGGCCCATGACCGCGCCGGGGAAAACCCCGCTCACCTGGACGCAACGATCGACGTGCTGCGCGCCGTGCTCGACCGCACCGCACCGGACGACCCGCACCGCGCGGGACGGCTGTCCAACTTGTCGACGATGCTGCAGCTGCGCTATGACCTCCTGGCGAAGCTTGCGGACCTCGACGAGGCGGTCGTCACAGCGTCCACCGCAGTGGAGATCACGCCCCAAGATCACGCCAGGCTTCCGGTGTACTTGACGAGGCTGGCCGACGTCCTGCATGCCAGGTTCGAGCACGCGCGGGACGCTGCGGATCTCGGCGACTCCATTCGCACCGGCCGGCGCGCTGTGGAGCTCACCCCGGCGGATCACCCGCATTCGGTCGTGCGCGTCCTCAGCCTCGCCGCCGCGCTGCGCTGCGAGGGCAGCTCCTCGGGGAGCGAAGAAGCGGTGATGGAAGCGGCGCGGCTGTACGCCTCCGCGGCGCGGGATGAGATCGGACGTCCGGCAGACCGCGTTGCGGCCGCACGTTGCGGCGCGGCGCTGCTGGCCCGATCGGACCCGTCACAGGCCAGAGAGCTGCTGGAAGCCGCCGTGCACCTCCTTCCGGAGGTTGTGCCGCTCGAGTTGACGCGAGCCGACCACGTGCACGTCTTCGGCGGCCTCACGAACTTGGCGGGCGACGCCGCCGCGTTGACCCTCGCCGATCACAGCATCCCGGAGGAATTCCGCGGGTTGAGGGCTCTCGGCTTGCTGGATGAGGGCCGCGCAGTTGTGTCAGGCGCGCGATTTGACCTCCGGGGTGGGTTGGTCGACCTGCGCCGTCGCCATCCGGAGCTTGCGGCCCGGTTCACCGCGGCACGGGATTCGCTGGACCGTCAGGATCGGCCGTCCGTCACGGTCGATCGGCACCAGCTCGTCGACGAGCTGAGGGCCGCGTTGACCGCAATCCGCGCGCAAACCGGCTTCGAGTCGTTCGGTCGTCCTCCGGAGCTGTCTGAGTTGGTGCACGAGGGCGCTGAGGGGCCGGTCGTGGTCTTCAACGTGAGCAAGTACCGCTGCGATGCGCTGGTCGTGACGGCCGGCGGAGTGCGCGTCGTGGCTCTCCCGGAGGTGACACTCGAGGCGCTGATCCGGGAATTCAAGGCCTTCTACGAAGCCCTGCACACCCCTGAAGAGCCGGTAGTGCTACCCGAGGTACTGGAGTGGCTGTGGGACAAGGTGGTCGAGCCTGTTTTCACCGCCTTGGGGTACAGCAGTGGCTCGGAAGAGGCGAGACGCGTGTGGTGGGCGCCGGGCGGGGTGCTCGGTTTGCTGCCGCTGCACGCGGCGGGACACCACGACGATCCGCTGGACGCCCCGGACAGACGCACGACGCTCGATCGCGTGGTGTCGTCTTACACGCCCAGTGTCCGCGCTCTGCGCCATGCGCGCAGGCGAACCGCTGCACGCCCTCCGGTCGAGCGAGCGTTGATCGTGGCCATGCCCACGACGCCGGGAAAGCTCGGTGATCCGCTTCCGTCCGCCGCAGCCGAAGCAGAACTGGTGCGGCGGTTGGTGCCGGGATCCGTTCTCCTTTCCGGGGATCTCGGCAGCGGGATCTCGTCGGGGCCGCCGACGAAGGCCGCCGTACTCGAGAACCTGGCGGAGTGCTCTATCGCCCACTTCATCTGCCACGCCAGACCCGACCCGGTCGAGCCTTCCCGCAGCTTGTTGGTGCTCTACGACAGTCCGGTCGACCCGCTCACGGTGGCAGCCCTGGACGAGGTCGAGTTCGACCACGCCCACCTCGCCTACCTATCGGCGTGCACCACAGCGTCCACGCACAACGTCGCGTTGATCGAGGAGTCGACGCACCTGGCCGCAGCCTTCCAGTTGGCGGGGTTCCCAAACGTGATCGGCACCCTCTGGGGGGTGGGAGACCGCGTCGGCGTGCGGATAGCCGAGCAGTTCTACGAGGCGCTGATGGCGCAGCCGGACCGCGCCGATCCGGCCCTCGCGCTGCACCGAGCCGTGCACCTGGCCCGCGCGCGGTATCCGGGGCGTCCTTCGGCGTGGGCTCCTCACCAGCATTTCGGCGCGTGACACGACAACGCCGAGCAGAACGCGCCCGTGGGGCAGGAGACGTGCTGACCTGTCACGTGGGAGGGCAGGTGAAGGCACGGTGACGGCTGCCGTCGCGGGCGTCACTCGTACTGCATGGTGAAGGGTGGAGCGGCCGATCTGGGATGAGCACCGGGACGCCCGCGGCGGTGGACATGGCGGTGAAGGAATACACCGCGTCCGCGTGGCTGTGGTCAGCGATGCGGGACGGGGGACACGCTCAGGCGAACGTGCCGATGAGGAAGAACGGCGCCCATGTGGCGGGGTCAGCAAGGCAACCGGCCCATCTCGAACACCTGGAGCAGGTCGGCGTCCTCGTCGTCGGCCGGGGCGGCCAGCACGAGCCCGCCGAACAGCGGCTCCTCGTCGTCGAGCACCAGGTGCGTGGTCAGGTGGACCACGTCCCGGCCGCGCACGGCCTCGGCCAGGTTCGCCTCGGTCGCGTCCGCACCGAACAGCACGGTCGCGCCCGCCGCGAAGCAGGCCGCTGCAGAGAGCACCTCGCGACGGGTGGCGGGCAGCGGCGGTGGCTCGCCTCCATACCAGGCCGCCGCGGTGAGCCGATCAGCTGTGCCCGAAGGGGGCGAACGCGGGGTCACTCAACCCGAGAAAGGCGCGCAACGGCGATGCGGCGGACGGTAACTGAGCGAACACGGTCGCCGAGGGACAGTGCACGATCGTTCCAGTTGACCGGCTTTGACTCAGCAGCACGAAGATTCCTTTCGAAATCCGGAGGTTGTCAGTGAAATACCCGCAACTTGAACCGATCGGCACCGGATCGTCCCATCCGGCCTGGCGGTCAGCGGGCACGGACCTCGCGAGCGCCGAGCGATTGTCCCGAGGGCCGGATGACGTCGTGTCGGTGGTCCGGTACGTCGAGATCCTGCGGCGGATCGGTGAGAGCACGCGGGCACGCGAGGTGCTGCGTTCGCTGCTCCCCGAGAGTTGGGACGAGCCTCTGGCCGCGCTGGCCGTAGGCAATACGTACTGGACGCAGGGCTACACCTCCGAAGCGGATGACCACTACGAGAACGCCGAACGCGGCTATGCTGTCGCGGACGACCGCGACGGTGTCTTCGCCGCGCGGATCGGCTTGGCGCGCTCGGCCCGGATCGCCTACACCGCCGGCAAACAGGCCGTGCTCGAGGCGGCGATCGCGGCCGGGGCGGATAGCACGGACACCCATCTGCACGCCGATCTGGACCGCGAACGCTCGGGGTGGTGCCTGCTCGTCGGCGACCACGAGACGGCGGCGGCGCTGGCCAGCCGGGCCGCGGACGTGCACCGCGACGCCGGGGATCGGTACCTGCTCAGCCTCGCCGACGTGCTCAGGGCGCGGGCGCTCAACGCTGCCGGCGACCGGACGGCGGCCGTCGACCTCGTCCAGGCCCAGGTCGCCATCGCCACCGAGATCGGCTCGAACGAGCTCAAGATGGTCGCCGTCGTCTTCTTGGCCCAATTCCTGCAGCGCGGAGTGGCCGTCGGCGGGCCCGAATGGGAGGCCGCCAAGGGCACCATCGCCGACGCCCTCGAAGTGGCGGATGATCCGTTCACGGTGGCTGAGCTCAGCCTGCCGCTGGCCCACCTGCACACCACTGCCGGCGAATTCGCCGAAGCCGAACGCTATCTGGAGTCCTACAGCCGGTACTACGAGTCGGTGGGCGGCAACGCCGTCGGTGAGGCGAACCTGCTGAAGGCCAGAGCCAGGGTGGAACTGGCCCGCAACGGCGGCCGGTCCGTCCGAGGGTTTCTCCGCCTGCCTCGGTCGGCTTCCACGCTGTGGCGGGCTCGCAAGGCGTTTCTCGACTCGGCTCGGATCTACGAGGAAGCGGGCCTGACGGCGGGTGCCGAAGGCATCCACCGTCACCTCGAACTGGTCGACATCCTCGGCTCCGGGCACTCCCGAGGCGCCCGGAAGCTGCCGGGCGCCGCCCGCAACGCCCTCGATCGCGCCCGCGAGCACTTGTTCTTCGCGGAGCAGCAGAACATCGTCGGTGATCCCGCTTCGGCTCGGGAGTCCTATCGGCTCGCCGAAACTGAGGCCGTCGAGTCGGGCGCAACGATGTTCGCGATCGCCGCCGCAACCGGGAGCGCGATGATGGCGCACGCCCTCGGCGACAGGACCGGAACCGCGATGCACATCCGTTCCGCGATCCGCTATTCCGAGACGATCCGCGGCGCCGTGGCCTCCGGCAGCGCGCGGCGATACATCGCCGACACCGTCCGCTCGCAATACGAGCACGCGATGTTGCTGGCCGTCGTGATCGGCGACGGCCCTCTGGTCATGGAACTCGCCGAACGCCTGCGCACCGACCGGCTGGCCGGCCTGCTGCGTCGCAGCGCGGCTGATCTACCGGTCCAGCTGGCCGGGTTACTGGCCGAAATCGCCCGCGTGGGGGCGGCCGTGGCCGAGCGCGACCCCAGCCGGCGGGGCGTCCGCGCCGCCGCGGCCATCGACGACCTCGGTGACCTCGACGACCAGAGCCCGGCCGAGCTGCGACGGCGGCTGGACGGGCTCTACACCCGGCTCAGCGAGCAGACCAGTGATTTGTTCGCCGACGTCTATGGCGCCGAGCCGCTCCGGATGGACCGGCTGGCCGACGTGCGGGTCGACGTCCTCATCGCGATACCCGTGCAGTCGGTCGAGGGTGACCAGCACATCGTCTCGGTGTGGCGCTCTCCCGATGGCACCTGTGTGGCCAAGGACGTTCCCGTGACCGGCGAAATCACCCGGCTCAGGGAGTCCCTGACTGGTGATCGCCACGAAGACCGGCTCAGGCTGCGGGCCGGCGACCTGACCACGTTGAGCGCGATCCTGCCGGATCCCTTCGAACGGCGGCTGCGCGCCGCGGCCGGTCCCGTGCCCGTGGTGGTCATCCCGACCGGGTGGTTGTGGGCGGTTCCGTTCGCGGCGCTGCCCCTGTCCCCAACGGACGGCGGTCTGCTCGTGGACCACGCCGACGTGGTCCTGACCCCGTCCCTGCGGTTCCTGACCGCGCTGCAGGACCGGCCCCCTTCTGAAGCGCCACCGCCGGCGGCGGTGTCCTGGCACGATCCGCACTCGGGCATCGCGGCGGCCGAACTCGACGGCCTGGCGGCCCATCCGGCCGGGCACGACCGGATCACCGAACCCGCGCACGTGACGTCGGCCTTCGTCCGCGGCGGTGACCGCTGGCGCACTGCCGTGCTGGCCGCGCACGGCAACCGCGAGCCCGGTCTGGCGCACGCCGTTTTAGCGGGACCGGCGGTGGTGCTCTCGGCCGCCGACTTCCTCGACGGGACGACGACCCCGCCTCCCTACCTGTCCTTCGCCTCTTGCCACAGCGGCTTCCCCAGCGGGGACGACCAGTACGAACCGCTCGGCCTCGCGCTGGCCGCGCTGGCCGCGGGCGCCACCCACGTGGTCTCCACGCACTTCGAGATCGGCAGCCAGGATCGCATCGTGAGCAGTTGCTTGGCCCAGCTCTACCAGGCACTGCACGCGACTCGTTCCCCCGCCGCCGCGCTGGCCACCATCCTGCGGGCGCCTTCGCTCCGGCGGCTTCCCCTGTACCGATGGGCGGCCGTGACGGTCATCGGGACGCTCTGAGCGCGGGCCGCGGACCGCCGCAATCAGCGGCCGGTGTGCACATGCGCGGCCCACCGGAGCACGTGCGCGGGCCGGGATTCCCGGTAGTTGCGCACCGCGTGGTGGAGAGCGAGCGCGGCCAGCGAAGGATCGGGGTCCGTCCTGCCGCCGCGGGTCAGGAAGCCGTAGGTGTCCCGGGCGATGGCCCGCGCGGTGAGATCGCCGACCGGCCAGAGGGTTCCGATGACCGTGCAGTACCCCGCGAGGGAGAACGCCGACGTGAGGTGCGTCGCCTCGTCGACGTGCCGGGGACTCGTGTCTGCGGTGCTGCATGCGGAAAGGTAAGCCATCCGGGCACCAGTCAGGTTCAGGGCGGTAATCTGGGAGACCGTCAACTGCTGCCCGCGGTCGTCCAGTTCGAGGTGGCTCGCCGTGGGATCACGCCAGTCGCTGACCCCGTGGCAGGCGAAGTGGGCGATGGCGTGCGCGGGAAGCGCGTCCAGCACGGCGGCGCGGGCGGCCTCGCCGCCGGGGCCGGGCAGCACGGTGGCCGTGGGTATCAGGCTGCGGAGCAGCTCGATCTCTTTGGCGACGCCCGGTAGCGCTGCGGATTCCGGTGCGCCAGCCGCTGCCACGACGAGCACGTCCTGCGAGCCGGCCGAATCGGTGGCCGCGGCGTGCAGGAGCGCCCGGGCGGTCGGTGTGTAGGAGGAAACAACCCGGTCCAAGACGGTGTCCACGCTGTGCTCGACTTCTGCCCGGGTTCCCGGGTGGTGTCCCGCCGCGTGCAGGGGCAGATAGGTGGCGATGCCGACCGGGCACCACCGGACGCGCGGCCACTGCGTGCCGGGCGGTGGCGGTGCGGTGTGGCCGAGGTGCTCGAGCACCGGCCGGGTCACGGCGTCCCAAGTCCAGGAGAACACCTGCTGTGCCTGCTGCCCGGCGGTTTTCTGTTGTTCTACTGCGCCTTCCTCGCCGGAAGTCGTCCGGATGGCTTCGCGGAACAGATCGGCGTGGTCGTACACCGCGTCCTCGGTGGCATCGGGAAGGGCGATCACGTCCACGCAATCGCGTGTCGAATCGTGCAGCGCCAAGGCGAAGGAGCGGTGCTCGTGGACCACCAGGTAGACCACCGGGCCTTCGGCCGCGGCATGGCGGAGATCCCGGATCGAGAGCGGCGTGAGAAAACCCGTCAACCTCGGTGTGCCCCGGATCCGCGCGAGCAGGTCCTTCCACCGGCTCAGGACGTCGTGCCGGGCCGCCGGGTCGTTCGCGCCGATGCTGTGGTCGATCGTGTCGAGTTCCTCGCGCAGGCGGGCGAATTCGGCGGCCAAGCCAGGTGCTTGACGGCGGATGAGCGTGAGGTCGCCGCGGGTGTCGAGCGTTTCGGAGAACAGCAGACCCCGGCTTTGCTCGAGCAGTTCGACCGCACGCTCAAGGCGGCCGGCGGCGACGGCGGCGGTCGCCGCGGTCGCCGCGATCCCCATCGTGCCGGTGATCCGGTGGCCGCGGTCGTGCCGGGGCAGCTCGCGCGGCGCGAACAGGGGGAGCAGGGCGATAGCACGTTCGGCCATGGTCACGGCGTGCCCGGCGTCACCCGCGGCCAGAGCGGCATCCGCGGCACGGTGCGCGGCGGCGATGCGTAGCTCCGTCGGCGCTGTTTCCGCGGACCACGCTTCCTCGAGCAGCTTGCCGGCCAGTTCGATGTCTTCGCGATCGCTGGTGATGCCGAACCTGCTCTGCAGGGCGCACCCGAGATTGAACAGGTGACTGCCGATGACGGCGTCCTCGGCTGGAGTCCGGCGCAGGGCCTCACGGTACAACTCGATGGCCTCCTGCAGGCAAGCCGGATCGTCCGCCCGATCGAACCTGCCTCGCAGCGCGTTGGCGAGATTGGCCAGATACCTCCCGGCGAAGGGATCGCCGTCGCCGGCGGCCTCCGCCGACCGGCGCAGCACGTCTTCCGCCTCGGCCAAGACGCCGGGGTCCCGGCTTCGCGACGCTTTGAGCCGCAGCGTGATGCCGAGATTGGTCAGGTACATACCGAGCTCGGTGTGCCCGGTCGGCGTGACTTCTACGGCGCGGCGGAAGGTTTCGATTGCCTCGTCGAGCGGCCCCAGGCCCTCGGTGCGCACGAACAGGATCCGGAGTGCGTTGCCCAAGCTCGACAGGTACGCCCCGAGGCTGCTGTCTCCAGCGAGTGCAGCCACCACAGCCCGGCGGCCTGCGCTGACCGCTCCATCGAGGAGAACGGTGTCCCCGTCGTCTTCGAAGCCGGCCAACAGTACGGAGGACAAGTTCGACAGACGCCGGGCGAGGTAGGGACTGCCGGAAGGGGTGGCGTCCACCGCACGGTACAGCAGCCCAATGGCGTCGTTCAGGTACGTTTCGTCACCCGTCTTCTCGAATCCGTCCAGGAGCGCACCGCCGAGGTTCGACAAGTAGTCGCCGAGGTTGGGATCGTCGTCCTCAGCCACTTCCAACGCGTTGCGAAGAGCGGTGGTAGCTTCGTCCAGCGCGGCTGGTTCGCCGGTGTGCTGGAACGATCTCTGCAAGGCCGCGCCGAGATTCGTCAGGTAGGAGGCGAACGAGCATCGTCGATGGCGGCGACGTCGACGGCACGGCGGAAGCATTCGATCGCCTCGACCAGCCGTTCCCTGTCCCCGGACAGGCAGAACTCGACCTCGAGAGCGCTGCCCAGGTGGGAGAGGCAGCGGCTCAGGTCGGCTTCGCCGGCGTAGGACACCGCGCACCGGCACACCTCGATCGACCGGTCGAGTGCGGCTGTGTCTTCGGTGTACTCGAAGGACAGCCTTAGCGCGTCACCGAAGTGGGAAAGGTACACGGCGAATTGCGGGTCGCTTTCCTGCGCGAGCCCGACCGCATGCTCCGCCGCCGCGACAGCCTCCTGGACGTCGGCGACGTTACCGGACCGCCCGAACCGGTCGAGCAGCACATCGCCGAAGCCGTCGAGCACCAGCGGCAACCGGGTGTCTTCGGCGAGCATGGCCCCTGCCGCTTCGCGCAAGGCGCCGACTGCCTCGTCGAGCACCCCGAGGTCGCCGGTCGCCTCGAACCGGCTGCGCAGCGCGATTCCCAGGTTCGCGAGGTATCTCCCGCGGTCGGGATAGCCCTCCGGAGTGTCGCGTACGACGTCGCGAAACAGGTCGATTGCCTCGTCGAGCCCGGCTGGGTCATTGCTGACTTCGTAAGTGGCGGCGAGTTCGAGCGCGTGCCTGCTTACTTGCTCCACTGCGTATGTCTCCAGCAGTGGGAGCACCTCGGACGGCAAGGCTACCGGCGAGTTTTCGGCGACCGGCGCCCACAATTCGAGAGCTGCTCCGAGCTCGGCGTCCTCCTCCGGGGGCTTGGTGAGGAATCGCGCCCAGCGCCACGACCCGAGCACCGATCGCGCTTCCACGTCATGGGCCAGATCGGGGAGCGCGGCCGCCGCCACGGACTCGGCGAGGAGAGTGATGTCGTCGTCCATCACCCGACTGGGCGCGTCGGCACCGAGCGCCGCCAGCGCGTCGCGGAGTGCTGCGATCACCCGCGATCGCGGGCTGGTCGGGCCTGACTCCTCCACCATGCGACCAAACCTCCGCCAGCAGGTTAGCGCCCGAGTCACCTTCGACCGCGCCGAGAGCAGTTTCCCGCGGGCTCGTGGTCGGTGCAGGCCGTGCAGCGTCCGGGAGGCCGGGCGAGAGGCGAGGAGCGCGAACGGTCAGGTTCCGTTGGGTGATCCGGTGCGCAGTCGGCGGGCCTGCCGTGGCGCCGGTAGCGGGTCATGAGGTCGACGCCGAGGTTGTGCTGCAGGTCCGCTCGATAGTGCGAAGCTTCGGAGGCCAAGCCGGTCAAGCCCATCCGGCGGGTGGCGATCGCGCGGTCGAGATCGTTCGCGGCGAGCCACGCCTCCGCCAGCTGGTCGATGGCCAGCGCCGATTCCGTGCTGCCCGCAGCCGCGCGTCGGACCGCGGCCCTGTGACTGCGCCACCCGGTCGTCGTGGTCCGTGGGATTGGGCTGGGAGGTGGTCATCCACAGCCTCGGCTTCGCTGTCGTCCGGTCACCAGTGGCCGACGATACCTGAGCAGCCGGAGGAGACCCCGGCTCCAGCTGGCGGTCTCGGTGGCGGCGGGTGAGGATGGACGACGGGTCCGGGGCGGCGGAAACGGGGGACGGATGCGGCGGCGGTGGCGGCGACACGAGCCTCCGGCAGTGCCCCTGAGCCCGGCCGGTGAGCGGCTGCACTCCAAGGTGGCCGCCTACTTGAAGTCTTCCGATCCGGCGATGCTCGCCGACGCACAGACGGTGCAGGACACCGTCGAGGTCGCGCGCACGGTCACGTCCCGGTTCCGGGACCGTCCGCCGAACTACCGCGACGCCCACGCGGCCGGGCTGTTGCACTGGCTGCGGGCGGACCATGTCGACACGGCCGCCGCGGCTGTCGAACGCGGTCGAGCGTCGGCGTACTTCCTGCTGTTGCTGCGCCCGCACCGCGGCGCGATTCCCGACTCGGCGCTGGCCGAAGTCGCCGGCATGGCCGCCCGGCACGCCGGCAAACGCGACGGGGTGCCGTTCTGGAGCGCGCTCGCGGAACAGGCACTCACGTCGTTCGACGAGCAAGGCGACGACGCCTCGCTGCACTGCGCGATCCTGCTGCTGCGGTTCGTCGTCGAGGCCGTGGATCCGGCCGACCCCGCGTATTCCGTGTACCTGGCGACGTTGATCCTGACGCTGCGCCGGCAGCCGGATTGGGCGGCTGACCCCGGCATCGCCGGCGAAGTACTCGAGCTCGCCCGGCGTACGGTGGATGGGACACCACGGGACGACGCCGACCGCCCCGTGTATGTCGCGCAGCTGGTCGACGTGCTCACGAGCATGTACATGGCGAACGGTGAGCTCGCCCGGATCGACGAGGCCGTGATGACCGGCCTGAACGCTGTCGGTACGGCGGGTCCCGTGCACCAGATCGCGATCCTCACGGCCACGGCGACCGCCCTGCACAACCGTTACCTCGACACCGACGCGCTCCCCGACCTCCGCCAGGCGATCAGCCTGGAGCGTCGCGCGGCCGCGCTGGCCGACGCCATCCCCGGCTCCGAGGCGGCGCTGCTGTCCACACTGGCCGATTCATTGACCTCGCTGTACCTGCGGACAGAAGACGAGTCGGTCGGCCGCGATGCCGTCGACGTCCAGCGTCAGGCTTTGGCCGCGGCGACGCCGGGCAGCGAATTGCACACCGAAATCAGTTATGAACTGGCCTGCACGATGTTCGCGCGGTTCCGGGGAACCCGAGACCGCGGCGACTTCGACGCCGCGGTCCAGGCCGCCGAAGCCGGCATGCGGATCCGTGCCGAGGAGCGCGGCGACATCGCCCGTCGGCACGGTTTGGCCGCCCTCACGCACCAGTTGCGGCACGAACTGACCGCCGACGTGGGCGACCTGCGGCGTGCTGCCGAAGCCTATGAAGCCGGAGCGAGCGCCTGTGCGGACGACGATCCGACCCGGGCGTCCTACCTGCTGAGCTCCGCCGACATGCTGATGCGGCTCTTCGAGGCCACGGCGGATGACACCCTCGCGGACCGCGCCACCGCATTGCACCGCGAGGCCGCGGCGATCACCACTGCTCCCGTCGCCGATCGCCTGCGCGCGACCGTCGGCTGGGCCGAAGGGGAGGCCCGGCGCGGTCGCTACGACGCGGCCGTGGTTGCCTACCGGGCCGCGATCCGGCTTCTGCCGCTGACCGCATGGCACGGCCTGGACCGAGGCGACCGCGAGTACCTGCTGTCGCTGTCGGCCGGAATGGCGTCCGACGCGGCAGCCGTGGCGATCGCGCTGGACGAGCCGGAGCTGGCGCTGGAACTGCTCGAGGAAGGCCGGGGCGTGCTGCTGCGCCAGGCGTTCGACTACCGCCGGGGGCCCGCACAGCTGCGCGAGCGGCACCCCGAGCTGGCGGCCGAACTGGAAACGGTCCGCCGGAGGCTCGACGCGGCGACCGGCCGGGGAGCGGCGGACGGCCTGATCGATCGACGCGTGCTCGCGCAGCGGTGGGATGCGCTGGTTGCCGAAGCTAGGAGTCTGGCGGGTTTCGACGACTTCCTCATGCCTACGCCGTTCGAACGTCTCCGGGCGGCCGCCGGCTGCGGTCCCGTCGTGGTGGTCAACATCAGCGAACTGCGTTGTGACGCGATGGTGCTGACGAAGGCCGGCGTGAGCGTGGTGCCGCTGCCGGACGTGACACCGGAGGCCGTCAACGAGCAGGCCGGGCGGCTCGACAGCGCGCTCGACTCGGCGGCGCACGACCCGCTGGCCCCGCAGACGCAGTTGACATCGGTACTCACCTGGCTGGGCACCCACGTCGTGGCACCGCTGCTCGGCAAGGTGGCGCCGCGGCGGCGCCAGGGCGAGCCGCTTACGCGGGCATGGTGGTGCCCGACCGGCGTGCTCTCGAGCATGCCGCTGCACGCTGCGCTGCTTCCTGGCGGTGAGGTGGTGTTCGAGCGTTGCATCCCGTCCTACACCGCCACCCTGCGGACGCTCTTGAACGGCCGTGAGCCGGCCACGACCGAGGCTGCCCGGCCGCTGGTGGTCGGCGTGGCGTCGTCCGCGGAAGGGAGCACGCTGTTGCCCAGCGCGGGGGCCGAAATCGCGATCGTGGCGCCCAGCCTCGAAGGCGCCGCGGTTCTGCGGGAAGAAGCCGCGACATGCGCCGCCGTGCTGGACGGGTTGCCGGCGGCGTCTTGGTTCCATTTCGCCGGGCACGCCGAACAGCGCAGCTGGCAGGACGGCGGTCCCGTCCTGCACTGCTGGGACGGGCCGCTGGCGGCCACCGACATCGCCATGGTCGCCCTGGACCGCGCGGAAATCGCGGTGCTTTCGGCCTGCGATACGGCGTTCGGCGACGTCGAGCTCCGAGACGAGGCCGCCCATCTGTCCGGGGCGTTCCAAACCGCCGGATTCCGGCACGTCGTCGCCACTCAATGGCCGGTCAACGACCGGCGGGCGCGCGTGGCGGTCCGGACTTTCTACCGTCACGTCACCGGCGACGCGAAGACCTCGGACGCCGCCCACGCGGCAGTGGCCGTGTGGCAGGTCCTGCGGGACGAGCGAGCGGCGTATCCCGACCGGCCGGCGATCTGGGCGCCATTCGTCCACTTTGGCCCGTGAACTCCGACCTGCGCTGACGCCGGTCGGCGCGTGAACGAGCATTCACCCCGGCACGCCGACCCGGCTGAGGCAGGCGAATCCGGCCCACCGAGCCGGGCTCGGTTTTCCCCAGCGATGCAGCTCGGCCAGCTGTGCGGCTCGCAGGGCCACGGCCGGATGCACGCCGTTCGCCACCTGCCGGACGAGCTCCGCGCAGTGCCGTCCGCCGCTCACGCTGTGCACCTCGATGATCCCGCCGACCACCGCCTGGGCTCCGCCGAGCAGACAGCTGACGGGCAGCCCGAGTGGATCCATGCCGAGCTCGACGGGCACCTGCGCCACGAGGCAGGAGGCAAAGATCACCCAAGGTGGCCAAGGCAACGTGAGCGCTGAACCCGCGGAGATGGCGGGTTTGCCTTCGAAGACGACGTGCTGCGCCATACCGACGTCGTCGCCGTGCGCGGCGATGTAGACACCGCCGACCGAGCCGGACCGCATGGCTCGTGCCATCTCGGGTTCCCCGGCAACGGCCAGATGCCCGAGTGCGGTGAGTGATGCGTGTTCTTCCTCGGTGGCCAGCTCGGGATCGAGATAGCTGACGAGTGCTGTTCCCGAGCCGGCCGGCGGCCACGTCAGTTCGGGGGCCATCAGCGCGAGGGACGGTGTCAACTGGATCACCGCCGCCTCCACCAACGCCCGGCCGTCATCGAGGCGGAGCGCCGCCCACGGGAACGCCGCGAGCCGGCCCTGCGGAACGATCACGAGGCTGACCGGCCGGGCGAGGCCGGCCAGCAACGTCCGCAGGGCCGGCGGCAGGAGTCCGGCGCACAGTGTGCGCCACCGGTCGATCTCCGCGCTCGTCAGGCGGCTCCCCATCACCGTCCGGCGCTCACCGGTGCCCGTGGCCCACAGCGCCGCCAGCAACGACGGGTCGGACAGGTCGATCGGGTGAATCGACGGCGTCCCGTCCGGTTTCGACCAGATGACGTGCCCGCGGATGCGTGTGCCACCGAATTCCTGCAACTGGTAGACGAGGCAGTGGGCGCTGCCGGTGGCGGCTCGAAGCCGGTCGAGGTCGACCGGTTCGGGCAGGTACGCCTCCGCGAACTGGGCGGACACCACCTGGGTCAGTTGATCGTGATAGTGGCCGAGCCGGGCCGTCGTCGGTTCGGCCGGCACGCGCTCCTCGAGAACGGTGATCGCCTCGACCGCGGCACGCAGCTGGTCCGACAGGCCGGGGTTACGTTCACGCAGCATCTTCGCGAGCGAGCCGCGCCGCAACGATTCGGCCAGCTCGACGGCCAGGAAGCCGGCGTCCGGGTCGTGCGTGTGCAGCCTCGTCATCGCGTCCAGCGCCGCACCGTAGACGTCCCCGTGACGATTGATCAGCTGGTTGCGGTGCACGCCCGCGGCGAATTGGCCACGCATCGCTTCCAGCTGCCGCACCCCCTCGGTGAGATCGGCAAGGCCTCGGTCGGCCCTGCCGACGTTGAGTGCCGCGCCGAGCAGGATCCGGGCGATCGCCTGGTCGAACTGGTCCTCGGGCCGGACGAGTGTGTTCATGGCCTGTCTCAGGTATGACGACGCCGTCGACGGCTTGCCGTGCCGCAGTTCCATGCGTCCGAGCAGCAGGCGGATCCGCGCCATCGCGATCGCGATCTGGAGCTTGCGTTCCCGGTCGACTTGATCGTAACCGTCGGGGTCGAACTGCAGCAGCTCAAGCAGGCGCTGCTCCAGGGTCGCGAAGTCCGCGCGGCCGTCCAGCACGGACACGACCGCCACTTCGGAGTCGAGCAACTGCTGCATGTTGCCGCCCCGCAGGAGGCCGCCGGCTGCTCTGGTCAGCTCGATCAGCGCGGCGTCCGCTTGGCCGGGTTCCAGCGCCAGTGCCTGCGCACGCGCGGTCGCCACCAGCGGGTCGCGGTACCGGAGCACAGCAGGGAGGTTGAGCAGCTCTTTGGCCTTCGTTGTGTCACCCGCGGCGAGCAACACCCGGCCTGCGGTGCCGTAGACCATCCCGGCGACCGGATCCGTTTCGGTCACCATGCTCCGGGCCTTATGCGCCTGGTCCACCGCAGCCTGAAGCGAACCGGCTCTCAGGTCGACGTAAGCGCTGGCGGCGTACGCCGCCGCACGGGAGGCCGTACTCACGTTCTCGTCGGTCGCGAGGCTCGACCACAGCCGCCTGGCGACGTGGTGCCGATCCTCGTTCATGGCCCGGCGTGCTGCTTTCCAGATCTCTCGCGTCCCGGGCGCACCGATGCCCCAGGGCAGCTTGGGCGCCGATACGGGTGCGCCGAGCAGCCGGTTCTCCACCGGGTTCGCCACGCGTGGTGCCATCAGGCCGAACAGGACCGCGATGGCGAGTAGCGGTAGTGCCGCCCAGCCGTACAGCAGAAAGGACACCACGGCCGACAGAACCGGCCCGACGACAGGCGGTGTGTTGCCTCGTCGCGAAACCGACCACGTGAGCGACGCGGGCGGCAGCAACGCGACCCAGGCCGGCACCGTCCACCCGAACAGCTCACCCGGGTTCACGAGCCCGAGCAGTGCAACGGCCGCCAGGGTGACGCCAGTGGCACCCAGCCTGACCAGAACTCCGAGGACGCTCTCGGCGAACACCATCCGCAGCATCCGGACCTCGACGTTCGGCCCGGCGGTCGAATACGGCCACTCCCACAGAAACAGCCCGCGCGCCAGAATCCGCGTGGTCGCGAGCAGTTTGCGCGCGTCTGCCGTCGCCCACGCGGCGAACCATGTCTCGAACACCCGGTCCAGCAGCTCCAGAGAAAGATCAGGAGTAACCAATTCGCGCTGAAGGGCCCGCTCGGCTTGATACGGCCGGAGGTCACCGAAGAGCGCACGACGACCTCGGCGCACCGCCAACAGCCCGCGCGACCAGGTCCGTCCGGCGAGCCGAACGGCGGCGGAGCCGGCAGCGGCGCGGGCCAGTACGGCGATCCCGGCCAGCGGCGACACCAGATACACCGGCACGGCCACGAAGATTCCGAGCCACTGCCACCGGACCGGTCTCACCAAGACCACGAGGAGGAAGGCGCCCGACGCCGGCAGGAACCCCGCGCCGGTCACCCCGGCCAGCACACAACCGACGAGCGCGACGACCGTCGTGAACGGCTTGAGATACAGCCAGCACGCTTTGGCCGGCGTCGGCCACGCCTGCCGTTGCTTGCGGAGCGCATCGCGCATCGTCCGGGGTTCGGTTCGTGCTTCGGTCATGTCAGCGCCGGGCTTCTCGCATCGGTGCGCCGATGCGTCGCCACTCCTGGTCCGGGAGCGGCTCACTGTTCCGTGAGCCGGTCCGGACGGCCAGTTCCGTTCGTGCGATCAGCAGCTCCCCGCCGGGCTGTTTTCCGGCTTCCAGCAGCATTCGCGTCACCTGCTCGGCCGTCAGCCCGGCCAGCGTCAACAGGGCGTTCCCGCCGGCTCGCTCCTTCCCCAGTGCGATCCGGGCGTGGGAGTGGGGCAGCAACGCACCGACCACAGCGAGCAGGTGAACGTCCGGCGGCGTCGCCTGGTCCGGTCGCTGCGCGGCCACAAGAGCGGCCTCCGCCGCGATCACCGTCCACACCGTGCCTTCGATCAAGCCACCTTCACTGCCGTCCACGGGGAACAATGGCCCGGAATCGGCGGGCCACCGGGATGGTTCGATCCGGAGGGCGGCCGTCACCAACGTCACGGTGTCCACCCGGCCGTCGCCCAGCACCGTCAGATATCGCGTGAGCGCGGGCGGCACGTCGGCAACGGCCGCGGCCAGGGCCCGTTCGGTCAGCGGAGCGATCCGCGGGAACCGCAGCCGGATGTGGAAAGCCAGCCGTACCGCCAGCTCCAGCCCGGCGGCGACCACGGCCGGCCAAGCGCCGATCACCAACGCGCCGATCGCGCCGGCGCCCGTAAGCATCGTCGAGCTCTGCGTTCCGGCCAGCACGACGACGGAAACCACCAGCCAGGACCAGTTGCCGACCACTGCCGCGTGGACGGTGGCGCCGACAGCGATCACCGTGGCCGACAACGCCGGCCAGGCCCAGAGGCGCTTCCCCGACACGAACTGCCCCGTCATGGCTGAGCCCTCGCGACCGTCTTGGCGGCCCTGCTTTGCAGCCGCGCGGCACGCAGTGGTGCCAGGGTGACGTCGAAGCGGGCGCGGGCGGTCACAGTGCCCTTGCCACGTGTGACGAAGGCGCGGTATTCCGCGAGCGTCAGCCGTACACCCGTCCGGGCGGTCAACGCGCCGCGTTCGGCCCGCTCGCGAAGCCAGCTCACGAGCGCCTCGGCGGACAGCACGACGGCGGCGACGGGGTTGAAAACGGCGAGCCCTGCCGCGCAGGCAGCGGGGAACCACGCCGTGACGGCCGGTGGGCCCAGGAAGACGACGAGCAAGAAGCCGAGCTCCCACCAGCTGCCGCCCGACATCGCGTGCCGCACTATCAACACCGCAGTAGCCACCAGCAGAGCCAGGTTGGCGATCGACCAGAAACGGACGTCACCGTGCACGCGTTGCCGAGTCGTCTCGTCGAGCTCGGTCATGGCCCCGGCCGCCAACTGCCGTGGGGTCACACCGGCCACGCTCAGAACGGCCGTGAGCGCAGGTGAGGGGCGGTCGGCGAGAGCGAACACCACCTGGTGCGTGTTCGGAGCCATCACCCCGAACTCCTCCTGCGCAGACTCGACGACCGACGTCGCCGACCGGGTCCCGAACAGCCGCCCCTCGGCCGCGAGTTCCGCATGGGCCTGCGTGAGAAGCCGGTCGTTGCCGGCACGGCCTATCGCGCCGCTGTCGATGAGAACCGCGAGCAGGTCCAGGTCATCCGGCCGGCGGGGGCGGGACAGCCGCTCGGCTCGCTCGACCCAGCCCGCGTCCCGCCCGGGCTCTTCGAG
This sequence comes from Amycolatopsis sp. lyj-109, assembly GCF_046548995.1. NCBI lineage: Bacteria > Bacillati > Actinomycetota > Actinomycetes > Pseudonocardiales > Pseudonocardiaceae > Amycolatopsis > Amycolatopsis sp. lyj-109. The sequence continues at coordinate 175,089 of NZ_JAJPWR010000009.1, forward strand.
AGGCAGCAAGCTCTCGTGCGGACGCAGCAGATCATGCTCGACGAGCGCCAGCAGCTCGTCGTGCCCGATCTCTCCGCCGGCCAGCAGAGTCCGCGCCGCGCCCGCGTTCTCATCGGCCAGCAGGGCGAACGCGAGCAGCCCGGCGGGTATCGGAGACATGCCGTGTCCGGTGGCGATCTCGGCGGCGAGGGACAACGACCGCGCGAGATCACCGGAGACGCGGACGCCGTGCCAAGTGGTCGCCTGGTGGACTCGGTCCTGGTCCTCCGCGGCCGATAGTGCCGGTGCCGTTGTTCCGGTCCGGCCCCATATGCGGTCCCAGTTTCCGTGGATGTCCATGCGGGAAAGCGTGAAAAGAACACGACCGGTGGAGAGTATTTCGTGCGGACGCAACTCCTCCGCCGCCAGCCGGCAGGCGCCGGTCGCGGTTTCGCCGAGTGGGGTCGTCTTCCACGCCCAGCTCAATGCGCCTGCCAGTCGGTGGTTCGTGCCACTTCGTCACCTGCATGGTACTGCGGATGGATCAGCGGATATTACCCGATGCGACGAGCCGCTCCATTGACAAAAACTGGACACCCCCAGCCTCATTCCGGAATTCGCCGTTGTCTTTCCGCAAGTCCGTGGAGCAGCCGGCACCCGCGCTTTTGATCAGCGTGCGCGGTGTTTAAGGTGGCACCCATGAGCAGTGACATGCCGGGGCGACCGCCGGGTGGCGTGCCGACGATGCCGGATGATCTTCGATCCGACGTTCTGGACATCTTGTCCGACGCTGTGCAGTGGCGGCTTCCGGCGGCCCGGTGGGAAGGCGTCGAGAAGCTGGTGCAGGCGCTCCACGACGCCATCAAGCAGGGGGACTCGGCGAAGCTGGAGGAGATCCTGGGCGATCTGGAGCTCGCCGCGCCCCTGCGCATCACGCCGATCGGTGGTGAGCAGACGACGCCGGCGACGTCGAAGTTGCGCAACATCGCCGCCGGCGTCGTGCACGACCTCGGCCAGGGAATCGGCTCGGATTCCCGCGCACCAGGCGACGACCGGCGCGACGAGGATGACGCGAGCGATGCCACCAGTCGTTGACCAGGAATTCGTCGCACACCTGTTCGCGTTCGAAGACGGACCTCGCGCCGACCGTGCCTATGAGCAGTTGCGTGCCCTGTGGACGGCCTGCGGCGACCAGCTTGGCATGTCGGTCCCGATCGACGGTCTCGGAGTTCCGGATCGCCTGCCCGAGAACAGAGAAGATCTGCGTCCCGGGGACTACATCGCCGCCCGGCAGCGCGCCGGCAAACCGGATCGGCAGTGCGTTCTGCGTCGCGTGGCCGGTGGGGTGCTCGCCCTGTCCGTGATGATGGTTCAGCCGCAACCGGAGCGGACCGGTGCCCGGTGGCGCCGGGGGACCGGCACCCGGCTCGGGTGGACCGACTTCGCCCAGTTGTGGTCACGAGTGACTGCCGGTGGAACGGACGCGCTGCTCGGCGAGACTGTCTTGCTGGTGGCCAGGACCCAGACGAAGCGGAATCCGTCGGCGAAGGCCACCGCACAGCTCGGGAGGTCGCTCGCGGACTTGATGCCCTACGACGAAACCCGAGATCGGGAATGGTGGCGTGCGGGCGGCACGACGGCCGGTGGCCTGGGCGTGTGGGACGTTCGTCGCAGAAACCCGGCCGGTGCGCGGGAATTGGTGGTCGTGGCTCCCCCGGCCGGGGACCGGGAGCTCAGCGAATGGGTATGGCTGAAGCCGGATGCGCTGTTGCCGCCGCTGGCCGAGTACCTCCTCGAGGCAGCAGTCGTCCGGCATCACGTACGGGTGCTCGATAGCTGGCAGGCGGCACCGCGGCTGGCGGACCTGGACAGCCTGGTCGCCGAGATCGGCGCCACGTTTGGCTCGGCACCGCCGTCCGGCGAACGGCCGGGGCTCCTGCGGAAGTACCTGAATCGACTGCAGGAGAGCGAACTGCAGCTCGGCACCCTCATCGACCGCCTGCAGGCGGTCGTCGACCAGACCGACGCGGGCACGCGCCGAATGGCGGAAACCTGGAGTGATCTCGACTCGGTGCTCCCGAACGACCGTTCGCTCGTCGCCTGGCTCGGGGACGAGGCGACGGCCGAGCTGGCACGCCAACGCAACCGGCTGACCCGTGTGACGCACACACGGCAAGTGGTCGCGGACGAACTCGATCGAGCGCCGCGCGCGGCGAACGGCGCCGAGACGACGCGGGCACCGGACGACCCTTCGCGCAAGGTGTTCGTCATACACGGCCGCGACAAGGAGGTGCGGGAAACCTTTTTCTCGTTCTTCCAGGCTCTCGATCTGCGGCCGCAGGACTTCGAACTGCTCGTCAACGCCACCGGGAGCACGTCTCCCAGCCTCTTCGACGTGGTTCGGCTTGCGCCCGAGATCACACAGGCGATCGTTGTGCTGATGACCCCGGACGACACTGTCATGCTGCACCCCGATCTGGCGAATGAGCAGGATCCGAACTCCGAGACCGGGGTGGGGAGCCAGGCGAGACCCAACGTGCTCGTGGAGCTCGGGATGGCGTTGATGGCCTACCCGGAACGTACGATCATCATCGAAATGGGCTCCCTGCGGACCGTCAGCGATCTGGCCGGCCTGCACGTCGTTCGGTTCGACGGATCCGCTCCTGCCATCGCCAAGGTGAAGTCCCGGCTGCGGGAGGCGGGGTGCCCGGTCGACGACAGTGACAGGAGCTGGACGGGTCCCGCCCGGTTCGCCCACCTCGCCGCCTTGAAAAGGAGACCCCACGAACTCGGCTGATCGGCGAAGCTTGCCACGGACTGGCTGCGCAGGCTATGCCGCGAAGGCCGCGCCACGATGCCGACGTTGCCGGAAAGTGCACCTCGGTGCCGTTCCGATCCGCACACTCGGGACTATGGGCGAAATCGGCCTACTCTGGATTACCTGCGCCCGACGACGTGAGAGAGGCAGGCCGAAGTGCCGAAAAGGCCAGGGCGGAACCAGGTTCGGTTAAGTGAGGGGCTGGCCAAAGCGGTAGGTGTGCTCGGCGGGGTTCGCGCGGCCGAGGCGGCGAGCGGTATCGGGAAGTCGACGTGGGACGACGCGCAGAAGGGGCGAGCACTGCCGAACCCGGCCACCACATGGCCGGTCATGCGCGTGGTACTGATGAAGATCCCGGTCACCGTCACCGGAGTCCGGGATTGGGACGAGCTCTACGAGGCTGCGTGCGCCGAGGCCGGCGTACGGGCCCGTCGGACCGCGCCGACGGGGGGCCCGCCCGGCGCCTCGCCCGCTCGCGGTGGCCAGGTGCCACAGCTTCTTCCGCCTGGCGTGGGTGCGTTCACCGCCCGGAGTGGCGAGCTCACCCGTCTGGACGAGTTGTTGCTGGGCGAGGGCAGCAGCTCGGTGCGGATGGTGGTGGTGACGGGTGAGCCGGGCATCGGCAAGACGGCGCTCGCGGTCACCTGGGCCTGGCGGCATGTCGGCGAGTTCGACGGCGGCGTTCTGTACCAGGACCTGCGGGGCTGGGGGCCGGACGAACCGGCGTCCGCCGAGGAGGTGCTCACCAACTGGCTCAATCAGCTGGGGCTGGACACCTCCGCCATGCCGGACGACCTAGCCAGCCGCTCGTCGGCGTTGCGGTCGACACTCGCGGGCAGGCGGGTGCTGGTCCTGCTGGACAACGCCAAGGACGAGGAGCAAGTCCGGCCCCTGCTGCCGGGGACGCCGTTGTGCCCGGTTGTGATCACCAGCCGGGAAACGTTGTCCGGCCTGGTCATTCACTACGACGCGACGGTGGTCAAACTGGACCTGTTGACGACTGCGGAGTCCGTACACCTCCTGCGCGAGCTGGCTGGCCCCCGGGTGGACGAAGAAACGACGGCGGCCGAGCGGCTCGTGGACCTGTGCGGGCGGCTCCCGCTCGCATTGCGGGTGGTCGCGGCGAACGCACGAGTACGCACGGAGGCGTCCCTCGCCTCACTTGTGGAAGAACTGGTCGATGAACACGATCGCCTGGAGGAACTCGACGGACCCGACCCGCGGTCGGCGCCACGCGGCGTGTTCTCGTGGTCGTACCGTCGGCTCCCCGCCGATGTCGCCGCGGTCTTCCGGGCAGTCGGCCTTTTCCCCGGACGGACTTTCGATGCGAACACGATCGCGGCGCTGTCCGCCCTGACACCCCGGACCGCCGCCAGGCACCTGCAGACCCTCGCACGCGTGCACCTCGCCCGGCAGGTCGCGGGACGGTTCGAAATGCACGATCTCATCCGGCTCTACGCAGCGGAGCTGGCGAACGACGACGGTGACACTCACGACGCCCGTCAGCGGGTATTTGACTACTTCGTGCACACCGCCAGGTTCGCGGACGAACTTCTGGAGCCGCAACGGTACCGGGTTCCGCTCTCCGGAGCCGCGCCGGTACCGCCGCCGTTCGACGACTATGAGGGTGCCTTCGCGTGGTTCCATGCCGAGGCCGCCAACGCCGTCGCGTTGTGCAGGCTGGACGATCCGCGGCTGGACACCGCGAGATGGCTGCTGGCGTCCTTCTTCCGCGGGTTCTTCTTCCTCACCAAGCGGACCCATGAGTGGATCGAGACCCACCGGCTCGCGCTGGCAGGAACGATCCGCTCCGGTGACCGGAAGGGCGAAGCCATCACCCGGAGCTATTTGGGAGTCGCCCTGCACGAACGTGGTGACGACGAAGCCGCGCTGGCCCAGTACGAGATCGCCAACCGGCTGTTCCACGAGGTGGGCGACGAGCACGGGGCCAGCAACACGCTCGCCCAGCAGGCAGTGGCCCACCGCCGTCGTGGTGAGTTCGACCAGGCGCTTCGGCTGACCACGAAGGCACTCGCCTTCTACCGGAAAGCGGGGTCGGCCCGCAATGTCGCCATCACGATCCGCTCGCTCGGGTGGATCGAACTGGAGCTGGGGCACCTCGCCGACGCGGAACGGCACCTCACGGAGTCGCTCACGCTCTGCCGACAGCTGGGCCGGGGGATGGTCATGGACATCGCTCGCGCGCACAACGCCCTCGGCCAGGTCCTGCTACGCCAGGGCAGGTACTGCGACGCCGAGCAGTCGCACAGGTCCGCCATGGAGGCGAGCAGCAGCTGCGGCAGCCGGTTCGAAGGGGCGTTGGCCCTGGACGGCTTGGGCAAGGTCGCCCGGGCCACCGGCGATCACACGGCCGCAGACGCGTTCTTCCAGGAGGCCGTGACCCTCTTGGACGAGATCGGATCGCCGCTGGCGAGCGAGCTGCGGGCGGATCTCCGTGCGTTCCGTGCCGGTGATCGCCGGCGATGACCTGGTCAGGCGTCCCTGGCAAAGATCCGGCCGGTTCGGCGGGCGTCGATACCCGTCACACAGAGTCCCGTCCGGTCGGACGGGCCCGCCAAGACTGTGTTCGTCATCGTCGGGCGCGTCCGAACGTCGGTGCGGGACTTGGAGCCGGGGAAGGCGAAGACCTTCAGCCTGACCACGACCGACGATGTCAGCCACCACGACGACTATCGGGTACGGATCGAAACGCTCCGGTGACCTGCCCGAGGCCGGCTTGGATCTGAGCTCGCGCGTCGACGTTCCGCCCGGGGCGAACGGTCGGCCGGCACGACAGCTCCGCGCACATCCATGGCCATGGCCTTGTGGTTCGAAGGCGGGTACTCGATGCCCGGCGAGGTAATCGACCAGGTTGAGGCCGAAGCTCGTGACGCCGCCGAACGAGGACAGGGCGGTGATCAACGCCTGCGGACCGTTTAGCCCACCCCAATGTGCGAGGAACGCTGTTGCCCCGCTGGCCACCACCGCGAGGGACATGGTGAAGACGACCCGCAGCAGTCGCCTCGAACGGTCAGCGCTCACGGTCGGCCTCCGTCGTCCGCATGCTGGCTGACGTAGACCCAACTGGTGATGGGGACGTTGCCGAGCTGATAGCACGACCGCTGGAAAGAGTCGGCGCGCACCGCGCCACGCACGTGCCGGACTACGTTTTCGTACACGTAGCTGGATACCATCGTTGCAAACTCCTGGCCGGAGCCGTCCAGCCGGTACCGAAGTTCATCGGAATCAACCATGCGTGCAGCGTGGATCACGGAGGCGTTCGGGTAGCCGGTGTCACCGAGGGCAACCGGCCCGACGTGTACGGCCGAGCGCAGCTGCAGTCGATCCGTGGCGCCGCGATTGTGCCGGCTGATGCTTTCGCCGAGCAGGGGGAGCAGCGGCTCGATGAGCAGCGACGTGGACAGCGTCGGCGGCACGACCGTGAGCAGGCCGTCACCGCGGTCATGGTGGTGGCACCTGCGCCAGTTCAGCCCGGATTCCGTGAATGCGTCGGTCAAGACACGCCACAGCGTCGTACGCAGAACCGCGCGGTCGTAGTCGTCCCGGCGGGGATCGCTGTACCCGACGATGTCGGTGATGAATATCGAACAATTCAACGGTGGGGTCAGCGCGGCGCGTGGGGGAGGCGTTGACGTCTTCGCTGTGTTGGGCATGCGGCAAGCGTGCCGGGGCGGACACCTGTCCGGCGACCGTTGTCCGGCGCCGGACAACCCCCGGACGACTCGCCGCCTCGGGGGTCCGCGGGCGAACTCGTCCGGCTCCGGACGGCGCACGCGGCCTCGTCAGGTGCGATGTGCGTCAGCTGGGCCGGTCAGCCGTCGTGACTGACCCAGTGCATTTCGTAGCCGGCCTTCTGGAGACCGATCGCGGTCTGCCGAACATCGTCCCGGCGCAGCTCACGCCAGAGTCCCAGCAGATCGGAGATCGGCTGAGGGAGCGGAACGTCCTCGAACCGGCTGGGTTCGCGCCACCGCGGGTTGATCGTCCGGAACTGGTAATCGCCGTGGTGCGCGACACCTGTCAATTCGGCTTCGAACGGATGCCAGCGCAAGGTGTGGCCGTCGGGCCGAGCATCGAGGAGCGAAAAGCCCATGGCAGCGTCGGCGCTTGCCGGCATTTCGAGTGCGGTTCGCAGGTCCCGGTCCTCCCACAGCACCAGCAAGCGGGTCAACGCCATGACCGACGGCAGCAAGCCGAGGCCGGCGATGGCGGTGGCGGCGTCTTCGCCACGGTAGAACGGCCGGCAGACGATGTAACCGATGTACGGACTCGCCATGTCCTCGGCGAACATGTGCACCTGCGGTCGCGGAAAGAAGCCGGTCTGCCGAAGTTCGGCAGCGGCGGCTTCGAGCAGGATTGCGGGTAGGTTCTCGACGATTTCAGGCATAGGGAGAGTATGACCGAGTCCAGGATGAGAGGATCGGGGCCCGCCGCATTGGGAACGAATCGAGGTCGTATGAGGGAGCAGTGGCTGTCGGCTGTCCGATCCAGGCTCGACGGTGACAACGGACCGTACGTCCTGCTCGAGGAAAAGGCGCTAGCCGAGGCTGTCGAGCTGTTCGTCAGTACCGAGCGGGTCCAGGATCTGTGGGAGACCTGCTACTTCGTCGGGTTGCTGCATTTGCGGCGTGCGGTGGCGCTCGGCGACAGGCGGTCCGAAGCCGAGATCACGACGGCGAGACCGTTACTCTCGTTCGCATATGCCGTCCGCTCGGTCAGCCGCCTGCCGGACGCGCTAGACCGCATTGTGCCGAAAGATGTCCCACCCGAGTTGATCGCGATACTCGACCAGCGCGAGACCGATTGGGACCGACTGGCCTTGCTCATGGAAGCCTGGCTGGAGATCGGTGCCGATCCGCACGCGCTCCGGCTGGCGGTCGCTTTCGCACGCAACGCGGTGAAGCCGGAGAATTCGAACCAAGCGGTGCGCGCGCAGCGTATGGCATTTTTCAGCGCGGCGCAGCGGTGTCTCTTCGAACACGGCGGGGACCTGGCGGTACTCGAAGACGCCATCGCCGCGGTGCGTGCGGAGGCAGCGCGGCTACCCTCCGACGATCCGGATCGGTTCCAGTACGACCACAGCCTGGCCGAAAGTTTGAGGATGCTATTCGAGCGCACGGGCGAGCTCGCCGCACTCCGGGAATCACTCGACCTCGGGCGGCGCGTGCTGGACGCCCGGCCGGACGGCTCTGACCAGCGCTACGTTCACCTGCTGAGCTACAGCACTTCGGCCCGTCTCCTGCACCAGTTCACGCCTGACCCGGAACTCCTGGACGAGGCAGGCAAAGCGGGAGCGGCCGCTGTGGAGCTCGTGATGTCGCAGGGAACGGCGGCGGGTTCGCTCGTCGCCGCCACGCTGGGGAACCACGCCCTGCTCCTGCAGGCACAGTTCGACCGTACCGGTGACCAGCCGACCCTCGACGAGGCAATCCTTAGTGCCCGGCGAGCAGCGCAGGCCGCGCACTCGCGCACTCCGCTGTGGATCGCCAGCCGTTACAACCTTTCGGTGCTCCTGCGCAATCAGTTCGACCGCACAGGCGACTTGGTCGCGCTTGACGAGGCGATCGGCATGGTCCGCGAGGTCCTTCAGATGACATCACCGGAGCACCCGGACGCGGTTTCGTACCAATCCGCCTACGTCGGCTATCTGCATGCCCGATTCGGCCGTACCGGCGAGGTCGGGGCTCTGGACGAGGCCATCGAACTCGGCGCGACGGCGGTCGAGGCGACCGCGGAGGACCATCCCAACCGGCCGATGTACCTGAACAATCTCGCCATCGCGATGAAGGCCAAGGCCGAACACGCCGCCGACGCCGTCCTGATCGGCAGAGCAATCGCGATCCAGCGCATGGCCGTGCAGACCACGGTCGACTCCGGTTTCCGCCGCGCCGGAATGCTCAGCACCCTGGGCAGCATGCTCGCCAGGCGATACGACTTGACAGGCGAGGACGCTGCCCTCGACCAGGCAATCGACGTCGGCCGTGAGGCCTTGGCGGCCGCCGGCGTCGACCACCCCGACCGTTCGGCGCTCGAGATGAATCTCGTGGCTTCGCTGAGCGTCCGGGAACCCTCGCACCGTGACGAGATGCTCGATCTGCTGGAAGCCGCCGCGATGCGTGATGGTGCTCGACCTGCGGTCCGAGTGGAGGCCGCAAGCACGTGGGGCCAGGTCGCGATGACCGCCGGGCGACCCGATCGCGCTGTGCGCGGGTTCGAAGTGGCCGTCGAATTATTACCGGTGCTGGCGGCACGGGGACTTACCCGCCCTGATGCGACACACTGGATGGCTCAGCACGCACAGCTGGTGTGTGATGCCGCCGCTTGCGAGCTGGAAGTGGGTCGGACGGATCGCGCCGCCGAACTGCTCGAGTCGGGTCGGGGCGTGCTCATGGCCCAGGCGCTGGAGTCCAGGACGGACCTCTCGGACCTGCGAGACGCGGACCCGACACTGGCGGACGAGTTCGGATACCTGTGCCGGCAACTCGACTCCGAGAATCCACGCGAGGAACGGCGGGTGCTGGCGAGCCGGTTCGCCGAGTTGCTGACACGTATTCGTGCGGTGCCCGGGTTCGACGCGTTCCTCCTGCCTCGAACCGCGGCGCAGCTGGCCACTGAGGCGAGTGGCGGCCCCATAGTCCTGGTCAACGTCAGCCAGTATCGCTGCGACGCCCTCGTCCTGACCGAAGCCGGCGTGACCGTGCAGCCGCTGCCGGAGCTGGAACTGTCCGCGGTGCGCGAGCGGCTGGGCGCGTTGCGCGCAGCAGTTACCGCTGGGTCAGACCCGGCTGCCCAGCACGTCATGCAAGACGTTTTGGCTTGGCTATCGGACACGGTCACCAACCCGGTGCTCCGCGGATTGGCCCCGGACGTCCGCCGGCTTTGGTGGGTGCCGTGTGGTCTGCTGGCCTATTTCCCGCTTCACGCCACTGTGCTCGACCGCGTGATGTCCTCGTACACCCCGACGATCCGGGCACTGGCGCACGCCCGGGCCCGTCAGATCTCCCGGACGGGACCGCGGGTGCCCCGGCTGCTGGCAGTCGGCATGTCGAAGACCCCCGGGGAATCCGACCTACCGGGCGCGCACAAGGAGGTGGGGTTGCTCGGCCGGCTGCTGCCGGGCGTGACCCCACTCGTCAACGAGGAAGCCACCCACGACGCAATCCTGTCGCGATTGGCGACAAGTGAATGGGCACACTTCGCCTGTCACGCCGCCGGCGACCCGGCTGACCCCGGCGAGAGCCGCCTGGTCGTTCACGACCATGTGAGTAAACCGTTGTGCGTAGCGGAGATCTCTCGGCTCGAATTGAGCGAGCCGGAATTCGCGTTCCTGTCGGCCTGTAGCACGGCGACCACGTCGCTCGATCTGGTCGACGAGTCGATTCACATCGCGTCGGCCTTTCAATTGGCCGGCTATCCACACGTCATTGGCACGTTGTGGGAGATCTCCGACTCCATCGCCACGAAGATCGCCACACGGATCTACACGGAGCTGGCCACCTGCCAGTTCGACATCCGCAACGCGGTAGGCAGCCTGCACAAAGCCATCCGCATGGTGCGGGACCTGTACCCGCAGATGCCAACCCTATGGGCCGCGCACATCCACGTCGGCCCGTGAACAACGCCGTTCACGCGCGGGGCGACAGGCGGCTGGGGACGACCATCGATCGAGTATCCCGCCGTAGCGAGGGCCCTTGGTTGTTGGGAGCCCACCACCGCGATCGGCGATGGGTTTCTGCCAGTGCAGTGTAAGTCGCTAACCGGTGCCGTCAGTCAAGCTGCAGGTCGGTGGCAAATTTCAGGTTGGGGTTATAGATCAACTCGGTCCTCGGACACAGTATTACCCCACGGATCGCGAAACGCGATCTTGAAGCTGGGTTGATCGTATCTCAGGTCGAATCGATCTCCTCCAGGCGCCATCCGACGCTGTCGAAGACGATGATCTTTCCCGCGACGCGGAGCGCCGCAGCGACGCGACTGCTTTGCGTTCGATCATGCTCCAGCTTGATGAGGCCGTCGGTTTCTTGGTCGTCGAGTCGGATGTCGATCTGGTCGGTGAGGTGGTCTTCGCGGATGTAGAGCGTCTTCGGACGCGGCGGGCCCGCACATTGGGTACTGGTGTGGTCGTGGCGGCAGCGGTAGGTCGGACGTCCGTGATTCCAGTGCGAGTCCAGTCGTCGGTCGCAGACACCGCAGTGGATCAGGTCGGCGAGCGCGAACCGGCGAGCCCGGCCGTTGCTGGCGGGGCGCGCCGCCCGGATCTACTGTGCGGCGACGAAGTCCTGCTCCGTGACAAGCGCCGGTGCGCAGTCTTGGCGGACAGTGCCGGCGTTGACGCTGGGCCTTCGGACCCGGTGGCCCGGCGATTCGAGATCTGCCGACCCGTGTAGCGCGGATTCGCGAGGATCACCGCGACGGTGCGCAGCGTCCAGGCGCCGCGGGTTCGATGGCGGTTGGGGTCCGGGTCTGCGCTGGGCGGGCAGGGGACACCGCGTTCGTTGAGGTGTCGGGCGATGCTCGCGACGCTGTGTCCGGCCAGGCGTTGCCGGAACATCCAGCTCACGTGCGGCGCGGTGCGGGGGTCGGGAGCCAGCCGTTGCAGCGCCGACTCCAGCCGGCGCCCGCCGGGTTGGGGTGGGGACCGGCGTCGACGAGACGGTAGCCGTAAGGTGGGCGGCCGCCGAGCTGGCCGGTCGGGTGAAGGGTTCATCTGAACCTCGAGCAAGGCATGGACTTCTACACCGAGACCTGATCCCGGCGGTTAAGGAAGGCTCCGAGGCGGCTTCGCGGGATGCCGAGAGCATCGACCGGACGATCGAGATCAAGCTGTCATACGACCGCGACCACGAGAAGGCGCTGGAGAACACCGGTTCTGGGCGCCGCTGTCGCTGACGCCGGAGCAGAAGCACACGGTGTCCTCAGCCGAGGAGATGGAACAGCTCGCCGACGAGCTGCGGATCAAGCAGGTCGCCAAGCGGTGGATCGTGGCGTCGGATCCGAACGAGGCCGTGGCGCAGATCAAGCCGTACCTGGACGCGGGCCGGAACCACCTCGTGTTCCACGGGCCGGGGCATGATCAGGAGCGGTTCCTGACCCAGTTCTCCGAGGACGTGCTCCCGAAACTGCGGGCGCTCGTGACCGAGACGACGACCTGAACCAGCGCGACTTCCGGAGGTACGTCTTTCGTTCTCGAGCACGAGTGAGCGGGCGCGGATCTATGGACGGGTTCGCGGCGATCTTGCCGGCGGTCCGCGCCCGTCGCCGAGGACTTGTTCCAGTTCGATGACATCGAGCCTTCGAAGACGTCGGTCGGCCTCCGAAAGCAGACTCCGCCCTCGGCATCTCGAAGCCGTCACTGCGTTTCCCGGCGACGGCGAAAGCCTCGACTCGCTCGCCGGAAACCCGGGAGGACTGTCAGCCCCCTCGATCGCCCCAGCCGCTATCAGGACATCGCCAGCCGCACGTCGGCTTCGCACACTGACCGACCCTTCTTCGCTGCCGGCCGCCCTGCTGTCGAACTTGTCGGTGCGGAGGGAGCCGTTCCAATCCGGCGACGCGGGCGCGTTCGCGCACGAATTTACCACTGCTATGTCCGTTTGTTCCGCGAAGTCGGGGGGTGCTGACAGCCCCTCCCAGACACCGGGCGAGTGTGGTTTCGTCGATCTTGATCGAAGCAGTCGACTCGCGCCCGTACGCCGCCATCACGCGACAGAGGACCCATTCATGTCGATCGACGATTCCCCTGAAGTGGCCCCATCTCCCGAAGAGGCCACACCCACGACGCTGTCGCGGCGCACGTTCGTCACGGCCACCACCCTCACCGGTGCAGTCGCTGTCGCCGGTGCACCACTCCTCGGCGCCGAGCCGGCTGCCGCCGCCGGTTCCGCCACGAGCAGCCGGGTTTCTTTGATCGTCAACGGAGTCCGCCACACGATCACCGTCGACAACCGCACGTCGCTCCTGGACCTGCTGCGTGAGCACCTCGGCCTCACCGGCTCGAAGAAGGGATGCGACGCGGGCGCCTGCGGGGCATGCACCGTGCTGGTCGACGGCCGCCGGGTGAACGGCTGCCTGACGCTCGCCGTGCGGCTCGAAGGCGCCGAGGTCACCACCATCGAAGGCCTCGCTGAAGGCGACCGGCTGCACCCACTCCAGCAGGCGTTCATCGATCAGGATGCGTTCCAGTGCGGTTATTGCACCCCGGGACAGATCATGTCCGGCGTCGGCTGCATCAAGGAAGGCCACACCGGATCCGCGGCGGAGGTTCGTGAGTGGATGAGCGGCAACATCTGCCGGTGCGGCTGCTACGTAAAGATCGTCGACGCGGTCCAGCAGGCCGCGCCGCGGAAGTGAAGACCTGACGTGGAGCCCTTCACCTACACCAAGGTCGCCGACACCCGTGCGGCCGTGGCCGCGGGGCAATGCGGCGGCCGGTACATCGCCGGCGGGACCACGATGGTCGACCTCATGCGGGAAACCGTGGAACGTCCGGCCGGCCTGGTGGACATCGCCGGGCTCCCGCTGCGCGACATCAGGGTCACACCGGGCGGCGGCCTGCGCATCGGCGCGCTGGTCACCATGGCCGACACTGCCGCCGACCCCCGGGTCCGCAGCACGTACCCGGTGATCTCACAGGCACTGGAGCTCAGCGCGTCGGCGCAGCTGCGCAACATGGCCACCATCGGCGGCAACATCATGCAGCGCACGCGGTGCACCTACTTCCGGGACATCACCGCCGCGTGCAACAAGCGCGCACCCGGCTCCGGATGCGCGGCGCTGCACGGCATCAACCGCGGCCACGCGATCCTCGGCACGTCCGACCACTGCGTCGCCACCCACCCATCGGACGTCGCCGTGGCGTTCGCAGCCCTCGAAGCCACCGTCCGGCTCCTCGGACCGGACGGCGAGCGCACCGTGGCGTTCCGCGACTTCCTGCTCATTCCGGGCACGACGCCCGACCAGGAACACGCCATCCGCCCAGGAGAACTGATCACCGCAGTGGAGGTTCCCGCTTATCCGCGTCCGTTGCGCTCGGGTTACCTCAAGGTCCGCGACCGGCAGTCCTACGAATTCGCCCTGACGTCGGCGGCGGTCGCCCTGCACGTCCAAGGCGGGGTCATCCGGACCGCCAAGGTCGCGGCCGGCGGCGTAGGCACCGTCCCGTGGAACCTGGGCGCCGTCGAGCAGCACCTCACCGGGAAAGCACCATCCGCGCAACTGTGGACAGATGCCGCCGCTCGCGCCGCGGACGGCGCACGAGCGCTGGAACACAACGCATTCAAGATCGAATTGCTCAAACGGACCGTCGAACGTCAGCTTCGCGTCGTAGGAGGAGGCCAGTGACTCCGCAGCCCCAGCGAGCCGTCGGAACCCCGGTGTCCAGGGTGGACGGCCGGCTCAAGGTGACCGGACACGCCACCTACGCCGCCGAACACAAAATCGACGGCGCGCTGCACGCCGTCGTGGTCGACGGCAGCGTCGGCGTGGGACGCATCACCGCGATCGACGACCGCGCTGCACTCGCCCACCCCGGCGTCCGGACGGTGATCAGCCACCTCAACGCCCCCAGGCTCGCCTATCGCGACAGCCCGAACGCGAACAATCCCGAAGGCAGCCGGCTGCGCGTCTTCCAGGACGACCGCATCCGGTTCTTCGGCCAGCCCGTCGCGGTCGTGGTCGCCGACACCCTCGAGGCCGCGCAGCACGCCGCCCGGCTGGTCGAAGTGCGCTACGACGCCCACCAGCCGGCCACCGACCTGCACTCGGCCCCGGCCGGCGAACCCACCACCTACGCGCGCGGCAACGCCGACACCGCGTTCGCCGGTGCCGCGGTCAAGCTGGACGTCACCTACGACGCCGCGCGCAACCACCACAACCCGATGGAACCGCACGCGACCATCGCACGCTGGGACGGCGACCGTCTCACTGTCTGGGACAAGACCCAGTGGGTCGGCGGCACCCAGCGGGAACTCGCCGCGGTGTTCGGCATTCCGGACGACCAGGTGCGCGTCCTCTCCCCGTTCGTCGGCGGCGCCTTCGGCAGCGGCCTGCGGGCCTGGCCGCACGTCACCATCGCCGCGGTCGCGGCACGCCACACCGGACGGCCGGTCAAGCTCGTGCTGGCCCGGCGCCAGCTGTACTTCGGCACCGGCTTCCGGCCCCGCTACGGCTATCGCCTGAGGATCGGCGCGGATCGACGCGGACGGTTGAGCGCGATGATCCACGACATCACGGCCGAGACGTCGTCCTACGAGAAATTCGTCGAGGCCGCAATGGCTCCCGGGCAGATGCTGTACAGCATGCCGCACGTCCGGCAGGCCTACAGCTCTGTGCCGCTCGACGTCAACACGCCCATCTGGATGCGCGGCCCCGGGTACGCCAGCGCGTCGTTCGCGATCGAATCCGCGGTCGACGAGCTCGCGCACGCGCTGAACCTGGACCCCATCGAACTGCGTCAGCGCAACGAACCCGCGAAAGACGAATCCACGGGCTTGCCGTTCTCCACGCGGCGGCTGCGTGAGTGCTACACCGTCGGCGCCCGGGAGTTCGGCTGGCACCGCCGCAATCCGGCGCCACGCTCGTCTCGCGACGGCGACTGGCTGATCGGCACCGGGATGGCCACCTCCGTCTACGACACCGCACGCGGCGCGGCCCAGGCATACGTCCGGCTCGACGCGAACGGCGCGGCACTGGTCCAGTCCGCGACCAGCGACATGGGCCCCGGCACCTACACTTCGATGACCCAGGTCGCCGCCGACGCCCTCGGCCTGACCATGGACACCGTCCGGTTCGAACTCGGCGACTCTCGCATGCCGCCCACCCCGCCGCACGGCGGTTCGCAAACGATGGCCAGCGTCGGATCCGCCGTCTTGAACGGCTGCGATCTGGTCCGGCAACAGGCCATCACCCTCGCCGTCAACGACACCCGGTCCCCGCTGCACGGAGCCGACCCCGCAGACGTCATCGTCCGCAACGGACGAATGGCGCTCAAGAACAGCCCGGCTCGCGGCGAGAGTTACCGGCAGCTGCTGTCGCGCAACGGACGAGCGCACCTGGAGGCCATCGGCGGGTTCGCCCCGCCGGAACAGGACCGGTCGTCGTTCTACACCTACGGCGCCGTCTTCGCCGAAGTCGCCGTCGACGCCCAGTTGGGGCTGGTGCGGGTGCGCCGCGTGCTCGGCGTCTACGACGCGGGCCGCATCGTCAGCCCGAAGCTCGCCGACAGCCAAGCCCTCGGCGGCATCGTCGGCGGGATCGGCTCGGCGCTGCTGGAGCACACGGTCACCGATCCGCGGGACGGCCGGGTCGTCAACGCCAATCTCGCGGACTACCTGGTCCCCGTCAACGCGGACATCCCCGTACTGCGCGCGATCTACCTCGACGGCTCCGATCCTCAGGCTGATCCCCTCGGCGTCAAAGGCGTCGGAGAGGTCGTGCACGTCGGCGTCGCGCCGGCCATCGCCAATGCTGTCTTCCACGCCACCGGAAAACGGATCAGGAACCTGCCCATCACCGCCGAGTCCCTGCTCTGACGACCACGACCGTCCAACGACACGCCCTTCATGGCGGGCGGACTGCTCGCACCGGCCGACGAGACGAACCAGGCCGCGGCCGAACTTCACGGTCACCCCGCCGCACCGGAAGTTCGCCATGATGCTTACCACTGACGCCGGCATTCAAGGATTTTGAGCCGTCGAGAAGGGACCTCAGCTCGATCGCCCGTTCGCCTGGTCGGCGTACGATCCACCACGAACCGAACGAGGGGCATTGGCGTGGCATTGGTACTCGTCACGGGAGCAGCGGCCGGGCTCGGCCTGGCGACCGCACAGGCGCTGACTTCCGGCGGTCACGACGTTGTCGCGCACGCCCGGCACCCGTCCCGCCTCGCCGAAGGGGACCTGCTCGGCCGGATCCGCGGCGCGATCTGCGGGAACCTCGCCGAGCCCGATGAGGTCATCGCACTCGCGGAGCAGGCCGACGAGTACGGCCGGTTCGACGCGGTCATCCACAATGCCGGTGTCCTCAGGGGCCCGGACGTGCTTGCCGTCAACACGTTGGCGCCGTATGTCCTGACTGCTCGCATGCGCCAACCACACCGGCTCATCTACTTGAGCAGCTCCATGCACCGATCAGGGGCGACCGACCTTCGCGGTCTCACCGCGGCTCGGGCCTCCTACGAGGACAGCAAGCTGTACGTCACAGCTCTCTCTGCGGCCGTCGCGAACCGGTGGCCGGAAGTCGGCTCGCACGCCGTCGACCCAGGCTGGGTACCGACCCGGATGGGCGGCCCCGGCGCGACCGACGACCTTCGCGCCGGGCATGAGACCCAGGTGTGGCTCGCCACCGGCGAGGACATCGAGCCACACACCGGCGGCTACTGGTATCACCGGCGTGTGCAGGAAGCCCACCCCGCCACTCAAGACCCGGCATTCCAGGCCGAGCTCATCGCTCGCCTCGAAGCACGCACCGGGGTATCCCTCGGTTGACCGGTCAGGCGCTGCGCGTTCGCTCGAAGCTCCAATAGGCAATTCCATGCCCTGGCAAGCCAATCACCACCTTGGCGTAGTGGTCTGCGGAGTCACTCTGCCGGTTCCTGACCGCGGGCGGCTCCGGTGCGATGCCGGTTCTCGAATCCTTGGGTCGCCGCCCAAGTGGCGAGGATCGCGAACTTGTCAGCGGAGGCAGAGCCTGTGTCGACGCTGTAGGTGCAGACGGACAGGCCAGGTTCGCCGGGGAGTTCGAACACGTCGAAGGTGACGTCGATCTCGCCGACTTCGGGGTGGCGGTAGACCTTCTGTCCGGTGCGGTGTTCGTGGACCTCGTGCTCGGCCCAGTCCGCGCGGAATTGCGGGCTGAGCG
Source organism: Amycolatopsis sp. lyj-109 (assembly GCF_046548995.1). NCBI lineage: Bacteria > Bacillati > Actinomycetota > Actinomycetes > Pseudonocardiales > Pseudonocardiaceae > Amycolatopsis > Amycolatopsis sp. lyj-109. The sequence continues at coordinate 192,763 of NZ_JAJPWR010000009.1, forward strand.
TGGACAGCTCCCCGATGAGTGCGGTGAGGTCGGAGTCGAGCGGGTCGCGTCCGGCTGCGAGCCTCAGCATCGCGGCGGTCATGCTGCGGGCAAGAGGCCAGTCGGCGTAGAAGTCCCGGGCGCGCGGATCGAGGAAGATGAACCGGGCGAGGTTCGGCTTCTCGGCCTCGAACTGCATGGCGAACAGGGCACGGCCCATGAGGTTGGCGGCGATGAGGTCGTGCCGCGCGTTGATCACGACCGCGGGCACGGCCAGGTTGTCGAGGACCCGTCGCACCGAGGCCCGCACCGATGTCCTGGCCGGTCTCCGGCCGCGCGACGCCTTGGCCGTTGTCCGGGCCAGGTCGAACAGGTACTCGCGTTCCACGTCGTCGAGTTGCAGCGCTCGTGCGATCGCGTTGAGCACGCTTTCCGAGGCGCCGCCGATGTCGCCGCGTTCGAGCTGTGTGTAGTAGTCGACGCTGACGCCGGCGAGGACGGCGACCTCTTCGCGACGCAGGCCGGGCACGCGCCGTTCTCCGCCGGAATCGGGCAGGCCCGCCTGTTCGGGGGTGAGGTGTGCCCGGCGGGAGATCAGGAACTCCCGCACCTTGTCCTTCCTGCTCATGTCCTCCTCCGGCTCACTGCGAGTGGCGTCAGAACGTCAGCATGACCTTGACGGCGCGACGCTCATCCATCGCCTGGTAACCCTCCGCGGCTCGATCCAGGGGCAGGGTGAGGTCGAAGACCTTGCCGGGGTCGATCTTGCGGTCCCAGATGAGCTGGATCAGCTCGGGCAGGAACCGGCGCACCGGGGCGGGCCCGCCGTGGAAGTGGATGCCGGCGAAGAACAGGTCGATGCCGGGGATCTTGACGTCGTAGTTGACGCCGACGTAGCCCACGTGGCCGCCGCCGCGGGTGGCGCCGATGGCCTGCATCGTGGCCTGCTGGGTGCCGACGGCTTCGACGACGCTGTGCGCGCCGAGCCCGTTGGTGAGTTCCTTGATCTTCGCGATGCCTTCGTCGCCGCGTTCGGTGACGATGTCGGTCGCGCCGTAGAAGCGGGCCAGCTCCTGGCGATCGGCGTGGCGGGACATCGCGATGATCCGCTCCGCGCCGAGCTGCTTGGCGGCGAGCACGGCCATCAGGCCGACCGCCCCGTCACCCACGACGGCGACGGTCTTGCCCGGGCCGGCCTCGGCCGCGACGGCCCCGAACCAGCCGGTGCCCAGCACGTCGGACGCGGCCAGCAGCGACGGGATCAGCTCCGGTTCCGGCTGTCCGGGGGTGGCGACGAGGGTGCCGTCCGCCTGGGGGATGCGGGCCCGCTCGGCCTGCGTGCCGATGCCGCCGTGCACGAACTCGGCGTGCACGCACTTGGACTGGTAGCCGGCCCGGCAGATCTCGCAGGTGTTGTCGGAGATGACGAACGACCCGACGACGAAGTCGCCGACCTTGATGGTCTTGACGTCCGCGCCGACCTCTTCGACGACGCCGACGTACTCGTGCCCCATCAGCAGGTGGTCGGCCGGTTCGACGCCGCGGTAGGGCCACAGGTCCGATCCGCAGATGCAGGTCGCCGTCAGCCGGATGACGGCGTCCGTCGATTCGATGATCTTCGGATCGTCGCGCTCCTCCACGCGCACGTCACCGGTGCTGTGCATCACCACTCCACGCACGAGATCTTCCTCCTTGGTCTGGATGTCGGCACACGCGCGCCCGAACGGCCTGCCGGCCGCGCACCGCGCACGTCTTTCACGATCCATCGAACCCGGCGAACGCGCTCACTGGGAGGGGCCGTCAGCACCCCCCGGGTGAACGGGCGTGCATACCTCGGCCCGTCCCACCGGGGTGAGCCTCCATCGGTGTAGGGGACACCGTCACCAGCGGCAACTCGGCGGACCGGATCGAGTTCGATCACTCACCCGGCCGCTCCTTGGCGACAGCTTCGCGCACGGCCGGGACGATCTCGTTGGCCCAGCGGCCGAGAATGGCCAGGTCCTCGACGGATCCGCTGGGTTCGCTGAAGTTGAAGCCGGCCGCGCCGTGGTCCAGCACGGCCCCGGTCAGCTCGTCGATCCACTGCGCGACCGACCCACCGATCCAGCGGCCATCGCCGTCGCGGGTCGTGTCCAGCGGGCGGTCGGTGATGCGGCCGGCGATGTTGTAGATCGTGCGGATGTCGCGGGGATCGCGGCCGACGGACGCCGCGGCCTTGTCGATGACCGGCCGGGACGTGCGGTACTTCTCGCTGAGCCAGTCCGCGTAGTAGGGCGGCAGCCAGCCGTCGGCCACGCGGCCGGTCGCGGCCAGGGATTTCGGGCCGCTCGATCCGGTCCAGACGAGCGGCGCGGCCACGGGTGCGGGGTCGATCTGGTTCACCTGATAGTGCTTGCCCGTGAAGGTGACCGGCGGGCCGCCCCCGGACAGTTTCTTCACCAGGACGATCGCTTCTTCGAAGGCGTCGACCGCGTCGCCGGGCGAAACCCGCGGCATGCCCATGTCGGAGATCCGGTCCGACTGCATGCCCACGCCCAGGCCGAGCACCACCCGCCCACCGGAGAGGGCCGACAGCGACGTCACCGCACGTGCCAGCATCGGGGCGGGCCGGGCCGGCAGGTGGGTGACGTTGGCGAAGCCGGCGATCCGCTGCGTCGCGCCCAGGACGAACCCGAGGAGCGCGTAGGCGTCCAGTTGATCACCGGTGTACGGGTGGTCCATCACCGAGACGAGATCGAGCCCGTCACGGTCGGCCTGCCGGACGGCGCGCAGCAGGGCAGGCTCCTTCCCGATCGTGTTGTTCGGGCAGAAACCGAAGTAAATCGTCGGCAGAGATGTCACCGGTGTTACTCCTCTTTTCGGGATAACTGACTGTTACCCTGTGGGTATGGAACGGGTGGAAACGCGTGAGCTCGAGTACTTCGTCGCGGTCGCCGAGGAACTGCATTTCGGGCGGGCCGCGGAGCGGCTGGGGATCGCGCAGCCGCCGTTGTCGAGGGCGATCGGCAAGCTGGAACGCCGGATCGGTGTGCAATTGTTCGAGCGCACCAGCCGCCGGGTCGATCTGACGGCGGCCGGTGCGGTGTTCCTGACCGAAAGCCGGAACGCGCTGGCCGCGGTGGACACCGCGGTGTTGCGCGCCCAGCGCGGCGGCCGCCCGCACCGGCTGGTGGTGGCCGCACTGCCCGGCACCGGATCGGGGTTGCTGGCCAGGGTGGTGAGTGCCTATCGTCGCCAACCCGGTGCGGCCGAGGTCGAAGTGGTGTTCACCCGGGACCACGTCGACGTCGTCCGCGCCGGTTCCGCGGACGTCTCGTTGACGTGCGGCTACGACGATCTGGGCGGGCTGGAATTCACCGATCTCGCCGAAGAAACAACAGTCGCGTTGCTCCCGCGGGACCATCCGCTCGCGAGGAAACCGGCTGTTTCGGCTGCCGATATCGCGCAGGACAGGCATTTCCGGCCGGAGTGGCCGGTGGCCACGCTCGACGAGATCATCGACCAGGTCGCCATGGGCGAACTGATCGTGACAGTCGCGTCGAGCGCGACCGACCGGCTCGGCCCCGGTGTCGTGGCCGTGCCGGTCATCGACGCACCGCCGACGTGGCTGACGCTGACCTGGCAACCGGACGTCCCCGCCGCGACGCGCGAGGCGTTCGTGCGGACCGCCAAGAGCGTGGCGTCCGGGCTCGTGGTGCTCTCAGCCCCAGGGGCCTAGCTGGGTGATGCCGCCGTCGACGACGAGTTCGAAGCCCGTGATGTAGCTGCTCTGGTCCGAGGCGAGGAACAGGATCCCGGCGGCCTGTTCCTCCGGCCGCCCCCACCGGCGCAGCGGGTTGCTCGACGAGTGGTCCGCCATCCACTCGCGCCGGCTCTTCTCGTCGAGCCAGGACCCGACCGAAGGAGTGTCCGTGGTCCCCGGCGCCAGTGCGTTGACCCGGATCATCCGTCCCTTGAGCTCGTTCGCCCACGTGCGGGCAAACGAGCGGACCGCGGCCTTCGACGCGCCGTAGAGGCTCATGCCCGGCGTCCCGGCGCTGCCCGACACCGAGGTGACCAGCACGATCGAGGCGCCGTCGGTGAGCAGTGGGAGGGCTTTCTTGACGGTGTTGAGCGTGCTTCGGACGTTGCTGTCGAAGTGCAGGTCGAAGTGCTCGTCGGTGATGTCTTCGAGCCTGGCGACTTCGGCGGTCCCGACGTTGGCGACCAGCACGTCGATCCGGCGGCCGTCGGCGCGCACGGTGTCGTACAGCCGGTCGAGGTCCGCGTGTTTCGAGGCGTCGCCTTGAACGGGAATCGCGCCGACCTTCGTCGCGGCGGCGGTCAGTTCCTGTTTCTTGCGGCCGGTCACGTAGACCACCGCGCCTTCTTCGATGAATCGCTGCGCCGTGGCGAGTCCGATACCTGAACTGCCGCCGGTGATGACCGCGACTTTGTTTTCGAGTTGACCCATGACATCGATTCCATCACCGCTTTGTCGCGGGAACAATGACAGTTCCTGCATCGCCGCGTTACCCGGCCGGTATCGGTCACGCAAGCATGCTTCAGCGCGCCGCGGCATCGTGAAGCCGCGGCGCGCCGAGGATCGACGAGGAGAGTCAGACGCGGAAAACGCGTTCGGCCTTGTCACGGTCGGTGGTGTGCAGTTCCCAGTAGACCGGCGAGATCTGTTCTGCCGGGGCAGTCGGGAATCCGGCGACGACGGCGTCGGCGTTGCTGCCGATCGCCACGTCGATGCCGACGTGGGCGGCCTGGACGCCGGTGCCGTCGAGTTCCTTGTGGAGGTTGATCACCCAGTTGCGCAGGGCCGCGGCCGCGGCGTTGACGTTGCCGACCTGCGGGACGGGGTCGATCGACCCGGCGCCGGTGGTGTAGAGCAACGTCCCTGCGCCGGCCTCCCGCATCGCGGGCAGCACGGCCCGGGTCGCGGCGATCGCCCCGTAGAGCTGGAACTCGATTTCGTGCTGCACGTGGAACGGTTCGATCTCGGTCGGGACGGTCAACGTGGTCGAGCCGGCCCCGCCGACCGGGGAGTACTCCAGGACATCGATGCCGCCGAAGTGCGTGGCGGCGTCCTTGAGCGCCTGGGTGAGCGCGTCACGGTCGAGCACGTCGGCGGGGAACGCCTCGGCGGTGATGCCCTCGGCCTTCAGCAGGCCTGCCAGCTCGTCGAGCTTGGCGCGGTTGCGGGAAATCAGCGCGACGTCGAAGCCGCGGGAGCCGAAGGTGCGGGCGACGGCCAGGCCCAAACCGGGGCCGGCTCCGACAATGGCGATGCTGGACACAGCAGTCCTTCCGATCGATTAATTCAATAGGGAAACGAAAAATCAGGCGACGGCCGCGGGGGGAACGAGAAGTTCCTCGGCCGTGCGGTGGGCGATCTTCCAGTTGCCGTCGTGCCGGGCATAGCGGTCGGTCAGCTGATGTATGTGGCCTGCGTTCGCTGCCGGGTAGCGGGCCGGGCCCGCACCAGCGGGAGCCGGGCCGGCGAACGCGGTGAGGCAGGAAACGCCGTGGGCGTCGTTGTCTCCGATGGTGTGGAAGTGCAGGTTGGTGACGAGGTGACGGACGGTCAGCTCGGGCCCGGGACGGGCGTCGAGTACCGCCTTGATGGCAGCGTGGCCGTGCAGTACCCGGCCGTGGACCTCGTAGACCGCGTCCGGGGTGAACATCGCCAGGACCTCGTCGTACTCCCGGCGGTCGTAGTGGTGGATGAACGCGGTGTTCAACCGGGCCAGGCGCCAGGCGACTGCGTCTTCAGGCGTCACGTCGCCCCCGCACACGAAAAAGGGCGGTTTCGGGACTCGTGCGGGTCCTGAGGACGAAGTCGAAGACCGCGGTGTTGAACGGGCCGTCGAAGCCGTGGGCGGCGATCTCTTCCGGGTCTTCGTGGTGCACCGTGTCGGCCTGCAGGGACGGCGCGGCGATCTTGGGACCGACGAAGTCCACGGGGATGACCGGGTCGCCGGCGAAGTAGACCTCGCCCCGGTAGGGCTTGAGCAGGTCGGGGTGGTGGATCTCGTAGTGGATGTGGGCCGGCCGGTAGAGGCTGCGGCCCAGCGCCGCGGCCGCCTTCGCCACGGTCTCGACGGCTTGGCTTGGCATGTTCGAATAGGGCACCGGGGTGATGGTGGTGAAGGCGTAGCGGCCTTCGGCGTCGGTGATCTGCCGGCAGCGCAGGTTGTCCTTGGGCTGGCCGTCGTCCCAGATGCCGGAGTAGACGCCGTCGTTGGAGGCGTGGTAGATCACCAGTTCCGCGCCGGCCAGCGGGTTGCCGTGGCCGTCGAGGACGCGGCCGGAAGCGATCAGCGGGACGCCCGGCTCGTCGGGGCGCATCGGCAGCCGCCCGGGATTGTCGATCAACGGCGAGCCGGGTACGTAGGTGGGGCTGTCCACGTCCTCGGAGATCGTGTAACCGAAGCCGCCACCCTGGAAAACTTCGCTGAACAGCGGCATGGCACACAGCGACAGCGGCACGCCGGTGGCGTCGTGCAGATCCGTCAGCAGCGTGGTGACTGTGTGCAGGTCCTCGAAGGTCAGGCCGTGCTCGTCACGCATCCGCGCGAGGGCGTCCTTGAACGCCTCGACCAGCCGCACTGCGCGCGGGTTGACCAGGGCCGGGTCGACGGTGTCCCACGGAGCAGGGGTTGTCGAAGTCATGACGGGATTCCTTCCAGTAGGGATTCAGGAACAGGTGATGGCGACCTTGCCGAGCGTGCCCGCGCCGAACGCGGCGAACGCCTCGTCGACCCGGTCCAGGGGGTAGGCGGCGGTGACCGGGACCCGCAACGTGCCGGAAGCGGCATCGGCGGCCAGCCGGGCCAGGGTCTGCGGGTTCGGATCGGCCATCACCGAGAAGGCGGTGACGCCTTCGGGGGTGACGCCGAGGGTGGAGGCGAAGCGGCCGCCCGGGCGCAGCAGGCGCGCGAGCTGGTCGCCGTCGCCGGCCAGGTGCAGCACGGCGTCCAGGCCGTCCGGGGCGAACGCCTGCACCTGAGCGTCCAGGGAGCCGGTGAAGTCGACGATCTGGACCCCGGCGATGGTGGTGAGACCGGCGATGAAGTCGGCTTCCGCGCCCGGCCGGGCGGTGGCGATGACCCGGGCGCCGCTGGCGGCCGCGAGTTGCACCGCCAGGGCGCCGACACCGCCGGTGGCGCCGGAAATCAAGACTGTCTCGCCCTTGCCCAGCTCCACCGCGTTCAGGGCGTCCAGCGCGGCCGTGCCCGCCAAGCCCAGCGCGCCGGCCTCGCGGATGCTCAGCGAGAGCGGGATGGGGGGCCACGCCGTAGGCCGCGGGGACGGTGACGTATTCGGCCAGCGAACCCGCGCCGAGGTAGGGCTTCATCACCACGCCGAAGACCGCGTCGCCGACGGCGAAGGTGTCGACGCCCTCGCCGAGCGCCTCGACCGTCCCGGCGAAGTCCTTGCCCACCACCAGCGGGAACCGGTGCTCCATCATCCCCTGCAGGTAACCGGCGGCGGTGGCGGCGTCGAAGCCGTTGACCGAGGACGCGGCCACCCGCACCAGCAGTTCTCCCGCTTCCGGACGCGGCTTCTCCACCTCGCTCACGGCCGGGCCGGCGGGGACGGACTCCAGTGTCGCAGCACGCATGGTGATCACCTTCACGATAAGTGGAACGGCCTTCCCGGTTCCTGTCATCACCGTAGCAGATAACCGGGAAGGGTGGACCACTTAGTAGAGTGGGGCGCATGACAGCACCAGAAGCACCCGGTCAGCCCCCCGAGCCGGCCCTGCGCGCCGACGCCGAACGCAACCGTGAGCGCATCATGGAGGCGGCCCGCCGCCTCTACGCCAGCGAGGGCTTAGGGGTGTCGATGGCGTCGGTGGCCCGCGAGGCCGGCGTCGGCAAGGCCACCCTCTCGCGCCGGTTCACCACTCGTGACGAGCTCGTCAACGCCGTCTTCACCGACCGCATGGAGGCCTACGCCGCGGCCACCACAACAGCGCTCGCCGACCCCGACCCCTGGCACGGCTTCACCCACTACGTCGAGACCATTTGCGCAATGCAGGCCGCCGACCGCGGCTTCGCCGCCGTGCTCACCATCAGTTTCCCCGGCGCGGCGGCCCTCGAAGCCCGGCGGGCCGAGTCCTATCAGGGCTTCCTGGAACTCATCAGCCGCGCCAAGGCCACCGGCCACCTCCGGGCCGACTTCGCCTCGGAGGACCTCGTCGTCCTTCTGATGGCCAACGCCGGCGTCATCGCCGCCACCTGCGATGCCGCGCCCGGCGCTTGGCGCCGCCTCGTCGGGCAGATGCTGCGCGCCTTCGCCACGCCCGACGCCCCGCTCCCGCCGATAGCCGACGCGCCGGATTCCGCAGACCTCTACCGGGCCATGGTCCGCATGCCCTGACGCCACCGGAAAGGATGCGCTCGCGGCGGACGCGAAAACGAGGAACTGCGGCGGGCTTTCCGCATCCGCGGGCAATACACCCATGGCCGGTGAGCACTGCCCAGACCGCTACCGCACGGCTTCGGCCAGCAGCTCGACCTCGTCGGGGTCGTCGGTGGGCGCGTTGAAGAACAGCTCGTCGATGCCCAGGTCCTCGTACTGCTTGATGACGTCGCGCACGGCGCCGGTGCCGCCGGCCACGGCTCCCGCGGTGAGCCCGGCGACCTCCGGGCCCAGGCTGCTGTAGTAGTCGTAGACGTTGGCGCGCCCCTTCTCGACGTCACCCAACGCGAAGTAAGCAGTACCGACAAGGTACTGATGATCTTCCCGGCCGGCCTCCGTCCATGCCTGGCGGGCACCATCGAACCAGGAAGCGGCCATCGACACCGGCACCGTGCCGGCGATGTACCCCTTGCCCCACTTGGCCATCCGGTTCAGCGCGGCCGGCGCCGTACCGCCGAACAGCAGCGGAATCTCGACTCGCCCGCCGGGCACGCCCGCGTACTCGCTGCCCTCGACAGGCCTGCCCGCCCAGAAATCACGGAAGACCTCGAGGGCCTCGTCCATCCGCTTGCCCAGCCCGCGTGGCCCCGCACCTTCGACGACGAAGTCCTCCTGCCGGCCGCCGACGCCGAGTCCCAAGGTGAGCCGCCCGCTCGAGACGCCCTGAATGCCGGCGATCTCCTTGGCCAGCAGAACCGGCGGCCAGACCGGCGCCACGAGGACGTTGCTGATCAGGCCGATGGTGCTGGTCGCACCGGCGGCCGCGGCGAGCGTCACGGTGTCCATGACGCCCGGGAACGCGAGCCGGCCGCCCGCACTCAGCGAGAAAAATCCGGCTGCCTCCGCGCGTCGCGCCCACTCCGGCAGTACCTCGGGCCGGACATCGCGGACAAGGTTGGGAAGCCCGATACTGATCTTCATGCTGCTCCTTGGACAATTGGCTGTAGTTCTGAGGAATTCCGTGCGGAAATGCTTCCGAAACGTCGTTCGGCTATCACTACGCAGGAAAAGCGTGACTCGCCGAAACCGACGTCGCAGGGCGCTCGTCACGTATGTTGCGGAGTGTTCTTCGAAGGTGAACGCGACCTCGTTTCCCCATGACATCGAGTACACCACCGCTCACTGACAGGAACAATGACGGCTACGGTATTGCTCCCGTACCCCACCGGTATCGGTGTGCGCGGTCATGTGCGCCTATTGCTTCGGCTTTCTCGTCGTGATCGCGCACGAGTTCGGTGATGCGCAGAATCGCGCCTGATGGCTTGACCGCGTCCGCAGGGGACTGAGTATGAGGAAGTCCCAGTTCCGATTGCCGATGACTGATGGTTCGGTAGTGGTAATCGGACCTTATCGCGATGGGAGGCTGAGGCCGGTTGCGGATGGGCGGTCACCCAGGCGGCAGCCGCCTGCCGCTTCCCGCTGGTTCGAACACGCCGGGTAAGTCGTCGGTGAGGTAGTGGTGGAGGGTGGGTCCGATGGCGGCGATCAGCTTGTCGGGTGCTGCGGAGGCGGATGGTTCGAGCTTGAGGATGTAGCGGATCACCACCAGGCCCATGATTTCGGCGATGACCATGCCAGCGCGCATCGACGTCTGTTCCCGGCCGACCTCGAGACCGGCCATCACGCGGCGAATGAGGGGGATGGCAATGAACTCGCCCGGCTGCTGGGCGTTCCACTCGTTGTTCATGCCGGAACGCAGCTGGGCCAGCACGGCCGTTCCAGCCGGGGAGTCGCAGATGTCGAGGATGACCCGGACCAGGTGGGCGCCGACTTCGGCGCGGGGAGCGTTCAGGATCTCCTGCGTCATGACGTCCAGGTCGACGGGGACGTTCATGACCGCGAGGATGAGTTGTTCCTTGCTGCCGAAGTGGTGGTACACCAGCGCCGGGTCAACCGCCGCAGCCGCGGCGATGGCCCGGATGGTGGCCCGGTCGTAACCCTTGTGGGCGAACGCTTCCCCGGCGGCGGCGAGGATCGCATCGCGGGTGTCAGTAGTGCCGGGGCGGCGCCCTCTGCGTCGCGCCACGAGCGGTTCCTCCGGAATCAGATGATGTCTGGCCTCGCCAGCGGGAAGCGGTGCTCCACCGGTCGAAATGGCGCGTTGGTTAGGAGCAGGTGATGGCGACTTTGCCGAGCGCGCCCGCGCCGAACGCCGTGTGGACCTGGGTAGGGCCGGCCGTCACCGACAAGGCTGTAACACCCTCGGCGCAGCATGCCCGCGAGCTGGACGCTGTCACCGGCCAGGTGCCGTGAAAAGCACGTTCAGGCGGTGTGACCTAAGCGCGCTTTTCACGGCATTTCGACCAAAGCGCCACCCGCGAAGTGGCTCTGTAGTAATTAGGCCTCTTGGGACTGAGCCCCTTGGGTGGCAGAAGAGACGGCCTATTCCGGCAGGTGCGCGATCGCCGCGATGTCGACCAGGGCCCCCTCCATCACCAGCTTCGGCGCCAGGATGATCGCGCTCGCCGGCGGGTTCTCCCTGTTGACGAAGCGATCGCGGATCTCACCGAAGGCGTACATGTGGGAGGTGAAGTCCTCCACCGAGAGCACCGTCAGCTTGACCACCTGGCTGAAGTCTGCGCCCACCGCATCGAGTGCCGTTTCGATGTTCTTGAACGCCTGCTCGATCTGTGCGGGCAGGTCGCCGGGCCCGACGAGGTTCCCCTCGGCGTCGCGAGCCATCTGGCCGGTGATGAAGACGAGTCGTCCACCTGTCACCTCCACGACGTTGGAGTAGCCGTACGGCGTCTGGTTGAGGAAGCGGGTAGACGTGGATTGCGTTGTCACGGGGGATGCACCCTTCGTAAGTGAAACGGTCGATCCGTTTCCTGTCGCACGCTAGCACAGAAGTGGGCAGGGTGTTCCACTTGGAGGGACTGTGGGCATGGACACGCGTAGGGGTCCGGTCGCCGCGGGACGCGAACGCACCTGGAGCCGATCCTCACGGGGGCGCCGGCTGTATGCGACCGAGGGCTTGGCATCTCAATGGCCTCGGCAGTCCAGGACTGCTGCCTCATGGCGAGATCCGGCAAACCGCGCTTCACGCTCCGCGGGGCAAGCAACTGCTGAGGCGCGCGCTGCCAGGGCGCCCAGCGTTGACGCAGCGTGAATTCTTCAGTGGGCTCCTGCCTGTTCGAGTCCAGTGGCGACTCGCGCTGAGATTTACGAGAGTAAATTCTATCGACTGATACAAACACCCGATAGAATCTCACCATGTCCTCCCGAGTGACCCGTGCGGCAGTCCGGGGAAGTCCCACGCTCGACACCGAGCAGCGGCTCATTGCCGCCGCGGAGCGCCTGTTCGCCGAGCAGGGCGTCGGGGCGGTGTCGCTGCGCACCGTGATGCAGGCGGCCGGAACGAACGTGGCGTCGGTTCACTACCACTTCGGGTCGAAAGAGCGTCTGCTCGAGGCCGTGCTGTGCAGTCGCCTTGACCAGGTGGCCGTCGAGCGCGACGCGGTGTTGCTGAAGCTTCCCGAAGGGGAGGTCGTCGCGCACGAATTGGCCCGTGCGTTCGTGCAGCCGGTGGTCGCCGTGCTCGCCTCCGGTGGCGGGCATTGGATCCGCTTGGTCGGGCACCTGCTGGCCACCGGCGACGAGGGCCTGGACACGATCTCCGCATCGTTCTTCCAGCGCAACGCCGCCTTCGTCGAGTTGCTGAGGCGCCTGTGCCCGGGCGTCGCGACCAGGACACTCAACTTCCGCTTGACCCAGGCGATGAACCTGACTCTGAACGTTCTGGGCGATGTCGAACGCGCCCGGCGTCTATTGGGCGAGGACTCGGTCACTTGGAGCGATGACGAGGTTGTCGCCGACCTCGTCGAGGTCGTGACCTCCGTTCTCGCCGGCCTGCCCAAGCGGTGACCAGCGGAGAGGAACCGATGGGGACGAACAGGCGAGCGCAGATCGAGATGACAGCCGAGGAGGTCTCGGCCTACGTGGCGACCCGGCGTACGGCGACGTTGGTCTCGCTCGGGCTGGAGGGGCATCCGCATGCGGTGGCGATGTGGTTCGCGGTCATCGACGGCGTGCTGTGGTTCGAGACGAAGGCCAAGGCGCAGAAAGCGGTCAACATCCGCCGTGACTCACGGGTGACCGTGCTGATAGAGGACGGCTTGACTTACGACGCGCTGCGCGGCGTGTCCATGGAGGGCCGGGCCGAGATCGTCGACGACCCGGCGGCGCTGTGGGCCGTGGGGGTCAATGTCTGGGAGCGCTATCACGGCCCTTACCGCGAAGAGGTCAAGCCGCTGGTGGAGTTCATGCTCCACAAGCGTGTCGCTGTCCGCGTCGACGTCGAGCGCGTTCGTTCGTGGGATCACCGCAAACTCGGCATGGCTCCGATGCCGCTGGGCGGGTCGACAGCTGCCCACTATCCGCAGTCCGCAGCCCACTCATCCGAGGAACTCTCATGACACGGTTCTCGTTGCCTGACGAAGCCCCCAACGGGCTTGGCTCGCCGGTCACCGCCAAGGTCATCAAGTACGCGGCCAAGGCGCAGGTGGCGATCTTCCGGCTGACCAACGGTCGGATCGGCAGCACGTGGCGGGTCGGGGCCGCGTTTCGCAAGCCGGTCCCGACGTTGCTGCTGGAACACCGTGGCCGCAAGTCCGGCCGGCTGTTCACCACTCCGCTGCTTTACCTGCGCTCCGGCGAGGATCTGGTCATTGTTGCCTCCCAGGGCGGCCTGCCGAAGCACCCGCAGTGGTACTTCAACCTGGTCGCGCATCCCGATACGCGGGTCCATCTCAAGGGGCGCCGGTGCGTTCCCGTTCGCGCGCGGGTCGCCTCGGTGGAGGAACGCGACGACCTCTGGCCGCGTCTGGTCGACCTGTATGCCGACTTCGCGAAATACCAGGCCTGGACGGAGCGCGAGATCCCGATCGTCGTGCTCACCCCGCGCTGACCAGGAGCGTCGATACCGGCCGGGTGCCACCGTGATGCCGGAACGGTCATTGGCTCCCGCCGAAACCGCGCTTCATCTCTTCGCCGCCCAGTGCGATCGGTAAAGACTGGGGGCTGTCGGGGAACGAGCTGCTCGCCGAGTTCGCGACCGACCCGCTGGCCGGGACGCCGTACCGCGCCCGCCGCGCTGCGACCGATGCCCGCGGACGAGACCAGGTCGTCCATCTGATCCCCCCTTGTCGATGTGGAGGGGAGAGCAGCTCGCCCTCGGGCGCGAGATCAGGTGGCGGCTGCGGTCGAGGTCGGCAAGTCCACGATCCACTTGCGGGGAAGACCGGAGCGGACCTGGTCACCGCCGCGCTCGTCGGGATGCGCATGGTCGACGTCCCGCCGTCCTCGGGCGACACCTGTGCCGACCTGGTGGCCATCCTGAAGGACTTCGCCGGCAACTTCGAGCGCGTCAACCGCATGGTCTTGATCGGCACCTGCCTGGCCGAGGAGACCCCCCACTCCCGAACTGGTCGCCCTGCTGCGCGAGCGGACCATCCTGCCCCGTGGGGGCTGGTGCGCCAGGTACTCGAAGGGGCCCGGGACACCGGGGAGATTCGCGCCGACGCTGACCTGGAAGCCGCCGTGTCCGCGCTGCTCGGCTCGTTCTTTGCCGACTACCTGGCCCGGAGTGGGCAGAGCAGGCCATGGATCTCACCTTGGCGGCACTCCGCGCATGCAGCCCGGCGACCAGGTGAAGGCGCCTATCGGGCGACGTAGCCGCCGTCGACGGGTAAGGCGACACCGACGACGAAGCCGGCTCCGGGGCTGCACAGCCACAGCACGGCCTGGGCGATCTCCTCGGCCGTTCCGAGCCGGTTGATGGGTTGGTTGGCCTCGGCTTCGGCGCGGTCGAGCTCGCCTTTGTCGATCATGTCGGTGACCATCGGGGTGTCGATGGTGCCGGGGCAGACGGCGTTGATGCGGATGCCGCGCGGGGCGTACTCGAGCGCGGCGCTGGTGGTCAGGCCGATCACCCCGTGCTTGGAAGCGTGGTAGGACGCCCGGCCCGGGATGCCGACGAGGCCGCCCAGGGAGGAGCAGTTGACGATGGCGCCGCTGCCGTGGGCGCGCATGTGGCGCAGTTCGTGCTTCATGCAGGCCCAGATGCCGCGCAGGTTGATCGCGGTGACGCGGTCGAACCGTTCGGCGGGTTCGTCGGCGGCGTCGCTGGGCGGGATCTGGATGCCCGCGTTGTTGTAGGCCAAGTCGAGGCGGCCGAAGGTCTCGACGGTGCGGTCGACAGCGGCGGCGACCTGCTCTTCGTCGGTGACGTCGCAGGTCAGTGCCAAGACGTGGTGGCCCGCGGCGGTGAGGTCCTTCGCCGCCGCGTCGAGCGCCGCTTCGTCGACGTCGGTGAGAGCGACGGCCGCGCCGGACTCGGCGAAGGCGCGGGCGGTGGCCAGGCCCATCCCGGAGCCGGCTCCGGTGACGAAGGCGACCTGGTCGGTGAAGTCGTAGGTGGGGTTCATCTCGTGGCTTCCAGTTCAGAGGGCGGGTTCGATGGTGACCCGGTCGGCAGTGGCGAGTACGTCGGCGCCGCCGTCGGCCAGGTGTCCGAGGACGACCACGCCGTTCGCGCGGGGAGCGTCGCGGTAGTAGATGGCCAGGTTGCCCCACGGGGCGTCGAAGGCGAGGTCACCGGCCTTGGGGTCGGCGCTTTCCGGGGCGCCGGCGGTGGACAGCCGCCGGGGCAGATCGGCGATCCGCTCCGTCTGGTGGAAGTCGCTCAGGTCCAGCGTGAGCGGGAGCAGGGTCGTGAAATCGCGGGCGGCGGCGCTGTCGTTCAGGGTCGCTGTCACGACGCGGCCCTCGACGGCGAGGCGGATGTTCACGGCGGCAGGCCTCCCGGTCGTGGCGGATGCGGGTGGTGGGGGAGCGGGTGAGGGCGGCCCGGCGGTGCAGGCGGTCACGGCCAGCAACGCCGCGGCCGGGATCGCGCGGGCGAGGATCACCGGTCCTCCGCCATGGGTTCGGCGTAGTGACGGAAGCCGTCGCGTCGGGTGTGGATGTCGAACAGGCGCTCGGCCAGGACGTCCGGGCTGCTGTGCTCCGCGTCGGGCCGGATGGCGCCGGGGACGATCAGCTGGGCGATGTGGATGTTCTCCGGAGCGAGCGCGTCGTGCGGTATGCGGGCGTAGGCGCTCTCCGCGGCGAAGGCGATCGACGTACCGGCGCGTTCGGGGTGCGGGCGCACGGCGCTGCCGCCGTTGACGAACAGGACAGTCCCGCGGCCGAGGGCGCGCATGCCGGGCAGCACGGCGTTCACGGCGGTGACCGGACCTTTCACGGAGAAGTTCAGGGGCGCGTCGAGGTCGTCGGCGCTCGTGTCGAGGACCGGCTTCATGAAGTCGGCGCGGGGCACCGGGCTGAACTGCAGGATTTCGACGGGTCCGGCCGCCTGGAGCGCGGTGGTGAGTGACGCGCGATCGAGCACGTCGGCGGGGAAGGCACGAGCCTGGATTCCCTCCCGCGACAGCTCGGCCGTCAGCTCCTGGAGGCGCGAAGCGCTGCGGGCGATCAGGGCGACGTCGTGACCGGCGGCCCCGAAGCGCCGCGCGGTGGCGAGCCCCAAGCCGGGGCCGGCGCCGACGAGTGCGAAGGTCGACATGGTGACTCCTTGGTCGAGATTGCTTCCGGTTCTCAGGGAACCAGCGGCGATCGCGGCCGGGAAGGTTCTCCCGAAAGGTGTACTGGCAGAGCACCCTTCGCCGGTGCTGCCCGACCTAGGCTGGTGGAGTGGACAATCGTCAGGAAGTCCGCGAGTTTCTCGTCTCGCGGAGAGCCAAGATCACCCCCGAGCAGGCCGGGCTCCCCGCCGGAACCAAGCGCCGGGTCCCGGGACTGCGCCGCAGCGAAGTCGCCACGCTGGCCGACGTGAGCGTCGAGTACTACGCCAAGCTCGAACGCGGAAACCTCGCCGGCGTCTCCGCTTCCGTGCTGGACGCCGTTGCCCGCGCACTGCAGCTCGACGACGCGGAACGGGCTCATCTGCTCGCCCTCGCCCGCACCGCGGACGGCACGAGCGCGATCCTGCGGCGGCGGGCGAAGAGCACGCAGTGGACCTCGCGCCGCAGCCTGCAGTGGGTCCTCGACGCGGTCACCGAAGGGCCCGCGTTCGTCCGCAATGGACGGATGGACCTGCTCGCCGCGAACCGCCTCGCCCGAGCCTTCTACTCCGAGGTCTACGTGAGCCCGCAGCAGCCGCCGAACCTCGCCCGGTTCCAGTTCCTCGACCCGGCCGCACACCGGTTCTATCCGGACTGGGGTTTGTTCGCCGATGTCTGCGTCGAGATCCTGCACACCGAGGCCGGGCGCAACCCGCACGACATGGAACTCCACGACCTGGTCGGCGAGCTGTCCACGCGCAGTGACGAGTTCCGCACCCGGTGGGGCGCGCACAACGTCCGCCACCACGGCACCGGCTCGAAGACCTTCCACCACCCCGTCGCCGGGACGCTCACCCTCGCCTACGAAGGCCTCGAACTGGCCGCGGAACCCGGCCTCACGCTCACCATCTACACCGCGGAGCCCGGCTCGCCGTCGGACGAGGCCCTGCGGCTCCTGGCTTCGTGGGCCGCCGGCCAGGAATATTCCACTGTGGACAGCGGACGGCCGGCTCACCCCTCGGCCGTGCGCGGGGACGCGGCCCAGGACGCCAGCAGCTCCAGCCGTTCCGCGGAAGGTGAACCGGGTTCGGCGGTGTAGACCACGAGGGCGAGTCCTGGTGCGGCAGCCATCGCCATCGACTCCCACGTGAGGGTGAGTTCGCCCACGACCGGGTGATGGAAGCGTTTCACGCCCGTGCCGTGCCGGCGGACGTTGTGCGCGCCCCAGCGGCCGCGGAACTCGTCGCTGCGGGTGCTCAGCTCCCCGACCAGGTCGTGCAGGCCCTTGTCGTGCGGGTTGCGGCTGGCCTCGGTGCGCAGGACGTCCACGGTGATGTCCGCGGCCAGGTCCCAATCGACGTAGAAGCGGCGGGCCGCGGGGGTGAGGAACTGGTGACGCGCCATGTTCGGCGGCCGCGAGCCACTGTGGTACATGTCGCTGTAGACAGCACGGGCGAGCTGGTTTTCGGCCAGCAGGTCCAGCCGGCCGTTGGTGACGAACGCGGGCCCGGCGGTGATCGCGTCCAGTGTCCACTGCAGACTCCGGTGCGGCGTCCACTGCTTACCGGAGCGCTGCCGGGGCCGGGTGAGCACGTCGGCTCCCTCGGCGGTCTGGGCCAAGTGGAGCAGGTGGGCGCGTTCGGCGTCATCGAGCTGCAGCGCGTGGGCGACGGCTTCGAGCACCGTGGGCGAGGCGCCGGCCAGGTTCCCGCGTTCCAGCTTGGCGTAGTACTCGACGCTCACGTCGGCCAGCGCGGCCACTTCACTGCGACGCAACCCCGGCACGCGACGCCGGGGGCCGCCCGGCAGCCCGGTCTGTTCGGGGGTGATCTTGGCCCGCCGCGAGACGAGGAACTCGCGGACTTCGTCACGATTGTCCACAGCCCGACCGTACGCGCGGCCACCCCACGTTGGGATGTACTGCCGGTACACCCCTCTCCAGTGACTCGCTCCCTGCGCGCAAAGGCGGTTACCTGGAAGCACAGGGGCCCTCCGGCCCACCACCCTCACGTGAGGAGCGATCCATGCGCGGAGCCGTCATCCACGCGCCCGGCGACGTCCGGTTCGAGCAGCTCGACGACCCGAAGATCGAGCGGCCGACCGACGCGATCATCCGCACCGTCGTCACCTGCGTGTGCGGGTCTGACCTGTGGCCCTACCGCGGCATCGAGCCGGTCGGCAACCCGCACCCGATGGGACACGAGTACGTCGGCGTCGTCGAAGAGGCCGGCAGTGAGGTGACCGCGGTCAAGCCCGGCCAGTTCGTGGTCGGCTCCTTCGCCACCTCGGACAACACGTGCGCGAACTGCCGCAACGGCTGGCAGTCCTCCTGCCTGCACCGCGAGTTCATGAGCACGTGCCAGGCCGACTACGTCCGCATCCCCAACGCCCAGGGCACCCTCGTCGCCACCGCCGATTACCCGGACGAGGAGTTCCTGCCGAGCCTGCTGGCCGTGTCCGACGTCATGGGCACCGGCTGGTACGCCGCCATCGCCGCCGAGGTGAAGGCCGGCTCCACCGCCGTCGTGGTCGGCGACGGCGCGGTCGGGCTGTGCGGCGTCATCGCGGCCAAGGAACTCGGCGCCGAGCGCGTCATCGCCATGAGCCGCCACGAATCCCGGCAGAAGCTCGCCACGCAGTTCGGCGCCACCGACATCGTCACCGAACGCGGCGACGACGGTGTCGCCGCCATCAAGGACCTCACCGGCGGCATCGGTGCCGACGCCGTCCTCGAGTGCGTCGGTACCGCCGAGTCCATGAAGCAGGCCCTGCACGCGACGCGGCCCGGCGGCAACGTCGGGTTCGTCGGCGTCCCGCACGATGTGCAGATCGGCGGAGAGGAGTTGTTCTTCTCCCACGTCGGCCTGCGCGGCGGCCCGGCTCCCGTGCGCCGCTTCCTGCCCGACCTGATCGACCGCGTCCTCGCCGGCCACATCAACCCCGGCCCGGTCTTCGACCTGACACTGCCCCTGGACCAGGTGGCCGAGGGCTACCGGGCCATGGACGAGCGCCGCGCCATCAAGGCTCTGCTCACCCCCTGACCGAGAAGAGGCAAGGACCGGCCCCGCTGTGTTCGCCGAGCAAACCGACCAGAATAGGCGGCATCCGCCCGCTTTACGAGGTACTGGCGGTACACCTCTTGCCAGAGACTCCCATACCGCGCAGACACCTGATGGGGTCGAACCCATGCCCCCCGAGAATCCCCTCTCGCCCGCAAGCACCGAGACGGACTCGCCGACGGCCCTTTCCCGGCGGACGTTCATCGCCGCCTCAGCCGTGAGCGGTGCCGCCGCCGTGGCAGGGCCGGCGCTGCTCGGCGCCGAGCCCGCCGCCGCGGCCGACGCGAACAGCAGCCAGGTTTCGCTGACCGTCAACGGAACCCGGCGCACCGTGACCGTGGACAACCGGACCTCGCTGCTGGACCTGCTGCGTGAGCAGTTCGGGCTGACCGGCACGAAGAAGGGGTGCGACGCCGGCGCGTGTGGTGCCTGCACGGTCCTGGTCGACGACCGCCGCGTCAATGGCTGCCTGACCCTGGCGGTGCGGCTGGACGGCGCGCGGGTCACTACCATCGAGGGGCTGTCCCCGGGCGGCGACAAGCCGTTGCACCCGCTGCAGCAGGCCTTCGTCGACCAGGACGCGTTCCAGTGCGGCTACTGCACACCGGGGCAGATCATGTCCGGCATCGGCTGCCTCAAGGAGGGCCACACCGGATCGCCGGAGGAGATCCGGGAGTGGATGAGCGGCAACATCTGCCGCTGCGGGTGCTACGTCAAGATCGTCAAAGCCATCCAACAGGCGAAGGGCTGACACCGATGGAACCCTTCTCCTACACCAAAGTCCCCGATATCCGCTCGGCCATCGCGGCCGGGCAGCGAGGCGGCCGGTACATCGCGGGCGGCACGACACTGGTCGACCTGATGCGCGAGACCGTGGAACACCCCGGCGCCCTCGTCGACATCGCCACGCTGCCGCTCACCGGCATCACTCCCACCCCGGGCGGCGGCCTGCGGATCGGCGCGCTGGTGCGGATGGCCGAGGCCGCCGCGGATCCCCGGGTCCGCAGCGCCTTCCCGGTCGTCAGCGAGGCCCTGGAGCTGAGCGCGTCCGCGCAGCTGCGGAACATGGCCACCATCGGCGGCAACATCATGCAGCGCACCCGCTGCACCTACTTCCGGGACGTGACCGCGAACTGCAACAAGCGCACCCCGGGTTCGGGCTGTGCCGCTCTCGACGGCTACAACCGCGGCCACGCCATCCTCGGTGGCTCCGAGGCGTGCGTCGCCACGCACCCGTCGGACGTCGCGGTCGCCTTCGCCGCTCTGGAAGCGATCGTGCACCTGCAGGGCCCCGCCGGCGAACGCACCATCCCCTTCGCCGGCTTCCTCCTGCAGCCGGGCAACACCCCCGACCGGGAACAAGCCCTCCGGCCGGGTGAGCTGATCACCGCCGTCGAGATCCCGGCCCTCCCGCGCCCGGCGCGGTCCGGCTACCTGAAGGTGCGGGACCGGCAGAGCTACGAGTTCGCCCTGACCTCCGCGGCCGTGGCGCTGTCGATCCAGGGCGGCGTGATCCGCGCGGCGAAGGTCGCGGCCGGCGGCGTGGGCACCGTCCCCTGGAAGCTGCCCGCCGTCGAGCGGTACCTGCTCGGCAAACGACCGTCGGATTCGCTGTGGACCGAGGCCGCGCGGCGAGCCGCGGACGGTGCCCGCCCGTTGCGGCACAACGGATTCAAGGTCGAATTGCTCAAGCGCACGGTCGAACGCCAGCTGCGCGTCGTGGGAGGCACCCGATGACACAACCCCGCATCGCCGTCGGCACCCCGCAATCCCGGGTGGACGGACGCCTCAAGGTGACCGGGCGCGCGCTCTACGCCGCCGACCACCCGGCCGACGGCGTCCTGTACGCCGCCGTCGTCGACAGCAGCGTCGGCCGCGGCCGCATCACCGGCGTCGACGACCGCGCCGCGCGCGCCCACCCTGGCGTTCAGCGGGTGATCAGCCACCTCAACGCCCCTCGGCTGCCCTATCAGGACAATCCGGGCTCGAACAACCCGGCCCCGAACTCACGCCTGCGCGTCTTCCAGGACGATCGGGTGCGCTTCTTCGGCCAGCCGGTCGCCGTCGTCATCGCCACCACCCACGAAGCCGCCCAACAGGGCGCACGTCTGGTGAAGGTGTACTACACCGCCGAGCAGCCCGTCACCGACCTGGCCACCGCACCCGCCGACGAGCCGACGACCTACGCGCGAGGCGACGCCGACCGCGCACTGGCCGCCGCGCCGGTCCGGCTGGACCTGGCCTACCGGACCGCCCGCAACCACCACAACCCGATGGAGCCGCACGCCACGATCGCCCGCTGGGACGGCGACCGGCTCACCGTGTGGGACAAGACCCAGTGGGTGGTCGGCGGCACCCAGCAGGAACTCGCCGCCGTGTTCGGCATTCCACAGACGTCGATCCGGGTGATCTCGCCGTTCGTCGGCGGCGCGTTCGGCAGCGGCCTGCGCGCCTGGCCGCACACGACCATCGCCGCTTTGGCCGCCCGCGAAACGGGGCGCCCGGTCAAGCTTGTCCTCGCCCGCCGGCAGCTGTACTTCGGGACCGGCTTCCGGCCCGCGTACTCCTACCGGCTCCGGGTGGGCAGCGACCGCACCGGGCGGCTCACCGCGATGACGCACGAGATCCGCGGTGAGACCTCCAGCTACGAGACGTTCACCGAGGCGATGCTGGCGCCGGGGCAGATGCTCTACAGCATGCCGAACGTCCGCCAGGCCTATTCGACCGTGCCGCTGGACGTGAACACCCCGATCTGGATGCGCGGGCCCGGTTACGCTTCCGCTGCGCTCGTCATCGAGTCCGCGATGGACGAGCTTGCGCACCAGCTCGGCCTCGACCCCATCGAACTGCGCAAGCGCAACGAACCCAGCGCCGACGAGTCCACCGGGCAGCCGTTCTCCACCCGCCGCCTGCGCGAGTGCTATGACGTCGGCGCGCGGGAGTTCGGCTGGCAGCGCCGCAACCCGAAGCCGGCGTCCACCAGGGACGGAGACTGGCTGGTCGGCACCGGCATGGCGGCCGCGGTGTACGACACCGCGCGTGCGCCGGCGCAGGCCCATGTCCGGCTGAACGCCGACGGCACCGCGCTGGTGCAGGCCGCGACCAGCGACATGGGCCCCGGCACCTACACCTCCATGCCCCAGGTCGCCGCCGACGCGCTCGGCCTGACCATGGACACCGTGCAGTTCCGGCTCGGCGACTCGCTCATGCCGCCGACCCCGCCGCACGGCGGCTCGATGACCATGGCCAGCGTCGGCTCCGCCGTCCTGGACGGCTGCGACAAGGTCCGCCGCCAAGCCGTCACCCTGGCGGTCAACGATCCGCGATCTCCTCTGCGCGGCGTCAATCCCGACGACGTGATCGTCCGAAAAGGACGGATGCACCTCAAGAGCGATCCGATGCGCGGCGAAACCTACCGGCAGCTGCTGGCGCGCAACGGCCGCGATCACCTCGAGGTGATCGGGTCCTGGGCGCCCTCGCCGGAGAACCGGTTCTCGATGTACGGCTACGGCGCGGTCTTCGCCGAAGTCGCCGTCGACGCGCGCCTCGGCCTGGTCCGGCTCCGGCGCATGCTCGGCGTCTACGACGCGGGCCGGATCGTCAACCCCAAGCTCGCCGACAGCCAGGCCCTCGGCGGCATGGTCGGCGGCATCGGCGCCGCCCTGCTGGAGCACACCGTCACCGACCCGCGCGACGGCCGCATCGTCAACGCCAACCTCGCCGACTACCTCGTCCCGGTCAACGCCGACATCCACGACCTGCGCGCCATCTACCTGGACGGCGAAGACCGCGAAGCCGATCCGCTCGGTGTGAAGGGCCTCGCCGAGCTGGTGCTGGTCGGCGTCGCCCCGGCGATCGCCAACGCGGTCTTCCACGCCACCGGCCGGCGCATCCGCGACTTCCCGATCACCGCCGACGCCCTGCTGTAGCCGCCGTTTCCGCTACCAGCGACGATCCGGCCGCGGGCGTGGGGGTATTGGCGTGGGGTGTACCAACAGGGACTTCTTCGTCACCGGGCCTGGTCGTTGGATGGGTACTGCCAGTGGCAAGAAGTCTTGAAAGGACACCCCTGATGACTGCGCAAGATGACGGCTACACCTTCGACCTCCTTGACGGTGTCACGCGGAGCCATGTCCGCTACACCAACCGGTACGGCATCGAGATCGCCGCGGACCTCTACCGCAGTGCGGATTTCGACGAGACCAGCGCGCACCGGGCGGTCGTCGTCGGCCCGCCGCAC
Source organism: Amycolatopsis sp. lyj-109 (assembly GCF_046548995.1). Classification (NCBI taxonomy): domain Bacteria; kingdom Bacillati; phylum Actinomycetota; class Actinomycetes; order Pseudonocardiales; family Pseudonocardiaceae; genus Amycolatopsis; species Amycolatopsis sp. lyj-109. The sequence goes on from NZ_JAJPWR010000009.1 coordinate 216,018, forward strand.
GGCGGTGTCAAGGAGCAGGGCCCGGGTGTCTACGCCCAGGAGCTGGCGCGGCGTGGGTTCGTCGCCCTCGGTTTCGACCCCTCCTACAACGGCGAGAGCGGCGGGCAGCCGCGGCACGTCACCTCTCCTGAGATCTTCGCCGAGGACTTCAGCGCCGGCGTGGACTTCCTCGGCAGTCTGTCGTATGTGGACCGGCAGCGGATCGGCGCGATCGGCATCTGCGGCAGCGGCGGGTTCGCCCTGAGCGCCGCTCAGGTCGACCCCCGGATCAAGGCCGTGGCCACCGCCGCCATGTACGACATCAGCCGGGTGAGCCGGCACGGCTGGCAGGACAGTACGAGCGGGGAGGAGCGGCGCCAGACGCTGGTCGACCTCGCGAAGCAGCGCTGGGCCGACGTCGACGCGGGCGAGCCGGCGCTGCAGCCGACTTTTCCGGCGGAGATGCCGGCCGAGGGCCCCGACCCGATCACCCGGGAGTTCTACGAGTACTACGTCACCGACCGGGGGCACCACCCGCGATCGATCGGCGGCTTCACCTTGACGAGCACTCCCGCGCACATCAACTTCGGGGGGCTGCGCCACCTCGAGGACATCGCGCCGCGGCCGATTCTGCTCATCACCGGCGACCAGGCGCACTCTCGCTACTTCAGCGAGACCGTCCACGAGGAGGCACCGGGACCCAAGGAGCTCGTGGTCGTCCCCGGGGCACGCCACATCGACTTCTACGACCGCACCGACCTCATCCCGTTCGACACGCTCGAGGCGTTTTTCCGCGACAACCTCTGATCCGGGGCCTTTACGGGCACCGACGCACCCAGCTGCAGGTCGTGAAATGGGCAGACCTGCTGGTCAGCTCGAGTGCGGCCGCACCAAGTGGTCCCACATCGGGCTGGCCGGCGGCAGCAGGGGAGTGGCTGATCCTCCTCCTTCGCACCAAGCACTTCCCGCCCCGGTAACCGGTGGTCGGCGAGCCCACGTTCGAGTTCGAATGGAGGGGACTGTCCGCTTACATCGGATCGCCCTCGCAAGGTCAGTCGGTCAGGTGCTGCGTGGTGGACTCCCCGTCTCGGGAGGCCGCCCAGGAGCCGAGCAGGCGCAGCGCCTCCTCGGATGGTGAGCCGGGCTCGGCGGTGTAGATGGTGAGGGCGAGGCCGGGTTCTGCGGCCAGTTCCAGGCATTCGTAGGCGATCTTGATGTCGCCGACGACAGGGTGGTGGAAGGTCTTCGAGCCGGTGCTGTGGTGGCGGACGTTGTGGGCGCCCCACCGGGTGCGGAATTCGTCGCTGCGGGTGGACAGTTCGCCGATGAGGTCGTGGAGTTCCTTGTCGTGCGGGTTGCGGCCGGCTTCGGTGCGCAGGATGGCGACGTGGATGTCGGCGAAGAAGTCCCAGTCCGGATAGAACTGGTGTGAGGCGGCGTCGAGGAACTGGAACCGGGCGAAGTTCGGGGGCTGTTGGCGGCTTGTGCAGACCGGCGAATAGAAGGCTCGCGCGAGGTGGTTCGCGGCCAGCAGGTCCATCCGGCCGTTGCTGATGAACGCGGGCGCTTCGGTGATCGCGTCCAGTGTCCACTGCAGACTGTGGCGCGGGGTCCATTGTTTGGCCTTCGGTCCCCGTCTGCGGGGGCGGACGATCGCGCTGGTGCCGTCCGCTGCTTGGGCCAGGTTGAGCAGGTAGGCGCGTTCGGCGTCGTCGAGCTGCAGCGCGCGGGCGATCGCGTCGAGCACGCCGGCCGAGACCCCGGCGAGGCTGCCGCGCTCCAGTTTCGCGTAGTACTCGATGCTGACGTCGGCCAGGGCGGCGACCTCGCTGCGGCGCAGTCCCGGCACCCGACGGGTGCCACCGGCGGGCAGTCCGGCCTGTTTCGGAGTGATCTTGGCTCGCCGCGAGACAAGGAACTCGCGGACTTCCTGGCGATTGTCCACCCCACGACGATAACTGTCTCGACGGGTGTGCGGGGTGCTCTGCCAGTACACCTATCACTGGAAACTCCCTGGTCAACGTCGGTTGCGGTGTTATGGACACGTACCGAGAGGAGACCGTGTGAGTCACTCGCACGGTGCCGCTCGGAGGGGTAGGTGAGCCGCGGTCCGGCGGTTGTGCTGTGCCTGCTGACGGTCTTGGGTTTGATCTTCATGGACCTGTGGGGTTTGGCCGGCGTCGTGGGCATCGTCGTGCGGTACTACAGCGGCTTGACCGTGATCGCCGGACTCGACGCGATCGGCGCACCATGTTGTCGACTTCGTCTACTTATGAGGAGAGCAGTACCCTTATGCCTTCCGCAGCCGCGACCGCGCCGGACAAGCTGCCCTTCGTCGTGTGGGTGCTGGCCGCCGGCACGTTCCTGATGGAGACCACCGAGTTCGTCATCGCCGGACCGCTGCCGGAGATCGCCGGCGACCTCGACGTCAGTGTCTCCCACGCCGGATTGCTGATCAGCGCGTTCGCCACAGGCATGATCGTCGGCGGCCCGGTCATGGCTCTGGCCACCCTGCGCCTGCCTCCGCGCCAGACCCTCGTCTTCGCCCTGGCCGCTTTCGCCCTCGGATCCAGAAGGCCCTGCATTCGACCCGGCCGAGGGCTACCAGGCCATGGATGAGCGCCGCGCCATCAAGGCACTCCTCAAGCCCTGACCCGTCCATTCACTTCATCACCCGCGTAAGGAGTAACCGTGCAGATCACGCGCAGCTCGATCGACACCTTCAAGGGTCCTGCCGACTGGTTCACCGGCGACGTCTACATCGACGCCGTCGCCGCTGCCCCGGCGCCGTCCCGGGTCACCGCATCCCTGGTGCACTTCATGCCTGGCGCTCGCACCCACTGGCACCGTCATCCGCTGGGCCAGACCGTCTTCGTCACCGAGGGCATCGGTCTGTGCCAGCGCCGCGGCGGCCCGGTGGAAGTCATCCGTCCCGGCGACCGCGTCCTGTTCGAGGCCGATGAGGAGCACTGGCACGGCGCCGCACCGAACCGGCTGATGGTCCACGTGGCCATCAACGAGGGCGACGCCGACCACGACGTCGTGCACTGGCTGAGCCCCGTCACCGACGAGGAGTACGCCGCGGCCCCGGCCACCAGCTGAGTCCGGCCACCGACACCAGCACACCCGGCAGGAAGCAGAACCGACGTGAATGTCACCTACGATTTCCGCGGCAGGACCGCATTCGTCACCGGAGCCGCCTCCGGCCTCGGCCGCGCCACCGCGCTCGCCTTCGCCCGCGCTGGAGCGCAGGTCGCTCTCGTCGACCTGTCCGAAGACGGGCTGAAGGAGACCGCGCGGCTGGTCACTGACAGCGGCGGCCAAGCTCTCGTGATCCCCTGCGACGTCACCAGCGAAGACGACGTTCAGGCCGCCGTCGACCACACCGTCGAGCGTTTCGGAAGCCTGGACGCCGCTTTCAACAACGCCGGCATTGAGCAACCCGTCCAGCCTGCCGCCGAGACCGCCAAGGACGACTGGGACCGCATCCTCGGCGTCAGCCTCACCGGAGCGTTCCTGTGCACCCGCGCCCAAATCCGGCACATGCTCCGCCAGGACGGCGGCGGCGCCGTCGTCAACGTCTCCTCCGGCGCCGGTGTGAAGGGCTTCAAGGGCCAAGCCGCCTACGCCGCCGCCAAGCACGGGATCATCGGCTTCACCCGCTCCGCAGCCCTCGACCACGCCGCCGCCGGCATCCGCATCAACGCCGTCTGCCCCGGCATCATCGACACCGAGATGATCCGCCGCTTCGGAGACACCCGCCCCGGCGGACGCGAAGGACTCATCGCCGACGAACCCGTCGGCCGCCTCGGCAAGCCCGAAGAGATCGCCTCCGCCGTCCTGTGGCTGTGCTCCGACGACGCCGCCTTCACCACCGGTACCGCCCTCGTCGTCGACGGCGGACAGACCGTCTGATCAGCGGGGAAACCCTCCGCCCGGCGGAGCGGAGGGCGTACTTCTACGCCGTGATGAACGTAACCGTCGGCGTCATCGCCGGACTCGGCGCCGCTCTGTTTGCTTACATCGCCACCAACGCCATCATCAACTGACGAGCTCGTGGGCTTCGGCCGGGGTGAGGCCGAGTACTCGCAGCACGTCCCCGGTCACCTGATGGTGACCGGGAACCCGGCTGGCTCCGCGCCGCCGAAGGCCGTGGAGAAGATCGCCGCGCTGCTGCCCCGGCGCTCAAGTGGAAGCTGTTCTTCAAGGGGCAGGCTAAGAATCCGAAGTCAGCCGGTTATGGCGTGAACGCGGCGTGGTCTTAGAACTTGTGGCCCTCGGTAGACGCTGACATGAGCCGGCTGGCGTACGGTCGCCGTGCAGCGCTATGGTCGGTCGCATGAACACGCATCCCGCGCAGGGGTGCTACGAACATGTGTTCGAGTCCCCCTTCGGACACAGTATTACCCCACGGATCGCGAAACGCGATCTTGGAACTGGGGTGCTCGGGGCCTAGCTCGAATCGATCTCTTTCAGGCGCCATCCGGTGCCGTTGTAGACGATGATCTTTCCTGAGTCGCGCAGTGTTGCTGCCACGTGTCTGTGTCGTGTTCGGTCAGGCTCGAGCCTGGTGCAGCCGTCGCTGATCTGGCCTCCAAGTCTGATGTTGATCTGATCGATGAGATGGTCTTCGCGGATGTAGAGCGTCTTCGGTCGCTCTTGGCTCGCGCGTTGGGTGCTGGTGTGGCCGTGGCGGCAGCGGTATGTCGGGCGTCCATGGTTCCAGTGCGAGTCCAGCCGCCGGTCGCAGACACCGCAGTGGATCAGGCCGGCCAAGGCGAACCGGCGAGCCCGGCCGTCACTGGCCGGTCGGGCCGCTCGGATCTGCTGGGCGGCGATGAAGTCCTGTTCGGTGACGAGCGCCGGATGGGCGGCCTTCGCTGGCAGGGCCGGCGTTGCGGCTGGGCCTCTGGTGTCGGTGGCGCGGCGGTTCCAGGTCTGGCGGCCGGTGTAGCGCGGGTTCGCCAGGATGACGGCGACGGTGCGCAGTGTCCAGGCGTCGCGGGTCCGATGGCGGTTGCGGTCCGGGTCGGCAATGGACGGGCAGGGGACACCGCGTTCGTTGAGATGCCGGGCGATGCTGGCGACGCTGTGCCCAGCGAGACGTTGCCGGAACATCCAGCTCACGTGCGGCGCGGTTTGGGGATCGGGAGCGAGGCGTTGCAGCCGTCGGCCCCAGCGGGCGTCGGCGGGGTTGGGATGCGGACCGGCGTCGACGAGACGGTAGCCGTAGGGTGGGCGTCCGCCGAGGTAGCGGCCCTGCTGGGTGGCTTGGTTGTGCATCGCCGCCAATACCCGGTGCCGGGCGCGGAGCACTTCGCGCTGCGACTGGGTGGCCAGCAGCGACATCAGCGCCCGATGATCGGAGTTGCCGAGATCGACCGGGCCCCCGGTTTCGGGCAGCCAGAGCTGAATACCGTGCCGGGTGCACCAGGCGTAGAGGGTGCTGAACTGGGTGCCGGTGAAGGCGCGTTCGTATTCGCCGACCACGATCGCATCGATCGCGGACTCCGGACTCGAGGTCTCGGTCATGAGCTGGGCAGCCTGTGGTCGCTGCCGCCATGGGACGCGGCGTGAGGTGCCGGCGTCGAAGTAGGTGGCGACGACCTGGCCGTGGCCCGCGATCAACTCATCGGCCATGTCGCGTTGCCAGCCCTGTGATGAGACGCTGTCTTGATGGCGGGTGGTCGAGGTGCGGCCGTAGAAGGCGAACCGCAAGCCACTGCCGTGGTCGGGGCGGGCAGTAGTGGTTGTCGGCTTCTTGCTTTTCATCCACTGCGCCAGCAGGTCGGCCGTGCCGGCGGGTGGTGCGGTCACGTAACGCGGGGGCGGGTGCGGTGGGATCACGTTGGACGGATGTCGCGGCCGTTGGGTCATGACGGCGCGCTCTGAGCGGTTCATCCGATCAGCGCAGTCAACGCGTCATTTAGCCCGCGGGGCTCCCGACGCACGCGTTTTCCGCAGCTCCGGAGGTGAGGGTGGGTCGTCGTCTCGCAGGCTCGCGGCCAGCCAGTGACAGTGAGCGCTCATGTCGTAACTCAGCTCGGGGCGACGTCCCACGTCTCCTCTTGCTCCGAACGAGTGAACTTGAAGTTTCAATTAAGAGGACAGGATCAGTCTTACCGTCGGCCCCGCCGGCAACGTCTGCTGGACGCCCTGACCACATCCTGACCGACGGCGGCATCATCGGTGGCGAAGAACGCTTCGCACGGTTCCTCGCCGCGCCCCTTCCACACCACAAATAGCCGTCTGCCCCACCGAATGGAGGCAACCCGACCCGGCAGCCTGCTCCTACCGTCGATCGCGAGCAGGCACTGGGCGGTGCCGCAACGTAGGTCCGAGGGGCGGCGGGGATGTTGGTGCGAATGCAACCGGGCACCGGCCAGCCGCGCACGGCCTCACCGGCGCCGAAGCGAAAGTGCACGATCTGTTGGCCGGCTGGGCCCACGGCACCCGCACGCGATCGACGGCCTGGCAGAGAGGCGATGCGCCTTGACTCCGCTGGCGGCATTCACGGATCAGGCCACAACCCGAGCTTGGTGAACTGTTCTCGGACGTAGTTGTTGACCTCGTCCTGGATCTCGTCAAGCAGGTCAAGCGTCCGGCGGGACTCTGCCCAGACTTCGGCTTGTTGTCTGGTTGCGGCGTGTGCTCGCACGATGGTGACGTGCGCGCGGACGGAACTGACGTGGTCTTCGCGCGATCGGCATAGGCCGACGGTTTCCCGGCCCCGCAGCACCGCCTCGGCGTAGTCGCGTCGTTCGAGGCTGACCTCGCTGAGTTCGAGAAGAACCGCCACGGTCTGGCCGTGGTTCGCTGGATGGTGGGTATGCAGCTGCGTGGCTTCCCGCAGGTACGCGGCCGCGTCGTCGGCCTGGCCTTGCCGACGGGCCAGTCGGCCGAGCTGGAGCAGGGTCTGTGCTCTTCGTCGGTGGTCGGGAAGGCGTTGGAAGGTCTGTTCGGCGGCGGTCAGGTGGCTGAGAGCCGGCGTGAGATCGTCGGCTTCGTTCAGGTCGGTTCCGAGTTGCAGGTGTATGCGTGCGGCCAGGGCGGGCTCGTCGATGTCGGTCTGGACGGTCAGCGCTTCACGGGCCCGGGCTACGGCCAGTTCGTGCTCGCCTGTCTTGCTGTATTGGGTGCCCAGAAGCAGCAAGACTTCGGCGAGGCCGCGCCGGTCGGCCGTCGTGCGGAACAGGGTGGTGGCGAGGTGGGCTGACTTCAGGGTCTCGTCGAGATCGCCGAGGTGATGGTGGAGCTGAGCGAGGCCGGCGTGCGCGACGGCTTCGCTGCTGAGGCCGTGAGCGGCGACTGCCGCGGCACGAACCGTCTCGTGGGTGTGGCGCCAGTCGCTCAGGTTATCGCCGACCATCAGATGCGGTTGGAGCGTACGCAGGATGGCGACGGCATGGGGGAGGTGGGTGCGTGCCGCGCGCCGTACGTTCGCAGCGATGCTGGCGCGCTCGCGCTCGAGCAAGGCGGTCGCGTCGGCGTAGGGATCAGCGGGTGTGTCGTCTGGGGTCGATGTGTCGATCTCGGGCCGTGGTCGTGTAGGTGCCAGTGTCTCGGCAATGTCGGTGGCGAGCTCCTGGATCCAGTCCAGCAGGCGGACCTGGGCACGGGCTCGGCTGTCGGGGTTCAGCGGCCTGGCCCCGATCGCCCTGGGCGAAGCCCCGATCAGCGCTCTGACCCGGACGCCGCCGCCCTCACCATCACGCTCCACCCGGGCACGCCCGCCGCCACGATCTGCGTGCTGCCGGTCCCGCCGGCGGCACGGCCGCGGCTGACTCTGCACCGGAGCCGAGCCGTCGCCGGCGCGGGAGGCCACCATGCGTTGGGCGACTTCACGCCCCCAGCGCACCCCCGCGTCGCGCTGGTGGCCGGGACGGAGCACGGCCAGGTCGGCCTGTAGTTGCGTGTCGTAGCCGGCGGTCCAGCCGGACGAGAATGGCGTGTGCCGCGGCGACCTCCGCGGCCTGGGGATCGGCGCCCCGCGGGCCGGGCCCGGGGATCAGCGCGGGGACGCGTGCCGGGCCGGCGAGTCCGTTGACCGCGTCGTAGACGGCAGCGTTGAGCATCGCATAAGTGCGGGCGGGCGTCGGCGTCGGCGGCGCGGGTAGCACGGACCGCGGCCAAGGCGAACTCGTTCCACCCGCACGCTGTCCAGCCGCGGCTTGGCGGCCGCGGGCGCGGGCGCGCTCAACCCGGCTCCAGTCAGACCGAGCACCAGGACCAGGAGAATCTTCTTCACGGCCTCGCCTCCCGAGTCGCCCGAGAAATCCGCAGTCTCGACGGTCCTATCGTGTCGTGATTCCGGCCGCCCTGCGACGGCCACTTGAGGGCGACCTGGCTGGTACGAATGGCTTGCCCGGCTCGGCGGCAACACGTACGTGAACCTCGTGCCCCCAGGTTCACGTACGTGTTGCCGAGCCGCAACCGCTACCTTGGCGTCTTCGGGCCCTCGTCCATCAAGCCGGGCTAGTCTCTGTCCACGCAACCGTTCGCGGTGCAGATGGCGCGGCGCAAGGGGATACCGTTCGTGTCCCACAGTTCGATGTAGACGATGGTGAACCCTCCCGGATAGTTGCACGTCTCGTCGACGACGAATCCCCGAGTCGTGCCGACTGACGCGGTTCGTGTCTGCCAAGCCGTTAAGCAGTCAGGGGACTCGGCCCGGAAGCGGGCCGTCTTTCCCGTGGAGACCGCTTTGACCGAGCCCGTGATGTGAACGTCACGGTAATGCCAGGTGATGGAGCCGGCGAGAAGGCTGGCGCCATAAGGCAAGCGGAACTCAGTAACCGGATAATCTTCCGACGTGCTCGCGTAACCAGCTGCCGGGGTCGAGAGCACTCCCAGTGCCGCGAGCATTGATGCGATCAAGAGAGTCACGAATGATCTCTTTGCGCTGATTGTGTTCTTCTGCATGGTCAGTCTCCTACATTGTATTGCCGGGCGACTCGTTCAAGCGTGGTAAGCGCAGCCGTCGTCCGTGGCCGTGTAGATGCAGAACTGCTCCCAGGGGTAGGCCTGCGAGATCATCGGCGTCCAGTCCGGCTGCCGGGTCACGGGGTTCTTGGCGTAGATGATCTTCCGGACCCGGTTGCCGTTCGCATCCCAGACCCCGCCGGCGATCGTCGGGTACTGCCCGAGACCGCCGTCTTGGGAGGCCCAGGAGATTCTGGTCCAGAAGGAGTGACAGCTCGCCGACCAGCGCAGCTCGCCGCGAATGAGTGAAGCGGTCAGCTCCTTCTTCGTGACCGCGTCCCGGCCGCACCCGGTCGCCTCCGGGTCCTTGCCGTTGCAGGCTGCATAGGTGCATGCCGGTGCCGCGTGGGCCTCGACCGCGAAGAGCCCGGTCAGCGAGACCGCCAGTGCGGCGGCCAAAGCGAAACCCCGGCTGCGTTTCATCAGTGCTTTACTCCTCTACTCGGTTTCCGGCTACCGATGGTTGACGATGCCGTGCCACCGCCAGGGAATGCTCGCAGCGACCGCTTGTCGAACGCTGTATGGCCGGAGCGGATCCACATAGCGCTGATTCACCTGGTCGGCCCTGTCATCGGCCGGTTTTTCTGCTACGGACACGGCGGCTGGTACGGTCGCGTCATGCCAGAGGGGAGCTGGGATATTCGGGTTCTCGGGCCGCTGTGGGTGGGTTGGCAAGGCGTCGAAACAGACCTGGGCTCCCCGCAGGCACGTGCCATGTTCACGGTACTGCTGCTGTCCGCGAATCAGCCGGTGACCTGGGAAAGAATCGCCGAAGAGCTGTGGGAAGAGCGCCCGCCGGCGACGGCGAAGACACAAATCCACGGTTTGATCTCGCGGGTGCGCCGCGCACTGCCGCGACCGTTGATCGCCACCCGGCGCTCGGGCTACGTACTCGAGTTGCCCCCGGAAGCACTGGACTTCCAGCGATTCACGACGCTCATCGCGACGGCGCGCGAGCTGATCGCGGAGGAGCAGCTCGAACAGGGCGCACAGCTGATGAACGAAGCGCTCGGACTGTGGCGCGGCCCGGCGCTGCCGGAGATCCCCGTGCCGTCCGCGCGGGTGGCTGCCGACCGGTGGGACGAGCTGCGGCTGGCCGCGATCGAAGACCGGGTCGAGGCGGACCTGCGGCTGGGTCGCACCCTCGGGCTCGTCGACGAGCTGACGGAGGTGATCGCCGCGCATCCGCTGCGGGAACGGCCACGTGCGCAGTTGATGACGGTGCTGGCGCGTTCCGGCCGGATACCGGAGGCGCTGGAGGTCTACCTGGATCTGCGCCGGACCATGGTCACCGAGCTCGGTGTTGAGCCCTCACCGGCGCTGCGCGCACTGCACGCCGGTGTCCTGCGTGGCGAACCGACGCTGCGGCCCGCGGTCACCGCCCCTCGCGAGGTGAACCGGCCACGGCAGCTGCCGGTGGATCTCGCCGACTTCACCGGCCGAGCCGGCCTGTTGGCCGAGCTGGCGGCCGACCTGCGCGCGCCCGACCGGCGCGAGCCGCTGGTGCTGACCGTCTCCGGCGTCGGCGGGCTGGGCAAGACGACGTTCGCGGTGCGGCTGGCACACCAAGTCCGCGACGCGTATCCCGACGGCCAGCTGTTCGCGACCCTGGGGGACTCCGATGCCGAGACGGTGCTTCCCCGTTTCCTGCGCGCGCTGGGCGTCGCGGTCGACATGGTGCCCGCCGACCAGGACGAATGCTCCGCGCTGCTGCGTGACCTGCTCGTGGACAGCAAGGTGCTGATGGTGCTGGACAACGTTCAGCACGAACGCCAGGTCCGGCCACTGCTGCCCGCCACGCCCGGCTGCGCGGTCCTCGTCACCAGCAGGCACACGCTCAGCGGGCTGGAGCACGGTAGGCGTGTCCGGCTCGACCTGCTCAGTGATGAGGACGCGGCCAGTCTGCTCAGCACGATCACCGGTGAGCGGTACGCGCCCGACGAGCCGCTGCTGGCGCACTGCGGCGGTCTGCCGCTGGCCCTGCGAGTCGCGGGCGCACTGCTCGCCGAACGCCCCCATTGGACCGCCGCGGACCTGGCCGGACGGTTGACGGACGAGCGGACCCGGCTGGACTGGCTGGCGGTCGGCGACCTCGCCGTCCGCGCCAGCTTCGCGATCAGCTATCGCCAGCTGCCCGCCACACACCAGATCCTGTTCCGCAGGCTGGGCTCGCTGTGCGTGCCGACCTTCGGCGCGTGGCTGGCCGCCGCGGTGCTGGGGATCGATGCGCGCGCGGCCGAGCGGATGCTCGAGGATCTTGTCGGCTGTCATCTCGTGGAACCGGTCGGCCGGGTGGCGGGCCTGGCCCGCTATCGGCTGCACGACCTGTTGCGGTGCTTCGCGGCCGAGAAGGCCGAGGAGGAACTGGAGCCCGAACGTCGGCAGACCATCACCAGGGCCCTCGGCGGGTGGCTTTACCTCAGCGAACAGGCGGCGAACCGGCTGCCGCGAAGCGTGCTGACGCCGGCGCCCGGCGACGCGACCCGGTGGCAGGCCGACAGCGAGCCGATCACCGACCCCACGGAGTGGTTCGAGGCCGAACTGCCCGCGTTGCAAGCCGCCATCGAGATCGCCGTAGCCGAGGGGATGACCGACCACAGCTGGGAACTGGCCGTCATGTGCCAGCAGTACTTCGACCACAGCGGCCGCAACGAGGTGTGGTTTCAGTTCACCACCGAAGCGCTCACCGGGGCTCCCGGCGGCCGCGGCCGGGCCGCGCTGCTGCTCGGGCTCGGGCAGTTGCACATTTACTGGGACCGGTTCCCGGAGGCGTTCGCCGCGCTGCGGGAGTCGTTGGCGATCAGCGAAGAGATCGGCGACGTGCCGGGGATCGCGCGTGCGCTCGGCGGCCTGGCCACCACCTACCGCGTGACCGGGCAAGCCGACGCGGCGCTGGAGTTCAATGCGCGCGCGACCGTGTTGGCGATCGAAACCGGCGATCGCCACCTCGAGATCCAGCTCCGTGCGGGCGCGGCGGCGCTGCACCTGGCCGAGGGCAGGCCCGAGCGGGCGTGGACGCTGCTGGACGAGGCGCTGGAGCGAGCTATGACGCTGGGCGACGACCACCGCACGGCCGCCGTGTTGATCCGCTGCGGTGAGTTCAACCTCAAGCAGAACGCGCCGGCCAAGGCGTTGCGGCAGTTGACGCGGGCATTGGAGATCGTGGAAGGCCAGCGCGATCGGCGCTGCACCGCGCGGGTGCGGCTCCAGCTGGGCCGGGCCCACGCGATGCTCGGTGACATCGCGACGGCGACTGACGTGCTGGCCGCCGCCTGCTCATTGTTCGTCGAACTCGGCGACGGGCAGAACGAGGCCAACTGCGCGTTCGAACTGGCTCACGCCGCCCATAGTCAGTCAGCAGGCTGAAGACCTGACCAATGTGACGACGCGACCTTCACCAGGCACGCCCATTTTTCGGAGTGACCTTCGCCCGCGACGTGCTGAGGTCTGGATACGGCGGTTCCCCCGAGTGATACTTCGGGTCAATCACCTTCACGATCATGGCCTGGATCACGTGAGAGGAGGTGATAGGGGCGCGCGAACGGCGCGTGTCCCGGTGGACAGTTCCCGCATCAACTCTGGCGTCGTCGCCGGGTAGGCGGGACGCATTGCTGCGCCCCGCCCCCCTCAGAACCGTGCGTGCATCTCGTCGATGCACACGGCTCAAGCAAGCCCCTTGGGGCGATTCAGGAATACAGAGTTGCTGGTTCCCTGTCGGCACCGGTTGCCCGGCGCTGGCAGTGGAAGTGAACGAGTCGGGTGTCGTCCGGCGTGCCGTGTGTCCCGTGGGCGACGATGTGCTGTCTGGTGATCGCCTTGCGGGTGGTGCGGTGCCACTGTTCCCATTCACGGGGACTTTGTGGTTCGCGGTCGGCGTGCAGGAGCAGGTCCCCGCAGATCGGGCAGCGTCCTTTCTGCTTGCGTAGCAGGAAAAGGGTGCTGCGATCGAGCGGAGGTATGCGCTTGCGTCGCCGTTCGGCCCAGTAGTCGGCGTGAGCGGGGTCGTCCGGGGACGCCTCGCTGCGGACCAACCGGTGCCGGACGATCTTGGTCCAGGCGAACTTGGGCAGGTAGGCGCCGCTGTCGCGGTCGCCGAAAACCCAGCGGTCCTGCCTGGCTTTGTGATACCGGCCGAAGTATCGGGTGATGACCCAGGACTTCGGCTTGTCGGGGTGGGAGTGGCAGGCCCACTTGTAAGTGAGCCGCCACAGATAGGTGTCCAAGGCCGCGAAGACCCTCGACGATGCCACCCCGCGGTAGTAGTTCGCCCATCCTCGCGTGATCGGGTTGATCGTGGCGAGGACCACCGCCGCGTTCGCGCCGCGCAGGGCACGCATTTCCGCGGCAAGGCGTTGTGTGACTCGTGTGATAGCGGCTTTGCTGGGTTTGATGATCAGCTTGCCCTGGTAGCGGCGGGCGGTGAATCCCAGAAAGTCGAATCCTTCGTCGAGGTGGACGATCCTCGTCTTGTCCTCGTTGAAGGACAGACCTCTGGGCACCAGCCAGAGGGCAAGCTTCGCCTTGACCTGTTCGGCCTCCTGCCTGGAATGGCAGAGCACCACCATGTCATCGGCATATCTGACCAGCGCGGGGGAGCCTCGTTTGGTTCGCCGTGTGTCACTGCGTTCCTGGCGGACTCCGGCCGCTTCCTCCAGCCCATGCAACGCGATGTTCAACAGCAGCGGACTGATCACCCCGCCTTGCGGAGTTCCCTGCTCGGTCGGGGTGAATCCCTTGCCCGGTTCGAACACGCCCGCCCGCAACCAGTCACGGATCATTCCCCTGCCGGGAAACGATCCGATCGCGGCAAGCAACCGGTCGTGGTCGATCCTGTCGAACGCGGCGCTGAGGTCCGCGTCCAGCACCCACAGACGTTTCGCGGTCTTGCCGCAGGCCATCACGTGGATCACTGAGATCGCGTCCTGACAGCTGCGGCTCGGCCGGAACCCATACGATCTAGGGTCGAACCGGGCCTCCCACTCGGGCTCCAACGCATTGCGGTGCCGCGCCTGGTGGACGCGGTCGGCGAGCACGGGAATTCCGAGTGGGCGCTGTTTCCCATTGGCTTTCGGTATGAACACCCGCTTCACCGCGCAGGGTTTCCAGGAACGGGCCATGCGATGCGTCCGCATCGCAAGCGCGGCCCTGGCCGGGGAGGTCAGCGCGACCTGCCCGTCGATCCCTGCGGTGTTGCGGCCAGCGTTGCGCTGCGCAACCTGCCGCACGCTCACCAGCGTGTTCGACCAGCTTCGCAGCATCATCTTCTGCAGGTTCCTGACCTTGGGCCAGTCCCCGTCTTTCGTCGCCGTGAAGATCCTGCCCCTTAACCGCCGTACGTTGTCCTCATGGTGGCGCCAGCCAATGACGTCCCAGTTGAGGATGCCGTCCTCAGGTCCGTTCACCGCCATGGGTGTCTAACTTGCCCTTCGGTTCCGGTGGGTTCGGTGCTTCGTCGTCACGGGCTCACCCGCCACATGTCGGCCTGCTTTCGCAGCCGGGCACCAGGCCCGGTATCCGGCCAGTTATGCGGAAGACAACCGGTGGAGGACCGGTCATATCGCTTCCGTTTTCCTGCTGCCTTTCGGCCGCCGGCGTTCGCTTCTTGGGCGTCCTGTTCCCGCCCGGGGACTGGGCTCTCCTTACGGTCGGCTTACCGCGACACCACGGAGGGTGCCGCGGACCTGGACGGGGTTTCCACGTTCCGCGCGTGTGAGATGCGGCCGGGTCGGGTGCCCTCTGTACCCCGGAGGCGACGGTGTTCCCACGGCCGTAGAAGCGTCCTCGGCCGTCGTCTGCCGACTCTCAGCGGCTGGCCTCTTATCTCTCCCGGCACAACAACCCGACCCGGGAGTTTGCCGTAACGAGGCATCAGCGAGGGTTCACTGACGTTCACCCTTCCGGCCTTCCCCTCACCTGTAGTCCCCGGACGGAGCAGGAACCCTTGGGCTTTCCCTGAGCTTCGCACCCAGCCATCACTGGCCACGCACGTCAAGGCGGGGACCGGTCACGAACACTGACCAGGAGCTACGTCTCCGGCACTCGACCGAACCTCCAATCGACAGAACTCACTCACCACGTGCGACCTCGTGTCGCAACGCTCGTCGGCATGTGCGTGCGTCGCGGTAGCGCGGTCGGTGGCAGGACAGTGCTTCCGGAGGATCGGATCGTCGGATCCCTTGCCCCGGCCGGGACCGTCAGCCGTTCACGGCTCGAAGGCCGCCCGGCTGTCGGCCTTCGAGACGGTTGAGCGCGGCCTCGCTGGCGGCGTCGGCCGGGAGGTGGACGATCAGGCGCTGGTCGTCGTCGGCGGACAGTTCCAGGACCTCGTAGCTGAGGCGGAGCCCGCCGGCTTCGGGGTGGTTGAGCCGGGTGATGCCGGTGGCCGCGGTCAGGCCGGGAACCGTCTCCACCCGGCGCACGAAATCCCCGCCCGCGGCGACGGTGAGCTCGTCGGCCAGCGCGGCGATGTCCGGGTCCGCGCGGAACGGGCCCTGCTTCAGTGCGGCGACCACGTCGTCGGCCCGTTCGTCCCAGTCCGGGTAGCAGCCGCGGGCTCGCGGATCGGTCAGGACGAACCGGGCGAGGTTGGCCCAGCCGTCGCCGTCGAGCAGGCCGATCGGTGCCATCAGCCGTCGATATCCACCGGTGCAGGCGAGGATCTCGCTCAGCCCGTTCAGCACGACGGCGGGTGTGGGTTCGAGCTGGTCGAGGATGGCGCGCACGGTGGGACGTACTTCGCGGTTCGGCTGGGCGCCGCCCATGCAGGTGAAGCCGCCGTCGGCGGCCTTGGTGAGACGGTACAGGTGGATGCGCTCGCTCGGCGCGAGATGCAGGGCGTCGGCCAGCGCGGACAGCACCTGCGGTGACGGCCGCCGATCCCGCCCCTGCTCGAGCCGGATGACGTACTCCACGCTTACTCCGGCCAGCGTGGCCAGCTCCGCCCGGCGCAGACGCGGGGTGCGCCGTCGCGCACCGGTGGGCAGGCCGACCTGCGCAGGAGTGACCGCCTCGCGACGGTTCCGCAGGAACAGGCCCAGTTCGTTGCCACTCACCCCGAACACGGTACCGGCGCGCGCGGGCAGCTGGGTGGCCCTGCCACTACCACCCTTCGCGCGGCCTTCCTGGCAGCCGCCCGCTCGATGCAGATTGATCCGGCGGCGGCCGACCGGTCGCCGGAACAGCACGAAGGAGAAGCGCATGCCGGACCCACGGCCGAAGCTCGCAGTGATCGTCGGCAGCGTCCGCGAGGGACGGTTCGGGCCGGTGGTGGCCCGGTGGTTCACCGAGCAGGCAGCCCGGTTCGGCGCATTCGACATCGACGTGATCGACCTGGCGGACACCCCGCTGCCGCTGGAGCTACCCGCCGTCCCCTCGGCGATGGACCCGCACCTGCCGCGCCCCGCGGAGATGACCGGCCTCACCCGGCGGCTCGACGAGGCCGACGCGTTCGTCATCGTCACGCCCGAGTACAACCGCAGCTTCCCCGCCTCGCTCAAGGCCGCCATCGATTGGCACTACACCCAGTGGGAGGCCAAGGCCATCGGCTTCGTCGGCTACAGCGGCGGGAGCGGCGGCCTGCTCGCCATCGAGGCGCTACGGCAAGTGTTCAACGAGCTCAACGCGCACACCGTGCGCAACTACGTCTCGTTCCCCCGCTACTACCTGCTCTTCGACGACGCCGGCAACCTGCACGAGCCGGCCGAGCCCGCTGCCGCCGCCGAAGCCATGCTCGACCAGCTGCACTGGTGGGCCACCGCCCTCGCCACCGCCCGCGCCATCCCCACCGCAGCATGAACCCGCTCGCGATGCGCCTGGGGCGTCAGGGATTCGGTGCGATGAGGTTGCGTGACCAGACCGGCGGCGACGCTGATCGCGACCCGGTGTCAGTGATCCATGCCGCCCTTGATGCCGGAATCACGATGGTGGACACCGCGGATGCTTACCGGAACGAGGAGCTGGTCGGCCGCGCCATCCAGGGACGTCGTGACGAGGTGCTGCTGGCCAGCAAGTTCGGGTTGGTATGGAACGACGAGGTGGCAGGGGGATTCGACGTACGGGCCGATCCGGTATACGTGCGACAGGCGAGCGAGGCGAGCCTGCGCCGGCTCGGCGTGGATGTGATCGACCTCTATTACCTCCATCATCGCAGCTCGGCAATTCCGATCGAGGAAACCGTCGGAGCCATGGCCGAACTGGTCGACCAGGGCAAGGTACGCGGCTTGGGCCTGTCCAATGTGAGCGCGGAGGACCTCCGCCGGGCGCACGCCGTTCACCCGATCGTCGCACTGCAGGAGCAGTGGTCGCTGGTCCAGCGCGACGTCGAGCAGGAACTGCTGCCGGCCGCGGCCGACCTGGGGGTGACCATCGTGGCTCACTCCCCGACGGGCCACGGACTTCTGCACCTGACCCACGCGGCCGGCAAACAGGTAGCCGACGGTCCGCGCGCCATCTTGGACAAGATCGCCCGCGCGCACAAAGCCATGGCCGGACAGGTGGCATTGGCCTGGGTGCAACACCGGCAGCACGCGCACGACTTGCTGGTCGTGCCGCTTCCCGGAACGACTCGGGTGAGCCACCTCCGCTCCAACGTCGCTGCCGGCGGCGTCTGCCTATCCGACGACGAATTGCGGCAACTCGACTCTTTCCGAGCGGCATTATGACGTAAATCGTGTTCGCGCAAACGGATCAACTACCCGAATGCGCACACCGAGAATCTGCCTCCGACGGCCCGCGCTCATCGCGGCATGTGCGGATGTTCGGCAATGTAGGGAGGGTTCGGAGCGCCGCCGACCGGATCGTCCGCCGGACAACCACGCAGGGCGACGCGGGCAGTGACGTCCTGGTCGGCTACACCGCGAGCGGCGACACCGCCGACCTCACGCTCAGCACCGACAAGCGGATCCTGACCAGGACCATCAGCCTCCCCGGCGGTGTTCTCTACACCGTGCCCGGTGGGGCGGGTGGCGCCGCGGTCTGGGATCTGCCGAACGTCCGGGGCGATATCGTGCTCATCTGTGACAGCGCGGGGAAGCAGGCTGGTCCTCTTCGCGCGTACACGCCCTACGGCGAGCCCCTCAACCCCGCCGGGACGGTCGACGTCGACGCCGTGCCGGACAACCAACCGGGCCAGTCGGACTACGGATGGCTCGGCCAGTACCAGCGCCCTTACGAACACGCGGGCGCGCTGTCGCTGGTGCAGATGGGAGCGCGGCCGTACAGCCCGCTGTTGGGGCGGTTCCTCTCGGTCGACCCGGTCGAGGGCGGTTCGGCGAATGACTACGACTACGTCCTGGCCGATCCCATCAACCGGTTGGATCTCAACGGTCAGTGGTGGTCGTGGCTCCCCAAGAAGGTCACCAACTTCGTCGACAACCATGCCTCCACCCTCATTTCGATCGGGGTCGGCATCGGCGCGGGAATCATTGCGGGCGCGGTTTGTGCCGGGACAGCAGGGTTCGGGTGCGTCGTCATCGCCGGCGCGATCATCGGTGCGGTCGGCAACGGCGCAGCCCAGACAGCTCTTGCGTCGGCACGTCACCAGCCGGTGACACCGCGTAAGATCGTCGGCTGGATGGCATCGGGTGCTGCTGGTGGTGCGCGGGCCGGTTTCCTGGGACGGCTGGGGTACTCGGGCCTGGGCGTCGCCGGCAGGCTCTGGCGGTACGGCCTTAACGGCAGCAAGTGGAGGCACCACGCCAAGGTAAGCTGGCACCTGGCCAGGACCCGGCACAACTGGAGGTTCTTCAGGTGAGTGGTGCGTGCGCTGGTGAAGCGAGCTGCGAACGTGGCCAGCGTGCTGGCCATCATCTGGGGTGCCTGTTTTCTGATGACCTTGCCGTTCGGTGTCAGTGATCTCGGGTTTTCCCTGATCTTTGCGACTGTGCTGACGGCGGCGATCGTCGTTCTCGTCGGTGTCGGAAAGCTGTTCAAGCGAGGCTGGGACGCGCTGAAGGGGCGGTAAGCAGCCATTGGGCGTTCGCCGTCGAACGCCTTGAATCGGGCAGGGGTGCCGGGGTATGCCCTGCCCGATTCATCTCGCTTGGCGTCCGGCGTGACCGCGAGGACGCCGAGCAGTGCGGCGAGACTCAGTGAGCGCCGGGAAGCACCTCGCGGATAGGCGGGCTAACGCCGAAACAGCTGGTGGATGAGCGCGCGATGGCGAATCAGCGATTCGCCGTAGCGGGTCGCCGACTGGGAGTTCCAGATTGCGACGTGCAAGAGCGGTCACTCTGCGCTACAGTGAGTGCATGATCTCCCCAAACACGGGAGATATCCCACGTATGGGGGTTCAAGTCTCGGACACAGTATTACCCCACGGATCGCGAAATGTGATCTCGAGGCTGGGTGATCGTAGCTCAGCTCGAATCGATTCCTTGCAGTCGCCATCCCGTGCTGTAGCAGAGGATGTGCATTCCTGAGTCTCTTAGCGCTGTGGCAACGCGTGAGCTTCGTGCGTTGTCGGGCGCGAGCATGACTCGCCGACCACGATCGCATCGATCGTCTTCTATGATCCGGCCAACCCGGCCGTCAGCCGTGCAGCATGCGGCCGTTGCCCCCACGGGATGCCACGCGAGGTGCCGGCATCGAAGTAAGTCTCGACGATCTGGCCATGCCCGGCGATTAGTTGGTCAGCCATGTCTCGCTGCCCTGCGATAACACGCGATCTTGATTTCGGGTGGTTGAGGTACGGCCATGGAACGCGAACCCGCAATCCACTGGTGTGTTCGGCCGGGGGGGATAGGAGGGAGGGGCTTTAGCGGTGTTCATCCACTGGGTGAGCAAGTCCACGGTCTCCGCAGAGGACGGCGCCGACTCCGAAGGTAGTCGAGGTGGGATCACGTTGGACGGATGCACCGGTCGCGAGTGCATGACTCGTGGAGCGGTACAGCGGACTGACCGTACCAGCGGCTTCGTCACCGGGCACCCGTACCGGACGTCTGCCCTCCGGTACGGGTTCGATGCGAGTTGCCTGCCCGCGCTGTGGCGTATGTGGACAAGTGGCACAGCGTCTGGTCGACCTGCTGGTGGTGTGACCGTCGGAGCGCAGAGTGTGGTCTAGCTTGAAAGCCCGTTCTGCCGGAGGGCTGTGTGGAGGGTTGATGCGTCGCCCTGCCAGGCGATGTGGGCATCGGGTCGGACCAGCGTCCACGGTGTGGTGGCGTCCGCGGGCGCGGCCAGCGTCACGCGGTCGTATGCGCCGTCGAGCGCGGGTTTGGCGTCGTCGGGCGCGACCAGGACGAACTTGCCGTCGCGGAGGGTCTCGTACAGGCGCCGGGAGTCGCGCAGAGGCAGGTCCTGCGCTCTCGGCGCTGCGGGGTAGTCGATCCCGATGCCGGAGATGGTGCCGGCGGCCTTGCGCGCCACGGGTGGGAGGCGCAGTGCGGCGCTGCCGAGGATGTCGCGGGCCAGCCGGCCGGCGCGGGACTTGATCTTCGCCATCCGGATGATGGTGCCGCTGCTGCGCAGGACGAGCCGGCCGACCGGGTGTCGCTCAGTCTGGTAGGTGTCGAGGAGTGCGTCCGGTGCCTGGCCACGGACCACGGCGGCGAGTTTCCAGCCGAGGTTGGCGGCATCCTGCAGGCCGGTGTTCATGCCTTGACCGCCGGCCGGGGAGTGCACGTGGGCCGCGTCGCCGGCCAGGAGCACGCGTCCCACCCGGTAGTGCGGGACCTGGCGCTCGTCGCTGTGGAAGCGGGAGGTCCAGCGCGCCTCCTGGAGGCCGAAGTCGGTGCCCAGCGCCCGGCGGGTCACGGCGCGGATCTCCTCGAGTGTCACCGGCGCGGTGTCGGGGACCTGGTGGCGGCGGTCCCAGGCGAAGATGCGGTGCCATCCGTCGCCGAACGGTGCCACGAAGGCGAACGCGTCGCCGACCGCGTTGACGGCGAGTACGTCCTCGGGGGGTTGGGCCAGCCGTACGTCGGCGAGCATGATCGAGGTGAGCACCGATTTTCCCGGGAAGGGCAGCCCCAGCGCGTCCCGCACGACGCTGTGCACACCGTCGGCGCCGACCGCGTAGTCCGCTCGGAGAACGCCATCGGCGAGGGTCAGTTCCACCCCGTCGGCGTTCTCATGCAGGGCGGCGACCTGAGCGTCTCGCGCGATGCGAGCTCCGGCCGCGGTGGCTCTCCGTTCCAGCAGTCGTTCCACGTTGTACTGGGGAGTGATCAGCAGGAACGGGAACCTGGTCGAGAGCCGGGTGAGGTCGATGTGGATGCGCTCGAACAGGCGCAGGCGCTCGACCCGCGCGCCGAGGGTGAGCAGTTCGTCGGCCAGGCCCCGGGCGTCGAGGTGTTCCAGCGTGCGGGCGTGCACGCCGAAGGCTCGGGTCAGGGTGGAGTCGGTGCTGCGTCGTTCGAGCACGGTCACGTCGACGCCGGCTTGCGCGAGGTCGCCGGCGAGCAGTAGCCCGGTGGGTCCGGCGCCGACGATCGCGACAGTGGTCTGTTTCGTCATTTCCCATCACATCCTTGAGGTCACGACGCGGGCTGGGACCCGCTGTGCGTTCGGCTTTGAGCGTGTCGGCGGCCATCGCGCTTTCCTGTTCGCCGGCCGGATATGACAGGAGAATCGCGGGTCAGGGGGTGCCCGCGCACCACCCCGCGGCAGGGTGTACCCGGGGTGTCCCGGCTGGCAGAATGACCATGGAGTCGCGGCGCCGGGCCGCCGGTCGGGAGCGTCATGACGTCGGACAGACCGGCGAGGCCACTGCTCACCGTGAAGCACGCGATTCCGCCACCCCGGCCGGGCATGGTCGCGCGAGAGAGGCTGGTGCGGCAGCTCTGCCGGGCCGAGACCCGGCTGACCGTGGTGGTGGCGCCCGCCGGCTGGGGCAAGACCACCCTCTTGAGCCGCTGGGCGGCCGACCCCGACGAGCAACGCCGCATCGCATGGGTCTCCCTGGACGAAGGCGACGACGAGCCGGTCCGTTTCTGGACGTACGTACTCACCGCGCTGCACGGCACCGGCGACGAGATCAGCGCGGCTGCGCTGCAGGCGCTGGACGGCGTCGGGATCTCCGCGGTCGACGTGGCGCTGCCCGTGCTGCTGAACGAGCTCGGCACGTCCTCCGTGCGGCATGTCCTGGTACTGGACGACTACCACGTGCTCGCCGATCCCCGGATCCACGAGGCCGTCGAGTATCTCGTGACGTACCTGCCCCCCTCGTTGCGGCTGGTGATCGCCGGACGGGTGGATCCGCCACTGCCGATCGCGCGACTCCGGGCCCGCGGCGAACTCACCGAGCTTCGCGCGGCGCAGTTGCGGTTCCGCCCGGACGAGGCGGCTGCCCTGGTGTCGAAGGTGGCTGGCCACGATCTCGACCATGCGGCGGCGTCGGCAGTGTGGGAACGCACCGAAGGATGGGCCGCCGGTCTGCAACTGGCCGCTCTCGCCCTGCGCGCCGACCCGGCGAGGGTCCACGCCGACGAGCGGCACCTGCTGGACTATTTCGCCACCGAGGTCCTGCCTGGGCTCGCCCCGAGCCAGCGCGATCTGCTCACACGCTGCGCCCCGCTGGAACGGCTCTCCGGCCCGCTGTGCGATGCCGCACTCCAGGTGGACGGCTCCGCCCTGGTACTCGACCAGTTGGTGCGCGCGGACCTGTTCGTCGCCGCCCTGGACGAGGAGCAGCGCTGGTACCGATGCCACCACCTGCTCCGCGACGCCATGGCGCGCGAGGCGACTACGGATTCGCGGGATGTCCTGGACCGGGCCGCGGCCTGGTTCACCACTCAGGACCACATCGACGACGCCGTGCGCCATCTGCTGCGTGCCGGCCGCGACACCGCCGCCGCGGACCTGATGGTGCGCAACGCCGAGGCATGGTTCTTCGAACGCGGAGCGGCGGCCACCTACGTTCGGCTGGGCGATGAACTGACCCGTACCGCGGTGAGCCCGGTGCTGGCCTACTCGCTGGCTTTCGCGGCGGCCCTCTGTGGTGAGCAGGCCGGGGTGAACCACTGGCTGGACGCCGCCGAGGAGGCCATCACCCCGGACACCGCCATGCCCGGCTGGCACAGCTTCCGTGCCGCCGTGCTCACCGTGCGCGCGGGTTTCGGCCTGTCGGATGCCGAGGCCGCGCAATCCGTCGCCCTGGCCCGGCAGGCTCTCGAACTGGAAACCGACGGCGGCGCCACCGCGCACCCGCACATACCCGCGACACTCGGCGCCGTGCTGGCCCGCGATGGCCGTTTCGACGAGGCAGCGTCCGTTCAGCTCGACGTGTGGCAGCGCCGCCACCACGACTCCTGGCGGCCGTGGACCGTGATCGCCGTGGCCGGCACACTGGCGGTCAGCCTGGTCGAAGCTGGCCGCGGCGAAGAGTGCGATCGGGTGCTGCGCGAAGCCGGTCCGATAGCCGAAGCCGCCGAGCGCGACGGCCGGGAGGCGAGCGCCCCCGGATTGGCCGCGCTACGCATTGCCGCGGGCCGCCGCAGCTACCTCAACGGCTACGTGGAGAAGGCGGCCGTACTGCTGCGCCGCTCGGTCGCCGTCGCCGAACTCCACCCGCGACCCACGACCCTGTTCCTCGGCCTGCTGTATCTCGCCGACGCGGAACTCGCCTCCGGCAACCGGCCCGCTGCCCGCGACGCCCTGGCACGGGCTCGCGAGGTCGTGGAGGAGGAACCGGTGAGTGCCTTCGCGGTCAAGCACCTTGAGCAAGCCGAAACGCGGTTGGGCCGGGCCGGCACCCGCACCGCCGTACGCTCGGGCGCGCTGGCGGAGGAACTGACCGATCGCGAACTGTCGATTCTGCGGGCATTGCAAGGCACGGCGACGCAGCGGGAGATCGGGTCAGCGCTGTTCCTGTCGATCAACACGGTCAAGGCGTACAACAAGAGCCTCTACCGGAAGCTTGGTGTCGCCTCCCGGCACGACGCGGTCAGGGCCGCGCGGGACCTCGGCCTGATCTGAGCACCCCGGGTGCTTTCCGCGGGTGGGTGATGCACGGGTACCCGGCCGGCGGGTTCGCTGCACGGCATGGCCACCACCCGGCACGAGCTGAGGTTGCGCGCACCGATCGCTCACACGGTTCTGGACGTGATCCGGGCCAGGTTCGACCGGGTGTCGACGCCCGGCCCGGACGGCACCGTACTGATCGTCGGGAACCTCGATCAGGCATCGGTACGCGCGCTGCTCACGCTGCTCTGGGACACCGGCCACGAGGTGCTCGCCTTCGAGGAGACGAGCCATGAGTGACCACCAGCGGCGTTCCGACCGAAAGGCAGGAAGATCATGAAGCAGTCCGATCGCGCCGACGTCCCCCTCACCGCAGGAACGGCAGCTGGGCGACCGCGGAGCCTGTGGCGCCTCCCGACGATCGCAACACTGGCCACCGCGGGACTCATCGTCTTGTCCATTGTTCTGGACGGCGGCAATGAACGCGCCCGTGACCTTGCCCTGCTCGTCGGCGCGCCGACGCTCTACCTCCTGCTCCCTGCCACGGTGGCCTGCCTCGTCGTCGCGCTGATCCGCCAGATCCGCGACAGACGCACCCCGGGTGTATCCGGCCGACGGGTGGTGCGCCGCTACCCAGATGCTGACGAGTCTGCTGTCGGCACACCCGCCTCTTTTCGCAACTGGAGGTTCACCATGCAGACCGTTCCGACCGATGTGGTTGCGGCGATCGAGTCAAATGGTGCCGGCCAAAAGCCCCGATGGAGTCGTCGACGCCTGCTGAGGGCGCTCGGGATCGGCGGGGCCACCGTGGTGGTGGCGGGCACCGGCGCGCTCAGCTACCGCGTCTACGACACCGCCGCGCTGAGCCCGGGACGTGGCGACGCCTACGACCCGTGGCAGCACTGGCGGGACACGCCTGGGCTTCCCGGCGCGGTCGCGGCGGCGGTACTGGCGGCCAGCCCGCACAACACCCAGCCGTGGGCGTTCGGGATCCGCGCCGACGCCGTCGACGTGTTCATCGACCCCACGCGTGGCACCGGCACGGTCGACGGTTTCCGCCGGGAGCAGTACATCGGCATCGGGTGCGCGCTCGAGAACCTCGTCCTGGCCTGCCGAGCACGCGGGCTGCTCCCTGAGGTGACGTTGCTGCCCGACGGCCCGACCGGTCCGCGAATGGCCGAGGTCACCGTCCGGGCGGGCGCACCGGCACCCGGCCCGCTGTACGACGCGATCGGCGATCGGCACACGAACCGCGGGCCCTTCAAGGCGACGCCGATCGCACCGGCGACACTGGCCGGGCTGGTCGACTCCAGCGGGATATCCGGGCTGGACGTCCGCTGGACCGTCGACCCGGCCCCCCGCGCGGCGCTGAGCCGGCTGCTCATCGACGCCGCGAAGGCGCTCTGTGACGACGAGCAGCAGTCGCGGGACAACTTCGCCTGGTTTCGCGGCAGCAACGACGAGATCCAGCGCCATCGCGACGGACTGACCCTGGGCGGTCAGGGGTTCAGCCCGTTGGTGCTCGCGATCTCCAAGCTGCTGCCCGCGTCGTCGCGCGCGCAAGGTGATCAGTTCTGGCTCGAGCAGACGACCACGGTGCACACGGCGACCGCCGCGGCGTACGGCGTGATCACGACGCGAACGCCCGACGACCGGGCCACCCAGCTCACCGCCGGCCGGCTGCTGGAGCGCATCCACCTCACCGCGACCAGCCGCGGCATCGCCCTGCACCACATGAACCAGATCACCGAGCGGATCGACCGTGAAGCCGGCACCGGCCGTGTGCCCACCTTCGCACCGCGGTTCGCCGAACTGCTGCCACCTGGGGAACACCCGCTGCTGACCTTCCGGGTCGGCTACCCCGTCCGCGAGGCAGCCCGCAGCCCACGCCGCGCCGCCGCACAGGTCACCCGATGAACGCCCGGACGGTCCGGCGTCACCGGCTCACGGCCGGCCTCGGCCTGGCCGGGGGCCTGCTCGGCGTCGTCGCCGGAGTGACCCAGGCGACCGTGGGCGACCAGATCCCGCAGTGGACCGGGGCCAAGCAGGCGCCGGTCGCCCTGGGCCTGCTCACGGTGGCGTTGTCACTGGTTGCCGGGATGGCCGCAGGCCGGCAGCACCGCGCCGATCTCTCCGTCGGCGCCCGCGCCGCATGTGCACTCGCGCTGGCCGGCCCGGGGCTGCTGTGCCTCAGCACGGTCGGTCGGCTGTGGTTCCCGTCAGCAGGGTTGCTGATCGTCGCCGGGGTCCTGACCATCGACAGCTGGCGCGACACGGCCGCCGCACTGTCCGCCAATTGGATGCGCGTCCTGCTCGGCGCCCTCGGTGTATGTGAGCTGGTGATGTCGGCCGGCGCCGCACCTGCGCCGATGGTGGCCGGCGCCCTCGGCGGAGCGGCGCTGGTCGCCGCGGCCTGGATGCACCACCGACCCCGGTGGCAGAGCTGGGTGCTGGTCGCCATCGGAACCGTCCCGTTCGCCGCCCTCGCCTGGACGTCGATCGTGCCCTTGCTGGTCACCGTCGAGGCGTTCGCCGTCGCCGCGGCGATCCCCGCTCGGGGGCGGACGACATGAGCACGCCCACGGGTCGAGTGGCCACGGTGCCCTTCCTCCTCGGCTTCCTGGCCCTGTACGCCGTGCTGGTCGGCCTCGCCGAGCTCGATGCCACCGGTCGCTACGGCATCGGCATCCTGACAGCCGTTGCGCTGATGGCGATCGCGGTCGAGTGGCGGCTCGACCGAACCGGACCACTCAGCGCGTTGCGAGGCCTCGGTCTGGGCCGGCCCGACGGCCGGGCCGTGCTCATTGCTGTCGGCGTGGCGGTCCTCATCCAGGGCGTGTACCCGCTGGTCGGCTTCATCACCGGCGCCACCCTCACGCTGAAACCCGGATGGCCATGGCTGCTGCTGGGCATCTTCGCCTTCCACGGCCTCGCCGAGGAACTCGTGTGGCGCGGCTACGCCTTCGGCCGGCTGCGCCGGGGACGCTCGTTCGCCAAGGCCGTAGCCGCGACGATGCCGCTGGTGGCCGCCACCCACCTGCCCGTGATCGTCACCTCGGGGCTCACCGTCGGAGTGGCCGCCATGCTGGTCGCCGCGATCACTTCGCTGCCGCTGGCCCACCTGTTCGAAAAGGGCCGGAACACCCTCTGGGCGCCCGCCATCGTCCACACAGGAATCGACACCTTCAAGCTCGTCACCATCCCCGACGAGGCACGCCAGGTCTTCTCCCTCACCCTCGCCGCCGTCAGCCTGACCATCCCGCTGCTGGCGCTCGCCTACCGCGCCCGTCCACGCCCGAACCCGACGGCCACACCCACCCAGCAACCCAGCGCCAACTCGTAAGGAGCATCGACATGACCGACCGCGATCAGACCAGCCAGACCGTGACTGTTTCGCAGGCTGCCGCCCGGCGACGGCCCGAACGGGTCACCGCAGTCGTCGTCGCGCTGCTGGTGATCGGCTTCTCCACCTGGGTCCTGCTGACCCTGCCGATCCCGGCCGCCGGCATCCTCACGGTGGCCTCGGTGGCCGCGTGGGTGGCCTGGATGAAGACCACCTACGCCTACCCCGTCCGCACTCGCAAAGTGATCGCCACCTACCTGTGCGCCATCGCTTTCCAGTTCATCCACATGTCCGAGGAGTACCTCGGCGGGTTCCCGCACGAGTTCGTCGAACTCTTCCACTCTCCCCGCCAGTGGACCGAGAAGGCGTTCCTGCTCACCTTCGTGTTCGGGTTCGGCGCGCTGTGGGTGCTGGCCGCGGCTGGGGCGCTCTACCAACTCCGGATCGCCAACTACATGCTGTGGTTCTACGCCCTGGGCGCCGGTCTGATCAACGCCATCTCCCACTTTGCCTTCCCCATCATCAAGGGTGGCTACTTCCCAGGTGTCTACACCGCCGGCGGCCATCTCATCATGAGCGTGCTGCTGGTCTACTTCCTCGTGCAGGAATCCCAGCGGCTGCGCGCCGAGTCGCACAGGGGGGTCAAGGCCGCGCCGGACCTCACCGGCCTATAGGGGCCGCAGCGTTGAGGACCTCGGCGAGGAACGACGGGCATCCGGCCCGAATCAACCCGGCTCGGAGCGGCAGCTGAGCCCATTTGGCGTACGTTCCCGGGTCGAGGCCTTTCGCGACGTCGTTCAAGCACACGCAGAGACCGTGTGACCGGTAGCGGACCGGGTGGTACCACGGGACCTTGTCGATGGCGCGATTGGCCCAGCCGGGTGTAGAAGCCGTTCTCGTCGAAGACGTAGGTCACGACGTCGCGGGCGATGTTCGAAGGATTCCGGGTCAGCGATTCTTTGGCGCGTTGACGGCGTTTGTTTTTCCGGTCGGGTTTCGGTTTGACTTCACGCGGCGTCGGCGTGGGCGGAAAGGTTGCCTCAGCTGGCGGGTGGCGTGTACTGCGAACTCGTTGGAGAGGAGGCCAGCCCGGCCGATGGACTTCGACAGGTCCTCACCCAAACGCAGGGGTGACAGGTGTCGGCGCTCTAGTCCCGAGCTTCGGCGCCGGTAGACGACGAGCAGCAGGATCAGGCCGGTGACGCTCAGGGCGTGGGTCGAGATCCGCCCGGTGATCGACAGGCCGCGGAAGAGGTCGCTCACCGAGGCGACGCCGAGCACGACGGTCAAGCCGCAGTAGAACGGCAGCCAGACACTCGACAGCCGGGGGTAAAGGGCCACGCACAGCAACCCGGCGCCCAGCGCGAGATTCCAGGAAACACCGGCGAAGCCCGGCTGGACGGGGTGCGTCATCCCGGGCATGGCCACCATGTCGGCGTGCGGGTCGGCCGACAGGAACAGCGCTCCGAACCCGAGCCCGGCCTGCACGAGGGCGATGAGCGCGAGGGCGGACCGCACTAGCCACCTCTGGGCTGCGGGCCGCCGGGTGTCCTCCGCGAGCAGTGTCGTCACACTGGGGACACGGCTCCCGGGCGGGATCGGTTGAAAGTGATCCCGAACCGCGGCGTCGGACGGCCTGACTCAGTCGCTGACGCGCGACCGCGGCTTCGACACCTCCACGGTCACCTCGGTACCGTTTCGCTGCCGAAAATGGCCGCTGTACTGCAGCGCGGCCAGGTCGACGTCGTCACCGGCAGCAACCTGGACTTCCGGTGACCGGCTACGCCGTCATCCGGTGTGGCGGTGGATTCTCAACCCCAAGTCGACTGCTTGCAGCCGGCGGCCCGAGGAACAGGCCCCCACGCGAGCCGGACGATGATCGGCGATCAGGTCGGAGGCACTGCTCCAGCCGGTTGGCCAGGGCAGGTCGATTCCCGCTACCGCCGTTCGACGCATAGCCGAGAGAGCCGCACCACCGGCCACCGAGAAACCGAGGACGAACCCCATGACCAACCTGAACCCCGAACGCGCCCGGCAAGCGATCGTCGAGCACACCCGGCGCCTGGCGGAAGCAGCCACCGCGGCCGGACCCGGTGCCACTGTGCCGACGACCCCGAAGTGGACCGCCGCCGACCTGGTCGCGCACCTCGGACAGACGCAGCACTGGGTCGCAGAGATCATCGAGCACCGCATCACCGAACCGGCCCAGCTGCCCACGGCGCTCGCCGCCGTCCCCGCCAATCCGGACAAGTGGCAAGGGTGGCTTTCGGCGTCCGCGCAGCGGGTCGCCGACGCGTGTTCCGATGACGCGCTCGACGCCCCGGTGTTCAACGCCGCAGGGGACGAGCGTTCCGGCACGCAGTTCTGGCTGACCACCATGCTGAACGAGGCCGTCGTGCACGGCTTCGACGCCGTCGACGCGGCGGGCCGTCCGGCCGGCATCGACGCTGACGTCGCCGCCGCGCTCATCACCAACCACTTCTCGATGCTGACCTCGCCCACGTGGGAGATGCAGCGCCCGGAGTCCGCGCATGCCCTCCGGGGCACCGGCCAGACCCTGCAGTGGCTGGCCACCGACGGCGCGGGCGCTTGGTTCGTCAAGCGCGGCCCCGAGGGAGCAACGTGGCAGCCCGGGAACCGGGTGGCTGATGTGACCGTGACCGGTCCGGCCGGATCGCTGCTGCTGACGTTGACCCGCCGGCTCCCTCTTGACGACGACGCCACCATCAGCGTCGACGGCGATACCGACCTGGCCCGGCACTGGCTCGACAACACCGCCCACGTCAGCGGCTGACCACCACGAAACTACAGCGCGGATCCCTGGGACGCTCGTCCCCTGCAGCCGGCTTGATGGGGCGTCGCCGACGAGCTGGTGAGCTGCGGCGCTTCCGCCGAACATCGGATGCGACAGCTGTCTGTTCCAGGTGTTCCTCCTCGGTATCCGGCGAACCCCGCCGGTCTGGCTGCCCGGGCCGTCTTGGACATCCGGGTGTGGTGCTCAGCCGCGGGTGAAGTACAGGACGGTCATGGTGATGGCGGTGGTCAGTACGACGCCGCGGAGTGCGCGGGTCGACAGCCGGCGTGCGATCCGCGCACCGGCGAACCCACCTGCGGTCGCGCCGGCGAGCATCGAGCCGACCGGTATCGGTGGTGGCGGACGTCCGATGCGATCAGGAAGAACAATGCCGCGACGGCGTAGATGGCCGTGAGCTGGGTGACCCGGGTCGGGCTCCCGGCGGCGGGGGTCCATCCCGAGTCCGACGCTCCAGAACGCCAGCATCATGATCCCGACCGCGCCGCCGAAGTAGCCACTGTACACGCCGAGCACAATCTGTCCGATCAGGACGGTGCGAGCGCTCTGGTTGACCGGGTGGCCGATCGACTTCGTGAGCAACCGGGACAGCGTCCGGCCAAAGGCCAGCACCAGGTGGCGAACGCCAGCAGCCACGGTACGGCTGCGCTGAACGCCTTCAACGGCAGGAGCAGTAGCAGCTCGGCGCCGAGGATGCCACCAAGCACGCTCGCGGTTGTCAGCAGCCGTCGTGGACGTCGGGCCGACGCGGACCAGTTGTCCACGGAAGGTCCACGCGCTGGCGAGTGCGCCAGGCAGCAGTGCCACCGTGGTCGACGCATTCGCCACCACGGGTGGGAGGCCCGCTGCGACCAGTGCGGGCAGGGCGACGAAGGTGCCGCCACCGCCCGCCGCGTTCAGAGCACCCGCCACGAATCCCACCAGGAACAGGCCGACCGTCACCAGCATCGGCCCAGCATGGGACGGATCGTGGTGGCGGACAACGGATGACGTCGGTGGCCGGCTGCACAGCGGACGGCGTTCCGGGCGGTGGTTCGCACGGCCTCGGCGTTGACCAGCGAGTTCGCCCGGGTTGATCTGTCCGAGAGCTGAATCCCAGCAAAAAGAACTCCTGGACCGAGCGTTGGCGGGGACGAATGCTCGGATTCCCGAGCGCGATCCTGCTGGTGGTCGGCCTGTCGTACCCGGGCGTCGCCACCCGCCTCGCGGCGGCGTGCGTGTGGTGGCAGCACTTGCGCACGTACCACCGCTCACGTCCATTGCGGACAAATCTGCACGAGGCCTTCCCGGAGGACGCCGTGAGCCGGACCCCCTCGGGCCGCCGGGACACGTTGAGCGTGCTGGGCGTCCACCGCCGGTAGTACCGGCGGGTCATCAGTGCCGTGATGGACTGGTCCGGGTCAGCCCGTACGTCGCCCGCTTGGACGGCCCGCTGCCGGACCGGCTGACGGAGGCGTTGCGCGCGCACGCCCGGCGTGAGAAGGTCTCGGAGGAGCCGATGCCGATAGCGATCCCGGACGGCGGCAGCCTGGACGACGACGCCCGTGAGCTGGTGGCATTGTCCGAGTCCCTTGCGAGGACCGCGCCCTCGTCCCCGCTCAGCCGCAGGGCACGGTGAGCTCCATGTCGTTGGCGGTGTAGGTGTTGATCGCCGTACCGCTGCACTGGTACTGCACGAAGCCCTTGCCACTGGCCACGACCTGCGCGGAACCGTCGGTCAGCCGCGAAATCGAGACGGGAAACAGGATAGTGGGCCCGAGCGGGAAGTAGGAATACTTATTGACCGCGGTCAGCGAGGTCCCGCTGAAGGTGAAGGTCCGGGTCGGGCCACCGACGGCGTGCGCGGGAGCAACCCCGGCACCGGTCAGCGAAACGACCCCGACGGCGATCACGGCATACCGAGCCATCCGATGCGACATGACTACCGTTCTAACACCTCGGCCGGGACGTGTCTGCCGCCATTCGTGCCGGTCAGCGGTCAAGTCAAGGAGTGAGCGCAGCGCCGCACATATCCACCAGCTTCAACGATTCCGCAGCCGGATCCAGCAGGCTGGACGCATACATCACGACGATTTCTTCATAACGGGAACGAATCTCAGCGCTCGACAGCAAGCTGCCCACAGGCGGCGGCGCTCTCCTGGCCGCGCGTGTCACGCACCGTGCACGCCAAGCCCTTGGCATCGACCAGTCGCATGAACTCCCGCTCCACCGGCTTCGACGACTCGTCCCGCTTGCTACCTATCGTTCACCGGCACCAGCGTGTCCGCAGCTCAGCCTCCTGTGAAGGGACCGAACCTGGGGGGTTCCAGAAATCGGTTCACGCGTCCGACCTGCGGAAACAGGTGCGTGACGGGCGGGGCATGATTGGCAGCCGTGACGCTGCGTCTGCTCTACCTGATCTTCCTCCGGCTGTTGAGCCTCCTGGTGTTACGCGGTCGCTCGTCGGCGTCCAAGGACATCGAGTTGCTGGTGCTTCGCCATGAGGTTGCTGTGCTGCGAGCCATCGCGATCAGGCTCGGCGGGCGTCGTCGTCCAGGGACAGCCGGTGGCCGGTGAGCTGCTCGGCGCGGTCGAGCAGCGTGGACAGCGCCGCTTCGTCGAGGCGTGCGAGGACGAGGACCTGGGTGCGGGAGAGGAGGGCGCCGTTGAGTTCGAAGCTCGGGTTCTCGGTGGTGGCGCCGATCAGGGTGATCGTGCCGTCTTCGACGTAGGGCAGGAAGCTGTCCTGCTGGCCGCGGTTGAAGCGGTGGATTTCGTCGACGAACAGCAGGGTGCCCTGGCCGATGTCCCGCCGTTTTCGTGCGGTGGTGAAGACTTTCCGCAGGTCGGCGACGCCGGAGAAGGCGGCCGACACCGGTTCGAAGGTCAGGTTGCTGGCGTCCGCGAGGAGCCGGGCGATGGTCGTTTTCCCGACGCCGGGCGGCCCCCACAGGACGGCGGAGCCGAGTCGCTGCTGGGCGACCATGCAGCCCAGCGGGGCGTCCGGGGCCAGGAGGTGGTCCTGCCCGACGACATCGTCCAGCCGCGTGGGGCGCAGGCGGTCGGCAAGGGGCCGCGCGGGCTCCGCGTCGAAGAGCGGCAGGGTCGGTTCGGTCGGTTCCATCGGACTCTCGGATCGGAGGCGGGGAGTGTGCGGGCGTGACGAGCGTTGCACGGGGCCCGGATGAGCGTGGGGCTCAGCGGGCGGCGGGGACGCTCGCGGCGCTCATCGAGCCTTGGGGCGGTCGCGTCGTGGCAGTTGCTCGACGACCAGGTCATAGGAGTTCTCGACCGCGTCGGTGACCAGTCGCTGGGTGATGCCGGGGCCCGGTCCCAGCGAGATCCAGTGCCGTTTGTCGAGATAACGGCCCGGCGTGATCGTGGCGTGGCTGCGTTCTTGTGCGCGGGCGTGTTCGGGTTCGCACTTGACCGTGATGATCGGGTCGTCCGGGTCGTCGGTGACGATCAGGAACACCTTGCCCGCCACCTTGTACACGTCCAGGTGCTCGGTGAAGGGGTAACCGTGGTCCGTCCCGGGTAGCGCGAGGGCCGTGGCGCGCGCGGTGTCGTGGAGCCGGTCGCCGGCGGCACTCACCGGGCCGCCCGTGTGCTGCTGCCGTAGGTGTGCGGGTCGACGGGCTGTTCGGCCTTGGGCAGGCCGGCGATGACGAGCAGGTAGGAGTCGGTGACGAGGTCCTCGACCAGCTTGTAGTCGACGCCTTCCCCGGCCTCCAGGGTGATCCAGTGCTTCTTGTTCATGTGGTAGCCGGGGGTGATGTGGTTGTTGTGCTCTCGCAGGGCGAGGGCCTCGCCGGGGTCCGCCTTGAGGATCACGACGGGGCGCCCCGGAACGTCGGTTATCAGCATGAACACCTTGCCGCGCACTTTGAAGACTTCCCAGTCGGGGCCGAAGGGATGCTCCAGCCGGGCTCCGGGCAGTTCCTCCGCGCGGTCGGCGGCGGTCTTCTGCAGGGTGGTTCCGTTCATGGGTGACGGGCCTTCTCGGAGGGGCGGGTGGCTGCGGACACGTGATGATCGGTACGCGCCGCCAGCCTGGGTGGACAGGCGGACCGGCCGGGCTTCAGTCGACGGCCTCGATGGTGACCTCGACCGTGTCGTCGTACTTCTTGAAGACATCGGCCCCCGAGCCGATCTCGCCGAGGATGACGATGCCGGGGTCGGGAATGGACTCGCCGTCGTGGTCGTAGAAGACAGCGATGTCGGGACCGGGTGACCAGTAGCCGATGGTGCCGATCTCGTAGCTGGACTGCGGCTCACCACCCGCAGCGAGAGACTGCGGCAGGTGACCGTATTTCTCGCGCTGGAAAAGGTCGTTCATGGGCAGCTTGAGCGGCAGCAGCGTGGCGAAGTCATGCGCCGTCGCGTTGTCGGCGAGGGTTGCGTCGAGGGCGGTGTCTGCGGTGGTCAGTCGGATTTTCATGGGTGCCGTGCTCTCTGGGGTGTTGTCGGTGCGGTCGCCGGCCGGCCGCCATGGGATTGCAGTGGCGGCGTAGGCCGCGGAGGCGCGACACTCCGGTCGCGGCGGCACGTCCCATCCTTCCCGCGAATCCGATCAAGAGGGCTGTAGGCTGCGGACACGTGATGGTCGACAAGCGACACGCTGGTCGGGATGAACCGGTCGCGGTTCGGCTGTACGGTTTCCAGCCGCCGGTCGGCACGCCGTACGGCCTCGAGGTGATCACCGTCGAGGACTTCTTCGCCCAGCACGACGCCTGGCCGTGGAACCCGCCCCGTCCGGGCCGTGCCACCTTCCACTACCTCATCCTGGTCACCGAGGGTGAGCTGTGGCACGACGTCGACCACGTCACGCGGACCGTTGCCCCCGGCCAGTGGCTGTGGGTGCGTCCCGGGCACGCGCAGTGCTGGCATCTGCCCGGTGCGGCCCGCGGCCCGTTCATCCTGTTCGAGCCGGACGTGCTGACGCCCGCCACCGCCCGCCTGCTGGCCCCGCTCACCGCGCACGACGCCCCCGCCGTGCTGAGCCCGCACCCCGACGACGTCCGCTGGCTCGAGCAGACGGCGTTCCAGCTCCTGGACGAACACCGCGCGCTCGGGCGCCGCCCGCTCGACGTCCACCACGCCCTGCGCCGCAGCCTGCTCGAATCGCTGCTGCTGCGCCTGGCCAACGCCTCCGGCCTCACACCCGCCGACACGACACGCGGTCCCGCCCGCGCCGACACCTACGGACGGTTCGTGGACGCCCTGGAACTGCACTTCCGCGAGCTGCACCGGGCCGCGGACTACGCCGAGCTGCTCGGCTGCTCGGTCCGCACCCTCAGCCGCGCCGTCCAGGACGCCACCGGCCACGGCGTGCGTGAGCTCATCAACGAGCGGCGGCTGCTCGAAGCCCGGCGCCTGCTGGGAGCCGCCCGGTGGGACGCCCGGGCCGTGGCCGTCCATCTCGGTTTCACCGATCCCGCGAACTTCGGCCGCTTCTTCCGCGACCGCACCGGTCTCACCCCGGCCGCCTTCGCGGCGCGCGAAGCGGGGATTCACCCGTGAGCAGGCGACCCGCGCACCCCTGACTGACCGCGCCCCGAGCCTCGAAGTCCGGTGATCAAGCCTGGAGAGCCCGTCGGATGAACTCCTCTCGGGTCGCATTGGCGGCGCGCGACACAGCCGCATCACCCGCCGCCATGTCGAACGAGTGGAAGCCGCCGCCCCACATGTGGAAATCGACGCTCACGCCCGCCTCGGACAGGCGGCCGGCGTAGCTCAGGATCTCGTCGCGGAACCCCTCCGCCGAGCCGGTGTCGATGTAGGTGCGCGGCAGCCGGCTCAGGTCCTCGGCGCGGGCCGGCGCGGCGTACTGCGACACATCCGGGCCGCCGCGCCGCTCGCCCAGCACGGAGGTCCACGCGTACAGGTTGCTGTAGCGGTCCCACACTCCTTCGCGGTCAACCATGCGACTGCTGTGCGTCTCGAAGCGGTCGTCGAGCATGGGGCAGATCAGAATCTGGTGGCTGAGTTCGGGAAAGGCGCGGTCGCGGGCGAGCAGCGCGGCCCCCGCCGCGAGGCCGCCCCCGCCGCTGACTCCGGCGATCAGGAGCCGCTCGGGGTCGATACCGAGCTCGGCCGCGCTCTTCGCCATCCACACCAGCCCCGCGTAACAGTCCTCGACCGGCGCGGGGTCGGGGTGGTCCGGCGCCAGCCGGTACTCGACCGACACGACGACCGCCCGCCCCTCGATCACATGGAGCAGGAGGTGGTTCACGTGGTCCCGGCGGCCTCCCATGATCATTCCGCCACCGTGGAGGCTGAGGATGCCTCCCTTGGGGCCTCGGTCCTCAACCGGGCTGAGGATCAGCACAGTGATGTCCGGCTCGCCTTCCGGGCCGGGTATCTGGCGCTCCTCCACGCGCACTCTGCCGCCTGCGGTCAGAGCGTCCGAATCCAACTCGGGGGAATACTCGGCGATCTGCCGTCGGATCTCCGGCAGGGTCTCATCCGACAGGGCCGGAAAAACAGCGCCCCGCGCCTCCTCGACCGGCGCGAGCTCCGGGTCCAACGGAGGCCGGGTGGTCAAGGCACCGAAAAAGTCTGCTGCTGTCTGGTCTGTCATCTGTTCTTTCCTTCGGAAACGACGGGGAGCGACTTCTCAGTCGTCCAGGACGACGACGTGCTTGCCCGGCGTGGTGCCGGACTCGACGTCGGCCTGGGCGTCACGGATCTGCTCCAGACCGTGGTAGACCTTCGCGACCGGGACTGTGAGGCGCCCTGCGGCGATGGCCTGGAGCTGGTGGGCGAAGACATCGGCCGGGAGGTCGGCGGCCTCACCGCCGTAGGAGGTCAGCCGCACCCCGGTGGGGATCATGAACGGGGTGAAATCGGGGATCGTCCACTGGCCCGCCAGTGCTCCGGTGAAGCAGACCGTGCCGTGCCGGCGGACGGCGCGCAGGGTGTCGGCGAGGACCGAGCAGCCCACCAGCTCCAGTGCGGCGTCGACACCGCCCGGCACCAGCTCCTTCACCTGGTCCGCGAGGGTGCCGTTGTCGACGAGGGGATGGTCGACGCCCGCGGCCCGCAGTTCCCCGGCCCGCTCCGGGCTGCGGGTCGTGGACAGCACGGTGGCCCCGAGGTCCTTCGCGATCGTGGCCGCGCTCAGCCCGACCGTCGAGGTGCCGCCACGAATCAGCAGCGTCTGCCCCGCCTGCAGGCCGAGGCCGGCAGTGAGGGAGCCGTAGGCGGTCTGGAACATCTCCGGCAGCGCACCGACGACCTCCCACGGCAGGCCGGTCTCGAACGGGATGACCTGCTCCGCGGGGACGGTCACGTACTGGGCGTACGCGCCGTCGTACGAGCGGCCCATGCCGCCCATCATCGTGGCCACCTGCTGTCCCGGCCGCAGCCCGCTGTCCGCGTCGGCCTCATCGACCACGCCGACGCCCTCGATGCCGGGCACGCGCGGGTAGGTGACCACCGCGTCCGACTCGCCCTTGCGGGTGGTGACCTCGGACTCGTTGACGCCGAACGCCTTCACCCTGATCCGCACCCAGCCAGGCTTACGTACCGGCACCGGCACATCCTTGATCTCCAGCGCGTCGAGGCCGCCGGGCCGGGTGACGACGACGGCCCGCATCGTCGCCGGTGCGGCGTCGCCGGCTGCTGTCGATGGGTTCATGCCGAACTCCTTGCTCTGTTCGTCCCCGGGCTGTGTCCAGGTGATCGCGTCAGGGGCGATCGATGTTCGCCCAGAGGTCGAGTGCCGCCTGATAGTGGGCGGCGGCCTCGAAGGGCGGGTTGCCAACGCTTTCCGCGGTGGGCCGGTCGGTGACGGCGGCCCACAGCCGGGTCTGCTCGCTGGTGGCGAAGTCGAGCACGATGTCGCGGATCCGCGTGTCACGCTCGGCCTGATCCGCGCTGCGGCCCGGCTGGTCCTGGCCGACCAGGGCATACATCTCGGTGCCGTGAACGGCGGGTGCACCCTCGGCCGGCCCGATCAGGAGGAGATGGGCGTTGCCGCCCGCAGCGGCGTGGGCCAGGGCGCCACGGGCCGCGGGGAGCGCGAAGAGGTAGTCCGCCATGACCGCGGCACGGACCTCGGCTGGGGTACGGCCGTCCTGGTCGTAGGTGCCGATGATCTTCTGCGCGCGGGAGCGGGGAATGCGCCACCCCGCGACTTCGTCGGTGACGCGGTCGAGCGTGTGCGGGTCGAACCGGTCGAGGTCGTTCGCCACCCACCAGCCCATGTCGTCGCTGGCCATGCTCAGCAGCACGTCGACATCGCGGTGCGAACCCGAGGCCAGGACGTCCATGGGATGGGCGTGCACCGCCGCGCCGGGTTGTCCGGCGTCCAGGACGACGCCGGTGGCCTGGTTGTCCACCCCGCCGCGGACGCCGAGGTCCGTCGGGCAGACCTTGCGCAGGGCGGCCACCAGGGAGGGCGCGTCGAGGTCGATCAGCTTGTCGGGGTTGTCCGCGACGCCGAGTTCGGTGACGAACCGGTGAGCGAGCTCCTCCGCCCACCAGGGTGGGACGATCCGAGCGGGCCCACCGGAGAATCCCGCCAGCCGCCGGTACAGGCCGTCCGCGGAGGACGCGCCGAGCAGCCCGAAGGTGGAGTAGGCGCCGGCGCTGTGGCCGAAGACGGTGACGTTGTCGGGGTCGCCGCCGAAGTGGGTGATGTTCTGCTTGATCCAGGTGAGCGCGGCGATGATGTCCTGCAGGCCGAGGTTGCTGGCCTCGGCGAGCCGCCCGCCGTACTGCGAGAGCGAGACCGCACCCAGCGCACCGAGCCGGTAGTTGACCGACACGCTCACCACGCGCCCCGACGCGGCGAGACCAGAGGCGTTCGAGGTGATCTGCGTGTTCGCGCCGAACTCGAATCCGCCGCCGTGGATGTACACGGCAACCGGAAGCGCCTTCCCGGCCGGCTGCTCGGGAGCCCACACGTTCAGGTTCAGGCAGTCCTCGCCGGTCCCGCTGTCGGCTTCGAGCCAGTCACCGGTGTCGGGCTGGACGGGGGCGACGCCCTTGCGGTCGTAGGGGCGGTCCGGATCGAAATCCGCGAGCACGGGGCGGCGGTATCGCTCGGCGGTGGCGAACGGGATTCCCCACCAGGACCGCACCCCTGGTGCAGTGGGTGCTGTGGCGGTCATGACGTGTCCTTCCGGCGCGGTTCAGGTGTTCCCGCGGCGTGTCGGCGGCTGGTTGCTTGTTCTCGATCATTTCCCGAGATTCGACACATCGCCCGGTGAGCAGCGGTCACCTGGTGGTCATCTGGTGACACTCTTCGCGCTGCTCCTCGTCTTCTCGTGGTCCGAGCTCGGTCGGTTCACCCGTTCGAGCCGGCCTGACCGGGCCGCGCATCGGGTATTCGGGCGGAGAACCGGATTTCTCGGTGACGGATTCCCTTCAAGGTTTCTTGCCCATCCCGCGCCAGAGCAGATCGGTCAGCGCGACGGTCTGCTCCCGCCAGTCCTCCCCGGGGTTGAGGTAGAGCAGCCCGGCCAGCCCCCGCAGGACTGTCTCCGGGTTCAGGTCGTCGCGGACGGTCCCCGCCTCGGCGTTCGCCTTCAGCAGGGTCGAGACCGCGCCGGCCACCGCGCGGGAGGTGCTCGCGGGCAGCCCCTCGCGGGCGGATGTCTCGACGCGCAGGGCGTCGGCCAGGCCGCGCTTGGTCATCACGTAGTGCGCGAGGTGGTCGGTGGTCCAGATCCGGAATGCTGCTTCGGGCGGGTGCGCGGCGAGCAGCTGTGGCACGACGTCCACCAGGTGCCGGACTTCGCGCTGGTAGGCCGCCACGATGAGCGCTTCGGGAGTCGGGAAGTGGCGGTAGACCGTACCGACCCCGACCCCGGCCTGCTTCGCGATGGCGTTGAACGACAGCTCGGCCGAGCCAGACAGTAATTCCGCCGCCACGGCGAGGATGCGTTCGTGGTTGCGCCGGGTGTCCGCCCGCCGTGGGCTGACCGATCCCGTCGTCATCGTGCCTCCGGTCGTCGAGGGAGCTGGAATAGCTCCAGGGGTGCGGAGCGGGGTGTTCGCCCCGCGACTTCGTCGGTGGTGCGGTCGACGGTGTGCGGGTCGAACCGGTACTGCGAGAGCGAGACGGCACGCAGCGCGCCGAGCTGGTAGTTGACCGACACGCTCAGCACACGCCCCGAGGCGGCGAGAACGGCGGCGTTCGAGGTGATCTGCGTGTTCGCGCCGTACTCGAATCCGCCGCCGTGGATGTACACGGCCGCTGGGAGCGCCTTTCCCGCCGGCTGGGAGGGCTGGTTACTCGCTCGCGATCATCTCCCGGGATTCGACACATCGCCCCGCGAACAGCGGTCACCTGGTGGTCACCAGGTGACACTTCTCTGCCCCTCTTCTTCTCGTAGCCCGAACTCGGTTGACAGCGTTGAACTGGCGGTCGCGGCACGTGCGGCCGAGAGCTACTCGAAGATGGTCTTCACGGTCACGCGGCGGTCTCGATCGCCGCGGCGGAGTGGGTCGTGGTCATCGATCCGGTGGGCGGTTCATCTGCGGAAGCCGCGTTGCGGGCGTTGCCTTCGGGCGGTCGGTTCTGCGTGGTCCGGGGTTCGCTTCCGGCAAGATTCCCAGGTTGCCGCCAATATCGTCCTGCTCCGCAACACAGTGTGATCGGCGTGGACGGGGCGACTGGGTGCGCGCTGATGGGGGAACGACAGCAGGTCGGGACCTGCTGACCGACGTCTTGGGTCGGATCCGTGCGGGAACGATCAACCCGCCCCTGCCGGAGCCTGTTCCGTTCACCGGCGCCGACCAGCTCCTGCGCCGCTTCGCTGAGCGACGCGCCACTCGATCGACCGTCCGACCGAGTGAAAGGTCGTGAACTCGTAGTCCGGGGTTCAGGATCGGGCGAGATAGCGGGTGAGCATGAGTTCGACGGCTTCGTCCACGACTGTGCTGTCGACGGGGTCGGGCGGGACGAAGTCGGTCCGGACGAACTGTTCGGCCACGGCGGACGCCGGCTGTGTCTGGCCGTCGGTCGAACGGAAGACGAGGGTGCCGGCGTGCGCTTCGGCCTCCAGGTAGTCGCGGAGCCGCTCGAAGAAGGGCCCGCGATCGATGGCGAAGCCGGTGCCGACGCTGTCGGCGAGTTCCGGCATCTGCGGAAGTTCGGTGACGATGAGGCGGCACAGCGCCGCCGTGCCGGGCCGCGAGAGCAGGCAGGCGTAGTCGCGGCCGATGTGGGTCAGCCCGTACCGGGGATCGCCTGGCGCGGGCGGCTCGGCGTACTGCACGTCCAGCTGCCACTGCTCGGCGGTGACAGCTGCGAACAGCGCGGCCTTGGTGGGGTATCGCTTGAACAAGGTTCCGGTGGAGACGCAGGCCTCCTTGGCGATCTGGGCCAGGGAGGCCTTGTCGTAGCCCCGGGCGAGGAAGAGGTCGCGGGCGGCGCGGATGATGCGGGCGCGGTTCTCCGCTTTGATCTGCGCGTGATACCCCACCTGGCACGTGCCGTCACCAGCTTCCGCTGCCGTCACACCCGCGCCCCCTTTCCCGTCTCCCGGACAGGCCCTCGCAGGTCAGAGCATGGTCTGGCCTCCGTCCAGGATAAGGTCACTGAAGCCCGTTGGTAGAGAGCTTCTCGTGGAGGAGTTCGCGGAACAGGCCAAGTGCTGGCATGGCACCTACGTCTTCCTCCCCGTCCTTGAGGAACCAGTGGGAAAATTCCTCGGTCGTGATGCCGCACCGAGTGGCCGCTTCGGCGAGTTCCCCGCGAGTATCAGCCATGAACTTCGCGTATGTCCGTCGTCGCTTCAGTTCCCTCTCGCTCGGATTGTGAAAGAGAAAATCAGCGAATTCCTGGAAGTGCGTTGCCCAGCGGGGTACTGGGTTCATCATTACGTGGTCGTCGTCCAGCATGGTGTCAACGATGCCGCCGATACATCGAATCGCGTGGACAGCCCACCGCGCTTCCGCCGGCAGGTCCGGAGTCACCTCTCGCAAACCAGTCTCGTGGTCTGAATGCACGGCGTTGGGCTCGAGCGTGACCGCTGCCGGAGGGAGGAGGCAGCGACTGCGGAATCGGGTCATCATGGCTTGCTGAAGCTCGAAGCGACGAAGATCCAGTGGGTCGCGGAGCTGCCAGCCGGCGGAGAGTTGCAGGATCGTCAGTGCGCGCCAGTACCGCTGCTCCAGGTCGACCTGCTTGCACGTCTCAGCCATGTGCGCCGAGGACATCGGTAGCACGACTTGCCGGTCGGACGCTAACGCGATGAGCCGTTTCGCGGCGGCTCGCTCCCGCTCGTTGCTCACGCGGTCTGGCGAGTGCCGCGCTTTGGCAAGCGTGCTCCAGTGGTTCTGGTCGAGGTAGATCGTGGGGCGTCCGTTCACCGGGGAAAGATTGTCTGGTTGAGGCAGTTCGACGACGACGTTGTGACCACGTGTGGTTTGAAGGTGCAGTAGTCGCGAGTGGGGGTGATGCGTGGACGAGGCAATGGCACTGGTGGATTCGAACACCTCGCGTCCGATGGCGGCTGTCACGACTTGGCCGTCCTTGAAGACGATCGACATCGTTCCGTCCCGATCGAGTCGCATCGCCGAGATCCGGTCGAAGAGCGACGAACTCACGGGACTTCGACCCTTTCAGCCTGATCTACGAGGTGTGCAACGTAGCTCAACGTTGCCAGCATCTCGAGCGGCTCGCGCGGGTTCGGATCTGGCCACCCCGGATGGGAGACGAGCAGCAGCTCCCCAGATGATCGGATGCAGCTCGGAGGCCGACAAGCGCGGGCCGACGGGGCCGACGATCTCGGCCAGTTCCTCACGCTGGGTCAGAATAGCGATCGCCTCGACTATCGCGATGCGGGCTCGGGTGAACGGGTGCCCGCCAGCCATTCCTTCTTCGTGCTCGGCCACTTTGGCTGCAAGGCTCGCCTCGCCCATTGCCGCGATCACGTCCTGCGCGAGCTTCGTTCGTGCCCGGACCTTGTCAACGAGTTTGTCGACTTGTGAATCAATTTCAGGTTGCTCTTGATATGGGGGACGGTTTCCCCGTCGGCGGTTGTACAGGTCTCCCCACGTGTCGATGAGTTCTAGGACCTCGTCGAGGCGTTCATGGGCGAGAGCATCGTTCATAGCGGAAACCGTACCTTGGGTCACCGACAATTCCGGGCCACGAAGGTCGAAGGCGACATGTCATCACTACGGGCTACTCGAACCTGAACTCGTTCGCAAGCGTGGTTACGATCGCGGAGCGCGGTGCTTTGCTGGTGGCCTGCGTGCTGATCGTTGTGGCGTAAATGACGTACACCCGGTCCTCGAATCTCAGCGCCTCGGCCATGTGCTGGTCGACGACCGCTGGAAGATGATCGCCCCGATCCAGGGAACGGCAGTACCTCCCACGGTCGTCACGGCCGGTCTAACGTGGGGGTATGGGAGAAATCGACCACCGCGCCGAGGTCCGCGAGTTTCTCAGCTCGCGCCGCGCGCGCATCACTCCTGAGCAGGCGGGGCTGCCGGCCTACGGCGGCAACCGCCGGGTCAAAGGGCTGCGCCGTGAAGAGGTCGCCATGCTCGCCGGCGTCTCCATCGACTACTACGTCCGTATGGAGCGCGGCAATCTCTCCGGTGCCTCCGAAGGCGTGCTGGACGCACTGGCCCAGGCACTGCAGCTGGACGAGGCCGAGCGTGACCACCTCTTCGCGCTCGCCCGGACCGCGGGGGAGCGCCGTTCTCGGCGTCGTACGTCGCCGACCAGCGTGCGCCCCGCCATCCAGGAGGTACTCGACGCCATCACGGACGCGCCGGCCTGGGTCCGCAACGGACGCCACGACATCGTAGCGATGAACTGTCTCGCTCGCGCCCTCTACGCTCCGGTGCTGGCGGATCCACGCCGCCCGGCGAACACCAGCCGGTTCCTTTACCTCAATCCGGATGCTCCCGAATTCTTCGTCGACTGGGAACGAGTCGCCAATGACGCGGCCGCGATGCTTCGCTTGGAGGCGGGCCGCAATCCTCACGATCCTGCGCTGATCAACTTGATTGGTGAACTGTCGACCCAGAGCGAATTCTTCCGCAAGCGCTGGGCATCCCACGACGTGCAGTTCCACCGCGGCGGACGCAAGCGCCTGCGCCACCCGGTCGTCGGCGAACTCGACCTCAACTTCGAAACGATGGAACTGCCGTCCCAGCCGGGCCTGATCCTCAACGTCTACACCGCTCCCGCAGACAGCCCCACCGCCGACGCGCTCAGGATGCTTGCCAGCTGGGCCGCCACCCAGGAGCTGACGGAAGAGTCTCCGGCGGCGAGCCTGACCTGATCCGCGAGTGGTCAACCGCCCGGCAGGAAGTCAGTTGACGCGGCCAGGTCGCGCTGCTCTTCGAATGCGGCAATCCGCTCCTGCAAGGTCGAAATGGTGCTGTCGAGCGCATGCGAACCGAGCATCATCCGCAGCGGCGCTGGCTCGCGGTCGACGCATCTCGATGATGCGGGCGGCCATGCGCGCGGGATCGCCATGGGCCAGGCCGTTCGCCGGATCGATCATCTTGAGGAAGCTGTGCGTCGGCGTCTCGTCATACGCGGGCAAGAGGTCGGCCACTTGGGCGCTGCCGTAGCGGAACTCGGTGCGAGCGCCGCCGCGAGCCGGCGCTCGGGTCCACTGGGGACGGATTTTCGGGTGCGAGGCCGTGCGCCGCTCGGATCGGAGGGAGGTAATGCCAGTCCCTGGAAAGGGCGTGACTCCCAGGCCGGCCCGGGGTGCCGTTGACTCGAGGCATCGACCAACGAAGAGAGGCACGATGAGAACCCTCGAGTCCGGAACCACCGGCAGCGCCGCGCGACCCGCGGCACGCTCGGTCCCCGGCGCCGCGAGCCCGGCCGCGATCCTGGCGATCATCCTGATCAGCTACTTCATGATCTTGCTCGACAACTCGGTCATCTTCACCGGGCTGCCGAGCATCCGCGCCGGCCTGGACCTGAGCCCGGCCACGCTCTCGTGGGTGCAGGAC
Source organism: Amycolatopsis sp. lyj-109 (assembly GCF_046548995.1). NCBI lineage: Bacteria > Bacillati > Actinomycetota > Actinomycetes > Pseudonocardiales > Pseudonocardiaceae > Amycolatopsis > Amycolatopsis sp. lyj-109. The sequence continues at coordinate 260,954 of NZ_JAJPWR010000009.1, forward strand.
GCCTACACCCTCGTCTTCGGCGGCTTGCTGCTGCTCGGTGCGCGCGCCGGTGACCTCGTGGGCCGGCGGCGGCTGTTCGTCATCGGGTTGGCGATCTTCGGTGCGGCGTCGCTGCTGATCGGACTCGCGCCCACCGGCTGGTGGGTCGTGGCCGCCCGGGCCCTGCAGGGGATCGGTGCCGCCATCGTCGCCCCGACGTCGCTGGCTCTGCTCACTGCCCACTTCGACGGAAAGGCCCGTGCCCGCGCTGTCGCCTGGTACGGCGCCACCGCCGGCATCGGTGCCAGCCTCGGCCTGGTGGTCGGCGGCGCGCTGGCGGCTTGGGTGTCCTGGCGCGCGGCCTTCCTCGTCAACGTGCCGATCGCCGTCGTGATGGTCGTGGCCGCCCGCAAGGTCTTGGCTGGGACCGAGCGGCGCCGCGGACGGTTCGACGCCCTCGGTGCCGTGTGCGCGACGCTCGGCATGGGCGCGCTCGTCTTCGGGATCATCTCCTCCGCCGAGGGCGGCTGGACCTCGCCGGCCACCGTGGCAGGACTGGTCGTCGGCGTGGTGCTGTTGGTGACCCTGGTCATCCACGAGTCGCGGGCCGCACAGCCGATCATGCCGCTGCGTCTGTTCGGCAGCCGTGAGCGGAGCGGCGCGTACGCCACTCGCATGCTCTACATGGGCGCGATGATCGGTTTCTTCTACTTCACCACCCAGTACCTCCAGGATGCGCTCGGTTTCAGTGCGCTGCAGGCCGGCCTGGGCTTTCTCCCGATGACGGCGGTCAACTTCGCCGTCGCGATGCTGATCCCGCGACTGACCACCCGCTTTTCCGGTGCGGTGCTGCTCACGGCAGGCGTCGCGGCGACGCTCGCCGGGATGGCCTGGTTGAGCCGGCTGGCTCCCGGTGACACCTACCTCGTGGCGATCGCGCTGCCGATGCTGCTCATCGGGGCCGGCCAGGGGCTCGCCTTCGCGCCGCTGACCAGCGCGGGGATCGCGCGGGTCCCGCCCGAGGACGCCGGAGCGGCCTCCGGTCTGGTCAACACCGCCCACCAGCTGGGCATGGCGCTCGGCCTGGGCATCCTCGTCACCGTCTCCGTGCATGCCGGGGCAGGCAGCCTCGATGGCGCCGCTGCCGCCACCGCACACGTGGGCGCGGCGCTCACCGGCTCCTCCGTCCTGCTCGTGCTGGCCCTGCTCGTCGTCGCGATCGTCATCGTCCCGGCCGGACGCCCGGCCGCCAAATCCGTCACTGACAACCTCTCCGAGGAGACAGCAGCATGAGCACCACCGAGTGGACCTCCGACGAACTCCGCCGGATCGGCGGCGCGACCGAGCTGCAGATCGCGTCCTACCGTCCGGACGGCACCCTGCGGCCCTACGTCACCATCTGGGCCGTCGCCGCGGCCGGCGGGATCGAGGTCCGGTCCGCGCACGGGGCGGACAACCCGTGGTTCCGGCGCGCGCTGGTCAGCGGTCGTGGCCGCATCCAGGCCGGTGGGGTCGAGCGCGACGTCACCTTCGCCCGCTTGGACGCCGGTGACGCAGCGCAGGCCGACGTCGACGCGGCCTACCACGCGAAGTACGACCGGTACGGGCCGGCCATCGTCGGCGCTGTCACCGGTGAGCATGCAACTCACGTCACGTTGCGGCTGGACCTCGCGTGACCGACCGTCTGGACCGGCGCGGATTCCTCCGAGCCGGAGCTGCGACCGCGTTGGGAGGTGCCTGGCTGATGGGCTGCGGCAGCGAAACCTCGAATCCGGTCGGCTTGAGTCCCACCTCGGCAGCGCGCTCCACCACGCCGGCCGGGCCCGGAGCGCGGGTCCTGCTCGCCTGCTTCTCGCGCGCTGGTGAGAACTACCACTACGGCGGCCGGAAGTTCCTGCAGGTCGGCAACACGGAGGTCCTCGCCGGCTTGATCCGCGAGCGCATCGCCTGCGACGTCCACCGCATCGAAGCCGCCGAGCCCTACTCCGACGGCTACGACGACACGGTGGCCCGCAACGTGCGTGAACAGAACGCCGATGCCCGCCCGGCCATCGCCGGCGCGCTCCCCGCGATCGACGGCTACGACGTCGTAATGCTGGGCAGCGGCCTCTGGAACGTCCGCCCGCCCATGATCATGCGCAGTTTCGCCGAGAAGCTCGACTTCTCCGGCAAGACCGTCCTGCCGGTCGTCACCTATGCCGTGAGCGGACTGGGCCGGGCGGCGGAGGAGTACGCGAGGGCATGCCCTGGCGCGACCGTCGGCGAGGGCCTCGCGGTGCGCGGCGAAGAAGTCGCCCAAGCCGGCGACGCAGTCTCGTCGTGGCTCAAGCGCGTCGCTTTGGTCTGACCAGTCAAGAACACCACGTCGAACCACCAGAGGAGAGGAATCGTGACGACCACGGTCGACGCCTACGGAGTGGTCGAAGCCGCTGGACGCTGGTCCGCTGCCGGTCGGCCCGCTCGTCCCTGGCCACGAGATCGTTGGCGTCGTCATCGAAATCAGCAGCGAGGTGACCGAGCACCGGATCGGCATCGGCTGCATGTTCGACGCCTGCCGCGAATGCTCGAACTGCTGGAAGGGGAGCAGTACTCCCCACGAAAGAGTGAGATCTTCGGCTGCGGAGGCTACGAGCACTCACCCGTAAGTGGGGGGTCTGTCATTACCCCGGTGAGCAGACCCTCCCACGGCTGCAGCGTGCGGTGTTTCCTTGCTAGCACACGGGGTAGGCCGTAGGTCGTCGGCGACGGTATCGGACATGAATGCCGCTCACGAACGGCCGGCCGTTCCGGCTCCGAAACACTCACGAAGGAAGGAAACTCATGCGGGCAACCATCATGTACGGCGCCGGTGACGTGCGGGTGGAGAACGTACCCGACGCCAAGCTGATCGAGGACACCGATGCGGTGGTGCGGGTGCTGCGTTCCTGCGTTTGCGGCAGCGACTTGTGGCCGTACGGATCCATGCCCGCCTCAACCGAAGGCAGGCGCATGGGGCACGAGTTCCTCGGTGTCGTGGAGAGCGTCGGCGCGGACGTGTCCGGACTGAAGTCAGGGGACGTGGTGGTCGCGCCGTTCGTGTGGGCCGACAACACCTGCGACTTCTGCTCCGAGGGCCTGCACACATCCTGCCGCCACGGCGGCCAGTGGGGTGCGTCCGATGTGGATGGTGGCCAGGGCGAAGCGGTGCGGGTGCCGCAGGCCCAGGGCACGCTGGTGAAGCTGCCCGTCGGCGAGGACTCCGAGCTGCTGCCGTCGCTGCTGACGCTGTCGGACGTCTTCTGCACCGGCCACCACGGTGTGGTGACCTCCCGGGTCGGCCCGGGCAAGTCGGTGACGGTGGTCGGTGACGGCGCGGTGGGGCTTTCGGCGGTGCTGGCCGCGAAGCGCCTCGGTGCCGAGCGCATCGTGCTCATGGGCCGCCACAAGGTGCGCACCGACCTCGGCCGTGAGTTCGGTGCCACCGACGTCGTGGCCGAGCGCGGCGAAGAGGGCATCGAGAAGGTGCGAGAGCTGACTCGCGGAGACGGTACGCACGCGGTCGTCGAATGTGTCGGCACCGAACAGTCGCTGGGGATGGCGCTGGGTGTCGTCCGCGACGGCGGCGTCGTCAGCAGGCTCGGCGTGTCGCAGTACACGCACGTCCCGATGGGCTTCGACTCGATGATGAAGAACCTCACCGTGACCGGTGGGGCGGCGCCGGCCCGCGCCTACATCGAGGAGCTGCTGCCCGACATCCTCGACGGCAAGATCGAGCCGGGCAAGGTGTTCGACCGGACCGTGAGCATCGAAGAGGTGCCCGAGGGTTACCGCGCGATGGCCGACCGCGAAGCGCTGAAGGTCCTCATCCGACCCTGAACGCGAAGGAGCAATCGTGAAGCACAGCAAACTGAGGGATCTCGATGTTTCCCGCATCGGCCTGGGCGCGATGGGCATGTCCCACGGGTACACCGGAGCCGGCAGCGACGACGCCGAGTCCATTCGCACGATCCACCGCGCGCTCGAACTGGGTGTCACCCTCATCGACACGGCCGAGATCTACGGGCCCTACGTCAACGAGGAACTCGTCGGACGCGCGCTCAAGGGCCACCGCGACGAGGTGGTGCTGGCCACCAAGTACGGCCTGGTCTCCCACACCGGTGACGGTCCGTGGAAGCTCGACAGCAGCCCGGCCAACATCCGCACCGCCGTCGAAGGATCGCTGCGGCGCTTGGGCACCGACCACATCGACCTGTACTACCAGCACCGCGTCGATCCGAACACGCCCATCGAGGACACCATCGGCGCGGTGGCCGAGCTGGTGGCCGAGGGCAAGGTCCGGCACATCGGGCTCTCCGAGGCCGGGGTCGACACGATCCGCCGGGCCCACGCCGTGCACCCCATCACCGCGCTGCAGTCGGAGTACTCGCTGTGGACCCGTGACCCGGAGCCGGAGCCGGAGGTGCTGCCGCTGCTTCGCGAGCTGCGCATCGGGTTCGTGCCGTATTCGCCGCTGGGACACGGCTTCCTGACCGGGACGATCCGCTCGACCGATCAGTTCGACGCCGACGACTTCCGTGCGACCAACCCGCGTTTCACCGGTGAAAACTTCGAGCGCAACCTGGCTATCGCCGATGAGGTCCAGGCCGTCGCCGCCGAGGTCGGTGCCACGCCGGCACAGGTCGCCCTGGCCTGGCTGCTGGCGCAGGGTGACGACATCGCCCCGATCCCCGGCACGAAACGGGTTTCCCGCGTCGAGGAGAACACTGCCGCCGATCGCGTCGAGCTGACCGCCGGACAGCTCGAAAAGCTCAACAATCTGACCCCGCCCGCGGGGGAGCACCACAACGAAGCCCAGATGCAGATGATCGACCGATGATCCGCGGCTGCTCGCCCGTGCCACCAGGCGCGGGCGAGCGAGCAGGGTCGGTGCCGCTCAGGGCACGGACAGGACGATCTTGCCGTGAGCTCGGTGGGAACGGAGTCGCTCGGCTGCCTCGTCGGCGGCATCGAAGGACAGGGTGGTGTCGATGAGCGGCCGGATGCGGCCGTCGGCGACCGCGGGGAGCAGTTGGTCGCCGGCGTTCGCGATGACCGCGCCGAGTTCCGCGGCCCGGGTGAAGCCGAAGGACACCCCGCGCAGCCGCAGGTGCCGATAGGACAGCGCATCCAGATCGATGGACGACCGCGCGGTATCCAGCCGGCCGATGTTGACCACCGCACCGTCGATGCGCGTGGCGCGCAGGCAATCGGCGAAGGTCTGCCCGCCGACGTGGTCCAGGACCACGTCGGCGCCCTGACCACCGGTCGCGTCCAGCACCGCCGCGGTCAAGTCGTTCCCGCCGGTGATGACGACCGTGTCTGCTCCGGCTCGCTTCAACAGGTCTCGTTTGCCGGTGGACCGCGTCGTGGCGATGATCCCTGCCGCGCCGAGGGTCTTGGCGATCTGGACGCCGATCAAGCCGATGCTGGACGTGGCGCCGGTGATCAGTACCGACATCCCGGGCGTGAAACCGCCGGCCATGAGCGCGCCGTGCTCGGTGAGCAGGCCGGTGGGCAACGCACACGCCTCCTCGAGCGCGAGGCCGTCGGGCACCGGCAGCACGTGCCGGTGGTCGGTGAGAACGTACTGGGCAAAGTTGCCGGGCGTCGTGCCCATCACCCGTTGCCCAGTCACGAGGCCGCGCACGCCCGCACCGACGCCCGCGACCTCGCCGGCGAACTCGAAACCGGCCTGATACGTCTCGCCCGTGCCGCCGGTCGTCGGGTCGGCTGCGGCCAACATCGACGCGTCGGCGTTGTTCAGGGCTCCGGCGCGGGCTCTTACCAGCACCTCACCGGGACCCGGTTCCGGCACGGGCACCTCACGTCGCACCCAGCCGGGGCCGGAACCACCGAACAATGCCGTCATCGTCGCGGGCATGGTGTTCCTCTCAGTGGTTGCGGGTGCGCGGGCCGGTGTACTGCTCGTCGGTCACGTGCTCCAGCCACGTCGTCTCGGGCGCGTCGGTGCCGCTGCCTTCCCACAGGGCCAGGTGCTGCATGAACCGGTCGGGGGTCGCCCCGTGCCAGTGCTCCTCGCCGGGCGGGCAGGTGACCGTCTCGCCCGGGTGGGCCTCGAAGATCGTGCCGTCGCGGGTGCCGATCAGTGCGGTGCCCGACACGACGTGCAGGGTCTGCCCCAGGACGTGGTGGTGCCAGGCGGTCCGCGCGCCGGGGGCGAAGCGGACCATGTTGGTACGCATGCGGGAAGGCTCCTGGCCGGCGTAGATCACGTCGAACCAGACGTCACCGGTGAACCAGTCGGCCGGGGCCTTGGTGGTGCCGGGGGGCCGGACGAACTCCATGCGGATTGCTCCTTGTCGGTAGTGGTGGGTCAGGCGTCGTCGTCGTGCGCCAGGTCCATGCCGAGTTCACGCGAGGCACGAGCCTGTTCGGTGATCTCCTGGCCCTTGGCTTCGGCGGTCGGGATGGCGTCGGAGCCGGCGACGAACCGCCGCGGCGGTTCCGCCTGGTCGGCGACTCTGAGCAGGGCATCGGCCAGCTTGGCCGGGTCGCCCGCCTGCTTGCCGTTCATCGACTGCTACATCTGCCTGGTGGTGGCGGTGCGCTCGGCGTAGTCGTCGATCGAGCTCTCGGCCCAGCTGGTGGACGCTTCCACCAGCAGTTCGGTGCGGAAGAATCCGGGTTCCACGATCGTGGTGCGGATGCCGTAGGGATCGACGTCGTAGCGCAGGGACTCCATCCAGCCTTCGACACCGAACTTGGCGGTGGCGTAGGCGACGCAGAACTCCTGGCCCACCAGCCCGGCGATCGACGAGATCGTCATGACGTGACCGGACCGCTGTGCACGCAGGACGGGCAGGACCGCTCGCGTGACGTTCATCGGACCGAAGAGGTTCGTCTCGATCTGCCGGCGCATCTGCTGAGGGGAGATCTCCTCGAAGTAGCCGGCCTGGAACGTGGAGCGTTGTTGATCAGGACGTCGATGCGGCCGAACCGCGCCACGGCGGCGTCGACGGAGGTGTAGGCGGCGTCCAGGTCGGTGATGTCCAGGGCGGCGGCCAGCAGGTTGTCCTGCTCGCCGCCCAACGCCTCGAGGACGTTCGCCGGATTGCGCCCGGTGGCCACGACCTGGTGGCCGGCGGCCAGCGCCGCTCGGGCGATGTCAGTGCCCAGGCCACGCCCAGCGCCGGTGATGAAGAAGACCTTGCTCATGAAATGTGCAGCTCCTCGGGGTGACAGGCCTTGGTGCGGGCCGGTCGGTGTACGGATTCGGTGGTCAGTCGGTGCCGGCGAGGATGTTCTTGAGCTGACCCGCCGCACCCATCGCGTTGGGCCAGCCCGCGTAGAAGGCCAGGTGGGTGATCGCTTCGCTCAGCTCGTCTTCGGTCAGCCCGTTGTCCAGCGCCAGCTTCAGGTGGAAGCCGAGCTGCTCGCTGCGGTACAGGGCGACCAGAGCGGTCACCGTGATCAGGCTGCGGTCGCGCGGGGAGAGCCCGGGGCGCTCCCAGACGTCACCGAAGAGCACCTGATCGGTGAGGTCGGCGAGCTTGGGCGCCACGTCGCCGATGGCCTTCTGCGCGGCGGACTGTTCTTCGGCCATGACGTGCTCCCTTGTTCATTCACCAGGTAGATGAGGGTGATTCCGGTTTTGCCCTGACCACCACGCTTCGAGCGTGACACTCCTGCGGGTGAGCCGCAAAGGGAGAATTCATTCCCGGGAGAACGACATCCTGGGAGAAAACTCTCCTCCCCTCCTGCGGGCGGCGAAGGGGGGAGAATGAAGCTCATGAGCAGCAACGCCCACATGAATGAACTCGGGGAGTTCCTCAAGGCCCGCCGGGCCGAGCTCAGCCCCCGCGACGTCGGCTTGGCCGAGACGGGCAAGCGGCGTGTCCGGGGGCTGCGGCGGGAGGAAGTCGCCCAGCTCACCTCGATCAGCACCGACTACTACACCCGACTGGAACAAGGTCGCATGCAGGCATCGGCTCCCGTCCTGTCGACCCTCGCGCGAGTCCTGCAGCTGGATGACGACCAGAAGAAGTACCTCTTCAGCCTGGCCGGTAAAACTCCCACCCGATCACCGAGGCGTACCCGGCAGAAAGTCCAGCCGCCGTTGAGGCGGCTCATGGAGGACCTCACCGCCACCCCGGCCATCGTGATGGGGCGCCGGATGGACGTCATCGCCTGGAATTCCCTGGCTGCCGCCCTGGTCACCGATTTCGGCCGGATTCCTGAGAAGCACCGGAATTACGTGCGCATCGTGTTCACCGATCCGGCCATGCGGACGTTGTACCAGCACTGGGAGACCGTTGCCCGCACCTGCGTCGCGCAGCTCCGGATGGAGGCGGCCAAGTACCCCGACGACCCTCGGCTGGCGGCTCTCGTCGGCGAGCTGTCAGTGCAGGACGAGCAGTTCCGCGAGTGGTGGGCCGCCCGCCACGTCGCGACCCTCGGCGTCGGCACCAAGACCCTCCACCACCCCGTTGCGGGCGCGCTGACCCTGGACTGGGACACCCTCACCGCGAGCACCGACCCCGACCAGCAACTCGTCGTCTGGACCGCCGAAGCCGGCACTCCCTCCCACGACGGCTTGCGCCTGCTCGCCTCCTGGGCGGCTGACCAGAAACTGTCGCCCTGGCGAAGTGACGACGCCGGGGCAGACCGGAAGCGGTGACCGCTCACGACTTGCCCGCTTCGGCACCCAGGCCGTCGTCCGCGGCCAGATCGCGGCTGCGGGTCTCCTGGTAGGTGCCGACCGGGACGATGGACAGCACGGTGAGCCCGAAGCTCCGTGTGTCTAGCAGGGCGAAGACGAACGCCCAGGCCGCGACGCCGAATGCGCCGATCAGGGCGGGTGAGGAAGCCGATGGCGGACGTGCCGAAGGGCGGCGTTGTGCAGGAGAGCGGGTCCGCCGCGGTGGTGTGTGCGGGCTGGGCCGGGCTCGCGGCGGTGACCAGGCGCTTTGCCCGACAGGCGGGCCACGACGGCTTCGGCCCGTTGCCGGCCCGCTTCGTCGAGATCGAAGCAGACGGTCGTGAGCGGTGGGGCCGTCAACCGGGCGGTGGGGATGTCGTCGGCGCCGATGATGGCGAGGTTCTCGGGCGCGGTGAGGCCGAGTTCGCGCATGCCTGCCAGCACCGCGATCGCGGTCTCGTCGTTGAAGGCGCACACGGCGGTCACCGACTGCGCCGCCCACTGCGTGACAGCCTTGGCCGCGTGGGCGATCTCCAGGTCCGTGCTGAGAAGCCGGCCCGGGAACGCATTCCTGGCGTTATCCCCTCCCCGCGGGATACGGCAGGCCGGCCGAGCTCACGATGGACACACCGTTGCGGGAGCTTCGCCGTGACCCAGCCGTATGGGCCGCCGTGACCAAGGTGCTGCGGACGTACTTCCCCGGCGTCCCGCTCGACGCCGGGGACGCGCAGCGCGCCGCTATGTCGCTCCACGCCGTCTTGCAGCGCCTCCCCGGCTCGGTCGCCGACCTCGGCCGCGACCTGCGGCACGCGCTCACCCACGTCCGCGAAGCGCCGCCGCGCTCGGGTACGACGTCCGAGGACCCGGGGATGTGACCGAGACCGTGGTCGACCGTCGTCGCCCATGGGTGACCGGGTCTCAACGTTGGGCCGGGACGACGACCTCGGGAGTGCTTCCGTTGCCACTGGTACCGGCGCCGGAGACGTTCCCGGCCAGCACCTCCTGGGCGGCCAGTCGCGAGAGCAGGCTAAGGGCGGCGTCGCGATCGGTGTCGAGTTTGACCTTCGAGATCAGGAAATTGGCGAAATGCAGGTGGTGGGTTGCCACCAAGCGGTCGTGGAAGGTGCCGATCGACTTGATGGTCTCCGTGAACATTCGAAGGTACACCACCGCGATGAAGTTTCCGAGAATCCCGCCGATCGCGCCCAGCGTCGCGATGAGGATCTTCTCCAACGAGCTTGCCGGAGTCGCCGACTTCAGCAAGGCGAACGCGACACCGACCACCGCGAAACCGGCCAAAATGCAGAATATCCCGGTGAGGAAGATGATGCCGCGCTGTCGCAGCGCCTGGTCGTAATAGCGTCTCAGTTGCTGGCTGTGTACCTGGAAGAGCTTCATCGCTCGCCGCTCGAGAACGGCAGTGGACAGCATCTGTTCCAGGTCTTGCTGTCCCCGCACGGCCTCGATGTCCTTGAAGGCATCGACCGCCTCGAACCGCGCCCACGCCCCCATTCCCGCGAAGATCACCGAGTACAACAGGCTCAGCAGCCACGTGCTGTCCAAATGGTACCGAACGAACAGAAGGACGCTGAAAGCGAACGACATGAGACTCGTGAGAGCTAGAATCCCTGCCGCCTTCCGCATCAACTTCCGCCGTTTGTCGAGCCGTCGAACCCGACGGTCGATCGCCGCCACGTCCGTGGAAATCACCGGATCGACCTCGCCCATTTCCAGCCCGGCCCCCGGCTCCCAGCAGGCAGTGGCTCCGATCGGATTCTTCAGCTCCTCCAAGCCGGCCCGCTCGATCTCCTCGACCAGCGAACGCACCAGGTCGAGCATCTTCACCTCGAACTGGCCACCGCTCGGACGCCCCCGCACGGAAGTGAAGTCCAGCCGTCCGTAGGCGTACACCCTCAAAGTCATTTCGCCATCTGCAGCGATGACGTCGATGGTCACGTTCTGGGCTTCTTTCAGTTGATGTCGAGCCAGGGAAACCATCGGCTTCGCCAATGGCCCCCGCAATGCGGCGAGCTTGGCGCGGGATACGGGGGAGCCGTCGGTGTCGCACACCGCCAGCCGGATCTTGGCAATCTCTCCCGACGCGACCAGAAACTCGGTCGCCGCACGCAGTTCCTTGAGCTTCACCGTGAGGCCTCCCTGTTCCGGCTATGGCCGCATAGGACAATGTCAGGGTCGCGGGCACAAAGGTGGGTGTTACGTCCACTGTGTTTCGCAACCCGGCTGTGACCTGCGAAAAGGGGGCGAGAGTGAGACGCTTGCGACGGGGATGACGACCGCGTAACGGTGCCGAAATGAGCTAAACGGCACGCGGTGTCGATCACGAACCGATAGCGCACATCCGGGCGAAGTGACCGATCGCGCATGGGGCGCTGGCCAGTGGGGACGAGGCCGCCCTGATCACCCGCTACGACGACGTCAAGAGCGTCCTGTCCGCTCCGCGGTTCGGCAAGTGGTTCACCGCCAAGCGGAGGAATGCGTTGCGGCCGGGCATGGCGGCGATGGCCGAGCAGCTCGTCGACGAGACGGTGGCGAAGGGTACACCTGGAGATCTGAAGGCGGGACTGAACGCCGATCCGTTTGCCTGGGGTGCCCCGTCACTCCGTGGAACGTTGTGCCCTGGCACAGCTCGTCCTGCCACGTCCGGCACTCTGCCGCGAAGCTGGATTAGCACGGCCTCAATCAGGCTATCCGCCGCGCGTGCAGGTTGCCGGCGCAGTACGTTCGAGATCAGGGAGAACGAATGAACAACGGCGTAACGGTCGTCATCGGCGCGGGCAGCATCGGTTTGGCGATCGCCCGTCACGTGGGCAGCGGCCAGACCGTACTTCTGGCCGATCTCAATGACAAGACACTGGAGACCGCCGCCGAGCAGCTTCGCGACCAGGGCCACGAGGTGGTCACCCGGACCACCGATGTGTCCGACCACGGCTCGGTCGCCGCCCTCGCCGACGGCGCCGCCGAACTCGGTCCGGTCACCCATGTGGTGCACACGGCCGGGGTGTCGCCGGTGCAGGCGAGCACTGAGCGGATCCTGCACGTCGACCTGCTCGGCACCGCGCTGGTGCTGGACGAGTTCGCCCGGGTCGTCGCGCCCGGTGGTGCCGGAGTGGTGATTTCGAGCATGGCGGGACACATGTTCTCCCCGTACGCACCCGATGTCGAGCAGGCGCTCGCGAACACCCCGGCGGGTGACCTGCTGGCACTGCCGGCCCTCGCACCGGAGACGGTGGGTGACAGCGGTGCTGCCTACGGCCTGTCGAAGCGGGCGAACGCGCTGCGGGTGCAGGCGGAAGCGGTGGCGTGGGGCAAGCGCGGCGCCCGGATCAACTGCATCAGCCCCGGCATCATCCTGACTCCGCTGGCCCGGGATGAGATGTCCGGTCCCGCTGCGGAGGGGTATCGGCGGATGGTCGAGACGTGCGCTGCCCAGCGGGTCGGCACTCCCGACGAAGTCGCTCACCTGGCGGCGTTCCTGCTCGGTCCGAATGCCGGTTTCATCACCGGTGCGGATGTCCTGGCCGACGGTGGCGTGATCGCGGCCCTGCGTGCGGGACAGCTCTCGCTCACGGGTGGCTGATCAGCTGGTCCAGCTGCAGGGCCGCGGCGCCTCGTCGAGGGGCCAGGCGGCAGGGAGGGGGCTCGCTCCGACGGGGGACAGGGCGTCCAGGATGAGCGCGACGTAGCGCCGCCAGCTGTCTTCCTCCGGATCCATGCTCCAGAGCACGCCGGAGAGCATTCCCATGATCCGGTGGAGGTCCCCGGGGACGAGATCGTCCCGGATGAGGCCGGCTTGCTGGCCCCGGCTGGCGAGCAAGGTCAACGAGTCGAGGAACGGGACGGCAACTTCGGCGGTGAGGGCGCCGGAGTCCTTGGCCGCGGCCAGGGTGTTGCGCTCGCGGACCATCATGGACAACGTCGTCTCCATGACGACCCGAAGGCCGTTCCTGGGGTCGTCATCGCTGAGCGCCTGCTTGATGGTGGGGCCGAGCTCTTCGGCGAAGCCCTGTTCGAGCGCGGCCCGGACGAGGTCTCCCTTGTTCGGGAAGTGGCGGTAGAGCGTTCTGATGCCGACGTCGGCGCGGCGGGCGATGTCCGTGAGCGGCGCGTCCGGCCCGAGGTCGGCGAAGACCTCGCGCGCGGCACGCAGGATGCGCTCGACGTTGCCCGCGGCGTCTGCGCGCAACTGCCGCTCGTTGTCGTTGGCTACGTTCGCGACCGAACATAAGTGACAGTCAGCTGTCACTTAACGGATGATCAGAAGGAGCGCGTCCATGACCGCAAGCCTGGGCCTGCTCGGCTCCGGCCGGATCGGCGGCACGCTGGCCCGCCTTGCGGTGGCCGCCGGTCTGGAGGTCGTGCTGAGCAATTCCCGCGGCCCGGAAACCCTCGCCGATCTCGTCGCCGAACTCGGTCCGAGGGCCCGTGCGGCAACCCCCGCCGAGGCGGCCGAGGCCGGCGACCTGGTCGTGGCCACCATTCCGCTGCACGCCTACGGCGAGCTTCCCGCGTCCGCGCTGGCGGGAAAGACCGTGCTCGACACGATGAACTACTACCCGCAGCGCGACGGCCGCATCGCCGAGCTGGACACGAACGAGCTGACCTCCAGCGCGTTGGTGCAGCGGCACCTGGCCGGCTCCCGGGTCATCAAGGCGTTCAACAACATCAGCTACTTCCACCTGCTCGACCTGGCCAGGTCCGCCGGGGCTCCGGACCGCAGCGCGCTGCCCATCGCGGGCGACGACCCGGTCGCGAAGGCCGAAGCGACTCGGCTACTGGACGCCCTCGGCTATGACGCGGTGGACATCGGCACCCTCGCCGAGAGCTGGCGGAGCGAACCGGATGCCCCGGGCTACGTCCAGCCGTACTTCCCGGCGGGTCGGCCCGAGGGGATGAGCGGCGAAGAGACCTTCCGCTGGTTGCTGGCAACCCCGGGAACGACGGTGCCCGCCGACCGGGTGCGGGAACTCGTCGACAGCGCTGTCCGTGGCCCCGCGGGCGGATTCGTCGACGCGCCCGGCCTGTGACCCGCGAACCTGACAGAAACGGAGAGAGAAGATCATGACCCACGATTCGGTGCGGGACCTGCGTGGCAAGACAGTGGTGATCACCGGCGCCAGCGCCGGAATCGGCGAAGCGGCAGCACATCGGTTCGCCGAGCTGGGCGCCACCGTGGCGGTGGTGGGCCGCTCGCCCGAGAAGACGGCGGCGGTCGCGGCCGCGGTCGGCGGCCGGGCACACCTGGTGGACTACGGATCGCTGGACGACGTGCGCCGGCTCGCCGCGGACCTGCTGACGGCCTACGAGCGGATCGACGTCCTGGCCAACAACGCGGGCGCCATCTTCGGCAGCCGCAAGACCAGCGCCGACGGCCACGAAATGACGTTCCAGGTCAACCACCTGGCGCCGTTCCTGCTGACCAATCTCCTGCTCGACCGGCTGGCCGAGGCCACGGACGCGCGGGTGATCAACACCGGCAGTTCGCAGTACCGCAAGCGGCACCTCGACCTGGATGATCTGGATAGCGCCGAGGGCAACTATCACAACCTCCGGGTGTACGGGACCTCGAAACTCGCCACTATTCTGTTCACGCGGGAACTCGCGCACCGCGTGCGAGGCACGGCCATCACCACGGCGGCTTTCCATCCCGGAGCAGTCGCCACCGAGGTGACCCGGGACAACGCGTGGCAACAGAAGTTGATGAAGTCCCCGTTGGGCAAGGCTTTCCAGGTTGCCCTGCGAACGCCGGCGCAGGGAGCCGATCCGCTGCTGTGGCTGGCCACCAGCGCCGACCCACGTCCGGCGAACGGTGCCTACTTCCACCGGCTCAAGCACGAGGACCCCCGCAACCCCCAGGCCCGTGACCAGCACCTGGCCCGGCAACTGTGGGAACGTTCGGCCGAGCTGACCGGCCTGGAGGCGTTTTCTCCCCCGTCTCCGCAGTAAGGGCCCGCTCTGTTCACTCGACAGTCTCGCGATGGGACAGGCGAACCTCCTCGATGTCGAGTCTGGTTTGGATCTGGCGGAGCACGGTGTCGTCGATGCGGTTCTCGTCGCGCAGCCGGGTCACGGTGGCCCGCTTGCGGGCGAGCAGTGCGAGGCGAAGCGCGGCGTAGTGCTGGTCGTGCCGCAGCGCCGGCTCGTCCACCATGCCGTCGGCTTCGGGCGCCCGGGCGCGGAGCACCCGCAACCGTTCCTCGAACTCGTCGCGGAGCCGGTCCGTCACCTCCTGGTCGGTGCCCAGCTCGGCGCTGACGTGGGGGAGCGCGGTGAGTGCATCTTCGGTGGCGAGGGTTTCGGCGAGGTGGCGTTCCCGCTCGACCCCGGTGTCGTGGGGGAGCCGTGCCCACCGCAGCACGCCGGGCAGAACCAGCGCCTGCACGACGAGGGTGACCAGGATGACCCCGGACGTGACGAAGATGATCATTTCACGGCCGGGGAACGCCGCACCGGAACCGAGCACCTCCGGCACCGCGAGAGCCAGCGCGAGCGAGACCGCGCCCCGGAAACCGGACAGCGCGCCTGCCACCCGGGCTCGGTGGCTCATCCGCCGCAGGCGCTGCTGGGGTCGCCGGTCGATCAGCCGGATCAGGTACACCGCGGTGAACTGGAACACCAGGCGCACGACGACGAGGACCGCACAGACGACGCCGACGGCGATCAGGGCATCGGTGCGATCGGTACCGGTCAAGCCGCGGAACGCCGACTGGGATTCCAGCCCGACCAGAACGAACAAGGCGCCGTTGAGCAGGAACGTGGCCAGCGACCAGAACGCCTGCGTCTGCTGGCGCGCATGGGCGTTTCCGACGCGCGGGCCGGCCTGGCTCATGATCAGCCCGCACACCACGACCGCCAGCACACCGGAGGCGTGGACGGCCTCGGCGAGCAGGAACGCGCTGAACGGGATCAGCACGATGGCCACGTTCTCCAGCAGTGGGTCGTCCAGGCGGCGGCGTACCCACGCACCCAGCCACGCGATCACCACTCCGGCCAGCGCTCCGGCGCCGTAGGAAAGCAGGAACTGCCCGCCGACGTGCGGCAGGCTGAAGTGTTCGTCGCCGAGGGTGATGCCAACGGCGAGGCTGTAGACGACCAGCGCGGTGCCGTCGTTGATCAGGCTCTCGGCGCGCAGCAGGGTGAGGGCGCGGCGTGGCAGCAGCCGTGCCACCACCCCCACCGCCGTCGCATCGGTCGGCGCGACGGCGGCGCCGAGCACCCACGCCGGTCCCCACGGCATCCCCAGAGCGTGCACGGCCGCGGCCACGGCTCCCGCCGTGACGATCACCAGCACGGTGCTCATGAGGACGACGCCACGCAGGTCCCGGCGCAGCTCCCGTAGCGAGGTGGTCAGGCTCTCCCAGTACAGCAGCGCCGGGAGGAACAGCAGCAGCACCGTCTCGGGCGGCAGGTGCACCTGCCGCAACGCCGGGACCAACCCCAGCAGCACCCCCGCGACCAGCAACAGGACATGCGGCGCGATCCGGAGACGTTGGCCCGCGAGGTGGCACAGCAGCACCGCGGCCCCCAGGATCACGACGAGTTCGAGACCGAGCAAGGGTTCATCTCCTGGAGGTGCGGTGCCGAGGTGTTCACGACGAGCGGTCAGTTCGGTGGGGTGAGCAGGGCGGCGATGTCGATGGTTCCGCGCAGCAGTTTCGCGTCGTGGGGTTCGGCCAGCCCGCCGTTGGTGATGTACAGCGATCGGCCCCTGACCGCGGTGGCGGTGGGCGAGGCGAGGCCGTCCGAAGCGGTCAGCACCGTGCTGCGTGTTCCGTCGGGGTGGACGACGACGATCTGGTTCGGCCCGTTCAACGCAGCGAACACCACGTCAGATCGGCTGTTGAGGAAGTTGAAGTCGTCGATGCCCTCCACGTCGTCGCTGACGACGTGGATCGGTCCGGCTGTCCCGGCCGTGGTGACCGGAATCCGCAGCAAGGTGCCCTGGCTCAGGTTGGCGACCCACACGGCACCTGCGTGGAAGCGGAGCCCGTTGGCACCGAAGGACGTGGACGGCGTCGGCGCGAGCGCCCGATCAGCCAGCCAGCTGCTCGCTGGTCCGCCGCTCGCGGGAGCGGTCCACACAATGGCCTTCGTGCTGTCACTGACGTAGAGGGTGCGTCCGGCGGGATCGATCGCCAGGCCGTTGGGCAGTCCGTCGGCGGGCAGCGCGACGATACGGCGTGGGGGATGGTCGCCCGTGATCCGCCAGATGCCGGTGCGGGACGGGTCCGGGGACCACACGTTGTAGTAGACGGTCCCGTCGTCACCGCGCGTGTTACCGGTGATAGTGTCGCCTTGCTGCCCGGTCACGAGCACCGTGCGCCGGGCACCCGGACCGATCCTCAGCAGCTGCGGCCGTTGACCGGCCGGGCTGCCCAGCATCGAGACGGTCAGTGAGCCGTCCGGATCGACGGTGATGTTCTCGGGGGACTGGCCCGCGCTGAAGTCGAACGCCTGGACAGTCCGGACATCGGTCACGATCGGGCGCTGGACGGCCAGAGCGGTTCCCGGGCCGGCCGTGGATGTCGACGCGATCAGCACTGCTGCGGCGAACACCTTTCCCCATCGGCGTCTCGTGGTCGCGCCAGTCACGACGTTCCTCCTCAGTGGACGATAGGTCGGCGAATCGTTGTGGACCGCCGCTGCGGCCTCGGTGGCCGGGCACACCGAGCCTGGCGGTCCCGCGAGCCGCGTGACAGGCCGCGTTGTACAAGGGAGCGACGTTCAGTTGTGCGACAGGGCACCTCACGGCGAACAAGAAGCAAATCTTGACGTAAAGCCCGGAGCGGTCAGAACCGGTCGGTCGGCGCGGGTGACTCCTGGGCCAGTTCCTGGGTCGCGGCCCAGCTGGCCAGCATCTTCAGCCCGTCCGCCGTCGGGCTGTCCGCGGGTGCGGTGTAGACGTTGAGGCGCAGGCCGGGTTCGGAGGGCAGGTCCATGGATTCGAAGTCCAGGTCGAGCTGGCCCACGACGGGGTGCCGGAGCCGTTTCCGGCCGCTGCGGTGAAACTGGACGTCGTGGGAGGCCCACCGTTGCCGGAACAACTCGCTGCGGGTCGAGAGCTCGCCGATGAGTTCGACCAGCGCCGAGTCGTGCGGGTTGCGGCCCGCTTCCAGGCGGAGCATCGCGGCCGCGTCGGCGGCGACGCGGTCCCAGTCGACGAAGAAGTCCGGTGCCGCGGGGTCGAGGTAGATGAACCGCGTGGTGTTCGCGGGCCGGCGTGGGTCGGCGAGGATGGGCGCGTAAAGCGCGCGGGCGAGGCGGTTCATGGCGATGATGTCGTGGCGTCCATTGCGGACCCAGGCGGGAGCGTCGCCGATCGCGTCGAGGACCTGGTGGATGGCGGGCCGCACGGTGGTCGGCGACCCCCCTCGGCGCCGGCGCCGAGGGGGGTCGGCGGCGCGGGCGAGGGCGTAGAGGTGATCACGTTCGGCCTCGTCGAGCCGCAGCGCGGTGGAGAGCGCGTCGAGCACGCTCTCGGAGGTGCCGGAGAGGTTGCCGCGTTCCATGCGGACGTAGTAGTCCACGGACACGCCGGCGAGCATCGCGACTTCTTCGCGGCGTAGTCCCTTGACCCGGCGGTTCCCGCCGTACGCGGGGAGCCCGGCCTGGTCGGGTGTGATCCGTGCCCGCCGCGAGCTGAGGAACTCGCGGACCTCGGCGCGGTGGTCGAGCTGCGTCATGAGACCAGCGTAAGTGCTTGCGGCGGATGAAGGAGGCCCTGTCATTACCCTGAAGAGCCGGGCCTCCCCGGACGCTCCGGATCGTCGTCGGCGGCGACGACGGTGCTGGGGAGACGCGGCTCCCCAGCACCGTCGCTCAGGCTTCGGGGATGTTCAGCCCGAACGTTTCCAGCGTGACGGCTTCGGGGTCGGGGCCGCCGCGCACCCCCGTGTCGAGGGCGTCGATCGCGGCGAGCTCTTCGGTGGTCAGCTCGAAGTCGAAGACGTCGAAGTTCTCGGCGATCCGCTGGGGGTTCGTCGACTTCGGGATCAGCGAGCGTCCGTGCTGCATGCCCCAGCGGAGCATCACCTGGGCCGGGGACTTGCCGTGTTCCTGGGCGATCCGGGCGATGGTCGCGTCCTCGAGGGTGCTGGTGTGCCCGCTGTCGCGGTAGAAGGTGATGCCGCCGATCGGTGACCACGCCTGCGACAGGATCCCGTGCTCGGCGTCGGCGGCCAGCACGTCGGGCTGGGTGAAGTACGGGTGGATCTCGATCTGGTTGACGGCCGGGACCACCGACGTTTCCTTGCGCAGCTTGTCCAGGTGCTCGCGCATGAAGTTGCTGACGCCGATGGCGCGCACCCGCCCGTCGCCGAGGAGGGTTTCCAGCGCGCGGTACGCGTCGACGGTGAGCTCGAAGCGGCCGGGCAGTGCCTGGTGCAGGATCAGCAGGTCGATCTGCTCGACGCCCAGCTTGCCCGCGCTCTTGTCGAAGGCGTGCAGGGTGGCGTCGTAGCCGTAGTCGCTGATCCAGATCTTGGTTTCGAGGAAGATTTCGGACCGGGCGAGCCCGGACCGGCGGACGGCTTCCCCGACCTGACGTTCGTTGCCGTAGGCGGCAGCGGTGTCGATGTGCCGGTAGCCGGTCCGCAGCGCGGTCTCGACGGCCGCGACCGTTTCGTCGGGCGGGGTCTGGAAGACGCCGAAGCCCAGCGCCGGCATCGTGACCCCGTTGTTCAGCGTGAATGTCATGGCCATGCCTTCAGGCTAGGAAACCGCGGAGCGGGGAGGGAGGGCCTGGCATTACTCCGATGGTCGTCCGATCGAGTGGTCGGCTCGGAATTCCGCCTGGTCGAGTGAATGTCAGCGGTTGATGAGTCGCTGAAGGTGCTCGGGGTACCGGGCACCTTGCACCTCGATCTTCGCCGCGGCGCTCTCGATCTCACGAAGGTCGTCAGCTGTGAGATCGGCCGCCGCCGCGGCGACGTTCTCTTCGACGCGCGCCACCCGCCGGGTGCCTGGGATCGGGACGATCCACGGCTTCTGGGCCAGCAGCCAAGCGAGCGCGACCTGAGCAGGGGTGACGTTCTTGCGCCTCGCAACCGTCTGCAGCAGTTCGACCAGGGCCAGGTTGTTCTCGAGCGCTTCCGGCGCGAAACGCGGGAAGGTGTTGCGGAAGTCCGAGCTGTCCAGCGGCGCGTTGATGCTGCCGGTGAGGAATCCCTTGCCGAGCGGGCTGAACGGGACGAAGCCGATGCCGAGTTCTTCCAGGGTCGGGAGGATCTCGGCTTCCGGCTCGCGCCACCACAGTGAGTACTCGCTCTGCAGGGCCGTGACCGGCTGGACGGCGTGCGCGCGGCGGATCGTGCCGGTTCCTGCTTCGGACAGCCCGAAGTGCTTCACCTTGCCCGCCTGGATGAGGTCCTTGACCGCTCCGGCGACGTCCTCGATCGGCACATCCGGATCGACCCGGTGCTGGTAGAACAGGTCGATAGCGTCGATGCCGAGCCGTCGCAGTGACGCGTCGGCGACCTGCTCGATGTGCTCCGGGCGACTGGACAGGCCCGCGGGTCCGCCGTCCGGGTCGAACCGGAACCCGAATTTGGTGGCGATGACGACGCTCTCCCGCAACGGTGCCAGGGCTTCGCCGACGAGCTCTTCGTTGCTGAAGGGGCCGTACGCCTCGGCGGTGTCGAAGAATGTGACGCCGCGCTCCACCGCCGCACGGATCACCGAGATCATTTCCTGCCGGTCGGCGGATCCACGACGGCCGGTCATGCCCATGCAGCCGAGCCCGACGGCCGAGACTTCCAGTCCACTGTTGCCCAGTATGCGTTTCTCCACGGTCGCCAGCGTGCCGCCCGCCCGCGCCCGGTGGAAGGCCGCGCTGTGGCGGGTATCGGTGTTCAGTGCTGCGATGGGGCACCCCACGTGCCTTCCACGCAGGTCAAAGCGCCGCCACACTCGAAGGTATGAACCCTTCCGAGCGCGTCAGCGGCACTGAGCTGGGGTGCTTCCTGCGCGCCTGCCGTAACCGCCTGACCCCTGCCGAGGTCGGCCTTACCGCGGGCTCGGGCCTGCGCCGCACACCTGGGCTACGCCGTGAGGAACTGGCCACCCTGGCCGGAATCAGTATGGACTACTACAACCGTCTCGAGCGCGGGAAGGAGACCCGGCCCAGTCCGTCCGTTGTGGATGCTCTCGCCGCGGCCCTCCGGCTGGAGGAGACGGAAAGTGAGCACCTGCGCATTCTGGCCGTGCGTGCCGCCCGGACCTCGCCCGAGCCTCCGGCTGCGCCCGGCCGCGTGGTGCGACCCGGTGTCGAGCTCCTGCTGGAGAGCATGCGGCCGCACCCCGCGCACGTCGTCAGCCGTACGGGTGACCTGCTGGCGCACAACCCCGGGGGCCTGCGCTTGCTCGCCGGTATCGAGAGCTGGCCGGTCAAGCAGCGCAACGTCGCCCGCTACCTGTTTCTGCACCCCTCGGCCCGCGAGGTGTTCGCAGACTGGGGCAACCAGCTTCGCGGTTGCGTCGCCTTTCTCCGCGCTCTGGCGGGCACCGACCCCGATGCCCCCGATCTGACCACTCTTGTGGGCGAACTGTTGCTCAAGAGCCCGGAGTTCGCCCGCCTGTGGGCGCGTTACGATGTGAAGGGCCACTCCCACGGCCGCAAGACGTTCCGCCATCCCGACGTCGGCGAATTCACTCTCGGATTCCAGTCCATGCGTCTGCCGGACACCCAGGGCCAGAATGTCGTCGTCTACCACGCCGAGCCCGATACTCCCGAGTACGACGCGATGGTGCTGCTCGACATGGCCGCATCCGAGCCCCCGGCCACTGTCGACAATGGATTCACGAAGAAGGAGTAGTTCATGGAGTACACGCGTCTGGGCACGTCCGGACTGAAAGTCAGCCGGATCGCGCTCGGCTGCATGAGTTTCGGCGTCCCTTCGGAAAGGATGGCCTGGACGCTCGACGACGAGGGCGCCGAGCCGATCTTCCAGCAGGCCGTCGAGCTCGGCGTCACCTTCTGGGACACCGCGAACGTGTACGGCGCGGGTAGTTCGGAGGAGATCGTCGGACGCGCGCTGAAGAAGTACACCCGGCGCGAGGAAGTCGTGCTCGCGACCAAGGTGTTCTGGCCCATGCGCCAGGGACCGGGCGGGTCGGGTCTGTCCCGGAAGGCAATCCTCGAGCAGGTCGACGCATCACTGTCGCGGTTGGATACCGACTACATCGATCTCTACCAGATCCACCGCTTCGATCCCGGAACTCCCATCGAGGAGACGATGGAGACCCTGCACGACGTGGTCAAGGCGGGCAAGGCCCGTTACCTCGGTGCTTCGTCGATGTGGGCGTGGCAGTTCGCCAGGATGCAGCACGTCGCCCAGGCGCGTGGGTGGACCCGGTTCGTGTCCATGCAGGACCAGTACAGCCTGATCCACCGCGAGGAGGAGCGGGAGATGTTCGGCCTGCTCGCCGACCAGGGGGTGGGAAGCATCCCCTGGAGTCCTCTCGGAGCGGGAAGGGTGACCCGGCCGTGGGGGGAGCAGTCGTCCCGCCGTTCCGAGGGCAATCCCAGCGTCGATTTCCAGGGCCGGCCCCTCTTCCTCGACACCGACCAGGGCATCGTCGAGGCCGTGCAGCGGATCGCGGAGGCCCGCGGCGTTCCCATGGCGCGCGTCGCGATGGCATGGGTGCTGAAGAACCCCGTGGTCACCGCGCCGATCGTGGGCTCGACCAAGCCGCACCACTTGGCCGACGCCGTCGCCGCGCTCGACATCCGGCTCACCGACGACGAGGTCCGTTCCCTCGAGGAACCCTACGTGCCGCGCCTGCCCACGTTCTTCTGACAAGAACAGGACTTTCATGGAGTACACGAAACTCGGCTCGAGCGGTCTCACGGTGTCCCGCATCTGCCTCGGCTGCATGAGCTACGGGGACCCGGCCTCCGGCGACGGCCAGCACCCGTGGTCGCTCGACGAAACCGCCAGCCAGCCGTTCTTCCGGCAGGCACTCGACGCGGGTATCACCTTCTTCGACACGGCGAACATGTACTCGGAGGGTACGAGCGAGGAGATCGTCGGCCGCACGCTGCTGTCGATGGTCCCGCGGGACCGGGTCGTCATCGCGACCAAGGTGTTCGCCCGGATGGGCCCCGGCCCCAACGGCAGCGGGCTCTCGCGGGGAGCGATCATGACGCAGGTCGACGCGAGCCTGCGACGGCTGGGCACCGACTACATCGATCTGTACCAGATTCACCGGGTCGATCCGGAGACGCCGTGGGAGGAGACCCTCGAAGCGCTCCACGATCTGGTCAAGGCCGGCAAGGTGCGCTACCTCGGGGCGTCGTCGATGTGGGCCTGGCAGTTCGCCAAGGCGCTCCACCTCGCAGACCTGCACGGCTGGACACGTTTTGTGTCCATGCAGGACCAGTACAACCTTCTCTACCGAGAGGAGGAGCGCGAGATGCTGCCCCTGTGCCGTGATCAGGGCATCGGAGTGGTCCCGTGGAGCCCGCTCGCCCGTGGCAGGCTCACTCGGTCCGCGGACGAGGTGACCGACCGGTCGAGGGCGGACGACATCGCCCGCAAGTGGTACCAGGGCGAGTCCGGCCGGCAGATCATCGATGCGGTGGCGACCATCGCCGAGCAGCGGGGTGTGCCCCGTGCCCAGGTCGCGCTGGCCTGGCTGCTGTCCCGGCCCGGGCTCACGGCCCCCATCGTCGGTGCGACGAAGCCGAATCACCTCGACGATGCCGTCGCGGCGCTCGACGTCCGGCTCTCCGAGGACGAGATCACCGCTCTCGAGAAGCCGTACGTGTCACAGCCCACCGTCGGCTACGCCTGACCCGAGTGTGGACGTGGCCGGTTCGGCAGTCTGTGCCCGTTTTGTGCTGTCGAGCCGGACCATCGCGTCGTAGTCGGGGCTACCCGGCTCGCTGTAGTACACGACCAGGTGCTGACCGGGGGCGCCGCTGAGTGTCATGCCGTGGTACCCGAGGGTGAGATCGCCGGCCTCGGGGTGGTGGAAAGTCTTGTGGCCATGAGTGTTGCCCTTGACGTCGTACCGGTCCCACAAGCGCGCGAACTCGGGGCTCTTGCGCAGGAGTTCCTCGACGAGGACGGTGAGGTCGGGATTGTCCGGCTCGACGCCGGCGAGGGCTCGCAACCACGCGACACTGCCACGGACCTCGTTGTCCCAGTTGTCGAACGCGTCGCGGGCGGCAGGGTGGAGGAAGACGTAGCGGACGATGTTGCGCTGCTCGGCCGGCCAGTCCTCGAGCCCGGGGAAGAGACCCAGGCCGCCGGGGTTGGCGGCCAGCACCGCGAACGTGCCGGTGACGACGTGCGCCGGGTTGGGTCGCAAGCTGTCCAAGAGCAGTTCGATGCCGGGAAGCACGGTCTGGCCGGCGGCGATCGTCGATGTGGTGGCGGGCCGGTCCGCACCGGCGGCGAGGTCCCGCAGGTGCTTGTGCTCGACCTCTCCCAGCCGCAATGCGTGGGCGAGCGCATCGATGACGGAGGAGCTGGGGCGCGTTTCCGTCCCGCGCTCGAGGCGTGCGTAGTAGTCGATGCTGACGCCGGCGAGGGTGGCCAGTTCCTCGCGGCGCAGCCCGGGCGTGCGGCGCAGCCCGGACGCGGCCGGGAGGCCGACGTCCTCCGGTGTCACCTGGGCGCGGCGGGCACGCAGGAAGCGCCCCAGCTCGGTGCGACCGTTGCCGCTGCGGTGCTGCTCAGGTGCCATGCTGTCCAGTGTGACAGGTGGCCGGGAGGAGCGCGGCGCAGCGGCGGCCAGGCCATTTCACTCGTCTGGGTGACGCGTGCGTTCAGGCCAGCGTCGAGGTGTCGAGGACGAACCGATACCGGACGTCGGACGCGACCAGGCGGTCGTAGGCCTCGTTGATCTTCCCAGCGGGGATGACCTCGACCTCGGTACCGACGCCGTGTTCGGCGCAGAAGTCCAGCATTTCCTGCGTCTCCCGGACGCCGCCGAGCGAGTAGGTGTAGACGCGACGGGCCGCGGCGATGGCCGGAACCGGGAACGAGATGGCGGGCTCGCCCGAGGTGCCCACGGTGACGAAGACGCCGTCGAGCCGCAGCAGGTTCAGGAACGCGCCCAAGTCGAGATTCGCACTCACCGTGTTGATGATGAGGTCGAAGGTTCCGGCCAGCTTCTCGAAGGTCGTCGGGTCGCTCGTCGCGTAGTAGTGGTCGGCGCCGAACCGCACGCCGTCGTCCTGCTTGCTCAGGGTCTGCGACAGGACGGTGACTTCGGCGCCCATCGCGTGCGCCAGCTTGACGGCGACGTGGCCGAGCCCGCCGAACCCGACCACGGCGACCTTCTTGCCGGGACCGGTACCCCACCGGTGCAGCGGCGAGTAGGTCGTGATTCCCGCGCACAGCAGGGGCGCTGCCTCCTCGAGCGTGAGCGCCTCGGGAATCCTGAGGACGAAGTCCTCGGTCACGACGACGTGAGTGGCGTCGCCGCCCTGAGTGGTCGTGCCGTCCTTGTCGGTGGCGCCGTAGGTCAGCACGTTGCCGTTGAGGCAGTACCGTTCTTCACCTTTCCGGCAGTTCCCGCATTCCTGGCACGAGTCGACAATGCAGCCGACCCCGACCCGGTCACCGGGAGCGTGCTGGGTGACGGCCGAGCCGACCGCCGTGACGACGCCGGCGATCTCGTGGCCGGGCACCACGGGGTAGGGGCTGAGGTCCCCACTCGCCGCGCACGGCGTGCACGTCGGAGTGGCAGATGCCGCAGTACTGAATCTCGATGAGGACATCACTCGGCCGGAGTTCGCGGCGCTCGATGGTGGCCGGGCCGAGCGGCTCGGTGGCGGACGCGGCGGCGTAGGCGTTGACGGACTGCACGTTCCTCTCCTGGAAGGTGGCTGGTCAGACGTGGACCGCGGGCCGGCCGGGCCTGGCAGCCTGGTTGTCGTCGGAGAGCTTGGCGTTGACGGCGATCGCGGAGATCAGTGCCGCGAGCGCCAGGATGCCGGCGCACCAGGCGAAAGCCACGGTGTAGCCGTGCACGGCCCCCTGCAGGGTGACGCCGGCGGAAGCCGTCGTCCGCCCCGCGAGCCACGCAGTGGTGGCGCCGGCGGCGACGGTGTTCAGCAGCGCGGTGCCGATGGAGCCGCCGACCTGCTGGGAGGTGTTCAGCATCGCCGACGCGACGCCGGCGTCCTGCGGCCGGACACCGCGGGTGGCGAGGTTCATCCCGGGTGCGAAGGCGGTGCCCATCCCGAGGCCGAGCAGGACCTCGGCGGGCAGGATCAGGGCCCAGTAGGACGTGTCCGTGCCGAGCTGGGTGAGCAGCAGCATCGCGACGGTGCTGGCGAGGAAGCCGGTGACCATGAGGACCCGCGCCGGAACGCGCGTCACCAGCCGGGCGCCGATCTGGGTCGACCCGATGATCAGGCACACCGTCAAGGGCAGGAACGCGAACCCGCTCGCCAGCGGCGAGAACCCGATGACGAGCTGCAGCTGGTAGGTCAGGAACAGGAACTGCGCGAACATCGCCATCATCCCGAGCGCCACGGCCAGGTAGGCACCGCCGCGGTTGCGGTCGGCAACCACCCGCAGCGGGAGCAGCGCCGCACGCGTGCGCGACTCGACGAGCACGAACGCGGCCAGGAGCACGGCGGCAACGGCGAAGAGGCCGATCGTGAGCCCGGCACCCCAGCCGCCCTCTTCGGCCTTGGTGAACCCGTAGACCAGTGCGACGATCCCGGCGGAGCCCAGCAAGGTCCCCGGCAGGTCCAGCCGGTCCCGATTGCGCTCGGCCTCACGGTCACGAAGGTAGATCGCCGCCCCGGCGATGGCGACCACGGCGAAGATGATGTTGACGAACAGGCACCACCGCCAGTCGACGAACTGGGTCAGGACGCCCCCGAGAATCAGCCCGACCGCGCCACCGCCGCCGGCGATGGCGCTGAAGATGCCGAACGCCTTGGCGCGTTCCCGTGCTTCGGTGAAGGTCACCGTGACCAGCGACAGTGCCGCGGGCGCGAGCACCGCGCCGAAGACGCCCTGCAGCGCCCGTGCGCCGAGCAGCATGCCGGTGTTAACCGCGGCACCGCCCAGCGCCGAGGCGAGCGCGAAGCCGATCAGGCCGATGATGAACGCCCGTTTGCGCCCCCACAGGTCGGACAGCCGGCCGCCGAGCAGCAGCAGCCCGCCGAAGGCGAGGCTGTAGGCGGTGACCACCCACTGCCGGTTGGCGTCGGAGAAGTGCAGCTCGTCCTGCACGTGGGGGAGCGCGATGTTGACGATGGTGGCGTCCAGGATCACCATCAGCTGGGCGACCCCGACGAACAGCAGTGCCGTCCACCGCCGGGGGTCCGGCGCCGCGGGGCCCGCGGCGTCAGAAATGCGTTGAGTCATCGGATACTTTCGTCGTGAGAATGGCGTGAAGCCCTGCTGGACCACCTTCCCTCGTGACACGTCCGCGCGGGAGACCGCGCTGTTCCAGGGTCGCGCGTTCAGTGCTGTGACAGGGCACCCCACGGGCGGACGAAACGGACAGAGTACTCCTGTTCGCGGAAAGGTGGGGGGCTCTGTCATTACCCTGAACAGCGCGCCCTTCTCGGGCAGTGACGGGGCCGGTTACCTGGGGCCATGCAGACGTATTCCAGCTGCGCCGTCGATCGGGGACAGAATGACTTCCACAGTGGACGATGAAACGGACGAGCCGGGAAACTTGACCCGGCGGCAGTTCGTCGGGACCTCAGCCGCGCTCGGCGGCATCATCGCCGTCGAGCCGTTGCTGGGCGCGAGCGCGGCGACCGCAGCGGGCAGCGAGCAGGTCACCAGGGAGGTCGAAGTCACGCTGAGCGTCAACGGGCGGCGGGAGACCGTCCGGGTGGACAACCGGACTTCCCTCCTGGACATGCTCCGGGAACGAATGCAGCTGACCGGCGCGAAGAAGGGCTGCAACCAAGGTGCCTGCGGGGCCTGCACGATCCTGCTCGACGGCAAGCGGGTGAATTCCTGCTTGACGCTGGCCGTGATGCACGAAGGCGCGGAGATCACCACCATCGAAGGCATCGCCGACCGCGACCGGCTGCACCCGCTGCAGCAGGCGTTCATCGACCACGACGGATTCCAGTGCGGCTACTGCACACCGGGGCAGATCGTGTCCGGAGTGGGGTGCATCAGGGAAGGCCACACCGGCTCGCGCGCCGAAATTCGGGAGTGGATGAGCGGCAACATCTGCCGGTGCGGGGCCTACACCAACATCGTCAGCGCGATCGAGCAAGCGGCCGGGGAAAGGTGATCGTCCCATGTTTCCCTTCGCTTTCAGCAAGGCAGGTTCGGAGCGCGAGGCGTTGACGGCGGGCGCGGCCGGCGGGCGCTACATCGCGGGCGGCACGACGCTGGTCGACCTGATGCGCGAGACCGTCGAGCGTCCCCCCGCTGTCGTCGACATCAATGCGCTGCCCTATCGAGACATCGAGGCCCGGCCTTCGGGGCTGCGGATCGGCGCGCTGGTGCGGATGACCGACCTGGCCGCCCATCCGCACGTCCGCGCCCAGTACCCGGTCATCTCGGAGGCGCTGGAACTCAGTGCGTCGGCGCAGTTGCGCAACATGGCCTCCATCGGCGGCAACCTCATGCAGCGGCCGCGCTGCCTGTACTTCCGCGACGTGACCGCGGCGTGCAACCGGCGTCAGCCCGGGTCGGGGTGCGGCGCGATCGGCGGGGAGAACCGGACGCACGCGATCCTGGGCACCAGTGACGCGTGCGTGGCGACCCATCCCTCCGATCTGGCCGTCGCACTGGTGGCCCTGGACGCCACCGTCCGGCTGCGATCGCACCAGGGCGAGCGAGTGATACCGGCAGCCCGGTTCTTCCGGCAGCCGGGGCAGACCCCGGACCAGGAGCACGACCTGCGGCCGGGCGAGCTGATCGTGTCGCTGGAGGTGCCCGCCGGGACGTACACGCGCAGGTCGGGGTACCTGAAGGTGCGGGACAGGCAGTCGTACGAGTTCGCGTTGGCCTCGGCGGCGGTGGCCCTGGACATCCGGCGCGGCGTGGTCAACGCGGCGAGGGTGGCGGTCGGCGGGGTGGCCACCGTGCCGTGGCGGTTGACGGCGGTGGAACAGGCTCTGGTCGGACGGCGGGCCGGCGAGCAGCTGTGGACGGACGCCGCGTCTCTGGCTGCCGATGGCGCAAAACCCCTGGCGGACAACGGGTTCAAGGTGGAGCTGATCAAGCGCACGGTCGCCCGCCAGCTCGCCGCGATCGGAGGACTGCGATGACCGGCAATTCCGTGGGCACGCCGACGTCCCGGGTGGACGGGCGGCTGAAGGTCACCGGTGGCGCCACCTACGCCGCCGAGCACGCCATTCCCGGCGTGGTGTACGGGGTGATCGTGAACAGCACGGTGGGCCGGGGCGTGATCACGGCGATCGACACGGGCAAAGCGGAAGCCCTGTCCGGTGTGCTGCGGGTGCTGACCGATTTCAGCGGCGTGCAGCTGGGGTTCGACACCAGCCGGGTGAACTTCTTCGGCCAGGCGGTGGCGGTCGTGGTGGCCACCAGCCTGGAGCAGGCGGAGCACGGCGCGTCGCTGGTGGCGGTGAGCTACGCGCCGCAGCCGGTGCTGATCGACATGGAATCACCGGAGACCGTTCCGAAGCCCGCGCCCCGAAGCGCGCCGTACAGCCGAGGCGACGCGGACGGTGCACTGCGCACGGCACACGCCGTGGTGGACAACACCTTCACGATCGAACGGGAACACCACAACCCGATGGAACTGGCGTCGACCATCGCCCGCTGGGACGGCGGCAAGCTCACGCTCTGGGACAAGACCCAGTGGGTGCAGGGCACGGCGCGCTTCGTGGCCACCTCGCTGGGCATCGACGCCGCGGACGTGCGGGTGCTCTCGCCGTTCGTCGGCGGCGCGTTCGGCAACGCCGCCTTCACCTGGGAACACCAGTACCTGGCCGCCTTCGCCGCCCGCGAGCTGCGGCGCCCGGTCAAGATCGTGCTGACCCGCAAGCAGATGTACACCGGCGTCGGATACCGCCCGGCCAGCAGGCAGCGGCTCGCGATCGGCGCCGGCGCCGACGGCCGGATCAGCGCGATCGTGCAAGAAGTGCGCAGCGAGACCGCCCGCTACACCGATTGGGCGGAAGCCATCACCACCCTCGCCCAGTTCATGTACGGCGGCCCGAACGTGCGCACCCGGTACGACATCG
Source organism: Amycolatopsis sp. lyj-109 (assembly GCF_046548995.1). Taxonomy (NCBI): domain Bacteria; kingdom Bacillati; phylum Actinomycetota; class Actinomycetes; order Pseudonocardiales; family Pseudonocardiaceae; genus Amycolatopsis; species Amycolatopsis sp. lyj-109. The sequence goes on from NZ_JAJPWR010000009.1 coordinate 290,782, forward strand.
TGCCGGTGGACCTGAGTGCTCCGACCGCTATGCGGGGACCGGGCCAGGTCACCGGCGCGTTCGCGCTGGAGTCCAGCATGGACCAGCTGGCACACGAGCTGGGCGTCGATCCGATCGAGCTGCGGCTGCGCAACGAGCCGGCCACCGACCAGGCACTGAACCTGCCGTTCTCCTCCCGCCGGCTGGCGGACTGCTACCGAGCGGGGGCGCAGCGGTTCGGGTGGCAGCACCGCAATCCGGTGCCCCGCTCCCGCAAGGAAGGCAACCTGCTGATCGGCACGGGCATGGCCGCCGCCGGGTACCACGCGCACGGCTCGGCCACGAACGTGCTGGCCCGGATCAACGACGACGGCACCGCCGAGGTGTTCACCGCCACGAGCGACTGCGGTCCGGGTACCTACACCTCGGTCACCCAGGTCGCCGCCGACGCGCTCGGGCTGCCGCTGGAGCGGGTCCGGTTCGCCCTCGGCGACTCGTCCTTCCCGCTGGCGCCCTACCAGGCCGGTTCGATGACCATGGTCAGCGTGGGATCGGCCATGTTCAACGCCTGCAACGCACTGCGGGACAGCTTCGTGCGCACCGCCGTCGTCGATCCGGCTTCGCCGCTGCACGGGCTCCGCCCCGAGGACGTCTCGGCTCGCAACGGCCGCCTGGTCGCGACCGCGGACCCCGCGCGCGGGGAGACCTACCAGCAGATCCTCCGGCGTCGTGGCCGGCGCAGCATGGACACCACCCAGGGTTGGGAACCAGGCGACGCGCCCACCCGGTTCTCCTCCTATTCCTACGGGGCCGTGTTCGCCGAGGTGTCGGTCGACGAGTCGCTGGGCCTGGTGCGCATCCGCCGGTTGTTCGGCGCCTACGACGGCGGCCGGGTGGTCAACCCCAAGCTGGCCCACAGCCAGGCGCTGGGCGGCATGGTCGCGGGCATCGGGATGGCACTGCTCGAAGGAACCACCGTCGACCACCGCGACGGCCGGGTGATGAACGCCAACCTGGCCGACTACCTGGTGCCGGTCAACGCCGACGTGCCCGAGCTCGACGCGATGTTCGTGACGAGCGAGGACACCGAACTGGACCCCATCGGGGTGAAGGGGCTCGGCGAAGTCGTGATCGTCGGCGTGCCCGCGGCGATCGCCAACGCCGTGTTCAACGCCACCGGCCGCCGCGTCACGAGCCTGCCCATCACCTTGGACAAGCTGATGTAGCGCGCGACCTGCCATGACATCGAACGACAAGGGAGTGACTGGAGTGAAGCACGTAAAGCTCGGAGACCTGGAGGTTTCGCGGATCGGCCTGGGCGCGATGGGAATGTCCTTCGGCTACACCGGTGCGGGTCAGGACGACGCCGAGTCCATTCGCACCATTCACCGCGCGCTGGACCTCGGCGTCACCTTCATCGACACCGCGGAGATCTACGGTCCTTACACGAACGAGGAGCTCGTCGGCCGGGCGCTCAAGGGCCGCCGTGACCAGGTGGTGGTGGCGACCAAGTTCGGCTTCGTGTCGCACGTCGGCGCCGGTCCGGGCAGCCTCGACTCGAGCCCGGCGAACGTCCGCGCCGCCGTCGAGGGTTCGTTGCGGCGGCTCGGTACCGACTACATCGACCTGTACTACCAGCACCGCGTCGACCCGGACACGCCGATCGAGGACACGATCGGCGCGGTGGCCGAGCTGGTCGGGCAGGGCAAGGTGCGTCACATCGGGCTGTCCGAGGCATTCTTCCTCCAGCACAGCGTCGTGCTCCTGCTCGCCTACACCGAGAGCCTGCCCGGCGCCACGATCAACGCGGTGAACACCAACGGGCACGCTGAGGGGGGCCCGGCTACCGCTCTGCGCGCGCACGAAAGCAATCCGGCCAGCCTCAACGCCGACCAGGTAGCGGAGTACGTCTGGGCCCTGCTCGACATCAGGTCGGTAAGCGCTGAAAATCAGCGGGAGGCGCTGCGGGCAAACCACAGGCGGGTCGTCAGGCGGGCCTACCCGGAGGCCGCGCGAAAACTGGACGCGGCACGCGGGCCGGACTGGTAGCAGGAAAGGGCCCTCATTCTCAGCGACCTCCGAAGACCGGCCGCGGCATCAAATGCCACCTGGACGAGTCGACGGTCGTTGCCCAGTACGACAGCGGCCTCACAGTGCGCGCGGTCGCCGAGCTGAACGGCGTCTCCTACGGCAAGATTTACCGCCTGCTCCAGGACACTGACGTCCAGCTCCGCCCTCGCGGCGGGAAACCCTCAAGGGAAGCCTGAAGCTGGCACGCTGCCCCAGCGTTGCATGGGTGATACAGAACCGACCTGCGTGTCGGTCAACGAGTGCGCTCCGACGAGGCGCAGGATCTAGCCGCGCCGGGTGCGGGTGCGAGCGCCTCAGCACCTCATGGACGCAACTGTGGCCACGACCTCGACGCTCTACTTCACTTTCCGCCGCCGGCCGCGCCGAACCGACGGGGACTGCCCGCGGTGTAGGCGTCCAGCGCGGCCCCGAGTTGCGGCTCACCGATGACGACGGCGTCGAATCCGCGATCTGCACTGCGCATCGCCGCCAGCAGCCGGGTCGCCTCGGGCCGCCGTTTCCAGGGGATCGAGCGGGACTGCCCGACGTCGAAGTACTCGGTCACGATCTCACGATGCTTGTCGACCGCCTTGTCCGCGCGTCGAGCAGCAGCCGCAGCAGAGCGCCCGCAGCGCCGTGCGACAACTGCGGCGGGGATGCCGGAAGCACGGGCGCAACCCCGAAGAGTAGTACCCGACCGCGAGGTGGACCAGGGTTGTGCAGCACCGACACGTGAACACGCCGAACAGGCGCGCCCCCCCCGGATCCGCATGTCCCGAGCCGGTCGGCTACCCGGCCCGGGGCGTGGACACACCGGTCACGATCCCGCGGCCGCGCGGACCTCCTCCAGCACCCGGCGCAGCGGCTGCCCTGTGGCGACCGCGGCGGCCTTCACTTCCTCGTACTCCGGCTGCGCGGTCACGACGACCCCGTCGAGGTACCCGCGCTTCACGCTCACCGGGCGCCCGCGGTAGTCCACGGTCACGCTGTCGCGCGGCAGCGACCGCCGCTCGACGGGGGACAGCCGCACGCCCAGCGTCGACGTGTGGGCGAACACCGCCGCGCAGACACCGTCGACGCGGTCGTCCGCCGCCAGCGCCGTCAGGACCATGCCCGGCCGGCCCTTCGGCGCGGTCACCGGCGCGCACCACGCGTCGGCCGCGCCCGCGGCGCGCAGGGCCGCCAGGACGTCGGGCCACAGCCGGGGATCGAGGTCGTCCACCGTCGTCTCGACGACGGTCATCTTCGCCCGCACCCATGTCCGGTCCGGCTCCGCGGCCGACCCGACGACCACCCGGACGATGTTCGCGTGCCCCGGCGGATCGGCCGTTCCCGCGCCGACGCCGACCTCGACCGGCACGCAGGCCGGCATCGGGCCGTACGCGTCGGCCAGCGTGACGAGCAGCGCGGCCCCCGTCGGCGTGCACAGCTCCCGTGCGGCGGGGTGCGCGGCGACCGGTGCGCCCGCCGCGGTGAGCAGCGAGAGCACCGCCGGTGGCGGCACGGTGAGCCGGCCGTGCGCCGCGGTCACCGTGCCGCCGCCGACGGCGATCGGCGACACCGTCACGGTCGCCTCGAGCAGGCCCAGCGCGTCCAAGCCGAGCGCACAGCCCACGATGTCGACGATCGCGTCCAGCGCGCCGACTTCGTGGAAGTGCACGTGGTCCCGCTCGATGCCGTGCACGGCGGCTTCCGCGTCGGCCAGCGTGTCGAACACCCGGGTGGCGAAGCGTTCCGCGGCACCGGTCAGCGCGGCGGACGCGATCAGGTCGAGGATCTCCGGGAGGTGGCGGGCGTGCCGCGTCTCGGGCGCCTCGACCACGACCTGCCGCGCCCGCAGCCCGTGCCGCCGCACCACCTGCTCGGTCAGCCGGACGTCGTCGACGCGCAGCCGGGCCAGGCCATCGACGATCCCGGCGAAGTCCGCGCCCGCGTCGACCAGCGCGGCCAGCAGCATGTCGCCGGCGCAGCCGTTCCCGGCGTCGATCCACGCGACGGTCACGGCGTCACCGACTGCCGCGCGACGCGGGCCGCGGCGACGCCCGCGCCGAAGCCGTTGTCGATGTTGACCGTCACCACGCCGGGGGCGCAGCTGTTCAGCATGGTCAGGAACGCGGTCAGGCCGTCGAGGTGCCAGCCGTAGCCGACGCTCGTGGGCACGGCGATCAGCGGCGTGCCGCACAGCCCACCGAGGACAGTGGGCAGCGCCGCCTCCATCCCGGCGATCGCCACTACGGCGTCGGCGCCGGCGATCCGGTCGCGTTCGCCCAGCAGGCGGTGCAGACCGGCCACGCCGACGTCGACGACGAGATCCGGCTCCGCGCCGAACACGGCCACCGTCGTGGCGCATTCGCGGGCGACGGGCAGGTCCGACGTTCCCGCGCAGACCACGGCCACCCGGCCGCGCGGTGCCGGGACGGTCCCGAGCGTCACCGTCCGTCCGGCGTCGTCGACGCCGGCCTCCGGCAGGCGTTCCCGGCACAGCGCCCGCGCTTCCTCCCCGACCCGCGTGGCGAGCACCGCGCGTCCGGGATGGGCCTCGTGCAGCCGAGCCAGCGCGGCCGTGATCTGCTCCGGCGTCTTTCCCGCACCGAACACGACTTCCGGATCCCCCGTGCGGGCGGCCCGGTCGAGATCCAATCGCGCGAAGCCCAGATCGGCGGTTGCCGCCGTAACCCCAGTCGTTACCACCTTCGAGACGTTAGCGTTCCGGCGCGCTGTATGTAAACTGTTTCGGGGGATGCCGTACGAATCCGGCAATGGAGTCGACCTATTGTGATCGGCTCGTCACGCGCAAGGCGCATCGAGTGGGGGGAAAGTGCTGTTCCTTGGTCGAAGAATGATCACCGCGAACGCGCGACCAGCGGGGAAAGAGTAATGGGCGCCGGAATCGAAGATCGGCTGCTGGGCCGCGTCCGCGAGCTCGGGAGCGTCGCGGTGGCGTTCTCCGGCGGCGTCGACTCGGCGCTCGTGCTGGCCGCGGCCGCGCGGGCCCTGCCGGCCGGACGCGCACTGGCGGTGATCGCCGACTCGCCCAGCCTCGCGCGGGCGGAACTCGATGCCGCGCGGGGGATCGCGGCCGGTCTCGGCGTCGAACTGGCCGAGGTCGCGACCGCCGAGCTGGCCGTGCCCGGGTACCGGGACAACGCCGGCGACCGCTGCTACTTCTGCAAACAGGCGGTGCTCGGCGCGGTCGGCGACCTCGCGTTCCGGCGCGGGTTCGCGCACGTCGCGACCGGGACGCACGCCGACGACCACCGCGCCCTGCACCGCCCAGGCCTGCGCGCGGCCCGTGAGCTGCACGTCGTCGAGCCGCTGGCCGAAGCCGGGCTGGGCAAGGACGACGTCCGCGCGCTGGCCGCCGCGTGGTCGCTGCCCGTCGCCGGCAAGTCGTCGACGCCCTGCCTTGCGTCACGTATCTCCGTGGGGGTACCCGTCTCCTTAGGAAGGTTGGGACTGGTGGAACGCGCCGAGATCGCGGTGGGCGCGCGGCTGGCCGAGGCGGGGATCCGCCCTCGGGACCTGCGCGTCCGCCTGCTCGGTGGAGGATTTCGGGTGGAGGTGGATGGTCCTGCGCACGCGGCCGTCGAAGCGCGGCCGGGGCTCGCGGCCGCGGTGATCAGCGAGCTCGGTGGCCTCGGACTGAGCGGCCCGGGTGCGGTCACGGCCTATCGTGCGCCCGCACTCGCACCGCCACCCTAGGTGCTATTCGCCCGCGCATTCGTCGTAGTCATTTGTGCCGTCACCGAACGAGTAGGAAAATCAACCTACCGAATCCGCCGCTATCGTGTTTGGTTCGTTCATTGACTCATTGTTGCGATTCGAGTGCGGTCCGTGTTGATCATTCACCGGCGTACCGTGATGAAAGCACCGTGTCGATTGTCGCGTCTCGCCAAGTGCTTTCTTCGCTAAGTTTTACGGGTTCAGCGTGCGCCGCCGCGTACGGTGGCCGCACGCGTACGGTGGGGGAGGATCGGATGTACTTCGAGTTGCTCGGCACCCTGCGGGTCCAGCGCGACGGGGAGCGGGTGGACCTCGGCGGCCCGCGCCAGCAGCGGCTCCTGGTGATGCTGCTGCTCAGCGCGAACAAGGCGGTCGGCGCCGACCGGCTGCTGGAGGCCATGTGGGACGGTGAGCCGCCGGTGACGGCGCGAAGACAGCTGCACAACGCCGTCGCCGCACTGAGACGCAGCTTCGGGACCGCCAAGCACCTCGTCGTCAAGGACGGTCCCGGCTACCGCATCACCGTCGACCCGCACGGCGTCGACGCGCACCGGTTCACCGCGATGGTCGCGTCGGCCTCCGCGGCGGCCGCCGCCGGGCGTGCCGCCGCGGCCGTCGAGCTCTTGGAGGCGGCGCTCGCGCTCTGGAACGGGCCCGCGCTGTCGGGGCTGGACAACCCCGTGTTCGAGATCGCCGCCGCGCGGTTCGAGGAGAACCGGCTGACCGCGACCGAACGGCTCGCCGCGCTGCGCCTGGACGGCGGAGAGGCGTCGGCGCTCGTGCCGCAGCTGGGCGAGCTCGTCTCGGGACACCCGCTGCGGGAGGAGTCCCGCAAGCTGCTGATGCTGGCCTTGCACCGGTGCGGGCGCACGGCCGACGCGCTCAACGCGTACGAACAGGGCCGCCGGATGCTGCGCGACGAGCTGGGCGTCGACCCGGGCGCGAGCATCCGCGAGCTGTACGAGCGGATCCTGCGCGACGACCGGCCGAAGCGGCGGCCCGAGCCCGCCGCGGGCCGGTCGTTCCTGCCGTACGACAGCGCGCACTTCACCGGTCGCGCCGAGGAGCTGCGGGCCCTGTCGGTGAGCCGGTCGGCGGGAACCTCGCTGAGCATCCTCGCCATCGACGGCATGCCCGGCGTCGGCAAGACGACACTGGCCGTCCGGCTCGCCCACCAGCTGGCGCACCGGTTTCCGGAGGGGCACCTCTACCTCGACCTGCACGGGCACACGGCCGGCCGGGAGCCGCTCGAACCGGAGGCGGCGCTGGAGCGGCTGCTGCTCGACTTCGGGCTCGCGCCGGACCGGATCCCCCGCGGCTGTGGTCAGCGCGCGGCGCGCTGGCGCGCGGAGCTCGCCGAGCGGCGGGTCCTCGTGGTGCTGGACAACGCCCTCGACGCCCGGCAGGTCCGTCCGCTGCTGCCCGGAACGGGAAAGGCGCAGGTGATCGTCACCAGCCGCCGACGGCTGGCCGGCCTCGATGGGGTGACGGCCCGTTCGCTGGACGTGTTCGGTCCGCCCGACGCGGCGGCGCTGTTCACCCGGATCGCCGGCGCGGACCGCACGGCGGGCCGGGCGGACGCGGTCGCGGAGGTGGTGGCGCTCTGCGGGTACCTGCCCCTGGCGGTGGCGATCGCGGCGTGCCGGTTCCACAACCGGCCGGCGTGGTCCCTCGACGATCTGGTGTTCCGGCTGCGCGACCGCGTCACGCGCCTCGCCGAGCTGAGCCTGGAGGATCGCAGCGTGGCGTCGCGGCTCGAGGTGTCCTACGGGAGGCTGCCGGCCGGGCAGCGCCGGCTGTTCCGGGTCCTGGGCGCGACCATGCGCCCGGGCGAGGATTTCGACGCCGCCGACGCGGCGCGGCTGGTGGGCCGGCCGGTGCCGGAGGCGGAGCGGTCGCTGGAGGCGCTGTTCGACGCCCACCTGCTGCGCCAGCGCGCGGCGGGGCGGTACCACTTCCACGACCTGGTCCAGGAGCACGCGCGGACGAAGGTGGACGAACCGGATCTGGGCGACGGGCTGCTGACCACGTTCGGCCGGACGACGCTGGCTTCGGTCGGCGAACTGGAGCGCAGCATCGGCTGAACCGCTTGGGCCACAACGATCCGTCCGTAGCCGACCGGCTCCGGACGGTTTTCTTTTGCCCGCCGGTGATCGGGCGAACTCGCTGTGCGACTCCGATATCTGTTGTCCCGCAACGCCGTCGCCGCCGATGCAGCACTGATGCGTCGCCGATGGACGCACCCGGCATCCTCGGTGGTGGAGTCGAAAGCCGCGGTCCCGCAGCAGAAAGTGATGCCATGGAGTTCACGCACAAGACCGTACTGAGCCCGGAACTGCGGGCTCAGGTCCTCGCCGACCCGACCATCGGCGGCGGCAACCTGCTGCCCGCCATGCTCGAGCTCAACCCCTTCCCGGACGAGCCCTTCATCCACTCGCTCACGCCGATCCCGTACACCGACGGGGACACGAAGCACTGGTTCAGCCTCCGCGACCTCGACCACCTCGTGCAGAGCTGGTCGGTCTGGTACCTCGAACGGGGTGTCCGGCCGCACGACCGGGTCGCCGTCTTCCCGCCCGACTCCCTTCAGTACTTCCTGCACCTTTCGGCGCTCGCGCGGATCGGCGCGATCTCCATGCTCATCAACAGCAACGCGAAGCGCGACAGCGCCGTCGCCCTGATCGAGCGCAGCGGGGCCGTCGGCCTCTACACCGACTCCGAGCGGCTCGCCCGGATCGCCCCGGACCTCGACCGGCTGCACTTGAAGTGGGTCCACACCGAGCATGACGGGCCGCCGTCGGCCGTCCTGCCGGACGCGGACCACTTCCGGCACCACCCGGACGACCCCGTCGGCCTCATGCACTCCTCCGGCACCACCGGTCTGCCGAAGCCCGTCATCCACACGCACAAGACCATTTTGGACGGTCCGAAGTGGCGTGCGGTGAACTACCGGGAAGAGCCCGACGCGCTCATCCTGAACGCGCTTCCGCAGTCGCACCAGGGTTGTGTGTCGTTCAACGCCTACGCGGTGCTGGGCGGCCAGCCGATGGTCGTCTGGCGCGACGTCTCCGGAACCGAACTCGCCGAGGCCGTCGAGACGCACAAGCCGACCATGGTGATGGCGTTCGGCCACGCCTACCCGGAGCTCGCGGCCGTCGAGACGCGGAAGGGCGCGCTCGACTCGGTCAACATCTGGGTGTCCATGGCGGACGCCATCCACGAGCGGCACCTGAAGAACATCCTCGGCCGCCGTTCGCCGGAGCTGCCACCGGCGGCGTTCCTCGACCGGCTCGGCACCACCGAGCTCGGCTGGGGCGTGCTCATGCAGCCGCGCACGCTCGCGACCGAGCGCAACGACCGCTGCGTCGGCAAGCCGGTCGGGTTCGCCGACGTCGCGATCGTGCGGGAGAACGGCACACTCGCCGAGCCCGGCGAGTACGGCTTCCTCGGCGCCAAACCGCCGTCGATGACCGTGGGCTACTGGGGGAACCAGGACACCTACTACCGCAGCAAGCTCGCCGGCTACTGGCTGACCGGCGACATCGCGTACCGCGACGAGGACGGCAACTTCTACCAGGTGGACCGCGCGGTCGACGTCGTGCACACGGCCGCCGGGCCCGGCTACTCGGTGCTGATGGAGGAGCTCATCCTCAACGAGGTCGCCGGGGTCGAGGACTGCACCGTCGTGGCCGGCGGCCACCGCGGGGAACAGGTGGCCGTGGCCGTCGTGACCGGCCGGGACGTGGACGCGGAGAAGGTGCTGTTCGCGGCCAACGAAGCCCTGCGCGCCAACGGGAAACCCGAGCTGTCCGTCGTCGAGGTCGCCACCGGCGACGACGACTTCCCGCTCGGTGTGACCGGCAAGTCGCTCAAGCGCTTCCTCCGGGACAAGTACAAGGACCTCGCCGTCCACGTCCGGGACCGCCGGGGCAAAAACCTCGCGACGAGCGACGCGCTCGCGTGACCTTCCGAGAAGAGACGATCGCCGTGACCCACCAAGACCAACTGCTCGTGTTCGACGAGACCGTGACCCGCGCCCGGGTCGACGGCTGGCTGCGGTACCTGGAGTCCGCCGGCTCGCCGACGCAGGTGTACCGCCTCGGCGCGAGCCACGTCCTCCCGGTGTCCGGAGTGGACAACGCGGAGCTGCTCGCCGCGGCGGCGGACCTGCCCTCGCCGACCCGGCGCGTGCCGCGGGGCGGCGAGGCGTGGCTGGGCCGCCGGGAGCTCCGCCCGGCCGGCACCGCGGTGTCCCTCGGCCCGACCACGATCGGGGACGGCTCGGTGGCGGTGATCGCCGGCCCGTGCGCGGTCGAGACACCGGAGCAGATGCTGGCGACGGCGGCGCTCGTCGCGGAGCACGGCGCCGTCGCGTTGCGGGGCGGGGTCTTCAAGCCACGGACGTCGCCGCATTCGTTCCAGGGGCTCGGGTTCGGCGGTCTCGAGCTGCTCGTCGAGGCGCGGAAGCAGACGGGTTTGCCGTTCGTCACCGAGGTCGTCGACGCGGAGCACGTCAAGCGGCTGGCCGAGGTGGTGGACGGGTTCCAGATCGGTGCGCGGAACATGCAGAACTTCGCGCTGCTGAGCGCGGTGGGTCAGAGCGGCCTGCCGGTGGTGCTCAAACGCGGGTTCGGCTGCACCGTCGAGGAGACGCTCGCCGCCGGGGAGTACCTGCTGCTCGAAGGCAACGACCAGGTGGTGCTGTGCGAGCGCGGCATCCGCACGTTCGAGCCGTCGTCGCGGTTCACGCTCGACCTGACGGCGGTGGCGCTGTGGAAGCAGCGCACCCACCTGCCGGTCATCGTGGACCCGAGCCACTCGGGCGGACGGCCGGAGCTGGTGGAGCCGCTGTCGCTCGCCGCGGTCGCGGCCGGGGCGGACGCGCTGCTGATCGACGTCCACGTCCAGCCGGAAGAGGCCCTGTGCGACGCGAAGCAGGCGCTGCGGCCGGAGCAGTTCGCCGGGCTGATGACCCGGCTCGCCGGCGTCGCGGCCGGCCTGGGCCGGAGCGTGCAGAAAACGCTGACCAAGACGTCGTGAGTGGTAATTCGGGTCAGAACCCCAAATACCACTCACGACCTGTACGGGAGTGGGAGACAGTGTTCGGGGAGACGTCGGAGATCGCGGTGGTCGGACTCGGCCCGCGCGGGTTGTCGGTCGCGGAACGGTTGAGCGCGAACGCCGGCGCGCTCGTGCCACGCGGCCACCGGCTCGTGGTGCACCTCGTCGACCCGCGGCTGGCCGACGGCGGCCAGGTCTGGCGCAGCACGCAGGACCGCCTGCTGCTGATGAACACCGTCGCCGGCCAGGTGACCATGTTCGTCGACGAGACGGTCGACTGCGCGGGCCCGGTCGTGCGCGGTCCCAGCCTGTACGAGTGGGCGCGTTCGATCGCGCTGCTCGGCAGCCCGGACGTGCCGGACGCCGTCCGGGCCGAAGCCGAGGCGCTCGGCCCGGACGACTACCCGTCACGGGCGTTCTACGGCAGCTACCTGCGTTGGACGCGGCGGCGGATCACGCGGACCGCGCCGCCCGCGTTGCGGTTCGTGACCCATCAGGCGCGGGCGGTCGACGTCCGGGACGGCCACGCCGGCCGCCAGGACGTCGTGCTGGACGACGGCACGATTGTCGCCGGTCTGGCCGCCGTCGTGCTCGCGCTGGGGCACCAGCCGCACGAGCTCACCCCGGCCGAAGCGGAGCTGAGCCGGTACGCCGGGCGCTACGGCCTGCGCTACTTCGGGCCGGGCAACCCGGCCGACGAGCCGACGGACGGCGTGCCGGCGGGGGAGCCGGTGCTCCTGCGCGGGATGGGCCTGAACTTCTTCGACCACCTGGCCCTGCTCACGCTCGGGCGCGGCGGCCGATTCACCCGCGAGCCGGGTGGCGCGCTGACGTACGTGCCGTCCGGACGGGAACCGCGGCTGGTCGCCGGATCGCGGCGCGGTGTCCCGTACCAGGCGCGCGCCCGCAACGAGAAGGGCGCATCGGGCCGGCACGAACCGCGGTTCCTCACACCGGCGGTGATCGGGCGGCTGCGGGACGGCGCCGACTTCCGCCGTGATGTCTGGCCGCTGATCGACCAGGAGGTGCGCACGGTCTTCCACGCGGCCCAGGTGCGGCAGCGGGGGTGCGCCTGCGACGTCGAGGAGTTCACGGAAGCCTTCGCCGCGGCCGGCCCCGCCGAGGTGCCGCTCGACGGCGATCCCCTGGCGGTGCGGGAGACCGGGGCGCAGCGGATCGTCCTGGCCAAGTTCGGTCTCGACCGGAGCTGGGACTGGCGGCACGTCGCGGTGCCCTACTCGGCCGCCGACCTCGCCTCGACGGCGACCTTCCGCGCGTGGCTGCGGTCCGCTGTGGACACCGAGCTGGCCGAGGCGCGCACGGGCAACGTGACCGGCCCGCTCAAGGCGGCGACGGACGTCCTGCGCGATCTGCGCAACGAGATCCGGCTGGTCGTCGACCACGGCGGGATCTCCGGCGCCTCCTACCGCGACGACCTGCGGCGCTGGTACATGCCGCTCAACGCGTACCTGTCGATCGGGCCACCCGCCGAACGCGTCGAGCAGTTCGGCGCGCTGCTGGACGCGGGCGTGCTCGAGGTGCTCGGCCCGGACCTGCGGATCGAAGGCGCCGGCGGCCGGTTCGTTGCGCGGTCCGCCGCGTGCCCCGACGTCGTGGTCCGCGCGAAGACGCTGATCGAGGCGCGCCTGCCGGACACCGACGTGCGGCGCACGACGGACCCGCTGCTGCGGACGTTGCTCGCCCGCGGGGAGTGCCGCCCGTACCGCATCGGCGAGTTCGAGACGGGCGGCCTGGCGGTCACGCGGCGGCCGTACCACGTGGTGGACGCGGAAGACCGGCCCCACCCGCGGCGGTTCGCGTTCGGGGTACCGACCGAGGCGGTGCACTGGGTGACCGCGGCGGGGATCCGGCCGGGCGTCAACTCGGTGATCCTCGGCGACTCGGACGCCATTGCGCGGTCGTGCCTGGGGATCGCGGTGGAACACGATGAACTGGGGAGGACCGCATGAGTGAGCTGCTCGCTCCCGCGTGGGCCGCGACCGGCGCCGGCGCGCTCGTCGACGACCACGCGCTGCTGATCGCGATGCTCGACGTCGAGGTCGCCCTCGCCGAGTCCCAAGCCGAACTGGGCGTGATCCCCGAGGAGGCGGCGAAGGCCATCCGGGCCGCCGCGATCCCCGGAAACCTGGACCTCGCGGCCATCGCCGAGGGCGTTCGCGAGACCGCGAACCCCGTGGTCGCCTTCGTCGCCGGGCTCACCGCCGCGGTCGATCCGGCCGCCGCCGAGTACGTGCACCGGGGCAGCACCAGCCAGGACATCCTCGACACCGCCCTGATGCTCCTCTGCGCGGCCACGCTGGGCCGCGTCGAGCGGGACCTGCTGGCCACCGCCGGGACCATGGCCGGGCACGTCCGCGCGCACCGGGACACGCCGATGGCCGGGCGCACCCTGACCCAGCACGCCGTGCCGGTCACGTTCGGGCTCAAGGCCGCGACCTGGCTGCACCTCGTGCTCGACGCCGTCGAGCGGATCCGGCGGGCCCGCGCCGGACTGCCGGTGTCGATCGGCGGTGCGGCGGGAACCCTCGCCGCCTACGCGGAGTACGGTCCCGGCGCGCCGGAGCTGCCGGACCGGGTGGCCCGGAAACTCGGCCTGGCCCGGCAAGTACTGCCGTGGCACGGGATCCGGACGCCGATCGCCGACGTCACGTCGGCTTTGCTCGTCACCACTGGCGCGCTCGGCAAGATCGCCGCGGACGTCCTCGTGCTGTCGCGCACCGAAATCGGCGAGGTCACCGAAGAGCGGGCGCCGGGCCGCGGGGCGTCCTCGGCCATGCCGCAGAAGCACAACCCGGTGTTCGCGACGCTGGTGGCGACCGCGGCCCGGCAGCTGCCGCCGCTCGCCGTCGTCCTCTTCCAGTCGATGACGGCCGAGGACGAACGGTCTTCGGGCGGCTGGCACGCGGAGTGGCAGCCGCTGCGGGACGCCCTGCGCACCACGGCCGGCGCCGCCGCGAACGCCGTCTGCCTGGCCGAGACGCTGCGGGTGCGACCCGAGGCGATGGCGGCGAACCTGCGGCTCACCCGGGGCGCGATCGTCTCCGAACGCGTCAACGCCTTCCTGGCCCCGAAGCTCGGCAAGGCCGTGGCCAAGCGCCTGCTGGCCGAGGCGGCCGCCGAAGCCGAGCGCAGCGGGTCGGACCTGGCCGACGTGCTCGGCGCGGACGTTCCTCCTGGCCTGCTGGACCCGGCGGGCTACACCGGGCTCGCCGGTCCACTGGCCGACCGGGCCCTGGCCCGCTTCGAACGCGAGGAGTACTGATGACCACCCTGGAGTTCGCGCCCGAGCGCGTCGAGCCGATGCCCGCCGAGCAGCGCGAAGAACTGCTGCGCATGCCCGGATTCGGCTCGCTCTACTCCGACCACATGGTGACCGCGCGGTGGACCGCCGTCCGCGGCTGGCACGACGCCCGGACCGGTCCGCTGGCCGCGTTCACCCTGCACCCGGCCACCATGGCGCTCCACTACGGACAGACCGTCTTCGAAGGGCTGAAGGCGTTCTGGCGCCCGGCCGGGCAGCGCGTGCTCTTCCGGCCCCGCGACCACGCCGCCCGGTTCGCGCGCTCGGCCCGCCGGATGGCCATGCCCGAGCTGGCGGAGGCCGACTTCGTCGCGGCGGTGGAGGCGCTGCTGCGCGTCGACGGCGACTGGGTGCCGAGCGCGCGCGGCCACAGCTTCTACCTGCGGCCTTTCCTCATCGCCGCCGAGACGCACCTGTCCAACCGGCCCGCCGAGGAGTACCTGTTCGCCGTCATCGGCAGCCCCGCCCGGCCCGCCACGGCCGAGCCGGCGCCGATCCGGCTGTGGGCGTCCCCCGAATACGTCCGCGCGGCCGACGGCGGCACGGGCACGATCAAGTGCGGCGGCAACTACGGCGGGTCGTACATCGCGCAGCGCGAGGCCGTGGCGCACGGGTGCGACCAGGTCGTCTGGCTGGACGCGCGCGAACGCCGGTACGTCGAAGAGGTCGGCGGCTCCAACCTGTTCTTCGTCGAGGGCGACCGGCTCGTCACCCCGCCGCTGAGCGGAACACTGCTGGCCGGCATCACCCGGGACTCGATCCTGCGGCTGGCCGGGCGGCTCGGCCTGAGCGTCTCCGAAGAGCCGGTCACCCTCGACGGCTGGGAACGCGGCTGCCGGGAGGGACGCATCACGGAGACGTTCGCGTGCGGCACGGCGCGTGCCGTGGCGCCGGTCGGGCACGCGGTGACACCGGACGGCGAGTGGCCGATCGGCGACGGCGCCACGGGCCCGGTCACCCGCCGCTTGCTGAACGCCCTGCTGGACGTCCAGTACGGCCAGGCACCCGACGAGTTCGGCTGGCTGCACGCCGTGACCGGGGGCCGTCCGTGAACGTCGACTTCTACTTCGACCCGGCCTGCCCGTTCGCCTGGATCACTTCGCGGTGGATCCTCGAGGTGGACCGGCACCGCGACCTCACCCTGCGGTTCCGGGTGATGAGCCTCGGCGTCCTCAACGAAGACCGTGAGATCGAGCCGTGGTACCGCGAGTTCTGCGACCGTTCGTGGGGCCCGGTCCGCGTCTGCGTCGCCGCCGCGCAGCACCACGGCGAGGAGGTCCTCCGCGACCTCTACACGGCGCTGGGCACGCGGATCCACAACGGACGGAACAAGGACTTCCCCGACGTCGTCGCGCAGGCGCTGGCCGAGGTCGGCCTGCCGCCCGCACTCGCCGAGGCCGCGGACAGCACCGACTACGACGAAGCTCTGCGCAAAAGCCACGCCGAGGCGCTGGCGCCGGTCGGCGCGGACCTCGGCACGCCGGCGATCCACGTCGACGGCACCGGCTTCTTCGGCCCGGTGCTCAACGCCATCCCGCGCGGCGATGAGGCGGTGAGCCTCTTCGACGGCGTCGTGGCGCTCTCCCGCAACCCGCACTTCTTCGAGCTGAAGCGCGCCCGTACGCCGGGCCTGGACTACGAATGAGGGAACGGACATGAGACGCATCGGGTTCGTCGAGTCGAATCGGTCCGGGTCCGGGTTCGACGCCCTGCGGGCGGCACGCGGGCTGGGTCTGCACGTCACCTTCTTCAGTTGCGGCCTGGACCGCTACCACGCGACGCCGGGCGGCACCGAAGTGCTCGAAACGTGCGTCGACGAGGTCGTGACCTGTCCGACTCACGAGCTGGAACCGCTGCTGGAGGCGGTGAAGGCGGTCGACGCCGCGAAGCCGCTCGACGCGCTGCTCTCGGTGGCCGAATACGAGGTCATCCAGGCCGCCGAAGCGGCCCGCCAACTCGGCCTGCCCGGCCCCGACCCGGCCGCCATCCGGATCGCGCGGGACAAGGCCGCGCAACGGCGGCGGTGGGCCGCGCGCGGCGTGCCCGTCCCGGAGTTCCGCGTCGTCACCACCCTCGAACACGCCGTGCGGGCCGCCGAAGAGATCGGGCTGCCGTGCGTGGTCAAAGCCGTGGACGAGACCAGCGGTGCGCACGTCGTCCGCTGCACCACCCCGGACGAGGTCACCGCGACCTTCACCGCGATCCGGTCCGCCGCGACCAACCGCCGCGGCCAGGCCCGCTCGCCCGAGGTGCTCGTCGAAGAATGCCTCGTCGGGTTCGAGGTCAGCGTGGAGATCCTGGCCGAGGCCGGTGCCGTCCGCGTGCTCGGGGTGACCGACAAGATCCTCGGCGGGCGCAACCGGTTCATCGAGCTCGGGCACGGCTTCCCGACGGCGCTGCCGGACCCGGTCCGGCGCGAGCTGGAGTCGGCCGCCGTGGCCGCGACGACGGCCGTCGGCTTCGACCTCGGCATCGCGCACGTCGAAATCAAGTACACCGGCGCGGGCCCGAAGCTCATCGAGATCAACCCGCGCCCGGCGGGCGACCGGATCACCGAGCTGATGGACCGCAGTTTCGGGCGGTCCACGATGGAGTTGCTGATCCGCCAGTACCTCGGCGAGTCCGTCGGCGACGTCGTCACCGAACCGGGGGGCGGCGCGGCGATCCGTTATCTCACCGCCGATCCCGGCGTCGTGACGGAGGTTACCGGCCTGGCCATCGCCGCCGCGCTGCCCGGGGTCCGCGAGGCCGTCGTGTCCGTCGGGCCCGGTGAGCGGGTGGAGGCGTTGCGGGTGAACGAAGACCGGGTCGGTCACGTCCTGGCGACGGCCGGTGACGCCTACCTGGCGGGCCGGATCGCCGAAGCCGCCGCCCAGCAGATCGTGGTCGGCACCCGCGCCGATGCGTCGCCGATGGTCCGCTGATGGCCGCGTCGGCGAGGCTGGACCCATTGGAGCCCGGACAGGAGAAGAGATGCCGAACCTCGTGATGGTCATGCCGTACAAGGCATACCTCGGCAAGGCGCGGGCGGAGGGTTTCCGGATCACCGCGATCTGGGACCCGGCCGAGGCCGCGCGGCTGTTCGGCGCGGACGCCCCCGGGTACCTGAAGGAGGTCGAGACGCTCGCCGACGGCCTCCGGCTGGTGGACTTCACCGACCGCGTCGCCTACGCCGACGCGATCCGCGCCGCCGTCCGGGAAACCGGCGCCGAGCAGGTCTGGCACGTCGGCAGCGAGGAGAGCATGCAGCTCGCCTACGAAGTCGCCGACGAGCTCGGCAAGGCCGTCAACTCGCCGCACTCGGTGCTCCTGCTCAACGACAAGCTCGCCATGCGCACGCTGCTGCGCGACAAGGGCATCTCGACGGTCCGGTTCGCCACTGCGGACCGCTGGCAGGACGTCGAACCCCTGCTGGCGGGCTTCACGCTGCCGGTCGTGGTGAAGCCGGCCGCGCTGTCGGCCAGCCGGGGGACGCGGCTGCTCACCGATCCCGGCGATCTCCCCGCCTGGGGCGACGAACTGGCCGCACTGGCCTACTCCGGGCCCCTGCTCGTCGAGGAGTACCTGCGCGGCCCGGAGTTCAGCGTCGAGACGATGACCGTGCGCGGGGAGCACCACGTGCTCGGCGTGACGCGCAAGCTGCTCGGCCCGCTGCCGCACTTCGTCGAGCGCGGCCACCTCTTCGGCGAGCCGGAGACGGCCGGGACAAGGCAGGTGGCGGCCCTCGCGGTCGAACTCCTCGACGCCGTCGGCTACCAGTGCGGGCCGGCCCACACGGAGGTCATCCTCACCGCGGACGGCCCGCGGATCGTGGAGTCCCAGGCGCGGCTGGGCGGGGACAAGATCCCGGACATCATCGGGCACGCCCGCGGGTTCGACGTCAAACGGGCGATGTTCGCGGCCCTCGCCGGACGCGTGTCCCTGCCGGAACCCGGCGGAGCAGTGGGCCACATCGCCTACTTCACCTTCCCCACCGGGATCCTCCGGAACGTGTCGGGCCTCGACGAGGCACGGGCGCTGGACTACGTGGACACCCTGAGTTTCCCGTTCGTCCCCGGTGACGTCCTGCCGGAGACGGTCAGCTCGAAGACCCGCCACGGGTTCGTCATCCTCACCGGCTCCGCGGACGCGGCGGAGGCCCAAGCCCGCGCGGACCACGTCCGCGCCCTGATCGAAGTGGAAGTCCGATGAGGGCCTTCTTCGCCCTGCACCGCAACGTCCGGGTCCGGATCGGCCTCGCGTTCGTGCACAAGCTGATCGACGCGATGATCCTCACCTTCATCGCGATCTACCTCGCCGCGCACGTCGGCGTCGCGGTCGCCGGCGCGCTGATCCTGGTGTTCGCCGCGTTCGCGGTGGTCGGCATGCTCGCCGGCGGGCACCTGTCCGAACGCTGGGGACGCCGTCCCGTGCTCATCGTCGGCGACGTCGTCGGTACCGGGTTCCTCGCGCTGATGGCGGTCGCCTATTACTCCGGCTGGGGCGCGCTCGCCGTCTACTTCAGCTACGCCATCGTGAAGTTCGGGTCGAACCTCGCCCTGCCCGCCAACGACGCGACGATCATCGACGTGACTCCGCCGGACGAGCGCAAGTTCGTCTACACGGTCAACTACTGGGTCATCAACCTCGCGCTCGGCACCGGCGCGCTGCTCGGTGCTTTCCTGTACAGCGCCCACTTCGGCGCGGTGATCCTCGGCGGCGCGATCGGCATGGCGGTCGCCCTCACCATCACCGTCACGCTGGTGGCGGAGACCAAGCCGGACACGCCGCGGCCGGCCACCAAGCTCACCGGGGTCGCCCAGTTCGTCCAGGGGTACCGGGTGGTGCTGGCCGACTCGACGTTCCGCCGGTTGATCATCGCCGCCACGCTGATCCTGACGCTCGAAGGCCAGCTGAGCACCGCGATCGGGATCCGGCTGGCGACGGACTTCCCCACGCAGCCCGTGTTCCCGTTCGGCGCGGTGACCGGCGTGGAGATGCTCGGCGTGCTCAAGGCGGTCAACACCGTGCTGGTCGTCGCGTTCGCGCTGGTCGTCAACACCCTCCTGAAGCGGATGCCCGACCGCGCCCGGCTCTACGCGGGCATCACGCTGTACGCGGGCGGGTTCGCGGTGCTCGCCGTCACCGACGACGCGTGGCTGCTCCTCGTCGCCGTCGTGGTGCTGACCGCCGGCGAGCTGATGAACCTGCCGGTGCAGCAGGCACTGCTGGCCGAGCTGGCCCCGGACGACGGCCGGCCGCGGTACCTGGCCGCGTACTACCTGCACATCCGGTTCGGCCAGATCGTCAACTCGATCCTGATCAGCCTGAGCGCGATTGTCAGCACGCAGGGCATGGCCGGGATCTACCTGCTCTTCGGCGTCGTGATCATCCTGCAGTACCGCGTGATCCTGGCCCGCCGCGAGACACCCGTCCCGGTCTCCGCCTGAACCCTGGAAGGTAACCATGTCGGCACGGTCCGATCGGATCACCGAGTCCTACCTCGCCGCGTGCGCGGAACCGGAGAACCCGCTGCGCCACGCCCGGGCGAGCCTGGAGCTGTCGGAGACCAAACGGCTCTCCTGGCCCCGGTTGCTGCCGCGGCCGGTCGTGGTCGACGAGGCGGAGTACCGCGCGTTCGGCCGGGACCTCGTCACGGTCTACGAGCTCGTCGGCACCTTGCCGCGGCGCCTGTTCGACGGCGACTTCACGCGGTTCCGCACCGCGCTGGGGATCGACGACCGGCACGCCGCGCTGATGACCCGGCTGCTCGGCGAGGGGCCGCCGCCGCTCTACGGCCGCGCCGACGTCTACTACGACGGCACGGCGTTCAAGCTGCTGGAGTACAACATCGGCAGCGCGCTCGGCGGCCTGGATATGGTGGGCACGCTGCCCAAGGCGTACCTGCGGGTCCCGGCGGTCGCCGAGTTCGCCGCCGAGCACGGCCTCGGGTTCCTGGACATGGGCTCCGACCTCGCCGAGGCGCTGCGCACCGCGGGCAAGTCGATCGGCGCCGCCGAGCCGGTGGTCGCGATCGTCGAAGGCCCCGGCGGGATGACGACCTACGGCCACCAGCGCCGTGCCATCGCGGAGCTGCTGGCGGAGAACGAAGTCGAGTGCCGCGTCGGGGAGATCGGCGACCTGGCGTACCGCGCCGGAAAGCCGTACCTCGACGACACGCCGGTCGATGTCATCCTGCGGTACTACGGCCTCGAGGAGATGCTGGCGCACCCGGACTGCGACGCGCTGCTGGAGCCGGTCTTCCGCGCCCACGAAGCCGGCCAGGTGGTGGTCTGGACGCCGACGAACGTCTTCGGCAACAAGGGAACCCTGGCGATGCTCTCGGAGTTCGCCCCGCTCTTTTCGGCCGAAGAGCAGGCCGTGATCGAACGCGTGCTGCCGTGGTGCCGGATGCTCGGGCGTCCCGGCGCCGGCCCGGACGCGGGCCGCATCGAAGAGTGCGTCAAGCGACAGCAGCAGCTGGTCTTCAAGCCGACCGGGCTCTACGGCGGCCAAGGTGTCGTCATCGGCCAGGAGGTCGACGCGCGGACCTGGCGCGAGACCCTCGACGCCGGTTCGCGGACCGGCTCGCTCGTCCAGGAGATCGTGCGGCCGAACCTGGAGACCGTGATCGACCCCGACACCGGCGCCCGTTCCGAGTGGTACGCGCTGTGGGCGGCGTTCATGACGCCGGCCGGGTTGTCTGGCGGCGGCGTGCGCGCGATCCCGCCCGGCGGCACCACCGTCATCACCATGATCAACAACCCCGACGTCCGCAACACCTGCCTCTTCACCTGCTGAACAAGGAGAAAACCCGGTGCCCCGACTCGTCGACCTCACCCACGGCTTTTACGACGGAATGCCGTCCTACCCCGCCGACTGGTTCCCGAAGTTCGTCAGCGAACGCTCGATGACGCCGGAGACCGACCCGTACGGCACCAAGCGCACCTTCTCCTACCTGCACGTGTTCCCGCACAACGGCACGCACATGGAGTACAAGCTGCACTTCTTCCCCGGCACCGAAGGCATCGACGAGGTTCCCCTCGAGACGCTGATCGGCCGCGCCTGCGTCGCCGACCTGTCCGACAAAGGCGAACTGGACGAAGTGACCGGCGAAGACCTCGAGAAGGCGCTGCGACCCGTGTGGCAGCCCGGCGACCGGCTCCTCATCCGCACCGACTACCTGCGGCACAACTGGGGCCGGCCCGACTACTGGGACCGCCCGCCCTACCTGACGCCGTCGGCCGCGCGGTGGGCCATCGACAACGGCGCCTGCCTCATCGGCTTCGACTGCCTCACCGAACGGCCCGGCGACGCGGAGTCCCCGGTGCACCACGCGCTGCTCGCCGCCGGCATCCCGCTGCTGGAGTACGTCACCAACATGCACGAGCTGACCCGGCAGGTCGTCCAACTGATCGCGTTGCCGACCAAGGTGGCCGGTGCCGAGGCCGCCCCGGCGCGCGTCATCGCGGTGGAGGACACCGATGACTGAGACGGTCGCCCTCACGGCCGTCGGTGGTGACGCCGACGTGCCGGCCGGCCTGGACCGGCTCCTCGCCCTGCTCGGCGGCCCGCTGTCCGGGCTGCCGGCCGGCGCGGAGGTGCTGATCAAGCCGAACCTGTTCCAGACGGCACCCGGGTTCCACGTGCGACCGGCGCTGCTGGCCGCGATCGCCCGCGTGGTCGCCGAGCACGGGGCGCGTCCGGTGATCGCCGAGCGCACGCACGCCATCTACGAAATCCTGCGCGACCACGAGGCCGCGAAGTACGCCCGGGTCGTCAGCTTCGACGACCTGCCGTTGCGCATCACCGGCATCCCGGAGGCGACGTCGCTGCGGGTGCCGATCGCCGTCCCCGAGCTGATCCTGGACTGCGACTACTTCATCGGCGTCCCGCAGCTGCGCACGCACGCGAGCGTCGTCTACTCGAACGCGATGAAGAACCTGGTGGGGCTGTTGCCCGGGTACACGACCCGGATCGTGCACATGGCGGGCGTCGACGAGTCCACAGTGGACCTGAACCTGATGCGCCCGCAGGACCTGGTGGTGTGCGACGGGACCACGGTGATCGAGGGCAACTACCCGATGGACGGGCAGGCCCGCGAGGCCGGGTTCCTGGCCGCAAGCCGCAACGCCGTCGCGCTCGACGTCGCCGTCGGCACGCTGGCCGGCTTCGACCCGGACACCGTCGCCTACCTGCGGGACGCGCACGAGCGGGGGATGGGACCGCTTTCCCTGGACGACATCGAGCTGTTCGGGACCCCGCTCGAAGACCTGGCGTTCGACATGGTGAAGGCGCCGGTCGAGATCGTCGTGCCGCGCGAGGGGATTCACGTCTACGCCGAGAATGCCTGCCCGGCGTGCAGCCGGTTCGTCGCCGGGGCGATGAAGGCGCTGGCCGGGGAACTGTGCGAGTGGGACGGGGAAATGACGGTCATTTCGGGGCCGCAGGTCGAGGTGCCGCCCCTGCGCGGGGAAGTGGTGCTCGTCGGCAACTGCCTGTACGAAAGCCGAGACCTGGGCATCTTCGTCGAAGGCTGCCCGCCGCGGGCGATCCAGCTCGCCGCGTTCCGCTACGCCATGGGCAAGCCCGTCGGCGCGCACGAGCGGACGCAGTTCCGGGTGCCGGCGGGCGCGCGATGATCGCGTCCGCGCTGTCGCCCGGAGCCCGGCTGCACCGCCACGTAGTCCCGCTGGCCACGGCGGTCGACCCGGTGGCGGCGGCCGCGGCCCTGCGCCCCGCCGGGCGCGTCATGCTCACCGCTGGGCCGGGTGGCCTGGACCCGGTGCTGGCCGCAGGCGAGCTGGCCGTCCTCTCGCACCCCGGCGGCGACGGCCCCGCCCCGCTCACCGCGGCGGTGGACCTGCTGGCCGGGCTGGATCTCCCGCCGGACACCACCGACGCCGAGGCTGCCTGGTACGGGTTCCTCGCATACGATGCCGCGCGCGACTTCGAGCGGCTGCCCAGCCGCCACCCGTCGGGCGGGCGTCCGGTGTACGAGTTCTTCCTGCCGGAGGTCCTGGTCTCCGGCAGTCGAGTGATCGGCCGCGGCCCGACCCCCGCGGCCGCCCGCACGGCAGCCACCCAGGTCGCCCGGACGCTCGACCGGCTCGCCGTCGCACCGCTCGGAACCGTCGCGGTGGGCGCCGGGACGTTCGGCTTCGGCTACGACGAGTACGTCGACGCCCTGCGGCGCGCGCAGCGGCACATTCTCGACGGTGACGTCTTCCAGCTCGTGCTGTCCAACGCCTGGACCGCACCGGCCACCGTGGACGGGTTGCGTGTCTACGACCGGCTGACGGAGATCAACCCGTCGCCGTACCACTTCTGGTACGGCGGCCCCGAGTTCGAGGCCGTCGGAGCGTCTCCGGAGCCGTGCCTGACGCTCTCGGGCGGCCGGGCGCTGATCCGTCCGCTGGCCGGAACCCGGCCGCGGGGCCGCGACGGCCGCGCCGACCGGCTCGCCGAGGACGACCTGCGCTCGTCGGTGAAGGAGCTGGCCGAGCACCGGATGCTGGTCGACCTCGCCCGCAACGACCTCGGCCGGGTCTGCCGCCCCGGCAGCGTGTCGGTGGAGCGGCTGCTGGCCGTCGAGCGGTACTCGCACGTCATGCACTTGACGTCGGACGTGTGGGGCGAGCCGTCGGCGGAGCGGGGCACAGCCGAGCTGATCCGGGCGACGTTCCCGGCGGGGACCATGACCGGGACGCCGAAGGTGCGCGCGATGGAGATCATCGATGCCTTGGAGCCGGCTCGGCGTTGGCTGTATTCGGGTGCGGTCGGCTCGTTCGGGGTGTCCCACGTGGATCTCTACCTGACGATCCGCAGCATGGTGTGGTGCGACGGCGAAATCCGGCTGCAGGCCGGCGGCGGTATCGTCCACGACTCCGACCCGGCCGAGGAGTACGCGGAGTGCCTCGCGAAGCTCGGGTCCGGGGCCCGGGCCCTCGGCGTGACGGTGGAAGGGGCGGCCGCATGATCTGCGTGCTCGACAACTACGACTCGTTCGTCTACAACCTGGTGCAGTACTTGGAAAACCTCGGCGCGAAGTGCAAGGTCTACCGCAACGACGAGGTCTCTATAGCCGATGTCGCCGCGCTCGAGCCGGAGCTGGTGCTGATCTCACCCGGCCCCGGCGACCCGGCGGACGCGGGCATTTCGGTGGACCTGGTCCGCGGCCTGGCCGGGCGTGTGCCGATCCTCGGGGTGTGCTTGGGGCACCAGGCGATCGGCGCGGCGTTCGGTGCCCGGATCGTGCACGCGGCCGAGCCGATGCACGGCAAGTGCTCGCCGCTGACGCACGACGGCCGTGGTGTCTTCGCGGGCCTGCGCAACCCGCTGACCGTGGCGCGGTACCACTCCCTGGTGATCGACCCGGCTTCGCTGCCGGCCGACCTGGTCGTCACGGCCTGGTCGGCGGCAGGGGAGGTCATGGGCATCCGGCACCGCGAGTTCCCGATCGAAGGCGTGCAGTTCCACCCGGAGTCGCTGTTCACCGAGGAGGGCGTGGCGATGGTCGCGAACGCGATGCGCTCGCGGACCCTCGTGGGCGGTTAAGAGGTCAGTTCAGAATGAGTTTGCGGAGGCAGATGATCGAGCAGGCCAGGCTGAGGATGGCTTGGTGGACGTCGCGGGCACGTAGTCGTCGGAAGCCTTTGAGCCAGGCGAAGGTTCGTTCGACCGGCCAGCGGACTGTGCCCAGGCCAGAGCCGTGCTCGACGCCGCGGCGAGCGATGACCGGGGTGATGCGGCGGGCGCGGGCCAAGCGGCGGTACGGGTCGACGGCGGTGAGGGTGTGCTCGCCGGCCTGGATGTTGATGGTGCGGTAGCGGCGGGTGGTGCGCACGAACTTCTTGATCGACCAGCCGGTGGTCTGCTCGATCCACCTGCTGACGGCCAGGGCGGCGAACACGACCGTCAGGTGCGCGTCGATCGACTCGCGCTGGTGGTAGATCGGCCGCGCACGTAGGTCGTGTTTAGACATTCGGAACGACTTCTCGATGTGGAACAGTCGGTGGTAGGCGTCGATCACGAACTCGGCGGTGACGTCCGGGAGGTTGGTGACGTAGCCTTTGAGGCCGGCAAGGGCGCGTGCCTTGGCTTCCAGGGTCCGGTTGACACTCTTGGTGGCGCCGGTGAGCTGGATGAACCGGTTGCGTTTGACCGCGGTCTTGCCGGCGACGGCCTGTTCGGCCTTGGCGACCTGTTCGTCGATGCCGTGCAGGGTGCGCCGAGCCCGGTCCGCCCGGTACTGGTAGTAGATGATCTGGTCGCGGCGCTGGTTCTTGGGGCCGGCAGGCCAGGGCTGGGTGAAGATGTGCCCGTCGGGGATCTGCTCATCCGGGTGCTCGTGGCGCCACGCCTGGACTACGCACGGCACGTCGGGTATCCTCGCGCCGAGGATGAACGACAACCCCGCGGCCTCGATGGCCTGCTGGTTGGCCGCAGAGATCATGCCAGCGTCGGCCACGACCGTGACATCAGCCAGCTGGTGGGCATCCATGAACGCACGGATGGTCCGCAGCATCGTAGTGTTCTCGCCCCGGTTGCCCTCGAACGCGTTAACCATCAACGGAAACCCGCTTGCGTCGGTGAGCAGCCTGATCGTGATCTGCGGCTCCAGGCGGCGTTCTTTGGAGAACCCGGGCTCACGGAACCCGTCCCCGGCATCGGTCTCGAAGTACAAGGTGGACACATCGTAGAGAACCAGTGACGCCGGCCCCAGATCAGCGGTGCGGGCGCACGCCGCGGCCAACTTCTGCCGCCAGGACTCTTTCGCGAACGCGGGCAGACGCCGCTTGAGGGTCGCGTACGCCGGCGGGTCGAAACCTGCCTCCTCGACCACCCGCAGACTGTCCAGCTTGCTGGTCGGCTCGACGATCCGTGCCAGCACCAGTAATCGGAACACCTCGTCACCACCAGCGGCCTCCTCGAACCCCAACAGCTGGTAGGCGTGGCCGAGCGCGTCCCACAGGTACCCCATCCGCGGCGACGTGATCGCAAGCGGCCCACCACCAGCACCGCTGCCGGCCTGCAACGCCGCGAAGTCCGGGCCAAAGTCGAGCTCGGGCTGCCCCACAGCCAGACGCTGCCTCGCCACCGCCTTGAGCGCCTCCAACGCCGCATCGTCATGCGCCGAGCCGATGTGCTCGATGTCCCGCGACTCGCGACGCGAGGAGTGCACGATCTGCACCGCCCTGGCCCCCGACGCCGTCTTCACCGTGCGCACATACGCCACGAGAGACAGCCTAGAACCGGCCGCTTAGTGCGCAGATTTTCGCCGTTCACACGACGAAACCGCAGCTCAACAGCCAGCACCCTGCCCAAGATCAGCGATCTTGAGCCAAAGTCAGGTAAGGTGACGGAATGGTCATGCGAGTGGCGGTTCCCGTGCTGCCGTGCCGAGATGTGCAGGCAGCGCGGTCGTACTTTACGGACGCGCTCGGATTCAACACCATATTCACCTGGGAGACCCCACCTAGCTACGCGGCCGTGATCCGCGACACCGCCGAGTTCCACCTGTACGCCGAAAGCAGCGTCGGCCCGGCCAGGGTGACGGTTGTCGTCGACGACGTCGATTCCTGCCACGACGAGCTGCGCGCCCGCGGCGCCGACATCGTCGAGCCACTGGCTGACCGGCCCTACGGGATGCGCGACTTCAACGTACGGACACCCGATGGGCACTTGTTGATCTTTAGCCAGCCGCTTACCGAATACGGGTGACCATCAGCGGACCAGCCGGAAGAATGACCGGACCTCGTCGACGAACAACGCCGGCTGCTCGAACGCCGCGACGTGGCCGCCCTTGCCGGGCTCGTTCCAGTACCGGATGTTCGGGAACCGGCGCTCCGCCCACCGCCGAGACGGGCGCTGCAGCTCCTTGGGGAAGACCGAACAGCCGGTGGGTACGGTCACCGGCGCGCCGGCCGACCCGGAGATCCATTCGTTGACCTGCCGGAGGCTTTCCCAGTACAGCCGGGCGGATGAGGCACCGGTGCCGGGCAGCCAGTAGAGCATCAGGTTGTCGAGCAGCTCATCCCGGGTAATAACCCGATGCAGGTCGCCACCGGAGTCGGTCCACGACCAGAACTTCTCGACGATCCAGGCGCAGAGGGCGGCCGGCGAGTCGACCAGCCCGTAGCCGACCGTCTGCGGCCGGGTCGACTGCTGCGCCGAGTATCCGGAGCCCCATTCGTCCGCCTCCCGCAGTGTCGCGAGCGCCGTCCGCTCGGCACCGGTGAGGTCGTCCAACGTGGCCGGATCGGGCGGTGCGAGCGGCGGCATGAGATGGATGCCGGCGACCCGATCGGGTTGCCGTTGACCGATGCTCGTGGCGATGCTGGTGCCCCAGTCGCTGCCCTGGGCGCCGAACCGCCGGTAGCCGAGCCGGGCCATCAGCTCGCACCACTCGTCGGATATCCGCTCGATCCCCCACCCCGGCGCGGCCGGCTTGTCGCTGAAGCCGTAACCGGGAAGCGATGGGCAGACCCCTAGAACCGGCCGCTTAGTGCGCAGATTTTCGCCGTTCACACGACGAAACCGCAGCTCAACAGCCAGCACCCTACCCAAGATCAGCGATCTTGAGCCAAGTCAGGGTAGACGGTGTCGAGCGCCGCGCGGCCAGGCCCGCACTCGTCCCCGCCGCGGAGAAGGTCTGGCAGGGCGGGGACGCGATGAAGCCGGGGACGCGTTCGAAGTCGAGCGGGTGATAGTCGCGGACGTCACCCTCGACTGTGAGGAGCCCGGCCGCTCGGCGCGTCATGCACGCGGCGGCGTCCTATTCGACGCCGAGCGCGGCGAGGCCGAGCTGCCGGGCTGCTATGTCCCATCCTCCGGCGCCACCGAAGACGTCGGTGGCGTGGGTTCTTCGCTGTGAAGTCAGGCATTCCCGGGAGGTCTGCGCGACTTCCCGGGAATGCTCATCTCGCGCGTTAAGGCCCAGCGCTCGGCGGCGGGTCCGTGGCGCCATCCTCTAGCTCGCCGGTTGGGGACTCGACAGGCAATCTAGTGTTGGTCGTCTCCGAAGTTTCAACGGAGGGACTGGCGTCGTTGCATCGTCACCGACTACCCGTTCGACAGCTACAAGATCGACGTCGGGGTCTCGGTGCAGACCGCGACGGGGGCCGTGCCCGCGAGTGTGACCCTCGTCAACACCGACGCGTTCTTCAAGCTCGAGACCCACGACGCGAAAGCCGAGGGTAGTGCGCTGATCTTCACCGTGGACGCGGAGCGATCGACCGGCACCTGGGCCTTCGCCCTGTTCATGATGCTGTTCATGTGGCTGCTGAGCCTGGCGGCGGTGACTGCGGCCTGGTTTGTGGTGGGCAACCGCCGTGGCCTGCTCTGGCCGCCGATGAGTTTCATGGGTGCTCTGCTGTTCGCACTCGTCCCCCTGCGCAACGCTGCGCCGGGTCAACCGCCCATCGGCTCGGTCATCGACTTCGGATCGTTCTTCATCGCTGAAGGGCTGATCTCCCTGTCGCTGATCGTCACGGTGATCGTCGGTTACCGGGTCGAGCGGGCGAACGAACGGGAAGAGGCCGCGAAGTCCGCCGCCGAGACGCCGGCCCCACCGCCACCCCCGGCGTCGATCCCGGAGGAGCCCGTTCACCCGCAGGGAGTACCGGTGGGCGCGCGGCCCTGGCAGGACGTTCGACGCTGATCCGAAGCCGCAGACCGGACCGTGCGACCGTTCTCGGTCGCACGGTCTCGGGGGAGGAAGAGGCAGTGGCGAAACACGGCCGAACCACCAGGACTCCGTGCCGGTTCGGGCAGATTCCGCCTCCGGCCTCTGGGAGCCTCGAATGTTCCGTGCCATATTTGTCCCATGCATGGTCGAGTATCCAAATTATTTGAACTCGCGTAAAAATCCTGTCCATGGGTGCCCGGAGACGCTCAAGTGGGCTTTTTGGTTATTTGTTCTTTCCGCGCTAGTCGGCGCGCTGAATATCACACTACTTTTCGTGAGGCGAGGTGGCCTGGGAACAGGTGAAGGTCGGGATCGGCTGGATCACGCCGGATGACTTCATGGCCGACGTGACCTACGTCGACGATCGAGCGTTCACCGGCCTGACGCCCGACGACCTGCTGGAGCGGCGTCCGGCTGGCGACCACCACGCGGTGCTCCTGATCGTCGACCTCACGATCGCCAACACGGACTGGGAGGACTTCGCGGACAACGTCGACTCCGACGGCTGTCTGGCGAGCCCCTGGCCGTCCGAGGCCGGCCCCTGCCCACTCCTGGCGCGCCGGAAGGTCACGCCTCGGGTACGGACTTGAGCGGGGCCTGGCCTCAGCTGGCCGTTCGGGCACTTTCGGCCCGGGAAAGTCTCCGGATTCCCGGCAGCAGGGTGCGACCGGGTAACCCGGTCGCACCCTGGAACCCAGGAATCTTGGAACCTGTGGGTAGCCGTGCGTGGCGGTGCAGGCGGCTGTGAGTGAGGAAACGAAGATGACGAACTCGGACTTTGCCGAATCCGATCCGGCCCGCGCCATGAACAACGCGTGGGCGACGTTCGAGACCGAGATGGGGAAGCTCGACGAGCTGGGCAAGCACTGGGACGAGGCCCGCTCGACCGTGCATCCGAAGGACCGGTCGCTGACCATGACCCTGGACGGCCGTGGTGAGTTGGTGGAGCTGGTTTTCAACGGCTCCAAGTACCGGACCCTGCCGCCGGCCCAGCTCGCCCAGATCATCGTCGAGACCCTGCAGAAGGGGAGAGTCGAAGCTCAGCAGAAGATGTCCGACCTGATGGGCGAGACCAGCGTGCCGGGGCTGGACCTGGCAGGGATGGCCGCCGGCGAGGTCCGGCCGGACGAAATGATCAAGTCGATGTTCGGGCAGATGCTCGATGGCTTCGGCCTTGACATCGACCTGTCGGACCGACGGCCGCGGAAGGACGGTGAGGTCGATGGCTGACAAGCTGTTCATCGACCCGGAGGGGATGAGGTCGGCCACTCAGCAGCTGACGCATCTTGCGGCGGACCTGAAGACCGCGCAGCAGAAGCTCTCGAACGTGCTGGGGCAGTACGAGGGGGCATGGGGGACCGACGAGCCCGGCCAAGCGTTCGAAAAAAATTACTACCAGAAAGCCGAGGAGGACCGGAAGGGTCTCGGCGAAGCTGCAGAGGGAATGTCGGCCTCGTCCGACAACATGCAGAAGAGCGCGGAGTTCATGGAGAGCTTGGATTCATCCGCGGCCCAGGCATTCGATGAGTTGCCGCCACCTCCGCCACCGCCCGACGGCGGTCACTGACGTCCTGTTTTTCAGCGGGTTTCCGGTCTGATCGGCAACAGTCCGGGGGAGGTGTGTTCGGTGGTCACGAAGGAAACGGGCGGTAGCGCACACGGTGGCGGCGAGGCCAGCTCTGCTCACGGCAAGGGTGCGGCGCTCAGTCATCACGTTTCGGAGCAACTGCAGACCTTCTGCAAGGTCATCGTGGGCATGGCTTTTCCGGAAGGTGACCACAACGCGCTGTACGCGATGGCGGACGCGTGGGAGGATTTCCGCCACTCTCTCGAGGCGATCAACGCCGGGATGGAAAAGCTGGTCCCCCAGTTCGAGCGTTCCATGCACGGTGCCACCGCCGAGCGGAACTTGAAATACCTGACGACCGTTCGTGACGGTCTCAGGGCCGAACAGGACAAAGCTCAAGAATACGCGAAGATGTGCCGGACCGCGGCCGCGGACATCGTGAAGACGATCATCATGTTCGCCGTGATGCTGGCGATGGTGCTGGCGACCATCATCGCGCTGGCCATCTCGGTGTTCGGGTCGTTCGCGATCCCCGGCACGGTGGCCGCGGGCCGCGTCGCGCTGACACAGATGTGGAACGCCCTGGTGCGGTCGATCTCCCAGCTGACGCTGCGGCAGGTCGGGATGGCGGTGGGAAAGATCGCCTGGACCATGGGCAAGTACGCGGCCATCAACGCCGGGCTGATGACCGGCTTGGACATCACCATCCAAGGATTCCAGAAGCTCGACCACAAGCGCGACGACATCGACTTGGATTCGCTGAAGAACTCGGCCATCGGCGGGGCGATCGGCGGCGCGGCGTTCGGCGCGGTCCGCGGGGCCGCGAAAGTCGGCCTGGGGATGATCGGTGAGGACGTGGGGAAGCGCGCCCCGGGCTGGGTGCGAGGGACGGGGCAAATCGGCTACGCGGCGACGCAGGTCCTTGGCGTGATGCCGAGCAACGCCCTCGTGAACCTCGCGACCGGCGGCCACGGCGAGTTCTGGGCAGGTGCGTTGGGTGCCGCTGCGCACTACAACACGGTCAAGCCCACCAGCCTGTCGGCCAAGCTTGACGACGCCATGTGGAAGAGCGTGCACGGCGACTTCAGCTGGGTCCCCAGGCCGGGCGACGCCCGGGGCCCGGCGCTGGATGCGGACCTGGCCGGTGGCTCTCATAGTGTGTCTCCGGAGATCTCGGAGGTCGAGCGGACGGGCCTCCAACAGGCGTTCTCCGACGTTCATGCGGCTGTTTCGTCGGCGCTGGACGCACCCTTGTTCCCCGGCGCGAACGCGCGGGCGATGCGCGGCGAAACAGCCGGCGAAGGCTCGGCGGAAATCGGTGGTGAGACCGGCAAGGGCGCCCCGGAGGTCATGACCGGGGACGGAGCCAAGCTGGGACGGCTGTTCGTCGGCCAAGACAAGACCTCCGTCGAACCGAACTCGACGGGCGATCAGCGCTCCGGTACGACGAACTCCGGCGAGTCGCGGTCGTCGGATACCGGGACCAGCTCCGGCCTGAACACCGGCCGGCCCGCTGAAGCGGGACTCACTCAAGACCGCACGGTTGCTGCGTCAGCCGACGACGGTGGCACGGCGTCGTCGTCGGCCGACGGCACAACCTCCGGGCGGCCGCAGCTGTCGGTCGACACTTCCTCGGCCGAACGGTTCCTGACCGGAACGTCCGCAGATTCGACGAGCTCCGTGACGACCTCAAACAGTGGGTCGGCCCGAAGCAGCTGGGCCGGGTCGGCTACGGACACACCCAGCTCGCCGGCCAGTACGGTGGATTCTCTGCAGGACTCGGCGGCCATGCACCCCCTTGCTGGGCACCGGCCAGGTGCCACCACTTTGAATCCGGTCGCCGAAGGTTCGCGGGCGGACAACGGCGCGAGCGCGAGCGTTCCGCCGAAGGCGACGTCGTCCGCGTCGCCGGCGCGGGAAATTCCGGCGACCACGGAGGGCACTCGTACCACGTCGGCGTCACCGTCCGGCGGAGAGCCGACCGGGACCCGGACGCAGCCGAAGATCGACGCGACCGGGCCGGACAGCACGTCGCGAACCGTTCCGGAGCCCGAGGTCCGGCAGCCGGCTACAGCCGCGAAGACGAGTGCCGGTCCTGCCGTCGCGCAGCCGTCGGCGGCTGGTTCCGCGCCCGCACGGCCCTTGTCCGGGGGCGAGCCAGCGAGCCGGACTCCCGCGTCGTCCCGGGTCGACGCGGAGCAGGTGGGCTCCGGTCGCGCCGCTTCACCGGTGGAGCCTCGCCCGGTCTCCGGCCGGCCCCTGCCGGTGTCTGACACGCCCGGTCCACGGCCGGCCGAGACCTCTGCTCCGCGTTCCACGGAGCCCGGACCGGCAAGGTCGGCACCCCAGCCGGACACCGAGGGCAAGTCCGGCGTCCGGGCTCCTGATCCGGCGGCGGTCAAGGCGGCCGCGTCCGGCGTCACCTCGGCTCCAGCACCTCGGGCCGCGACCGGAGAGGGAACACGTGCGAGTGGTACCGATCCGGTGGTTACCGGGGCGCCGGCCGATCGTGGTGGGCCGACATCAGGGCCGCACCGGTCCGGGACGCCCACGCCGCTGCACGACGGTCCGACGCAGAAGCCGGCCGCGGGTGGGCGGCCGGAGAAGCTGATGGTGAGCCCACCGGACCGACTGGCGGGCTCGAGCGGACCGGATCGACCGCAGCCGGAGCAGTCTCCCCGGACGGACAAGTTTTCGCCGAGCCGGTCGCGGACGGCCGACGACGCGGCGGCGGCCACGGTGGCTGCCGCCTACCTTGCCCCGATGCACGAAACCGAAGCTGCGCGGGTCGCCCAGCCGGTGGCCGGGCCGGACGTGCCCGGAATGCTGCCGAAGGACGGGGGATGGCAGCAGCAGCGGGACGCGTCGACGCCGACCAGGTTCAGCAGCCGGCAGCTTGAGCGTGCCCCGGGGAGCGATTCCGCGACGATCGTGCAGGTCCGGTACGACGTGCGGCACTTCGAGGTACGACCGGGGAAGTGGGTGCTGGAGTTCTCCGTGCCGCTGGACGTCGTGTCACGGGGCGAGGCGGTGCCCGCGGCAGCCCGGCGGGACGGTGCCCAGCGGCTGCAGCGTCACCTGGACTCGGAGTTCAACCACCGCTTCCACTGGGAAGCGGCCGGCCGGTGGAACGGCAGCCAGGTCCACTTCACCGTCGAGGCCGACACCCCGAGCAGGGTCGAACCCGGGTGGGACAGCAGCCCGGACCGGAACGTGCCGGTCGAAATGCATGTACCGGATTCGCCAGACCGAGACGGCGGCAAGGGTGGTTCGAAGCCGGCTCAGACCCGGTGGAACCTGTACGACCCCGTCACGGTTCACACCGACCAGTACTTGCGGTTTCTCGGCCTGCCGACGCAGGAGCCCGACGGCTCCCCCCGCAGTCGCCGCGCGGTCGAGCAGCTGGCCGGCCGAGAGGTTGAGCTGGGCGGAGCGGTGCTGTCGCACTCGCTGCACGACACCGGCCGGGACGTGTCCCAGGCCCAGGAGTACGACGGATCCCGGAACTCCGGAACCGACACCTACTCGGATGGGCCGAAGCCGCGAAACCCGACGCCCATCGATCCGCCCCCGGGCGCCGACGGTACACCTCCGAGTCCAGGAGGCAAGGGCAAAGCAATTGCTGACCAGAAGACGCTTCTCGGCGGCTCGGGATCCAAACATGATCGAATTCTATCGACGCCTGAACACGAGATGCTCTATCACAACGTGCGACGCAAGTTGCGTGATCTAACTTACTCAGGAGTTGATCCAGACTTTATTTCTCTTGTTGTCACCAGAGAATCAGTGTTGCGGGCGTACAAACAGCTTGACGGCGGAGGTTGGAATAATCTCCACGATGCCGCCGAGTTGATTGCCGGAATTCTGGCCGGCACAAAAGCAAAACTGCGCGGTGGTGCGGTTGGGTTTGAAGCCGAACTCCACGGCGTGGGCATCCACCTTGACTCGGGGATGACGTCAGGAGAGGCTGGAAACCTGGTAGAACATGCAGTCTTCGACATTGCAGCAGACAATGGCATAAATAATGCAGACATTATTGAGTACGTGAGCAAGCCCATCTATGCTGTCGAGGGTGATGAGGGCCGCGTAGATTTCGATACTGCACTGAACGTCTTCGATCAAGTTCTTCGGCGATTGAAAAAATGGGGTCGACTCGAGTCTGTATTTTCGGACGAAGGCTTACCGGGATCTAAGGTCGATCCTCTTGCTGATGACTATCGTACCTACAGTATTCCTGAGACGGATCACATATATCCACAGTACACCGTAGGCGTTCCGGTGCTCGGATTGCGCCGGTTTCTCGGTGAGCTTGTCGACCGGAATCGTGTAGGTGCAGGCCCGATTCGCGCAGCACATGATCACCTGGTGGCTGCGTTGCGGGTCGCGGACAGTTTCGCCGAGGGTCAACTTTTATCTGAGGTAGATAAAGCCGCCTTTTCGGGAGTTGTGACACTTTCCTTGATTCAAGCCGCAGCGATGGCGCATCAGGTCGCATTCGGTGCAGCTAACGGGATGACAAAAAATAATGTTGCGGCAGCGTCGCGCGTTTCCCTTGATGCGGTAAGGAGGGAGCTGACCAATCAAAGCGCGTTCGTATCCGAGGTGCTGGACCGTGAAGCGGACGCAATAGTGCAAAGGTTTACTGACCTCACCAACCTGGACTTCGACAAGAAGATCCCTCCTCCGTGGCGAGGAGCGGAGCCGGCAGAGGGCAAGATTCTGGATTATGTCAATAGCGGGCTTCAATCCAAGCCAGGGCGTCGCTATAATCAATCTGAAACTTTGGGGGTGCGAACTAATTTTGACGAGCTGGACACGAACCCGGATCCGTCGGGAAGGGCTCGCCTGACACTTCCTTTGGTGCTGCTTGAACTTCGACTCTTCGGCCAAGAAGCACCCGCCGGACCCCGATATATACGCGACCGACTGAAAGAGCTGGTGGACCTTTCCCGTGAAATATACGCCATGGCTCGCAGTCTTGCCGGTATTCCGGAGTCCAGTTCGACGTCTGCCGTCAACAGATCGACCGGTCGAGCAGTAAGTGCGCCAGCGAAGCCCGAACTTACAGCGGGCCGCTTTCAGGAGCTTCCAACTATTCGCGAAGTGGACGAGCCTGCTGGTGATGCGCCGGCTGATGCCGGGCGTGAGCGTGAAGGCCGTGGCGATCTTCGGGAAGAGGGTGACTCCATCGGTCGTGAGTCGAGTGAGCTGGCAACTCCCGATTCGATCATGAAGCGCGCTGCCGATATCCGTGAGTCCGGTATGACTGAGTCCCCCGCCTTTGCCAGGGTTCTGGGTCGAGCTCAGACGATGATCCTCCGTGAGCATGATCCTGTTCTTCTGCACGAGAAATCCGCTCGGTACGCAGATGGTTTGCCGGAGAGCGAGAGACGACTGCCGGGTGTGCGGCGGGGTTTGCTGGACGCGGTAAGTGTGGTGGTGGCCGAGGATTTTCTGCGACATGGTGAGTTGTCTCGGGCACGAGAACTGGTGCGGGACATTGCGGAGGAGCTGGGCACAGCCCGGAGCGAGGCGATGTTGCGTGGGGCTGCGGGGCCGGCGCCGGATTCGCGACCAGGGGTTGGGTACAGCTCCGGGCACACTCCCGGCGATACTGGGGGTGAGGCGCTTACCCGCGACTCGATCATCGAGCGTGCTTCCGGTATTCGTGATGGCGCGGCGCGGGCGCGTGATTCGGGTGCGGAGCGGTCTGATGGCTGGTCTGGAGCGCATTCTCGGGCGGAGGAAATCGCTGTCGTCCGTGGGCGTGCCGCTTTGGTTCGCGCGTCGGCCAGAGAGACGTCGGCGGGTTGGGAACCCGCGGAACTCCGCGTTCGTTCGCTGCTGCGCGAGGCCGGTGGCGAGGTGGCAGCAACTGGAAGTGACCTCTGGGGCGACGTGCTGCTCGTCTTAACCGCGGAACTTTTCGACCACGGTGACCTCGACAGTACGAGGGCGATGGTACGGGGATTCGTCAATACGCTGGGCGTGCAGGGCGCCGAACGAGGGCTATCCACGGATGCGGGACAACGCGGGCTCGTGCCAATCCGGCGTCACGAGGACGCCGCGACCGCGGCAGACGACGCATCGTTAGTGCAGCCTGCGGTCTTTACAGACACTGGAAGTCGTTTATCGGAGATGCCCGACGCCCGCGTCGCCGAACAGCCGCGTCCATCCAATGCCGGAGCGTCTGGGGAACTGGTCGGCCAGGCGAAGACCGGTGACGATGGCGGCACCCCACAGGCACGTGACGACGACCCGGCCCGAGAGCCGAGCCAGGCCACTCCGGACGACCGCGGCGACATCTTGGCCGACCGGGGGGCCGGTTCGCGACCGGGTGCCGCCGGCGAGCTGCCGGAAGTCCCCGTGCTGTCCGAGAGCCTGCTGCCGGAGATGCTGTCGGAGGTCAACGCCCGGCTTTCCGGCCCCGAAGAACAGGTGACGGACGGCGAGGCTCCGCAGACGCAGCCGGAGGTGTATTCCGGTGTAACCCGGACCGGGCGCGGTTCCGCCTGGAAGCCGTCGCTCGCCGCCATTCCGGAAGGCGGGGAGCCCGGCCGGCGGACAGAAGACGAGGGAAACACCCCGGCCACCGACGGCTTGCCGTCCGAGCACCGGGACGGGACATTCGGCGCGGCCAGGCAACTCTACCGCACGCAGGGCTTTGAAGAGATCTGGCGCCGGCTCAGGTCGATGAGCGAGCGCGCGGCCAGCCAGGCCGAACTGGAGAAGTTCAGCTACGAGGTCGGCAACGACCTGCGCTCCTTCCAGGGCGGCAGCAAGGTGGTGGATTTCGCGGGGAAGCAGTTCATCCTCGAACCCGAACTCGACTGGTCGCGCCAGTCGCCGGTCCCCGGCACCGCAGCAGTGCACTCGGCCGAGCACTCGTCCTCGAGCGGGTCGGCGGCCCGGACCCTGGGTGGACGGGCACCGAAGATGACATGGAAGGTCTTCAACCCGATGGTGCCGGGGCTGTTCGGCACCGGCGGGATCACCGTGCCCACCGGACCGGCGACGAGCCGTTCGCACGGTCACGAAGTCTCTCGCACCTCGCAGCTCAAGCTGTCCCTGGACGGAGCGGTGGACGCGGAAGCGGTCAGCGTTCCGGTTTCCGTGCGGATCACCGAGCTCGACGACCACGGGTACCCGACCGGCCGGACCGAACAAGTCGGCGGTGACGTCACCACGGCCAACCCGCTCGCCGTCGTCGTGAGCATGCCCGTCGGCCTGCGTTCCACCGGTGAGGGAGTGCCGGTTCCGCGATCTCTGCCGCCGGCGTTCGTCGAGCAGGCGACGGTCCAGACCACTCCGGGTTACCGCCGGGGTAAGCCGTCTGCCCTCGAGCGAGTGCACGGCTGGGGCGTGTCCGAGCAGGTGCTCGGCCTGGTCGGCAAGCTGGGCACGGAATCGCAGAAAGAGCTACGCGCGTTCGTGTCCGACGCGAACATCGAGGCCAAGCTGCCGGAAATGGCCGTCTCTCCGGAGGACGCGGCCAGGGGCAAGGGCTGGGTCACCTCCGAGGCGCTGAGCCGGGGTGGCAACCCGGTCAAGCACTTGCTTTCCACCCGGGTGCGCAAGGTGGAGATGCGCGCGGTCGCCCGCGAGGTCACCTACCTGGAGCACGTCGGCAAGGCGAAATTCGAAGAAGAACGGAGTGAGTCGGCCGGCCGGAGCGCGTCGGCGACGGTCGACCGGTCGGTGAACGCCGCGTACGCCGCCGGGCCGGGCTACGACGTCGGTGCCATGTCGGCCGGGGCCGGACCGCACGCGGAAGGCGAGCGGGGCCGGAGCCACACCCAGACCTACGAGCGCGCCGATGCCGGGACCTCTTCCCGCACCTACGAAGGCACCGTGGTGCGCTACCGCACCGTCTACGACCTGGAGGTCCGCCCTTCGGGCCAGCCGCCGATGACCTTCTCCCACGCACTCGACGCCGTCCACTGGGCGAAATCCGAGGACGCGGAACGCGCGGGAATCCACCCCGGGAACGAGGGAGCGTCGCCGGCCGGGACCACACCGGAAGTGCTGTCGCCGGTCAAGGCCGCGGAGTCGGCGGCTCCCGGAGCCGCGCTGGCCCTGGCCGACGCCAGTGACCTGCTGAGCGGTGTCCTGCGGGATTCGGCGAAGGAAATCCCGGGCCACCACCGCTGGGCATGGCGCGACAGCACGTTCATCGGCGACTTCGGCGACTCGAAGCTGGCCCGTGGTCTCAGCAGCCGTCACGAGCGGCAGCTCGGCCGCGGCGAGGAGATCGACCGGGCCCTGTCGCCGGAGAGCCTGGCCCAGCGTGCGCCGAACCTGCTCACGGATCAGCCACTGACCGTCGAACTGACCCCGGAACACGGCCGGGCACACGACTACCACGCGGCCTTCCGGATCGACGCGAGCCTGGAAGGCGGTCTCGTCGACCTCGGCCTGGCGGACGGCGAGACCGGGCCGGCGAAGCTCAGCTCGGACGAAGCCGGCGGCCGGCAGCAGGCGACGCACTGGTCGTTGGGCGTCGGCGTGCTGGCGCGGGTTTACACCAGCCTAACTGGCAGTTCCGGGATCCTGACTTCCGCGCACAAGGTGACGCGCTCGCGATCGCGGGGCGCCGGGTACGAAGAGGGCACGACGCTCACAGCGGGCGGGACCCGGGGAACGGGGCTCGACGAAACGGGCAAGGTGCGTCCCGAACGCGTCCGCCGCTACGAGGCGACGGTCAAGCTGACCGTGACCGGCACGCACTGGTCCAGGCACAACGAATTGGTGCGGGGTGTCACCGTCGGCCGCCGGGGGCTGGACGTCCCGCCCGAGCACCAGCTGAAGATCGTGGACGAATCCGCCGAGGCGCAGGGCCGCGAACCGGGCACGGTGCGGGTGAAGGTCGTGCTGGAACTCCCGGAGAGCCATCCGCTGCCCGGCTTCGAAGTCAAGCCGGCTCGCACGACGGAGCTGCCGGAGGTCTCGCCGAACACCATCCGGAACGCCGGCGGTACCAGCTCGCGCGTATCCGACGGTATTCGCCTGGTCGGGATGAGCGGGCTCGGTTTCGTTCGTCAGTCGATCCGGTCGATGCTGGTGAAGGCCTCGGGTGACCCGATCTTCGCCTCCCGTGACGGCAGCAACTCCGCGCTGATCGACCAGACGATCTCGGTGGAGAGCGCGCGGAATGACCTGCGGCTGTTCAACCGCCCGATCCAGGTGAGGGGGCTGCAGTGGAAGGAACGACGGCGGGCCAACGTGGTCGCCAACGTCGTCGTCACCCACCAGTTGCGCGATCCCGTCGTGCTCGCGACGGTGTGGGAGGAACCCGAAATCGGGATCACCAGCAGCAGCCGCGCCTCGCACGACATCTCCAGCTCCTGGACGGTGACGAACAGCGTCGAAGCCGTCTACCTTCCGATCAGCGCGGGCAGCCTGCACGGACCGGGTACCAAGATCCACGGGATGGGTGCGCTCCTGCACGAGCTGAGCTACTGGGTGAGCACGTTCGGCCGCAAGGCCGGGCACAGCACGACCGTGTCGAACACCCAGACCGTCAAGGGCGAGCCTCGCAAGCTGTACCTGGTGCAGGCGAACGTGGAGACGACGGTCGCGGTCGAGACGCGGCGCCACGGCAACATCGACCGCTGGCAGCTGGCCGAGCTCTTCCCGCGGGTCGTCCCGGACCGGTGGCGGTCGGCGGGCGAGGTCCGGCGGGCCGCCGAACGCCTGGAGCTGCCCGAAGCCGCACGAGTCCTGGTGACCGAAGCGCAGCTGCGTGACATCGAGATCCAGCAGGCCAAGGTGGACGCCGAGCGAGCGTCGGCTCCCCCGCACGAACCCGGCCCGGAGGAACCGAGCGGCCCCACGGACCTCGTGCCGATCCCGCCTGGACGGGAACTGGGCGGCGGGCCGTGGAGTGACGGCGTCATCGAGCCCGTCGACCTCATCGACGCGGCTGCCGAGAAGGGGCGCGATCTCTTCGCGGAGCTGCACGCCCGGGTGACCCAAAGGCTGGGCAAAGACGTGGCAGACCGTCTTCTCCCGGACTCGTCCCTGGCCACCGAACACGACAACCTCCAGGAAGTTCAGCGGTACCTGTCCAACTTCCAAGGCTTCCTGCCGGACCTGGCGAACGGGGGCACCAGGACCACGCTCCGGCTGGAAGACCGGCTGCGCGGGAAGACCTACGAGCTGCGGGTGGACGCGAAGGCCCCGGAGACGCCGCGGCCGGCCGGGATCC
The DNA here is from genome assembly GCF_046548995.1 of Amycolatopsis sp. lyj-109. NCBI lineage: Bacteria > Bacillati > Actinomycetota > Actinomycetes > Pseudonocardiales > Pseudonocardiaceae > Amycolatopsis > Amycolatopsis sp. lyj-109. The sequence goes on from NZ_JAJPWR010000009.1 coordinate 331,379, forward strand.
GGCACGGCGAGCTGACGAAGACCTCGAAGGTCGCGGTGACGACGACCGAGGCCCGGGGGGTCAAGCGGGTACTCGCCGAGTTCACGACGTTGCTCATACCCGCCATCATGCTCCAGTCGGCCGCGGCCGAGGAAACGTCGCACACGCCTGGACAGCGCCACGGCGCACCGTACGCCGCCCTCGGCCTGGGACCGACCCACGTCTTCGAGTGGCTCCAGCAATCCCGGGAGACCGGGAACGCCGAAGCGAACGAACGCGAACACCGCGAGACCGTGCGTGGCGCGCTGGCCGAACGGCACCTCGACGTGGACTTCGACGTGGCGATCGAACGTCACGGTGAGCGCATCGCCGAAACCAAGGTCACGGCCCGGGTGACCGGCACCTCCATCGTCGAAGACCGTGCCGCGGCACCGGAGGGGCCGGTTCGCGGGGAGGTCGTGAAACACGAAGCCGCGGACGCGACCGACGCCGGGATGGCGGACTGGTACGAAGCTCGCGACGCGGAAGCACTCCCGGCCGACCCGGCCCAGTACCGGATCACCGGGTTCGACGGAAGCCGGGACGACCTCGTCGAAGGAGCACGCCAGGCACTCGTCGAAAGCGGCTTCAAACCGGACCACCGAACGCTGGGCTTGCTGCGGGACCTGCTCGCGCCCAGCAGGATCGAGAAACTGGGCGGACTGCCCGGCCGAGCCGGCGTCGAGCTCGAACTGCCGCCGGAACTCGGCGCGAAGCTGAAGCTCCACAGCACGACCCGCGGGACCGGCCAGCTCACCGGCGCGAGCGCGCGGATCGCGCTGGGCGGCGGCACCGAAGCGACCAGATCGACGCACGTCGAAAACGGGCATGACAGTGCCAACACGGTGTTCGCGACGCCGCTGATCGCCGCCGGCGTCCCGCAGGCCCCCGAGCACGCCACCTATGCCCAGGGCCGGGAGCCCTTCGGCACCATCGCGCACTGGGGCATCCCGATGGAGGTGCTCGGCGCCCGGGCCGACGGCCACGAACACGGTCACAGCACGAAGTCGGGAGGCGCGGAACTCCCGGAAGGCAAGAAACCCGAAAGGACGGAAAATGCGGCACCGGCCGAGGCGCTCACCGGCACCTGGTCGTACCCGACCGATTTCCGGTTCGTCGCCGAGCCAACGTCGAAGCTCTCGCTGAAGAGCCCGGCCGTGGTTGACGTCAGCTTCCCGAAGGGTTACCACATCCGCCGGGCGGACCGGACCGACCTGATTCCCGATGAGGTGGCGCACCGGGCCCGCGACCTCGCTCAGCGCGACCGCGAATGGTCGGCCGCCCGTGACCTGGTGCGCGCGGAAGAAGCCGCGGCGAGGAACAAGACCCCGGCGAGCGAGGAAAGTGGCCTCAGCGGGGACCGTCTGGACGAGGTCCGCGACGCCGCCGCGCACGCCGAGGCGAACTGGTGGCGAGCCGCCGAGGCCTACCAGGCCGCGTGGACCGGCGCGGGGCCCAACGTTCGCGTGGTCTTCGGCGCCGACGCGAAAACGGCATCGCCGGCCCAGCGCGTGGACCTGCGCCGATTCGCCAAGAACATCATGCGTGAGCACCTGCGGGGAACGGATCCGAAGATCCGCTACCGGGTGACGGGAAAACACGAGCCGAGCGCCGAGCAGCTGACATCGATCGGCACGGAACTGTCCACCGCACTCAACCGCATTCAGCTCCACGTGCCGGTTCAAGACCGGCTCGACCTGGAGCAGTTCGGTGGTACGCGAGACGCTTCGTTCATCGATTCCGCCGAGCCCACGGTGGTCGACATCTGGCTCGAGAAGTCACTGGACACGCCGGAGCAGCACGGAACACCGGAACCGAGCCGCTCAACCGGTGAACCGGCGGCCGGAAGGGACAGCGGTGCCGGTACTGACACCGGCCGGTCCGGGGAGCCGGCCGCTCAGGCGAGGACCGGCGACGACGGCGGCACCCCGCGTACACGCGACGACAGCCTGAGTACTCCCGACCACCGCGGCGCGCTGGTCGAACGGCATCAGGTGACGCCCGCGCCCCGCCGAGTCGAGGTGCTCAACGATGACGATCCGTCGTCGTCGGCGACGGACGTCGTCCGGACATCCGACGTCGTTTTCGTGCCGCTAACCCACAAAGGGGCCATCAGCGGCGTGTTGTTCCCCCGTCCTGGCGAGGCTTCGGTGGTGCAGAAGGCCTTCAAACGCACTGAGGAAGACCTTGACGCGTACGCCACCGTTCTGCACCACGACGAGAACGGGTTCTCGGTCTGGCTGCGGTCCGGCGAACAGGTGGTGATCTCGGAGAAGAGCGTCTTCCGCCTGATGACCGGTGGTGGGTTGCTGGGAGGAGACCTGTGGCGTCAGTGGCGGCGCCAGCTGCTCCTGGCCTGTCTGGTGGACGATCCGTCGCTCGCGGACTCCGCCGGCCGGACTCCCCTCGACCGGTTCCGGGGGTTGCTACGAGACGATGGTTACGCCGGAGATGTCCAGGGACCATCAGTTCACGTGTCGGTGCGGGAAGACGGCCGGTTCACCCAGCACGTCGGGAAAACGCCGGACTGGGGGAACGACGAACTTCGCCTCGCTGAACTGTTCGACGGCGTGCGGCGGGCTGGAGACGGCCGGGATGCCCGCCACCCGGTAGAACCGGCCACCAAGATCGTCCACCGCGGGGACCGCACCGACACCGCCGGCAAGCTTCGCGACGAGGCCGCCGACCCGGTGCTGAGGTCGGTGACGCTCAGGCCGCCACGACGGGAGGAGGCCGCCGAGTTCACGGAGACGAGCGGAGAAGTACCGGGCGTGGGTCGAACTTCTGAGCCTCGAACGGCACCTGAGTCCCCGCGGCCGGCGACCTCCGGGCTGGTGGACATTGGTGCGCACGAGGGGCGCGAGAGCACCACATCGGGTCCGTTCTTCCTCCGTGAGACGGAGACCTTGGCCGGGGGCATCGTTTTCGCGGATGGCAGCGGAGCCGTCGACATGGAACAGGTGAGCCGCGTTCATGCCGGCATGCCTGCGGGGACGGACGGTGAGAAATCGATGAACGTCTACGTCATGAGCCGATCGGGCCGGTTTCTGGTCGACGGATCACTGATCGATGGTCCTGAGTTGGCGAACCGTGTTCGCGGCCGTTCCGAGTTCGCGGCCTTGCCTGCCGGCACGCTGATGACGCTCGTGCTGCTCGGAAAGGACTCTGACCCGGCGTTCGAGCGCGGTCTGATCGACGAAGCGGGAAAGTTCGCCGGGGAACTTCGCGACGACGGTCCGCGACGATCGGTTCGGATGACGACTACCGCTGTGCTGGACACCGCGAATGAGTCGGACGCCGGTCACGCCCGGGAATTCCGGATGCTGCCGGATGTGATGCCCGAAGATGTCGACTGGATTGCATTGATCGGCAGCAATGGCCGGTTCGGCATGGGTTTCGGCACCCTTAAGCCGTTGGTCACCGATAAGTCGTTCCGGCGGTGGCACAAGCTGATCGACGACCACACCTTGCGTATAGTCGCCGAATCGATGACCTTGGCAAACGGTGAGACAATTCGCCATTATGCGGTCCAGGACTGGGCCGCGGCGACGGATGGGGACCGGACGCGACCGTTCAGGATGATGCTGACCGCGGATGGGAAAGAGTTTCATGTACCTCTCAAGAATGGAAAGTCGATTGCGGTCTCGCCCGAGGAAATGGCGGCACTGATCGCCGGGTCGGCGTCCTTCCGGCATGCGTTCGGCGGTCCGGTCCGGCCGGAACTGATCGTGATCACTCACGACCCGGAAAACCCGGACAAAGAAGCGAACTTGCGAATGCTGACGAAACTGCAGGATTTGATGGGACCATTTGTCTCGTACAGCTACTCTGGAAAGATTTCGTTCGACGAACACGGCGTGCTGGAAATTCCACGTGGCGACCGGTTCGTCGAGGGGCCGTCGCCTCGGCTGGGGTTCATCCGCCACCAGAGGTCGGGGCTGGCTTTCGATTTCACCGCGAAAGGCTCCGATTCGGGGATCCTGACTGCGGCCGGCGCGATACAGGTCGCGACCAGGAGCGGAGACGATCCGCCCACGCTCCGGTTCGCCGACGTGTCCGAGCACCGTGACCCGTTGGTCTTCAAGGTTGATTCGCCGGACGGAAAGCATGTGACGGTTACCGTGTGGGGATTCTCCGACGAGATGTCACCGGCGTTCGAGCAGCGGCTGGAACTCGGGGGGCGGCAACTCGGTGAGATGCTGCTCGCCGATCCGGAGATTCTCCGGCTGCTGCGGGAGGATCCGCAGCGTCCGGTGGTCCTGGTGGCCGCCAAAGGTGGTGAGCGCGTCAACTTCGGCGGTCTTGGCTTCGATGTCGCCGGAGCACTACGCCGGGAAACGATCTTCAACGATGTCTATGCGCAGACCGACGATGGGGGAGTAACAGGTTCGCCGCGTTTTGAACTGGTTTCGGTGCTGCGTGCCGGAGACCTTCAGATAGAGCTGTTGAAAGGCCGCCATGGAATTCCGATCGCGTTGTGGGTCGGACATCACGGGGACGGCGAGCACTTCCTGAACGCCTCTTCCTGGGCCAGGAACGCCGACGAGAGCCAGGAGCGATCGGCCTACGTGTTCGTTAGCCCGGAATATGCGGCGATCCGGAGCGATGGCGTCGACCTGCGGCTCACAGTGCCCGAGCTCGGGCAGGTCCTGCGCAACGAGCCTGCGCTGCAGAGGCTGCTCGGCGACGACCGGGACAGGCCACTGGCGATCTTTCCCACGGACGGGAAGCTGTCCTACGTCTTGAGTGAGATGTCCCCGGAACTGCTGCGCGGTGGGTACTCGAGGCTACTGGCCCAGCCGAAGGGCGTGGTTTCGTTCAAGGGCGGCCGGTTGAACTTCGAGGTTCCCGGTCTCGAGATCAAATCGCCGCCCCTGCCGTCACCCGGACGGGTCTTCAGTTTCGCCTACCGGAACCCCGAACTCGGCGACTTCGGGCAGCTGTTCCCGCGAGACCTCGCCGACAGTGTGGGACGCTCCGCGTTCGGGCGCAATCTGACCCCGATCTCCCAGCGCGTTTACTTCCGGCGGTTGGAGGGGCTCACCAAGTCAGGCAAGCCGGTGACGCGGCTGATACCCGCGCTGGTACCGAAGTCCGGTCCCGGCATCACCTCGCTCAAGCAGCAGTGGTTGGTCGAGGGTCACGGGAACGAGCGCGGCCTCACCTTCGGACTGGGAGGTGACCGGCCGTTCCACATCGGAGACAGCGTGAAGCTGTCCGGGGCGGACAGTGCCGTGATCGTCAAGGGAAGCGAAGCCTACCGGCGGGCTGCGAAATCGACCGGCGTGGTCAGGCTGATCAACTGCAAGGTGAACACCGCCATTGACGACGAAGCCGAGCCGCCGGCAACGGCGTTTCGCGAGGCGTGGAACGAAGAAGGCAAATCCATCCAAGTGATCGGCAGTACTGAGATCGTTCAGCCGGGCATGTTCGACGACAAGTCGGTCATCATGGTCAAGAACGGCGGGGTGTTCGCCGAGGCTCGGAGCGCCGGCGAGGGTGTGGATTGGGCTAATGTCGTCCACCTGCAGGATCTGGCGGCGGAGCAGATCGAGCCGGTCATTGTGTCCTTCGCACGCGACGGCGAGAGGGACGTGACGATCCTGGGTGACGCGGGTGAACAGGTGACGGACCTGGTCCGCCAAACCGTCCGCGCGGCCGCGTGGCGCCACCGGATAGGTGCGCCGCTGCCAGAGGTCTGGGTCGGTGTCGAGTTCGGCGGCGGCCACGATGTCGAAGGACGGCGTCTGGAAGAGGTACTGGCGCTCGTCGAACGAGAAGTGGCCGCCGAATCACGGCTGATGGCGGAGCTGGGCTTGGCCATCGGCCCGGAGGAGATCAGCGTTCTGCCCATCGAACTGGAGAGCTCACCGGCAGAATCCGCTCCGGAGAACGGACTTCCTCCCGTTAGGTTGCTGGTCGAATTGCCGAAGTCGCCGGAGATCGAGGAGGCCCAAGCCGTGCTGCAGTACGCTCGCAACTTCAGCCGCCACAACGACTCGTCGGTGTTCGAAAAGGTCTTCGACGCGTTCGCAGCCCTGGAGGCCGGACCAGCGATGCGTGCCGGCTCGGAAGATCGACTCGAACCGCGTGCCGTCGCCGATGGGGACGAGCCGGTCACGAGAGGGTGAACGTGCTGGTGATCGAGAGGCGAGGAGGGGATGGATGACTCACGTGCCCGGCACGCTGAAGGTGTGCACCCGCCCGCGTGGGGTGATTGTGACGATGATGGCCGGAAGACGTCCCCGCCAGGGCGATTACGCCTCCGGCTACCCGGGGGTGGAAGTCCGCCGGGAAACATTCCTGGTCGAGGCGAGCCGCCGCGTGGAGGCATTGCTGATGGTTCCGCTCACCTGACGTCACCCCCGCTCGGCGTCGAACTTCGGACCGCCGCCACGAAGAGATGGCTGACCTACGTGTCACCGACGCCGCAGGCCATTCCGGGCTTCGGCCAGCCGGTGTGCCGACCCCACCGCCAAACCCAGCTCAGGACCGCGCGGGGCCGGTGTCGTAGGAGCTGATCCGCAGATCGCGCAGTTCCGGCCGCGCGGAGTAGAGGGCCTCGACTTGGTCGTCGTCCAGGAGCACGGTCAACCGGAGAAAGTCGCCGGTCAGCCGGACCGAGGCCGCACCGCCCGGGTTGAACAGCACGTCCACGTCGTCGTCGAGGAGTTCGACCAGCTCCATCAGGTCGGCCCGTTGCCAGTCCGGCGAGTTCACTCGCCTCCGGTGCACTTCGGCGGTGGCGACCACCACGCACGGCACGTCGTCCGGCGACGTCGCAGCGACCGGGCGGCCTTCATCGTTCATCGCCACGTCGAACACAGTTTCGCGCAGCATCAGCTGGAGGAGTTCGGCTTCGGCTTCCCCGCGCATCGCGAGGTGGAGCACGGCGTCCAGCGGGTCCGCGGGCGAATTCTCGTCGGAGGGCTCGTAGTCGGGGTTCGGGTGGAACTTCCCGACCGTGCCGGCGCTGTCCAGCGGCCAGACTCCCACCACCGCGCTGAGAGGAGGCGTGTCGTTCTCAGCTTCCGGCTGCCAGGCCGGGTCCATCAGCAGGAACCAGTTCTCCCGTTGATCCGTCGTGCCGGCCGTACCTGCCGGTTCCGTCTCCTCGGCCACAGTCGCCCTTCCCACAGCAGTTCGTCACCGGTCACGGCCGCCGGACATGACGACACGCCTCGATTCTGCCTCGTACCAACTGATGCTGTGCCGGTGTCAATCGACAGGCTGGCGATTTCTGCCCGTGTGGGCACGACCGGCGCCGACAGCTCACTGGAGGGGAACCTGCCGCGGGCCGTTCGGGCCGGGCGCGAGCGAAGTTCGCGCAGACGCCGAACCATCGGAAGATCCCGGACCATACTGACAGAATGCGGACTGCTCCTCCTGTGACCGTCGCCGGATGGCGGGAATTCCTGTTGTCGCACAGCATCGAGTTCTTGAACTCGGACACGCTGCGAGAGGCCGAAGCGGACGGTCGTGCGGAGTGGATGCTGACCGATGCCCAACGCGAAGCTGGCTGGCTCGGGTTCGAGCCGGCCGGCGAGGAGTCGTTGCTGGTCGCGGAACGGCGTCTCGGGGTGAACTTGCCGACCACGTACCGGAACTTTCTGTCCGCCAGCAACGGCTGGAGCTCGATGGCCGGCGAGGTGGATCTGCTGGCTGTGGAACAGGTCGACTGGTTCACCAAGCTGAATCCAGGTCTGCTGGAGCGCTGGTCCGGGCCGGTACGCGTCCTTCGCGACTCTCGTGACGTCCCGGTCCGCGAGGGGGTGCTGAGCCGCCGGCCCGGGCCCGGCGTCAGATCACGCCCGCTCGCATCGCGAAGGCCACGGCGTGGGACCGGTTGCGCAGCTGGAGTCGGCTGGTGACGGTGTAGATGATGTTTTTGACGGTTCGCTCCGAGTACCGCAGGGCGCGGGCGATCTCGACAGTGTCCAGGCCGTCGGCCATCAGGCGGAGTACGTCGATCTCGCGGCTGGACAAGCTCGACGCGGTCAGGTTGCTCGGTTCGAGCACTTCGCGGTGCAGGCGTTCCATGTGACCGACCAGCTTGCCCAACAGATCCGGAGGCAAGTCCGCGGCTCCGGCCGCTGCGGCGTGGACGCCGGCGATAAGGCGTCCGTCGGCCGCCGCGCTGCGAGAGACGATTGCCATCACCCGGCACTCGACCGCGACCAGGAGGTCCGCTTCGGTGATATTCCGCACGGCGAGCACGATAGGGCGTCCCAGTTCGGCGGCCGTACCGCGCAGAAGGTCTATCCCCCGGGACGAAATCTCGTCGAACGCCGCGACCACGACATCCACGTGCTCGCGCCCGGGGCTCGCGACGACCGTGACGCCGGGGGACGAGCCGAGGATGGCGGTGAGCCCAGCGACGGTGATGGGATCCAGGGCGCGGACCGCCACGTTGACCTTTTCCACGTGCTCCTCCGGGTTGGTTGAGGTCGGAGTTCTCAGCGTGGCCGGAGACTCTTCACGCGTTCTCCATGCGCTCTGTACGTCCATCCCGGGTCACCCCAGCTGATGGAAAATAGGGCAGAACGATGCGCGAGAACAGTCACTCCCGCGCTCCTGGCAGGCCTCCGGCTTAACGTGTGACGCGGATACCGTGTGAGAGGAACCGTGATGGAAATCTTCTTCGAAGACATTGTCGAGCGTATCGTCGCCGAGCAAGAAGAAGAGATCGCCAGGGCGCATTGGTCAAGCACGAGTGCTCCGCCGCGGCGTCAGGGTCAACACATGTCCGGCGGCCGGGAAGTCCGCGAGGTGGAGTGAATCCGCTCGTAAGTGCATAGAATTCTCGAACCGCCGCCGCGCACGTGGTGGCCGTTCGGTGTGACGGCGCGGACCGGAAGGCCTGGCATCCGCCTGCGTCCGGCGACGGTCCGGCCTCTCATCGCGTCGCACGCGGCCGATTGGGCTTGAAGCGTGTCTCACTTGGATCTTCGCTGCGGTGCGGGCAAGATCATGACTTGTGATGGACGAGTTGTCGCGGCGTCTGGTGCCGGATGAGTTGTGGGCGCTGGTCGAGCCGCTCATTCCGCCGGGCAAGACGCGCCCGCAGGGTGGTGGGATGTCGCGGGTAGATGATCGGGCGGTGTTCACCGCGATCGTGTTCGTGCTGACCAGCGGGTGCGCCTGGCGTCATCTGCCGCCCGGTTTCGGGGTCACCGTACCGACGGCGCATCGCCGGTTCACCGAGTGGACGAGCGCCGGACTGTGGCGTGACGTGCACCGGGCGGTGCTGGACGAACTGGGCGGCCGCGGCATGATCGACTGGTCCCGCGCGGTCCTGGACGGAGCATCCGTCAGGGCCAAAAGGGGGGCGGACTGACCGGCCCGAACCCGGTCGACCGCGGCAAACCCGGTTCGAAGATCCACGCTCTGTCCGACCGGGCCGGCCTGCCCTTGACCGTCGGTATCTCCGCGGCCAACACCCACGACAGCCACGCGCTCAAGCCCTTGGTCAACGCGATTCCGGCGATCCGCTCCCGTCGCGGACCCCGGCGCCGCAAGCCGGCCGAGCTGCATGCCGACAAGGCCTACGACATCCTCGCCCTGCGGCGCCTGACCATCCGTTACGAGCGCAACCCAGCCACTACCTCGCCTTCCTCACCCTCGGCGCCGCCATCACCTGCTACAAGAAACTCGCCAAATGAGACACACTCTAAGTCGAGGAGAAACGAGCGCTACCTGGTTGGTTCCCGATGGGAATCAATATCCCTTGTAGGTAAGTGAGTCTGAGCGATTACACTTGGTTGACCATCGGTACTCTGTTCGGGAGCGCTTGTGGTAAGGTGATCGTCTGTTCGAGTGAATTTGTTGACAGCATCAGTTTCATCGACTCACGAAGAACTTCTGACGATGGCGGTTGGAGAGGGGTTTACGGCAGGTTTGCGATAGTCTACCGGGATTTGTCGTGTCCTGTTCCGATTGTGCGCCATTCTGCTGCCATTTTTAGAACTTATAGCGATCTGGGGGATCTGCATAGTTCGTGCCTGAAAGTGTGGAGGAGGCTGCCCTGATGCGCAATCGCGATTTCATGCTCACCAGGGGCGAGCCTGAGGAGGAGATCAATGATGGACAGCGACTGCGGCCTGCGCTTGGAGGTCCTCGGGCCGGTACGTGCCTGGAACGGCGATCAGGAACTCGATCTGGGTTCCGCTCACCGGCGTACGGTCGTCGCTGTGCTCGGTATATCCGCCGGCCACACCGTTTCTCGCCGGATGCTAACCGACGCGCTGTGGGGCGACGAGCCGCCGTCGAGCGCGGACGGCGGCATCTACTCCTACATCTCCGCACTCCGGAAGGTGCTCGAGCCTGAACGCCGTCCCCGGTCCGGTGACGGGCTGCTGGCGTCGGTGGGCGCCGGCTACTCGCTCCGCGTCGACGAAAACCGGATCGACGTCAACCGGTTCCACGCGCTGCGGGCCTCGGCGGCGAAACACCGCAGGGCGGGCCAGGCCGAGCACGCGCTGCAGGATCTGGAGCAGGCGCTCGGCCTGTGGCGAGGTGAGGCCCTGGCCGGCCTGCCCGGCCGGTTCGCCGACGCGCAGCGCGCCAAGTTCGGCGAGCTCCGGCTGGCGACGCTGGAGAGCCGGGCCGAGATCCTGCTCGACCTCGGCGACGCGGGTGAACTGGTCGACGGGCTGATCGCGCTGCGCCGGGACAACCCCCTCCGGGAGCCGGTGGCTGGCCTCCTGATGCAGGCCCTGGCGAAGGACGGCCGGGTAGCCGAGGCGATCGCGGTGTTCGATGACGTACAGGCCCAGCTGCTCGAGGCATCGGGCATCGAGCCTGGCCCCCAGCTGCACGAGCTGCACCGACAATTGCGCGCGGGCAGGGCGGTGGCGAGAACGAAGCGGTCGCCGGCCGCTCGGGTGGAGACCGCCGGGCGTCCCACCCGGCCGGAGACCTTTGTAGGCAGGGAAGACGAGCTGAACTCCCTGCGGACAGCGGTGTCCGGTCTCCAGTCCGGACGTGGCGGCGTCGTCTGGCTAGAAGGCGAGCCCGGCATCGGCAAGACGGCGTTGCTGGCCGAAGCCTTTTCCGGGCCGCCGGGTTCCGAAGCGGTTCTACACTGGGCCACCGCGCAGGAGCTGGACAGTGGGACTCCGGGCCAGTTCGTCCGCGACTGCCTCGCCGTGGTCGGCGAGCCGCCTGCCTCCGGCCCGCGCCGGGACGACGCGGTCCGGGACATCGACCGGCTGGTCGAGATCGTGGCCGGGCTGGCCGCGGACAGCCCGGTGGTTTTCGTCGCCGACGACTTCCAGTGGGCGGACGATACGAGTGCAGGAGCCTGGTGGCGGCTCGCTCGGTTGTGCGATCGGCTGCCCCTGCTGCTCATCGCAGTGAGCAGGCCGCTACCCCGCAGCGCGACGGTCGAGCGGGTCCGGGTGCGTGTGGCCCGCACTGGCCGGGTCATCTCCCTGACGCCGATGCGCGAAACGGAGATCCTCCACCTCGCCGAGCAACGGGCCGGCACACGGCTGAGTAGAGGACTGCGCGGCGAGCTGGACGACGGGGGCGGGAACCCGCGCTACCTGCTGGAAATCATCGGCAGTCACCTGGCCACCTCGTGGGGGATCGCCGTCCGCGGTGGCGCTCTGGACGTGCCGCCGCAGGTGGTCGTCCGGATCGGCGACCACCTGTCCTTCCTGACCGCTCAGACCCGCTCGATGTTGCAGTGGGCCAGCCTGATCGGCAGCGAGTTCGGTTTTACGCACCTCGCGGCGACCGCTGAGCAGGACCCTGTGGGGTTGACAAGTTCGGTGGAGGAGGCACTGGCGTCGGGCATCCTCGTCAACGACGGTGAGCTGCTGCGATTCCGGCACGAAGTCGTCCGGCAGGCGTTGTATCACCAGGTTCCCGGTTCGGTCCGGTCCTGGCTGCACCGGAACTTCGCCCAGACGCTGGTCACCGTCGGGGCGTCGCCGGGGTTTGTCGCCGAGCAGCTGGCGGCGACTTCAATTGCGATGGACTCCTGGGCCCGGAGCTGGCTGGCTGACCACATCGGGGACATCGCGGCCGAGAAACCCGGTCTGGCGATCGAGTTGCTCCGCCGGGCCATCGGCTCGGCGCCCCGGGAGCAGGAACAGAGCGAGAAGTACTCCGCTGTGCTTACCCGCCTGCTCTTCTGGATGGGCCGGGACGTGGATGTCGAAGCCCGGTCGATCCTGGCCAGGACCACGGACCCGGAGCTCGTCGGAGAAATGCGGTGGATCCTCGCGTACCTGCAGTTCCGCCGGGGCCAGTTCGACGGAGCGGAGCTCGAGTCGAGGCGAACGCTCGCGGACCCGCGGGTTGGCGCGCCATGGCGGGAGCGCCACGAGCGGCTGCTGGCCGCCTTGCCGGGCGAGCACCTGTGGGGCGACGAGCTATCGCGGGACGTGAACGACGTGACGCTGCTGGACGACGTCGGTCGGGTCGCCGTGGCCGCCGGAACCGCCTCCTGGCAGATGGCCGTCCGGCAGGCGTTGCCGGCAGGGGTCCTAGTCGCACAGGCCGTGGAGCGGTACTGGACTGTGGACAGCCACGGAGCCCAGCGGGAACTGGACGCGCTCACTGACGTCGAACCACGGCTTACCTCCTACGCCCAGCGCCGCCTGGGTGTGCTGATCCACAGCCTGGCCGCGCTGATCGCCGCGGACCGGGACGACCTGAGAACCGCCGAGCTGAGGCTACGTGAGGCAGCCGAGTGCGCCGTTCCGATGGGCAGCGGCGCGCCCGGTAGCGAATTCCTGCTCGTGGCGAAATCGGAGCTGGCCGAGCTGCGCGGCAGGCCGGCTGAAGCGATGGAAGCACTTCTCCGGCTCGCCGAGACAGATGCTCCGTTGTCGGCCCGGCGGCTGTGGCTGCCGCGCCTGGCGCGGTTCGCACTTCGACTGGGTGACGGGCGGCGTCTCGAACAGGTGCAGCGTGCGGCCGAAGCCGAACCGGCGGAACCGCACGGTGAACGGTATCTGCGGCAGTACTGCGAGGTCTTCGCCAGCGGCGATCCCGGCGCCATGCTCGAACTGGCCCGGCTGCTGGCTGACAACCATGTCGCCACTCAGCTAGGTCTCCGCGCGTTCGAGGACGCGGCCTGGCTGTTCGCCCGCGCCGGGCGAACAGCGGAGGCGCTCGATGTGTCGCGGGCGGCAAGGTTGCGGTACGGGCAGGTGGGATCTGTCTGGGGGATCCGGCGGGTGGACGAGGCGACCCGGTTCCTCGTTCAGCCGCCCCGGCAATGCGTCAACGCGCTGTAAGGACGGGGTGGAATGACCGACAGCGGCGCTGGTCTGCGGATCCAGGTGTTGGGCTCAGTTCGGGTGTGGTGTGGGGAGACCGAGCTCGAGCCCGGCCCGACGCGGCAGCGGGCCGTGCTGGCCGTGCTCGCGTCCCGCGCCGGGCATCCGGTGACACGGACGGAGCTGGTGTCCGCGCTGTGGGGTTCGCAGCCACCGGCGACCGCCGCCGGCAGCATCCACACCTACGTCTCGGGCCTGCGCCGGGCCCTCGAACCCGGGCGCGGGCGGGGGGACGCCAGCATGGTGCTGAGCAGCGGGACCGCCGGGTACACGTTGCTCGTCGAGCCGGCAGAGGTCGACGCGCTGGCCTTCGAACGGCTGATCGCCCGCGCGCGGAAAGAGCAGCCGGACATGGCGGTGGCGTCGCTCGACGAGGCGCTCGCCCTATGGCGGGGGGAGCCGTTGTCCGGCCTGCCTGGTCCGTTCGCCGAGGAGGAGCGGACGCGGCTGGACAGGTTGCGGCTCACCGCCTTTGAACGGCGGGCCGAAGCCATGCTGGCGATGGGGGAGCACACCGAGGTGATCGCGGAACTGGCCACGCTCACCACGGAATTCCCGTTGCATGAGGGCTTCCGTGAAGCGCAGATGATCGCCCTCCACCGCAGCGGCCAGCACCACGAGGCGCTCGCGGTGTTCCGGGAGGTGCGGGCCACGCTGGTCGCGGAGCTCGGCGTCGAGCCGGGAGCCGCGCTGCAGCGACTGCACGCCCGGATCCTGGCCCGTGACCCTGGGCTGGACCATCAGCCCGCCAAGCCCGAGCCGGACCTGCTCTCGGTGCTGCCTGCGCAGGTCGCACGGCGGTTCGAGACCGGTGCGCATCCTGCGTTCGTCGGCCGGACGGCGGAGCTCAAACGGCTGCGCGAGCTGATCGACCAGGTCTGCGAAGGACGCGGGGGTGTCGCATGGCTCGAAGGGGTCCCGGGCATCGGCAAGACTGAGCTGCTGGTCCGCGCCCTGGCCGACGTATTCGACCGGGGCTACCAGGTCGGCTGGGCGACCGCGGCGGAGCTGTCCAGCCGGATTCCCCTGGAGGTGGCGTTCACCTGCCTCGGGATGGGCGAGCCCCGGGGTGGGCCGCAGCCGGCGGGCCGGTTCGATGAGGAGGCGCCGACGAGCATCTGGGGTGATCGCGACCCCGCCGCGGCCTCGGTGTCCCGCCTGCTGGCACTGGTGGACGAGCTGTGCGGGCGGGCTCCGCTGGTCCTGGTCTTCGACGACATCCAATGGGCCGACGAAGCCAGCGTGCTGCTGTGGCAACGCCTCACCTCGGCAACGAGGCAGTCGCCGTTGCTGCTCATTGCGGCTGCGCGGCCGGTCCCCCGGCCCCCGCACCTCGCCAGGCTGCGGCGGGCCATCGGGGACCGGAACGGGGAGATCATCGACCTGGGCCTGTTGACGAGCGCCGAAGCCGTCGAACTGCAGGAGACTCTTGTCGGTGCCAAGGTCGGCCCTCGGCTGCGGGAGCTGGTGGCCCACACCACCGGCAACCCGCTGTACCTCGCCGAGCTCACCGGGACGATGCTGCGCGAGCACGCGCTGACCACCACGGCCGGCGTCGCCGACATCGAGGAGTCGGTGGTCTACACCGCGCCGCGCTCTTTGATGGAGACGATCGGCAGGCACCTCGGCGTGCTGTCCGCCAAGACGAGCGAGACCCTGCGCTGGGCCTCGGTGCTCGGCACGGAATTCACCGCGACCGACGTGGCGGCCGTGACCGGGCGGCGGCCGCTCGATCTGCTGGCGATCTTCGAAGAAGGCCTGGCCGCGAACCAGATCGTCGATGCGGGCACCCACCTCGCTTTTCAGCATCCGCTGTTCCGCCAGGCCTTCTACGACGGCATCCCGCCGGACGACCGGGCGGCTCGCCACCGGTGGGCCGCCGAGGCGATCGCCGGCGCCGGAGCGCCGGTGAGCCGGATCGCCGAGCAGCTGGCCGCGACCGACGTCGCCGGTCCGTGGGTCATGGGATGGCTCGCCGAAAACCACGAAGCCCTTTCGAACCGAGCCCCGCTCATCGCCGTGGACCTGCTGCTCCGGGCGTTCGACGTGTGCCCCGCCGAGGATCCACGCCGTGAAGTCATCGCGGCCGCACTGGTCAAGGTGCAGTTCCGGCTGGGTCAGCGGCCCGAGGAGCTGGCCCGGCTCCTGTCGTCGACGGCGGCCGATCCAGCCCGGGCCGCGGAGATGCGGCAGCTGTTCGCGGCGATGCGCTACCGCCGCGGCGACCCCGCCGGGGCCGTCGAAGCGCTCGGTGACGCGGTCGACGATCCCGGCGTCCCCGAGCTCTGGCGCCGTCGGCACCGGCATCTGCTGGCGAACTTCCGTCGCGGTGACCTCGCCGATCTCGACCGTGTCGAAGCCGCCGGACGGCAGGCCTTGGTCGAGGCGGGCGGTGACGAGTACCTTACTGCGCACGCGTTGCAGACCCTGTGGCTGACCGCCTCCGTGAAGCGGGATCACGAAGCGGCCCTCGACCATGTCGACAATGCCATCACTGTGCTGAGCACCGTCGAATCACTGGTCGACCTCAAGCTGGACCTGCTCGACAACCGGGTGTTCACCCTGCAGAACCTCGACCGGCTCGCCGAGGCGGGCGGATCCCTCAACACGGCCCGCCGGATCGCCGACGCCCACGGCCTGGCCAACCACCTGCAGGTGTCGGCGGCGGTGCACAGCTACTGGATGGGCAAGTGGGACGACGCGCTCGTGGAAGTGGACCTGGTGGCCGAAGACGGCCCGGCCATCACGTTCTTCGGCCTGCGCGAACCCCCAGCCGCGGCCCTGCTGCTGCACGGGGTCGCCGCCCTGATCTGTGGCCAGCGTGGGAACACCGTCCGCGCCGCGGCCGAACTCGAAGCCATCGACGACTATCCGTCGACGACGCAGGCTGAACGCGAGGCCGTCGACTTCCTGCTTTTCGCCCAGTCGCTGAGTGTCCTGCAGCGTGGAGACACCGGAAAAGCCCTGGAAGTACTCGATCCCATTCTGAACCCGGAGTTCTCCCCGATGATGCTCCGGCACCAGTGGCTGCCGTCGATCGTGCAGCTGGCGCTGGAGGCCGGCGACGACGACCGCGCGATGCGCGCGGTGCGGATCTGCGACGAGGAAGCGGCGAAGGAACGCGTGGCGGCCCGTGCCGCGGTCGCCGCCGGCTGGTGTCACGGACTGGTCGGGCGCGACCCCGGGCTCGTGCTGTCCGCCGCCACCCACTACCGGCGGGCCGGCCGGCTCGTCGAACTCGGGAAGGCGCTCGAAGACGCCTCGATGCTCCTGGCCGGCCTGAACCGCGACGAAGAGGCACGTACGGCGTTCGAAGAGATGATCGCTGTGTACACGAAACTGTCCGCCGAATGGAACTTGCGCCGTGCCGAGGCGCGCTTCGCGCGGTACGGCACAGCCGAGCGACTTGCGGCCGAGCTGGTGAGACCGGAGAGCAACGGGAAGGCACTGTCCACATTGGAGGCCGAAATCGCGCGGCTGGTCGCCGACGGCCACTCGAACGCGACGATCGCGGATCGGGTCGGCCTGTCCCGCCGGCTGGTCCAGGCGCACGTCAGCCGGGTCTTGGACAAGCTCGACGCCGTTTCGCGGGACGGCATCTCGAAGGAGTTTCAGCAGCCGTCGTAGTGATGGTTGAGTGCCCACAGCCTGCCGGCCAGCTGCACCAGCGCGCGCATCCGATCCAGATGGTGGTGGGCGCAGTGGTGGTGGACGAGCGGAGCGCCGCCGAGACCTCCCAGGGACGACAGGGCCCGGACCCGCGCGTCCCCGGCGGCCTTCCCGGCCTCGCAGCCACTGAAGACCAGTGACAGCGCGACCGCAGTGACGCCGAGCGCGGTGCGCGCTGCGTGGATACGCGTGTGTTTCATCCGGCTCCTTGGCTAGTGTTCGTCGCTCCACGATTTCAGGGCGCCAGCGCGCCTGTCCTGATCGCGTAGGAGATCGCGTGCGGCCTGTTCACCAGTCCCAGCCGCTTGATCGCCCCGTACAACGTGGTCCGGATGGTCCCTTCGGAAAACTGGAGCTTCGAGGCGATCTCGTCCGTGCGGAAGCCCTCGGCCAGGAGCCTGATGACGTCGATTTCACGCATCAGCAGGCCGGAGAGCGTGAGGCCGTGCGGGTGGAGCACTTCCTCGCGCAGGGCGGTCGTCTGCCTCAGGAACGCCGCCTGCAGTGGCCGGGGCAGCCGAGCCGCGCCGGTGGCCGCCCCGAGCACGGTCGACAGGAGCTCCGCTCCCGCCGCGTACTTCTTGGGCAGAATGCTCACCACACCGCACTGGACGGCGAACATCAGATCGTTCTCGTTGAACCGATCGGTGACGAGCACGGATTTGGTCCGGTGTTTCCGGGCCGAGCTTGCGCGCAGCTGGCGAACCCGGTCCAGCTGGGCCCCGGCGACCACGTCTTCGGCGAGCACGACGACTTCGGCCTTCGCCCACTCGGCGTCGGCGAGGACCGTCACGTCTCGCGAGGCGGCCAGTAGGGCCGAGACCCCGGCGCGCGTGATCGGGTCCGAGCCGCTGACCAAGACCTTGACCGGCTGCACGGCATTCTCCTCTCGGACGGGGGTGACCTGACCTGACTCAGCCTGCCGCGGCGGTCTTCACGCCGTCTCCACGACGTGTCCACGGCAGGAAGAGTGCCCGGAGAGACGGCCCGTGGGGACGGGTTCGTGAGGGAAACCCAGAGACCCTGCCCCGGAAGCCGTCTCGCCTCGCCCGGCGACGACGTGGGTAGGCGAGCCTGGGAAGCGCCGAGAGGAGGGCAAGACCATGTCGTTGCTGGACAGGCTGCGCACCCGTACGTCGACCGCGTCCGAGGTGGCGGTGAGCGAATCCGGGGCCGCGTTGGTGTTCCACGCACCGGCGGGGATGACCGCCGAAGCCAGGTCGCTGGCCGCGTCCGCGGCGCCTGAGGCAGGTCACGACCTGGTCGTCGCGGACCTGCCCGAGGGCTCACCGAGCTCGACCTGGGCTGCCTTCGCGGCGAAGGTGCCAGACAGCGACCGGGCCATCCGACTGGTCGTGACCGGGCCCTTCCGGCAGTCCGGCTGGTCGATGGGGGAGTGGCTGTCGGGGCATCTCGGCCGGACGGTGGTCGCTTCCGAAGGGCCCGTGCTCGCCGCCGCCAACGGCGGCCTGTTCGTGCAGGCGCACCGGAGCGGCGGGTGGTGCAGGTTCGCACCGGGGCAGGCCCCGGCGCGGGAGGGCAGCCGCCACCCGCGCCCGGGCTGGGAGTCACAGGCCGTCGCGACAGTGGTCCCGATCGGGTCGGACAGTGGTGCGGAGCCGCTGCCGGCCGGGGTGTGGCTGCGGGCCGACGGCGACCCGCGGTGGCTTGCGGTGAGCCGAGCGAGGCTGACCCGCACCCTGCTGTGCCGTCCGGACGTACTGACCGTGGTTCTCAACGGTCAGCACATGCCGGAGCTGGACCTCGCCGGTGTCGGTCGCTTCTGGGCCCGGCTGCCCGCGGATGTCCGGGCCCGGGCGTGCTTCGTGCACTACGGCCCGGTGCGCCTGTCTGGCGGGACGTCGCTGGGCCGGGTGCTGGCTGACCTGCTCGGCGAGGAGGTCCGGCTCTACGCCGGCGTACCCGCCGGGACCGCGGATGCCCCCCAGGTCTTCACGATCCGGCCGGACGGGTCGCACGGCTGGAACACTTTCGTTCAGCTCTTCGGCTACCGGCCGGGCCGGTTCGGCGCACCGGATCGGCTCGCTCACCGCGCCCCCGTCCCGGGGCTGCCGGAAATCGCCCCCGGGGTCTACCGGTACGCCCCGGACGTCGTTCTCGAGGTGGTGCCGGCCGGGCTCTGGGTCCGCCCCGCCGAGACGCCCGGGGATCCGGAAGGCGTCCGTGGCCTCCCACCGGACACGAAGGAGCCGCGCCTGTTCTACGGCGCGGGCGGTTCGGCACCCGCGTCCCGGATGCTTGGGCTGGCCCAGGAGGTGCGCGAGCGTCTCGACTACCAGACCCGGCTCGCGACGGGACTCCGGCCCGTCGGCGCCCAGGCCGGACACCGGGAACTCCCACGGGAGGTCGGCGCGTCACCGGAGCCGGGAGCCGCCGATCACGCATCTGAGGTGACGGCGCGGCTTTCCGTGCCGTCGCTCCCTTCTCTGGGGCGGCTCCTCGGCACCGAAGCTTTCGTCCTCCCGTCGAGAGCGGCCCCGAAGATGGCCGCCACAAAGGCGGCCCCGAAAGTGGCGGCCGTGCGGGCAGAGATCGCCGAGCCGGTTCCCGCGGACCGGCCGGGCGAGCGAGCCCAGCCGGTACCGGACGAGGGCGCGGCCGCGATCCCGGGCACTGACCTGAGCGCCGATCGAGCCTGGCTGCGGGAGGCGTGGCGATCCGCGTTCGACACCGAGGCCGGTTCGATGATGGACATCCTGGCCCGTCATCCCCGGCTCGCTGGGGAGTCACCGGTCGAGGACGCGCTGGCCGACCTGGTGGCGGCACGCCTCTACCTCGCCGGGCGCACCACGGACCTCGACCGGGCTCTCCGTACCGGTCCGGCCGGCCCGGACGTGCGGCTGGGCCGGTGCGTGGCGGCGGGGCTCGGCCGGCTGCCGTCGCACCACGGGAGCACCACGACCACGCTCGCCCCGACACCCTGGCAGTGGGAGTTCTGCCGGGCGCACCCCGTGCTCGCCGAATGGGGCTTTCTCAACGTCCTGACCGAGCCCGGCGCCGGCGAGGGAGACACCGATTTGCTCATCTGGTCGGCGACCGGGCGGCTGACCGGGGTGCTGGAATCCGGCGAGGGGCCCGGCCGGGTCGTCTTCCTGCCGGGAACCCGGTTCAAGGTCCTCGCCACGGCCGAGCCCTCGCCCGATGCTCGCGGCCGGATCTTCCTGCGGGAGCTGCCCACGCGGGAGATCGACGCCGAGGGGCGGGCGATCGCCAACCGGGTTTCGGTCGACCGGCTCGCGGAGGCCAAGCTTCGGCAGGCGGCGGATAAAGCAGACAAAGCGGGTGAACCCGGCGGAGCGGTCCCGGCCGTCCTGGCCGCCAAGCTGGGCTTGCTCCCGGGTGTGGTGAGCCCCCGATGACTGCGCCATCCGTGCCGCCGGAGCCCTCTGAGCCCGAGCTGGCTGAGCCGGCCAACGAAGGCAATGTCCTGCTCCTGCTCGATTCCGCCTGGGTAGCCGCCGAAGACGCGCAGGAAGCGCCGATCGAAGTCGTTCTCGGTGCTCTGCTGATGACCGGCGAAGGGGAACCGGTGCGGTTCGTCCCGAATCCGGACTACCGGCCGAGTTCGCCGGATTCCCCGCTGGATCCGCTGGACGGGGCGCTGCGGCGGTTGGGTCGGGGGGAAGGTGAGCCCGAGCACCTCGCCGGTGCCCTCCGGTACTCCACCCTCACGATCGCGGTGGACGAGCAGGGGATCGTGCTCGTCGAACCCGCGCCGGACGGGGTTTCCGTCGTCCTGATCGCCAGCTCGCCCGGCCACGAGAACCACGCGAAGGCCGCCGGCTGGCGCGAGGTGACCCTGGCGGAACTGGCCACCGCGCTGCCCGCGACCGGGGTGGACGTGCTGATCAATCCCGCTTCGCCGGTGTCGATGCGGTTCTACGCCGACACGATCCGGGACGTCGTGCGGCTGGAGGGCGATGAGAGGATCAGGCCCGCCCGTTCAGCTCGCCGTTGAGCACGGCCGTCGCCAGCTCGATCCGGGAGCGGTGCCCGGAGCGGGTGAAAAGCCGGCTCAGCCGGCCTTCGATGCTCTTTTCACTGGCCCGCAACGCCGTCGCGAGCTGCTTGTTGGTCAGTCCGTCGGCCGCCAGCAGGGCCAGCAGCCGCTCGTTCTCGATCACCGTGTCCGTCCGGCCGCGCACCGCCACGGAACGTTCGCGCATGAGGTTCCGCAGCCAGGCCCTGGCCAGCAGGGCATCGAGACCGCCCAGCAGCTCGTACGCCTCGGTCAGTGACTCCGGTTCCGCGGCGCCGTGCCGGACGAGCCGTTCCAGCACCACGGCCAGTTCGAGTGGCTGGGCCCGTCGGCGAGCCAGTTCCAAGCACTCCCGAGCGGCGCTTCGGTCCCGGTCGACCGTCGCCCGCACCAGGGACGTGTGGAGCACGACGCGGGCGGTGGGCATGGTGGCGGTGAGCTCGGTGAGGGCGTCGAGCGCCGACCGCGCGACCGCGTGGTCCCCGCGTTCGAGGGCGAGGTCCGCCAGCTCCGTCCAGCACAGTTCCGCCCCAGCGACCAGGCCGCGCCCGGTGGTGGTCCGCACCGTCTCCGCCAGCGTGGCCGCAGCTCGCGCGTGGTCGCCGAGCGCCCGGTCGAGCTGGGCTTCCGCGATGTCGATGAGGTGGGTGAAGACGCAGGTCCGTGCCCTGGCCAGGCGGAGCAGCTCGCGTGCGCTGGTCAGCCGGCCCTGGAGGACCAGGACCGTGATCGTCGCGTGCACCATGCCGGCGTGGCCCGGGTCATGGCGGTGCTGTTCGACCGCCATGCTGCGACGGGTCAGGTCGACCGCCTGCCAGGGCCGGCCACGAAGGGCCGCCAGCGCGGCCTGGGCGTGCAAGGGTAGATCATCCGGGGTGAGGTGCTCGGCCGACAGCAGGTCCTCGGCCCGGTCCGGATCCCCGATCACGAGCAGGGCGGTCAGGTGCGAGCGGAGCTGGTCCAGCCGGTGACGTGACGTGCCGCGCAGGAGCCACCGCGCACGCGCGGCCAGGCTCGCCTCGAACCGGTCGAGGCGACCGCCCCAAAGATCGGCCAGTGCCGCGAGCAGCTCACCGTGCATGGCCGACGTCGGGTTGCCCGACCGCCACAGTTCGGCCCCTGCGGCGAGCAGGTCCCGCGCCGTCGTCCACCGATCGAGCAGCGCGGTAGCGGTCGCCCGGGTGATGACGTGGTGCTCGTCGCGCCCGGCCCAGCTCCGCTGGGCCCCGGCCAGCGCGTGCAAGGCGGCCACCTCGCCGAGGCAGTACATCGCCTGCACGGCGATGAGCTGAACCTCTTGGGTGGCGTCGGGGGCGAGCTGGTCGGCGTAGTCGCCGAGCAGGGCGCGAGCGCCACGAAGGCTGCTTTCGTGGTCGCCGTGCAGATGACAGCTCGCGGTGTGCAGCAACAGGACCATCGCGCGCTGAGGCCGGTCCACGGCGAGCTCGGTGGCCGCGGCCAGCCAGCGCAGGACCAGCCCGAACCGCTCCGGCCGCGCCGCGGCGGCCCGGGTGAGCAGCTCACCCAGGGCCCGTTCCCGGTCCACCAGAGCGCCGGCGTTCGCGATCTGGTTGGTCAGGTGGTCGTCGGCCGAGCAGCGGGCCGCGCCTGACCACACCGCGGACACCGCCGCCGCCGCGAGCGTCTGGCGTTCCAGCGGTCCCAGACTCACCTCCAGCGCGGTGGCCACGAGTGGGATGGAGAACCGCCACGTACCGCCCCGCCGGCCGCGGTGAAGGATGCCGGACGCACGAAGTGAGTCCAGTGCTTCGAGCACGTCCCGGGGTGGCAGGTTCAGGGTCTTCGAGACCAGCCGGGGAACCGCGGAGCCCAGTGGCGAGAACACGGCCACGGCCTTCGCGACCGAATACGTGGTGGGCCCCAGTTCGCGGATCCGGCGCACGAACCGGCCGGCTTCCGGCCGATCGGCCGGGTATCCGCCGGGGGCGAGGTACGCCCGCCGGTCGACGACCTGGGCGCGTCCCTCGCGCCGGAGCGTTCCGATGGCGTCCCGGACCGCGGCGGGCACTCCGCGGCTGACCGAGTACACCTGCTCGACGAGCGCGGGTTCGGGCGAAGCCTGGAGAACGACGGCAACTTCGCGGGCCACCTCCCGGCGCGGCCAGGGCGACAGCCGGAACGACCGGGCCAGGCCCTCCTCGCGCAGGGCCCGAAGGGTGGCGGGGAATTCGGCGGCCGCGGTGCGCGCGGGAACCCGTGCCGTGCAGACACACCGGATCCGGGTACCGGCCAGCCGCCGGACCAGCGCGGCCAGCACCGCGAGCGAATCCGGGTCGATCCACTGGGCGTCGTCGACGAGGAGAACGGTCTCGCCGCCGCCGTGCAGGAGCGGAGCGGCAACCGCGGCGGCCGCCCGGCGGGCGACGCGGGGATCGTGACTGGCTCCGTGGACCGGGCGGATGGGCGTCCACGGCCACGGCGAACCGTCGATACCGGGCAGGGCGAGCAGCGGGTGCCGCCCGGCGGGATCCGCCTGGTCCGAGGTGCTCAGGCCAG
Organism: Amycolatopsis sp. lyj-109; assembly: GCF_046548995.1. Classification (NCBI taxonomy): domain Bacteria; kingdom Bacillati; phylum Actinomycetota; class Actinomycetes; order Pseudonocardiales; family Pseudonocardiaceae; genus Amycolatopsis; species Amycolatopsis sp. lyj-109. Next base: position 354,875 of record NZ_JAJPWR010000009.1, read on the forward strand.
CCGGGTCGCTCGCGGTCCCGAACCGAGCGGGCACCGGTTCGCCATCGGAGGTGAACCGCATTCCCCACACCGTCGCCCCGCGGCGGGTGAAAAGAGCGGCGAGGTCGGTGAGCAGCGTCGTCCGCCCTGTGCCGGCGAGGCCGGTGGCCAGCACGAGCGGGGTCGTGACCGCTCCGATCGCCTCGAGCACCGAAACCCCCTCGCGGTAGTGACGTCCGGCCGGACGTCACTGGAGCATGATCCGGCCCGGGTGCCCGGGTACGAGAACTTCCCCTAGTACTAAAGAGAACTGCTCGAAGAGCCGCTATCGATTGGGGAGCCGCCAAGCGCACGGGCGCAAGAGATGACCGGCCGACCGCCACCACTGACGGCTCGGCCGGCCGCCCGGCACCGTCCCGGCACTCGCAGGAGGGGGGACTGGAGTGACGGAACTCGTCTGAGGTCAAGGATCCAGGCGTTGTCCGGCCGGGAGCCCGTCGAGGAGCCGTTCTTCAGCCGGGTCTGCCCCAACGGCCCTCCGTCCGGCGTGGGCCACTACCACGCCGGACGCCGTCCGGTCCATCCGGTGTCGGAGTATTTCGTGCACGGTCTGCTGCTGGTTCGCCTTCCGGTGCCGCTTCGGCTCGGTCCGGTCGTTAACGTCGTGACCAAGTGACGGCATCGGGGTAGGAGGGGAGTCCACATGGGACGGCAGCGTGCTGACCTGGCCAGCCGGCGTGCAGTTCTCGACGCCTTGCGGTGGAACGGGAAGCGCGCCGAACTCGTCGTCGTGCGCGCTGGGCGCGGTGGGGGCAAGTCCACGGTGGCCGCGAAGGCGGCCCGGGAACTGACGCAGGCCGGAGTGGGGGTGCTCGAAGTCGCGGGTGCCGGTCCACGCGTGGAATGGGATCTGTTCGGTGTCCACCCGGTATTGGCGGCGGTCCGCGAAAGCTTCGAGCTGATCGACGCCGACCCCCGGCTGGCCGAGGCCATCGACCTGGTGAACCGGCTGTGCACGGCCGAAAGCTACGCCTCCCCGGCGCGGAAGACCGGCTTGCTCACGGCACTGGTGACCCTGTTCGGCCGGCTCGGCTCCGGACGGCCGCTCGCGGTGCTGATCGACGACGCCGACCGGATCCCGCGGCCGGTCCCTCTGCTCGCAGCCGTCCGGCGCGCCGGCCACCACGTCGTCGCGACCGTCACCGGCGGCCCCGACCGCGACGAAACGCGGGAACTCTGCGCTTTCGCCGATCGCGTGGCCGACCTGCCACCCCTCCCGGCCGAGGAAAGCGAACAGCTGCTGAGGCAGATCGTGACCGTGCCGCTGGACGAACGCACCCGCGAGGCACTGCGGGATGCGCTGGGCGGGTGGTACGGCAATCCGGGGACCCTGGTGGCGACGGTGGCCGAATTGCTGCGGCAAGAACGCCTGGCGGTCGCGGGCGGGCGGTGGTGCTTGCGTGACCCCGGCCGCGCCATCGCCCTGCCCGCTGGCCACCTGCTGACCGCCGCGGTGGCGCGGCACGGCAAGCCCGCGGCGAACGCTGTCCTCCTCGCCGCGAGTGAGGCGGGCCTGACGGCCGGAGACGTCCCGGTGCTCGCCGAGGCGATGGGCGGCACGGTAGCGGAATACGGGACGGTGGTGGACCGGCTCGTCGCTGACGGCATTCTCCGGGACACCGGAACCGGGCGCCTGAACTGCTGTTGTACCGCGCTGGCGACCGCCGTGGCCGAGCGGGCCGGGGCGGCCGCGATCGAAGGCATGCACGCGGCGATCGCCGGCCGGAGCACGGCCACGGACTCCGTTGCGGCCGCTCACATCGCAGCGGCCGGGCGGTCCCTGCCAGCCCGGCCCGAGCTGGCTGGGCCGGTGCGGGAGGCCGCGCTCCGGGTGGCATCGGAGGACCGGAACCGGCTGGTCACCTACCGCTACGCCGCCTGGTGGCACGGCGGCGACGGCGTGGACGGCGGCCGCCTGCGGTCCGAAGTGGTCAGCGCGCTCGTCCACACGGGAGACTACGAGCGGCTCGGCGGGTTCGTGGCCGAAGCCGTGCGCCGGGCGAATGCTGTCGTGGCCGTCGGCGAGCGAGCCGGCCTGGCCGTGGCGGCCGCGCTCGCCGCCGTGCACACCGGCCGGCCGGTCGAGGAGCCGGTGCGGAAGGCCTTGGCGTACGGCGATGCCGCCATCCGCGCGCTCGCGCTCGCCGACCGGTGGCTCGCTGGAGCGCCGGTCGGTCCGGAGGAGATCGCGGCGGCGTTCGCGCCACGGGCCCGCGACCGTGCCATGGGTCGGGTGCGCAGGGAGCGGCGATCCGGGGCGAGTGCGGCGGAGGCGCTCGCGTACCGGGATCCGGTGCCGGTCCTCCGCTCCGCTCTCGGGCCGGAGTACCACGTGCCCACGGCGGGCTTCCTGGCCCACCAGCACCGGGTGGTCGACGGGTACACCAGTGGCGACTGGTCCGGCGCGCTCAGCGCCGCCCGCGAACTGGAGCTCACCCCCGGCGCGAGCGAGCATGCGCTGGCGTGCGCGCGCCTGCTCGCGGCCGAGATGTGCGGCCGGCGCGGAGAAATCCGCCAGGCGAACGCGTGGCTCGACGCGGCGGGGCCAACGGTGTTCCCGGCGACGCGAGCGTGGGTCGCGACCGGGCTGCGGTATCTCGACGGTGACGCCGAAGGCGCACTCGCAGAAGGCTGGCGCTGGTACGGCTCATGTCCGGAGACCGCCGACGAGCCCGGCCTGGCCAGGCTGCTGATCCGGCTGGCCTCGATCGCGGTGGAAAGCGACCGCCGCCTGCCGGCCGGCCGCGCCCTGGCCGAGATCGACCACCACGCGACCGGGCGGCCGGGCCGGTTCACCGAAGCGGCGTTGCTGGTGCGTGGACTGGTCGACGACGACGTGACTGCGTTGCGTGCGGCGGAACGACACGTCCGGAGCAGGGGAGACCGGCCCGACCTCGTGGCGCTCCGACGGCACCTGAACAGGCTCGAAGGTCGGCCGTGGCCGGCCGAAGCGCACGAACCGGCACGTCCGGCGAGGGTCACCCGGCCCATCACCAAGGTGAAACGGCCGGACGACGGCGAGGGGAGCGAGGCACCCCGGAACGCACGCTTCACCGGGCTGTCGCCGGTCGAGCGCCGGATCCTCGACCTGATCCGGCACGACAAGACAAACCGCCAGATCGCGCTCGACTTGCGGGTCAGTGCCAAGACGGTGGAGAAGCACCTGACGAGGTTGTTCGCGAAGGCGGGCTGCCGGACCCGGCACGGCCTGGCCATGTCCGGACTGGGCGCCGGGCCGGAGTCGATCGGCGCATGAGCAGGTGGTGCGCCGGCGCGGGAATCACCGGCGCACCGGCACAAGTCGGCTGGGAGGCCAGGGAACGTGACTGACAACGTGGTGCTGGTGTCCCAGTCACCCGGCAACCGGTACCGCACCATCGGGCAGGCGCTCGCGGAAGCGGTCGAAGGGGCGACGATTCTCGTGGCTCCCGGCCGGTACGCCGAAAACCTGATCGTGACCAGGGCGGTCACGATCGCCGCGGAGAACGGTCCCGGCACGGTTCAGGTCGTGGCCGAGACCGGTGCTGCTGTCGTGTCCAACGCCGGATCGGCGGCGCTGTCGGGCCTGACGGTGCTCGCGGCCGACGCCGACAGCCCGGCGGTGCTCGTCGTCCACGGCCAGCTGGAGCTCACCGAATGCGACCTGAGCGCCACGAGCTGGGTCACCGTGTTCGTCCGCGACCAGGGCAACGTGCTGATGCGCGAGTGCGAGATCCGCAATTCCGCCGGCGCGGGCGTCGTGACCACTTCCCCGGCCGGCGGGGTGCTCGACGCCTGCCGGCTGACCGAGCTCGGGACCTCCGGCATCGTCGTCGCCGACGACGGAGCCCTGCTGGTCCGGTTCTGCACCGTCAGCGATGTGGGCGGCAACGGGATCTGCCTCAACGGCCGCGGCAGGCTCACCGTCGAGGACACCGTCGTCTCCGGCACGGAAAAGCCGGCGGTGGCCGTGGAACAGCAGGCGACGATGGTCGCTTCGCGGCTGCGCGTCAGCGACGCCGGCGCGATCGGGTTCTACCTGGCGACGACCGAGCGCGTGGTGCTCGAAGACTGCTCGGTGGCGAGGGCGGGCGCCGAAGGGGTGTTCGTCGCTGAGGGCTGTGCCCCGGTGCTGCGCGACTGCTCCGTTAGTGGTGCGCGATCGAGCGGGCTGCACCTGGCCGGCCGGGCCGCGGGAACGGTGTCCGGGTGCACGGTGTCCGATGTGGACGGTACCGGGGTGACCGTGACCGACCGCGGTGTCACCGAGTTCGATCAGCTCACGGTGTCCGGCTGCACCACCGGGGTGCGGGTCGAGGCGAACGCCGACCCGCTGTTCCGGCGGCTCCGGGTGCTCGGCTCCGACGGGGCGGCCATCGAAATCGACGGCGGTGCCCGCGGTACGGCCGAAAACGTCGAGATCGACGGCGCGGGCGGCCCAGGACTGGTCGTCACCGGTGAGGCCCGTCCCTCGTTCACCGGGCTGAGCGTGAGCCGGACCGCCGCGGCGGGGGTCAGCGTCGTCGGAGCGGCCCTGGCGCTGACCGACGGCGCCATCGACCGGGCCGGGGCGGCCGGCGTGCACGCCGGTGCCGGGGCGGACGTCTCGCTGACCCGGTGCCGGGTGCAGCGCAGCACGAGTGCCGGGTGCCAGTTCGACGAAGGGGCGTCAGGCTCGGTGACCGAGTCCGAGTTCTCCGGCGGGGCCGCCGACGGGATCCGGCTGGACACGGGTGAATCCGTGAAGATCGCGAATTGCACGGTGCGCGACAACCACGGCAGCGGAGTGCGACAGACCAGGCCGGAGGCCGACATCGTCGTGCTCGACCTGATCACGAGCAACAACCTCATGCCCGACGCCTTCGGTACCGCCGCGAGCGCGCCGTCGCCCGAACCCGCGCGGCCGCAGCTGCGGCCGGAGCGAGCCTCCGACCCGCTGGTCGAGCTCCAGGGCCTGGTCGGGTTAGCCGGGGTGAAGAATGAGGTCACCTCGCTGGTCAACCTCAACAAGATGGCCAAACGTCGGCAGGATGCAGGCCTCTCGGCTCCGCCGATGGCGCGGCACCTGGTCTTCGCCGGCGCTCCCGGCACGGGTAAGACCACTGTCGCGCGCCTCTACGGTCAGATCCTGGCTCAGCTGGGCGTGCTGCGGAAGGGGCACCTCATCGAAGTGGCCAGGGCGGATCTGGTCGCGCAGATCATCGGCGGCACGGCGATCAAGACCACCGAGGCCTTCACCACCGCACTCGGCGGGGTGCTGTTCGTCGACGAGGCGTACACGCTCAGCAGCGGTGGTGGAGGCAGCGGGCCCGATTTCGGCCGGGAAGCGATCGACACGCTGGTCAAATTGATGGAGGACCATCGCGACGACGTCGTCGTGATCGCCGCCGGCTATTCCGCCGAGATGAGCCGGTTCCTCGAAGCCAACCCCGGGATGGAGTCCCGCTTCAGCCGCACCATCGAGTTCGCCAACTACACGGCGGAAGAGCTGGTGACGATCGTGCGCACGCAGTGCGCGCGCCACGACTACCGCCTCGACGAGGAACTGGGTGAGGTGCTGCAGGACTACTTCGAGCGAATCCCGAAGGACGGCACCTTCGGCAACGGGCGGACGGCCCGCCGGGTGTTCGAGAGCATGACGGACTGCCAGGCGTCGAGGCTCGCGATGGCCACGACGGTCAGCCCGGCCGACCTGACCCTGCTCACGGTCAAGGATCTGCAGCTCAAGGCGTGACGAGCGGGAGCATCGGTGAGCATGGGCGCCGCGGACGGCAGGAGTGAAGATGAGTGGGGATGCGACAGGGCCGGCCGGCACGTCGCTGCTCGCCGGGCGGGTCGGCGCGCACGTGCTGATCCACGCCCGCGACGAGCCGCGGGAAGGGGACGGTTTCCTGGCGAAGCTGCCCGGCGGTGGCTCGGGCGAGCTGTTCGTGCTGCTCTCCCGGGCCGCCCGCGAGAGCGGCTCGGTCGTGGCGGCACTGCCCGGACTGCTGCGCCTCTACGGTGACGCCAAGTCGTTCTGGATCGGCTTGCCCGGGCTCGCCGCGGCGCCCGAGCGGGCGGCCTGGCTGGCCGGGAAGCTCGGCCGGGACGTGTTCGCCCCGGACGGCGGGTTCTCGACCAGGCCGGGAGCCGTCGCGTTCGCTGGGCACGGCATGGGCGGCACCGGCTGGTGGCGGTTCTCGCCGGATGTCCCGGCGGTGCTCGCCGGAGCCCGGTTCCCGGCCCCGGAGTGGGAACACCTCTGTCCCGCTCGGCCGATCTCGGCCGGACCGGTGGTGGTCGAGCCGGTGCCGGCCGGAGTCCTCGTGCGGCGGGCGGCGGAGGCACCGGCGAGCACCCTGCACCCCGCGTTCGCCGTGCCGGCCGACGCGCGGTTTCCTCAGATCGTCGTCGGGCCGGGCGAGGTGGCGCCGCCGCCGTCCGCGGTGGCCGAGATGCTGAACCGGCTGCGGGACGCCCGTCCGTCGCTCGTCGTGCTGGCTCCCGATGCCGCCGAGCACACTTGGCTGGCCGAGCTGGCCCTGCGCACCCGGCAGGAGTTCCGGGTCCGGCCGGCCGGCCGCTACCAGCCGTTCCCGGCCCTGCTCAGCCAGGCCGCCGATGGGGGTGACCAGCACGTGCTAGAGACCGCCGCGCCACCACCCGGGTGGGTGGCCGCGGGGCCGCGCAGCTACCGGCAGGGCCAGGGCGCCGCGGCTGTCTTCGCCGACGTGGTGCCGTCGGGCCTGGTGCTCCGCCGGGCGGACGGGAGGCTCGCGGCCGAAATCGGCCCGTTCGACCCGGCGGCCTGGAGCCTGTGCCTCGGCAGCCCGGGAGAAGTCGTCGGCCTCGCCCTGCTCGTCGCCGCCGATCGCCTGCTGAGCGGGCTCGACGCCCACCGCCGGGCCACGGTGCGGGTCCGGGTGGCCGGTGAACTCGACCCGGAGGCCGCCACGGCACTCGAGTGGCTGGCCGCGCAGCACCCGCCGGCAGCTCCCCGGCCGGTGCGAACCACGCCCGCGCCGAACCGTCCGGCGGTGACGGCGGGAAATCCGGCCCCGCTCGCGGTGGCGACGACGGCGTCACCCGCGGTGGTGCCGAAGCCGCCGCCTGCGGCGGTGCCGAAGCCGCCGCCTGCGGCGGTGCCGAACCCGCCGCCTGCGGCGGTGCCGAACCCGCCGCCTGCGGCGGTGCCGAATGCGCCGCGCGCTCCTCGTCCCGCTGTCGCGGCAATGGATCCTTCGTCCGCGTCGGCAAGGCCGGTCACCGCCCGGCCCGGGGCACCCGTCGTCACGGTCGCCGAACCCCGGCGGCGGCCGGCGGAAGACGTCCCCGCCGAGGCGCCCGCGGCCGAGCCGGAGCCGCCCCGGGAGCCCGCCGGTCCGGAGCCGGTCGGGGAGGCTGCCGAACCACCGGAAACGGCCGGACCGGCCGTGCGCGAGCCGGAACCGGCGGTACCCGGGCCGGTCGAGGACGGCGGGCCGGTCGTGCCCATGGTCCTGAAGGACCGCGCCAGCACGGCCGCCGAGCAGAACCGCTTCACCTCCGGAGCGGGTGAAGCGTTCAACCAGGCGCTCGCAACCGTGAACGCCGCGCTGGCCGCGTGGCCGTCGATGCGCCAGCAGGGCAGCACGTCCGGGGCGAAGGCCGACTACGTCGCCGTGTGCCTCTACCTCGGGTCTGGAGAGGCCGGCGGAGCCGACCTGAACGACGCCGTCCGGGCCGGGCGCAAGGGCGGGGTGGACGGCCAGATTCCCTGTCTCGTCTCGGGTCTGCGCCGGCTGCCGACCCATCGCCGCGCCGTGCTGCGGCAAGGCCGGGTCGACGACTCTCCCGAATACGGCGCGGCTCCGGGTTCACTGCTGGTCGAACCCGGATTTCTCAGCGCCAGCATGGAACTCGACGTGACCCTGCCGGGTGCCGACCTCGACGTGCTGATCTGGCCGGCGACGGCCCGGCGCACTTCCGAGCTGGTCGTCAGCCGCCCGATCAGCGAAACGATCTTCGCCGCCGGAGCGCGGTTCAAGGCACTCGCCGTACGCACCGGTGAGGCGAGCGGTGACGAGGAAGAGGAGGACGGCGTGATCGCGCCGAGGACCGCGGCGTTGTTCCGCGAACTGGCCCCCGACGAGGAGGTGACGGCCGAGCTGACCGAACGCGACCGCCACGTGCTCGAGAAGCTCGACCGGGTGCTGGCCCGGCGGCGGAAAGCCGAGCTGCGCGTGGTGGACGATCCCGGCATCGTCTCTCGCCTCACCGGTTCGATGCTGGAGTTCCGGGCCGAGGCGGGGCAGCCGGCCGTGGCGGTGTTCCGATGAAGGGCGCGCGGTGGTCCGGAACGACGGGTGCCGTGGTGCTGGCCGGGCTGCTTGCCGCCCCGCCGGCTTGGGCCCAGGGACCGGTGGCGTCGTTGCCGGGCGACCAGACCGCCTGCCTGGGACCACCGCAGGGGACCGAACCCGGGACCCCCTGGGCGCAGCAGCTGCTCGCCCCGGAGCGTGCCTGGCCGCTGACCAAGGGCGGCGGGATCACGGTGGCCGTGGTCGACACGGGGGTGGACGCCCAAATCCCCCAATTGGCGGGGCGTGTGCAGCCGGGACTTGACATCACGACGAGTGCCCGTGGCCGCGCTGACAACGACTGCTACGGGCACGGCACGTTCCTCGCCGGGATCATCGCGGCCGCGACCGTGCCCGGTACCGGCTTCGCCGGGGTAGCGCCGGACGTGTCGATCCTCCCGATCCGCTGCGCGACGGGCGTCGCGAAGAACGGCGCCGGCGCGCTCACGCCCGCGGCCATGGCGCAGGGGATCCGCGAGGCCGTCGACGCCGGGGCGCAGGTCGTCAACATGTCGGCGAGCACCACGACGGCCGACGCCGCGCTCGCCGTCGCCGTCCAGTACGCGGCCGAGCACGACGTGGTCGTCGTGGCGTCCGCGGCGAACAGCGCTCAGAAGGGCGATCCGGTGACCTTCCCCGCGTCCTACCCGTCGGTGATCGCGGTGGGTGCGGTCGATCCGGCCGGGGTCCGGGCGGACTTCTCCCAGACCGGGCGGTTCCTTTCGCTGGTGGCGCCCGGTGTGGACGTGACGAGCGTCGGGCCCGGCGGTCCCGGGCACTGGCTCGGCAGCGGGACCAGCTATGCGGCCCCCTTCGTGGCGGGTGTGGCCGCGCTCGTGCGGGCCTACCGGCCCGGGCTGAGCGCGGCGCAGGTGAAGCACCGGCTGGAGGCCACCGCCAACCATCCGGCCGCCGCGCTGCCCGATCCCGGGCTCGGCTGGGGAGTGGTGAACCCGCTGGCCGCGGTCACCACCGTGCTGCCGGAGGAGACAAGCGGCGGCCAGGCCGCCGTCATCGCCCCACCACCCGCCCGGCTGCCCGAGGTCAAGGCGCCGGACGAGCAGGGGCCGGTGCTGGCCATCATGGCCGTTTTCCTGGTAGCCGTCTTCAGTTTCGCGTTGGTGAGGATTTCCCGGTTGACCGCCGCCGCCCGACGGCGCTCGTGGCGGCCTGCTCGGGTGGCGGAGGTCGTTTCCCCGGCTGCTCGGGACGACTGAGCGGCCACCCCTGGGAGCCGGTGGTCGCCGCCGCGGCGGCGACCACCGGCTCCGTCGTCACTCCGTAGCGGCGTCGGGCGCGGGGACCAGTGGGGTCTGGACCAGACGCACCGACCGGCGGCGGTTGACGAACTGAGCCCGCCCCGGCGGCAGGACCCTCGGCTTGAGGTTCCCGAGGAACGCCCCCTCCGACTTCGGGCACGACAGCAGCATCGCCGGCGTGCCGAGTTCCCACATCCGCCGGATCACGGGATTCATCATCGACCGGCTCGCCCCCGCCGTGCTGCGGGCGATAATCAGGTGCACTCCGATGTCGGCGGCCTGCGGCAGCAGGGGGAGCAACGGCTGCAGCGGGTCGCCGCTGCCCTCGGCGAGCTGGAAGTCGTCAATGACGACGTAAAGCCGGCCGCCCTGCCACCAGTCTCGCTTGGGCAGCCGAGCGGGACTGATCTCCGGACCGGGAATGCGTTTCGCGATCGCCTGGGCCGCCCCGGCGATGGACTTCGCAAGCGCCTCCGCGCCGACCGCGTATTCGAGCTGGTGCTCCGGCGGGATGGAGTCGTGCAGCTCGCGCTGGAAGTCACCGAACATGACCCGGGCCTCGTCCGGGCTGTGGTGCGCGGCGATCGACCGGGCGATGTGCCGCAACAGGTTGGTCTTGCCCGTCTCGGCGTCACCGTAGATCAGCAGGTGGGGGGTGGCGTCGAAGTCGTGCCACTGCGGGCCGAGCTCGACGTCCTCGATCCCCAGCGTCATCCGCAGCTCGGACGACGGCGAAGGCGCGAACGGCCGGGGCAGGTCCCGCACCGTCAGCTGGTGCGGGAGAAGCCGCACCTTCGGCGCCACGGGGGCACCGGGCATCGCCAGCGCCTCGGCCAGCTCCACCGTCGCGTCGGCGAGGTCGTAGGTACCGGGGTAGCCGTCGATGCGGGGCAGCGCGGCGAGGAAGTGCAGCTGGTCCGGCGTGATCCCCCGGCCGGGGATCGACGGCACGGTCGCGGCGAACCGGCTGTTGACCTCCGAGTCCACCGGATCGCCGAGCTTCAGCTCGAACCGGGTGCCCAGCACGTCCCGCAGCCACGGGCGCATCTCCGACCACCGGTTGGACGCGATGACGAGGTGGATGCCGAAGGTCAGGCCCCGGGCCGCCAGCTCGGTGAACCGCTCTTCGACCTCCTCGAAGTCCTGCCGGATCGTGTACCACCCGTCGACTACGAGGAACACGTCGCCGTAGGGGTCGAGGTCCTTGTACCGCCCCTGGGCGCGAGCCCGGCGGTAGCTCGCCATCGAGTCGACGTTGTGCTCGGCGAACAACGCCTCCCGCCGCGCCATGAGGGTGGTCACCTCCAGGACCGTCCGGGTCACCCGGTCACGGTCCAGGCGATTCGCGATGCTGCCGACGTGGGGCAGCGCAGCCAGCGCGGTCAACGTGCCACCGAAGTCGAGGCAGTAGAACTGCACCTCCTCGGCGGTGTGGGTCAGCGCGAGCCCGGCGATGAGCGTGCGCAGCATGGTGCTCTTGCCGCTCTGCGGCCCGCCGACCACTGCGACGTTTCCCTTGGCACCGGCCAGATCAGCGGTCAGCAGTTCCCGTCGTTGCTGGGCGGGCAGGTCGATCAGGCCGAGCGGGACCGTCAGGTTCGCGGTGTGCAGCTCGCCGACCGGGCGCGGGCCCAGACCCGGGTGGTCCACGAGGGGTGGGAGGAGCTGGTCGAGGGTGGCCGGTTCCTTCAGCGGAGGCAGCCACACCTGGTGCGCCCGCGGGCCGACGTCACGAAGCCGCTCGATGAGCACGTCGAGCATGGTCAGCGTGCCGTCGTTCGATTCCGGCTCCACCGGTTCCGGTTCCGGCTCGGCCGTCGCCGCCGGCGGTTCGACGTACCGGGTGCCGAACGGCACGACGTGCTGCTCGACCGAGGTGGTTGCCCGCGGACGCCGTTTCGCCCGGTACGGCGCGGACGAGTAGGCGCCCTTGAACCGCACCAGTGTTTGTGTGTCCGGGCGCAGGTAGCCGTTGCCGGGGCTGTTCGGCAGCTCGTAGGCGTCCGGCACGCCGATCACGCTGCGGCTCTCCATCGCCGAAAAGGTGCGGAGACCGATGCGGTAGGACAGGTGCGTCTCCACCTTGTGGATGCGGCCCTCGTCGAGCCGCTGGGAGGCGAGCAGCAGGTGCACGCCGAGGCTGCGCCCCAGCCGGCCGATCATCGCGAAGACGTCGATGAACTCCGGCTTGCTGGACAGCATCTCGCTGAACTCGTCGACGACGATGAACAGCGCGGGCATCGGTTCCAGCGGAACGCCCTGCGCTCGCGCGGCTTCGTAGTCGCGCCGCGACGCGTAGTTGCCCGCAGCGCGCAGGTGCTCCTGACGCCGGTTCATCTCCCCGGTGAGGGCGTCCTGCATCCGGTCGACGAGCTCGATCTCGTCCACCAGGTTGGTGATCACCGCGGATGTGTGGGGCAGCTGGTCGAACCCGAGGAAGGCCGCACCGCCCTTGAAGTCGACCAGCACGAAGTTGAGGTCCTCCGACGAGTGCGTCGTGGCCAGCGCCAGCACCAAGGTGCGCAGCAGCTCGCTCTTGCCGGAACCGGTCGCGCCGACGCACAAGCCGTGCGGTCCCATGCCGTCTTCCGCCGCTTCCTTGATGTCCAGCTCCAGCGGGACACCGGAACCGGAGATCCCGATCGGCACGCGCAGCCGCCGCTTGCTGCTCATCCGCTCGCGCCGGTACTTCGCCGGCTCAAAGGTCGCGACGTCACCGAGACCGAGCAGCGCGCCGAGATCGTAGTCGGCGGCCATCGGCTCCTGCTCGTCCGAACCCGCGTCGCCCACGCGGAAGCGCGCCATCGTCCTGGCCAGTGCTGCGGCGGAGATCTCGCTGAGCCGATCGGGCCGGCACAGCGGTTTCGCCTGCGGCTTGCCGAGCCGGTCGAAGGAAACCGTCCGGGCTTCCTGCTCGTCGACCTCCAGGAACAACGCGCCGTTGCGGTGCTGCCAGGGCAGCGAACCGGAGACGTCGAGGACCACGGCGTTGCGGTAGCCCTCGTCGGCGGCCCGGTGGTCGGCGGGAACGCGGACCCCGTCGAGCACGACGATCACGAAGGGTTCCGACCCGGTGATCGGCGTGTCCGCTTCGAAGCGGGGGCGCCCGGTGAAGGCCGGGCCGCCGAGCAGCAGCTCGGCTTCCGCGATCCCGTTCGTGGCCAGGCGACGGGCGCCGGCCGCGTCGCGGCTGTCCTGGTCCTGGTTGTGCGGCAGCCACTTCAGCCAGTCCCACCGGTCCATGTGCTCGTCGGACGCACAGACGGCGATGCGCGCGTCGCCCGGTCCGTGCGCGGTGGCGAACTGGCCGAGTATCGCGCGGACCATGCCCAGGACGGACTCGTCGTCGCCGCTGAACTGGATCTGCCCGAAGCCGCGCAGGTACACCGCGATGGGCGCGGCCGGCAGTGTGGTGTAGGCGCGGAGGAACCTCCGCAGTGCATGCGCCGACAGCGGTTCGAGGTCTTCGATCGGTTTGGTGTCGGGCGGGGAGAGCTTCAGCGTCGAACGCTGGGTGCCCTGCCCGATCCGGACCTCACCGAAGTCGTCGTGGGCCGGCCGCCGCTCCCACAGCCGGTAGCCCAGCGCGATGGACCAGAGCGCGTGCGGATCGGGGTGCACCCAGCGGGCCGCACGCTGCTGCGCGGCCAGCGAGGAACGGACCCGCTCGCGCAGCTGCGCGAGGTAGCGGATGTAGTCGCGCCGGTGTCCGTGCAGCTTCTGCTTGTGGGTGACCGAACTGCGTACCAGCTGGGTGATGAGCATCCCGATCGTCGACAGGACCATCATCCCGCCGCCGATGTAGGACATCGGCCCCGAGCCCGGCCGGACGAACATCATGACCATGGCCATGGAGCCGAGCCCCATCGGGGCGTACATCAAGACGGAACTGATGCCACCGCCGGTGTCTTCGGGTACGGCCGGTGGTTCCTGGATCTCGATTTCCGACGCGGGCGCGGCCGGTTTCGGGCGGCGTGACCGCCGGGCGAACATGATCGTGCTCAAGGTGCTCCTCCGGTGAGTGGACCTCCCCTACTTCGGTACCGGAGCCGCGAAGCCCGGCCGAGTAGGTCTCACTTGTCTAGATTCAGGTGGGGACCCGGTCCCTCGCCTTGGCAGGAAGGACCCGAACACCTGATGGAAGAGCAAACACAGCATCGCACAACCACCTCGGTAAGGCTACGGTTCGTTCTCGGGAAAAAAGCGACGGACGTGGCACTGCCCGCCGAGGTCCCGCTGGCCGAGCTGCTGCCCGCGATCCTGCCCCAGTTCGGTGCCGAGTGGATCGAACAGGGCGCGGACCACGAAGGGTGGGTGGCCCAGCGGATCGGGGAGGAGCCGCTGGTGGAGGACCGCACTCTGGCCGAGCTCAACCTGCTCGACGGCGAGACCGTCCACTTGCGACCGCGGGCCGACCGGCTCGCCGCGATAGACTACGACGACCTGGTCGACGGCGTCGGGGAACAGGTGCGCGAGCATCCGTCGGGCTGGAACGCCGAGCACAGCAGGCGGGCGTTCCGGGTCGCCGCCGCGGTGGCGCTGGTGGCGGGGGTGGCCGTGGTGCCAGGCGCCGGTCCGGTGCCGGGGCAGTCGGTCCTTTCCGGACTCGTCGCCCTCATGCTGATCGCCGGCAGTGCCCTGGTCGCCCGGGGTGCGGGCAAGCCCCAGATCGCCACCATCATGGCCGGTGCCGGTGTCTGCTACGCCGCCGAGTGCGGGGTGCTCCTGGTCGAGGTGCTCGATCCCGCCGCGTCGTCGATGGTGCGTTTGTCGGGTGGGGCGGCGGGGGCGCTGCTGGCCCTGGCCGCCGGACTCGTCGCCGTCGCCGACGCCGCCCTGCTCTTCACCGGCGCCACGGTGTTCGTGCTGTTGCTCGTCCTGACCGGGCTGATCGGCTCGGTGACCTCGGCTACACCGCCGCAGTCGGCCGCCATCGTGCTCGTCGTGTCCCTCATCATGGGGGTTTTCGCGCCGGCCACCGCGTTCCGGCTCTCCGGGCTCACCCTGCCGATGCTGCCGGGCGGCCCGCAGGAACTAAGCGAGGACATCGACCCGGTGCCGCACCGGATCGTCGTCGAGCGGGGTGCGGCGACGATGGCCTATTCGACGGCCCTGCACGTCGGGCTCGGCCTCGGGCAGCTGGTCCTGCTGCCGCAGCTGGTCTACGGCGGGTACGGCTGGTCGATGGTGCTGTCTCTGGTCATCGCTTTCCTGCTGTGCCTGCGATCCCGGCACCAAGCCGGCACGGTGCAGCGCTGGTCGCTGCTGGTCCCGGCCGCTGTCGTGGTGCTCGCGAATCTCCTGCACATCGGGCCGGAGCAGACCGGCTTCGGCCGGATCGCCGTCGTCTTCGCGCCCGTGCTCGTCGCCGCCGCGTTGCTGTTGCTGCTCGGTGAACGTCTGCCGGGGCGGCGGATGCGGCCCTACTGGGGACGCGCGATCGAGATCCTCGAGTCGCTGACCGCGGTCGCGGTCATTCCCCTGCTCCTCCAGATGCTGCACGTGTACGAGCTGATGCGCGGGCTGGCCGGCTGATGCAGTCACGCAAGGACCAGGTCCAGGCCTACTTCTTCGTCGTCGGACGGCTGGCCGCCGCAGTCACGCACGGACGGCCGGATGTGCTGCAGCCGCCGAACAAGCGGACCAATTCCGGTGTCGTCCTGGGTTTCATGCTGGCCGCCGTGCTCGCCGGTATCTTCGGCGTTTACGGCCTCTTCGTTCCGGGTGGGGACAACACCTGGCGGAGTCAGGGGGCCATCGTGATGGACGAGTCGACCGGTGCCCGATACGTCTACCTCGACGGGCAGCTCCGCCCGGTGCTGAACTACTCGTCGGCCAGACTGGCGTCCGGGAACGCCGGTGGCGGAAGCGTCATCTCGGTCTCGCGCAACTCGCTCAAGGACGCGCCGATCGGCCAGCCGATCGGCATTCCCGGAGCGCCGGATGCGCTGCCCGACAGCGGGAAGCTCGCCGGCAGCGCCTGGACCGAATGCGTCCAGCCTGACGGGACGGTGACGCTGCTGCTCGGCGGGGAGGCGGGCAAGCCGCACGTTCCCGCCGCGCAGGGCATGCTGGTCGCCACGCCCGACGGCGGCGTCTACCTGGTGTGGCAGGGCAAGCGGTACCGCGTCGGCGAGCGCACAGTTCTCGAAACTCTCGGCTACGGCGCCGCGCGGCCGGTCTCCGTCGTGTCAAGCTGGCTCAACCCAATTCTCTCCGGTCCGGACATCACGCTGCCGCGGGTGCCGGGCGCCGGCGCGCCGGGGCCGGTGATCGACGGCAGGCCGAGCAGGGTCGGGCAGGTATACAAGATTCACAACGCCGCGCTCGGCTTCGACCAGCTCTACCTCGTCGGCTCCGACGGGGTCAGCTCCCTCAGCCGGACGGGCGCGGCTCTCGTGCTGGCCGGTCCGGCAGCTAAGGACGCCTACGGTGACGCGGAGGTGCGGCCCATCGAAGCGGGGCCGGGAGCTTTGTCAGGGGTACCGGTTTCCACCGGCCCCGACTTTGCCGCCGGACTGCCGGCGGACCCACCGCGGATCGTCACGCCCACCCAGGCCGACTCCCCGTGTGTCAGCTTCGTTCCGTCCGAACACGGCGAGATGAGCGCCACGGTCGAGTTCCGGTCCGCGAGCCAGGTCGCGGCGATGTCGGTGCCGGCCGCGGCTCACCGAGCCGGCGAGACAGCCGACCGGGTGGGGGTGCCGGCAGGGGCGGGGGTGCTGGCCAAGGAGCTTTCCGCGCCGGGGGCCGCGCCGGGAACCTTGTACCTCGTCACCGAGGTCGGTACCCGGTTCCCCCTCGCCGACGCGGGCGTCGCCGGCGCACTCGGCTACTCCGCGTCGTCGGCGGTGCAGGTTCCCCGAGAATTGCTCGACCTGCTGCCGGCCGGGCCGGTGCTGAGCACGTCGGGTGCGGTACAACCGCAATCGCCGCAGATCGTCAAGACGTCCGGCTCATGAGGGGACCTCCTCGTGTCCCGCTCCACGGCGGCAATTGCACCCAAAGAAGTTTCGGCAAAATTATCGTGAGAATGTGGCCGACCGGCTTGGTTGTTCCGGGAGACCGCGCAAGTGACACCCCAAGAGCAGGAGACCGCAAGTGGCACACTCTACACAGCTCAACGTCGCGACCATTGAGCGGCAGGCTGCCAAGCACGACGAGACCGCGCAAAACATCAGTTCCCAGCTCGACCAGCTCAAGCAGCAGGTCGAGGCCACGCTGGCGGCGAGCACGAGCGGTGCGACCCGGGCGCTCAGCACGACCTGTGACAACTGGATCGAATCCGTTCGCAAGTCCGTGCTCGCGCACCTGCAGACCATGGCCGAGAACATCCGCCGCGAGAGCAAGAACCAGGGTGCCACCGACGAGGCCAGCACGCAGGCGCTGATGAACCTGCCCATGGAGACCGGAAATTTCCTCGGCGTCTGAGCACTCTTCCGTTCACTGATAAACTGTTTGAAGGGATTTATATCATGGCCGGCGACACCATCACTTACGACTACGGCGTCATCGAAGAGTGTGTTTTGATGATGACCAAGAAGGCCGGAGAGATCGAAGCGCAGACCGACGGTCTTCGCGACGATGTCAAGCTGATCATGGCGGATTGGCAGGGCGCGACTGCGGAGCGCTATGACCAGGTCGCCATGGATCTGCACAACGACCTTCAGCAGAACAAGGCCAATCTCGACAATCTGAACAAGACGCTGCAGCACGCGGCCGAGGAAATGCAGCAGCAGGACCGTGCCAGTGCCGGACAGGTCGGCTAGTTGCGGTGTGTGGGGTGCCTGTTCCGAGGTGGAGCAAGTGCCCCACACCATCGCGGCACGACCGGTCATACGGAAGGAGTTTCTCATGTCCACAACTTTTGACGCGAATGGAATCAAGGAGTCGGCGAAGAAGATCGGCGCGATCATGGACAACATGGACGCGTTCACCGCGCTGAAGCCGAACTGGCCGAACGCGGGTCACTTCGACCTGGCCCAGTGGCTGGAGCGGGTGGTCGACGACCGCCGCAACGCGATCGTCGCGCACGCCGAGCACTTCAAGCTGGCGCTGGGTGAAATGCAGACGACCCTGACGAAGATCGCGACCGACTTCGAGAACGCCGACGGAGACAACGCGGCCAAGATCAAGAGCAGCGTCGACGACCTGAAGACCCACGTCTCGGACGGCATCACCTCGATGGACAAGAACACCGAGGAACAGCAGCACAACTTCACCGGCGACTCGAAGCCCAACGACGGTGACGGTTACAACGACAACTTGACCACGAACACCTGACAGTCGCTGTCGCGGCTCCGACCCGCGCTCAATTCCACTTGACGAGGAAATGCAGTCATGCCTGATTCGACTTATGACGGCCAGCTGGTCGGCGTGTACAATTCATCCGCGCCCGCGTTCCTGGCCGGCCAGTACAAGTCTTATGGTGATCTTGCGAAGGCTGTCGCGGACCTCATCTACACCGCAGACAAGGGCGGTGGTGTGGAAGCGGGTCTGAGCAGCAACAAGGGTGCCGAAGCCTGGTACGTGCTCGGCCTCGCCATCGCGGACGCGACCAAGAGGCTCGGTGAGATCAACACCCAGTTCGCGGCCGAGATCAAGGCGATGAAGGACCACCTCACGGGTGACGCCGGCGACGCGTTCGCCAAGTACGCGACGGACTTGCTGAACAGGAGTGAGGAGGTCTTCACCACGCTCGACGGCAAGGCCTACGGTACGACGGTCGGCAACGTCGGACACGCCGTCCAGGCCTACGCGGCCGCCTGGTGGGATCTAGTTCAGAAGTACGACGACCACCGGGCTGGCCAGGAGCGGCGCATCAAGGACCAGGGAATCGCCGGGATCAAGTCGCTCGCTGACCTGTCGAACGACCTGTACGCGTCCGACATGCAGAACCTCATCAACAAGATCGCGGACGCGACCGCGGGCGAAATCACCAAGCTCGACGCGAAGGTCAAGGATGACCTTCTTCGCGATCTCCAGAACCTGACGACCGGGTTGGCGAACCAGTACAACGCCCGGGGGCAGGACATGGTCCCGATTCGCATCATCGGTGAGAAGCCCAAGGAGAGCTCCGGGGCCGGCCGTGGCAAGTCCGGCGACGGCAAGGATTCGGGTCACGGCAAGGATTCTGGCGACGGCAAGGATTCGGGACACAGCAAGGATTCTGGCGACGGCAAGGGCTCGGGTCACGGTAAAGATTCCGGTGACAGTAAAGACTCGGGTAGCGGTAACGATTCTGGTGACAGCAAAGACTCGGGTGACGGCAAGGACTCGGGAAGCGGCTCCGGGGGAGCCGCCGATGTCGGAAACGCCGTCGACAAGGCGCTGGGAAAGATCAAGGGCGGCGGCGACTCCGGTTCGGGGAGTTCCGGTGGCACCGGCAACGACGGCAAGTCGGGTCAGGAAACCCCGCAGATGCAAAAGCTGCTGCCGATGACCGACGCCCAGAAGAAGGCGGGCGAAGCCGCGGCCCAGGCCGGTCAGCAGGCCGCCGACGCCATCAAGGGCCTGAGCGGTGGCGCCACGCCGGACGAGGCTGGGGCGACGGGCGGGACGCCCGGAACCGAGTCCGCGGGGTCGGGGGCTTCCCCGACCCAGAGCAGCGGGCCGGTCCCCGTCAGCGGGAAGGCACCCGGCGGACAGGACCTTGCCGCCAAGCAAGCCGCCGACAAGGCGAAGAAAGCGCTCGCCGGGATCGCGGGGTTGGACGACCCCGAAGCCGGGGATGGCGCGTCGGGTGGAGGTGGGGCAGCTCCTGGTGCGGGCGGTGGATCACTGGACACTCCGGAGGCGAAGAAGGCACTCTCCGACGCCCACGACGCGACGGGCAAGGCGCTCGACGACCTGATCGGCAAGACGGACGATCCGGCCGCCAAGCAGGCACTGGAACACGCGAAGGACGCCGCCAAGCAGGCCATCGACGGTCTGTCCGGCCTGGGTGACGGTGACGGGAAACCCGGCGACGGGTCACCGGGCCAGGACGGCGCACCCTCGACGACGTCCGATGGGCCCGGCCAGGGGAAGGACGGCAAGGTCGCCCTGGACCGCCAGCCCGCGCTCGACGATGCCCAGAAGCAGAAGGTGCACGAAGCGCAGACCGCGGTCGACAAGGCGCTCGACGACTTGATCGGGAACTGCGACGACCCCAGCCGGCACAACGCGCTCGAACTCGCGAAGAGCGCCGCCGACGAAGCGCTCACGAACCTGGTCGACCCGGCACACGCCGAGAGAGATCACGAGGCGCTTCTGCCCATGTCGGCGCAGGACTTCCTCACTCCGGAGAGCGCCAGGGTGGACGCCTTCCCGGCTCACGCCGGGGTCGACGCGGACAAGCTGGGCGCGCTGACGGCGGTTACGCCAGGAGGCGGGCCGGGCGGCGGGGGCACGGGGATCTCCGGTCTCGACGGTCTCACGGCCACGGAAGCGGGCGGAGGTGGAGCCGGTGCCGCGGCGAGCGTCCCGGCCCAGTTCGACACCGACACGTCGGCTTCGATGCAGCGGGGTGGCGGGGTCCCGTTCCAGCAGGGGACGACGACGCCGGGCGTCCAGACGTCGCTTGGTGCGGTGACACCCGGACAGGCGGGGGCCATGGGATCCGGCATGCCGATGGGCGGTATGGGCGGTATGGGCGGCATGGGTGCCGCGGGCGGCGACCAGAACAAGGAGCGTGAACCCCAGGTGTGGCTGCAGGCCGGGAACAGCGCCTGGGACGACGACGAGTCCGGCACGCCGCCGTCGCAGGTACTGGGCAGGAGCTGATCGGTGATCGAGCCCGATCCCGTCCCGCGGGGCTTCGATCCCGCGCTGGAGGCACTGGATCGCCATCAGCTGGAACAGCTGATCAGCGAGGTGAGCCCGGAGGTCTTCTACCTCCGGGCCGCCGCCTTCGACAACGCCGTCGCGCGGCTGACGGTCGTCCGGGACGACCTGAGGCACGAGTCCCGGCGATTGTCCGATCACTGGGACGGCGAGGTCGCGGACGGGTTCCAGGACGCCGCGCGGAGCCTGGCGGATCGGCTGGACCTCGTGCTGGACGCGATGTCGGTCCCGGGCTACGGCCAGGCCATGAACAACGCTGGGGACGCGCTCGCCCTGGCTCAGCAACGGCTCCGGGCCGGCGGTGACCCGCCGGCCCAGCCCGGTGCGGTGCCGGTGGATCCGGCCGCCGCGGAGCAGAGCGGTCAGCGGAGCGCGCTCCAGATCCTGCGTGATCTCTGCACCGCCTACTACGACGTCGGCCGGAGCATCGTCCCGATGCCGGAGGCGGGCGCCGGGCGCGGTCCCGGTGCAGGCGACGTCGCCGGCACCGGGCCGGGTGAAGATCGCGGTGCCGGTGAGAACGTCGAGCACGTCGGCCCGACGGCCGTGCCGGCCGGGCACCCGGAGGGCTTCTGGGCACCGAACGCGTTCGGTGCCGGTGTGTTCGGTCCCGGCGCGATCGATGGCGGCGCCCTGGGATTCGCGCGTCCAGGCGGCTCTGCCGCCGGTTCCGCCGCGGTCGCCGGTGCGGCGGACGAGATGCGCGGGATGCAGGGGGCCGCCTCGGCGGCTCAGCCGGTCTCGGCGCCGTCGGACGTGGGGACGGAAAGCCTCGAGCCGATGCCGGTGTGGGGCTCGCCCGCGGTGCTCGGCAGGCCCGGCGGCTCGCCGGTGCGACGGTCGAAGAAGCTCGACGAGAGGGCCGCGAAAGGCGTGGACGCGAAAGGCGTGGACGCGAACGAAGTTGTCGCGAACTCCGTGGACGCCGGTGCGGCCGATCAGACCTCGCGAGGCGAGCGCCCGGTGACGGTCTCCGTGCCATCGGGTGGCACCGCGCAGGTCATGTCGACCGAGGCGGCCGGTCCGGTCGCGCACGTTCCTCCGGTGGGCAGTGCCGCCTCGGCTGGAGCGACCGCGCAGGCCACGGCGAGCGGTCCGGCCGCGCAGGTCGCACCGGCGGCCGGGACCGCCCGAGCCCACGTCGCGACCCCGCCGCCGCAGGCGGTGCCGGAGCGAGCCGCCGTCTCCGCGATCCCGGTGGCGGAAAACGTGGCCGCGTCGGCCACGGCCAAACAGCAGGTTGCGGCGATGTCGCCGCTGCCGGAGACCGGCCCGGCGGCTTCTTCCGCGCTCCACCCCCGCCTGGCCGAAGGGGCCGCGGCGTCCGGCGGTGCCGTCCCGCCGGTGCGGCCACTGGCGGATCTGACCGCCACCCAGTTCTCGGGCGGATCGCCGGGGCCGATCGGCGCGGGAATACCGGTCGACGGGAGCGGCGCGAGGCAGGCGGCGGGCATGCAGCCGGCCGGCCCGATGATGTTCGGCGGGCTGCCCGGTCACCACCAAGACGGCGAGCGGGTGCCGGAAGTGTCGGCCGGTCCGGGACCGGGCGTCTGGGACTTCGGCGACGGGATCGCGCCCGTGCTGGGGCGGGTCCCGGCACGGACCGAGGCTTCCCGCGCCGACTCGGGCGGTCCGGCGGTGCCGCTGAAGCAGGAGGACCTCAAGCGGCGCCTGGAGGAGGAAATCCTCGGCCGGGTACGAAAGCGGGAACTGACTGATGACTGACCTACGGCCCCCGCCGGTGCCCTACGCCTCTGTGCCCGAGCGGATCCAGGTCGGCGAGCTGGACCTCCACCTCGACGGTTGCCGGGCCTTCGTCGGCGGTGTGTCGCTGGCGCTGTCCCGCAAGGAGTTCGACATCCTCTTCAGCCTCGCTCGGGCTCGGGGCAAGGTCTGCAGCCGCAGGCAGCTGCAGGCCGAAGTGTGGGGGGACGGCGGACGGGTGGGCAGCCGCAGCCTGGACTTCCACATCCGCTCGCTCCGCGTGAAACTGGGCAACCCCGGCGCTATCGTCACGGTCTGGTCGATCGGGTACAAGATCGGTACGGCGGGCTGAGCCGGGCGGCGGACGCGGCGGCTCGTGCACCGGTTGACGGGATCGCGAGCAGCAGCACCACCGCGCCGCAGCCGACGATCACCCACCAGGCCGCGTTCTCGGCATCGGCGGCGATCAGCGCGCCGACGAGCGCGACGCCGAGCGCCGAGCCGACCTGCCTGCCGGAGGCGGCCATCGCGACCGCGGCCCCGGCCCGGGACCGGGGAAGCCCCGCGACCGCGATGGTGGTGATCGGCGGATTCACGAAGGCGAAACCGGCGCCGAAGAGGACGAACGCGACGAGCAGCAGCCAAGCTCATCGTGGCCGGGTGGTCCGCTTATCCGCGGCATCTCGACTTCCCGGCGTTCCGCGAGATCGCCGACGAGGTCGGAGCGCGCTTGCTGGTGGACATGGCGCACTTCGCCGGCCTGGTCGCGGCCGGGATGCAGCCCAATCCCGTGCCGTACGCCGACGTGGTGACCACGACGACCCACAAGACACTCGGGGGCCCGCGGGGCGGTTTGGTGTTGTGCCGCCAGGAATTCGCCTCCGCCGTGGACACCGGGGTGTTCCCCGGCCAGCAAGCCGCTCCGCTGGCGTACACCATCGCGGCCAAGGCGGTGGCGTTCAAGATCGCGGCGAGCCCGGAGTGCCAGGACGTCCAACGCCGGACCGTGGCGGGCGCCAAGATCGTCGCCGAACGGTTGATGCGGCTCGACGCGTCGGGCGCCGGCATCCGGGTTCTCAGCGGCGGCACGGATGTCCACCTGCTGCTGGTGGACCTGCGCGAGGCCGGAGTCACCGGCAAGCAGGCCGAAGACCTGCTCGGGGAAATCGGGATTTCGGTGAACCGCAACGTGGTGCCGTCCGACTCCCGGCCCCCGCTCGTCACCTCGGGGCTGCGCATCGGCACCGCGGCCCTGGCCACCCGGGGTTTCCACGAAGCGGATTTCGAGGCGGTCGCCGACGTCATCGTCGAGGCGCTCGCCGCTCCGGCCGACCTCAGGACGCGGGCCGCGCTGCGGGATCGGGTCACCGCGTTGGCCGGAAAGTACCCACTTTATTCCTTTTGCCGACGACGAATCGCCGATTCACACGGTCGCCGACGGAGAACCTCCGTTACTCGGAGGTCAGTAGTCCGCCTTGACAGTAACCATCAGGTCGCATTTAGCGTGAGCTCATGAAGAAAGCAATGACAAGAAACCGAGCACGTCTCTTTCTGGCGCCGGTGCTGGCCCTGTCCGCGACGGCCGCGCTCTCGGCCGGTTCCGTGGCGTCGTCGTACGAGGTCACCACGCCGGACGGCTCTCCGGCGCCGGGGAACTACCGCATCGCCGACCCGAGGATTCAGGCCCGGCTGGACCTGAACGCGGGCCAGACGCCGGAAAACCTCGCGGTGGAACCGGACGGCAGCACCGACGTCAGCTTCGCCAAGAGCCGCCAGGTCGCGCACATCGCGAAGGACGGTTCGGTCCGGGTGCTGGCCACCCTGCCCCGCCCCGCCGGCGATGACCACGCTCCGGGGACGGGATACCCGGCCACCACCGGAATCGCCCGGTCCGCGGACGGCACGCTGTACGTCAACTACAACGCCGGTGACGCGGGACTCACCGGACTGTGGCGGCTGCGCCCGGGCCGGGCGGCCGAGCGCGTCGTCGCGCTGACGGCCGGCAGCCTGCCCAACGGACTCGTCGTCGACGAACGGAGCGGACAGGTCTACATCAGCGACTCCAAGCTCGAAACCGTCTGGCGCGCGCCGCTGACCGGCGGGACGGCCCAGAAGTGGGTGACGGACCCGCTTCTCGCGCCGGTGTCGAACTTCGGGGCCAACGGCCTCAAGCTGCACGACGGCGCGCTGTGGGTGTCGAACTTCGACCAGGGGCTGGTATTGCGCGTCCCGGTCACCTCCCGCGGTACCGCGGGCGCCTTGGCGGTCCGGGCACGCGACCTGCCCGGCGTCGACGACTTCGCGTTCACCGGCGCCGGCGACGAGCTGCTGGCCACGCTCAACCCGGCCAACCAGGTGGATCTGGTCCGTGCGGACGGTTTCCACACGGCGGTGCTCACGTCCGTCGACGGGCTGCAGAGCCCTTCGGCCATCGCGCTGCAGGGCCGGAACGTGTACGTGACCGACACGGCGTTCTTCACCAACACGGGCCCGAACATCCTGGTCGGCCGGCTGGTCCCCGGTACCGGGGGGACCTACTCGATCGGAACGGGTCTTTCGCCTCGGGAGCGGGCCAACGCCGAGGCGGCGGTCGCCGTGTTCGACGGTCTGCTCAACCAGCACACGGTTCGCGCGACCGTCGAGCGCTACCTCGACGCGCGGTCGTTCGTCCAGCACAACCCGGACGGTCCCGACGGTCGTGACGCCGTCATCACCACGCTCGAGCCGGTGGTGCGGAAGTTCCCGGACGCCTCGCTCGACCTCACCAGGATCGTCGCGCAGGGGGACCTCGTGGTCACGCAGGGACTCTTCAAGCTGAGCCCCGACGACCGGGGGACGGTCGAAGAGGACACCTTGCGGTTCGACGACGCCGGCAAGGTCGTCGAACACTGGGACGTCAAGCAGGCGGTGGCCGAAACCAGCGCCAACGGACATCCGCAGGTGTAGCGGATTTTCCGAAATCGAGAGAAAGAAGCAAGATGAGCCTGAAGTTGTCCGCGATGGCCGTGGCGATCGCCGCGGTGACCGCGTTGACCGGGATCGCGTGCGCCAGCCCTCCGACTCCGGGCGTCTACATCGCGCTGGGCGACTCGTATTCGGCGGGTGTGGGGACACAGGAGAACAACAACGACGCTTGTCAGCGAACCCCGGCGTCATACCCGGCTTTGTGGGAACTGGCGCATTCCGGGACTCGATCCACCTCGGTCGCGTGCACCGGTGCCACGACCGTCGACGTGCTCGACAACCAGATCGGCGCGGTGACGTCCGCGACCACCCTGGTGACCGTGACCGTGGGAGGTGACGACGCGGGCTTCAGCGACGTGATGACCGTCTGCGTGCTGCAAGGTACGGCAGCCTGCCAGGCTGCCGTCGACCAGGCGTCGACCTTCATCTCCCAGAGCCTGCCCGCGCGACTGGCCGATCTCTACTCCGCGATCCGGGAAGCGGCTCCGGAGGCGAAGGTCGTGGTGCTGGGATACCCTCGGCTGTTCGAGTCGACCGATCCTTGCGCCGGCGCACCGGATCGTGATTCGCGAGTGGCTTTGAACCGTGGAGCCGACGCGCTCGACGAAGTGACGGCCGCAGCGGCGGCCCGCGCCGGCTTCACCTTCGCCGACGTGCGGGACGAGTTCGCCGGTCACGGGATCTGCACGACCGGCACGCCGTGGATCCAGGGCGTCGTGAACCCCTTGTCGAACTCGTTCCACCCGTTGGCGGCCGGATACGCGCAGGGGTACCTGCCCGTGTTGACCGCTGCCGCAGCCTGAGTGGTGAGGGAAAAGTGAAGAGAGGATCTGTTTCCGTGTGGGCGGTCATGACCGGCGCGCGGCTGCTGCTCAGGTTGCCGGAGCCGGTGCAGCGGGCGATCGCCGGTCGCCCGATCGAAGTCGACGGGCGCAGGCTCGCGCTCACCGCGCAAGTCCTCATACGGGTGGCGAAGCTGGCGCCGTTCGACGTGCCCCATCGCGGCGGCAGCATCGGCAAAGTGCGTCGTGAGCTGGACCAGGCGGGGCTGCTCGCCGGGGCAACGGCCGGAGCGGAGGTCAAGACTCGTGACGTGGTCGTTCCCGGGCCCGGCGGTCCACTCCGGACCAGGATCTACGAGCCTGACGGTTTCACGGCCCCGGCGCCGTCACTGGTGTACTTCCACGGCGGGGGTTTTGTTCTCGGGAGCATCGACACCCACGACGGAGCTTGCCGTATCCTCGCGAAGGAATCCGGGGTTCAAGTCATCTCCGTGAACTACCGGCTGGCTCCCGAGCACCCGTTCCCCGCCGCGCCGCAGGACGCCGTCGCCGCCTTCCGGTACGTCGCCGAGCACGCCGGAGAATTCGGCGTGGATCGGGCTCGGCTCGCGGTCGGGGGTGACAGCAGCGGTGCCAACCTCGCGGCTGTGGTCAGCCACGCCGCGACCCGGGGTGAAGGTCCGCTCCCCGCTTTCACACTGCTGATCGCGCCGGCCACGGACGCGGTCGGCGGGTCACCGTCGCACCGGAAGTTCGCCTCGGGCTTCCGGCTCGACCGGGACGAGTGGCAGTGGTACCGCACCAGCTACATCACCGATCCCGCGGAATACACCGATCCGCGGGCGTCGGTGCTCCACGACGACAGCGTGGGCGGCTTGCCTCCGACCTACGTCGCGACTTGTGGGTTCGACCTCCTCCGTGACGAAGGCGAGGCTTACGCGAAGAAGCTCGAGGACGCCGGGGTACCGGTGATCTTCCGGTGCCACGGCGGGCAGCTGCACGGCTACGTCAACCGCGCGGGCTTCGATCCCGACGCCTTGTCGGCTCTCGTCCACGACGCGGGAGTACTTCGCGCCGGCCTGCGCCTGTCGGCCCCGGTCACGACCGAAATCGGACCGGCCCGGTGAGTCCAACCGGCCTCTTCTCGGACGGCCGGACGGCCTATCAGGGCGTCACGCTCGTCGACGTGACGGGAGGACCGTCCCGTTCGGACATGACCATCGTCGTGGACGGCGGAAAGTTCGTGGCCGTCGCACCGAGCGCCGAGATCACGCCCGGCCGTGGTGCCCGGGTGGTCGACGTCGCCGGGCGGTACGTCATTCCGGGGCTCGTCGATTCCCACCAGAACATCGCGACACCCCCGGACCGCGCGACCGCCGAAGCGGTACTGCGGCGACAGGTCCACAGTGGAGTGACGGTGATCCGCAGCATGGCCGACGACCTGCGCCAGGTCGGCGACCTGGCGCGGGCGACGCTGGTCGGGGAGATCGCCGGGCCGGACATCGTCTACGCGGCCCTGATGGCCGGCCCGGAGTTCTTCGTGGATCCGCGTACGATTGCCGTCTCACAAGGGGAAATCCCCGGTTCCGTGCCGTGGATGCAGGCCATTACGCCGGAAACCGACCTGTCGCTGGCGGTCGCGATGGCGCGGGGCACCGGTGCCCGGGCGATCAAGCTCTACGCCGACCTGCCCGCCGAAACGGTGACCGCGATCGTGGCCGAAGCGCATCGTCAAGGTGTTCTTGTCTGGGCGCACACGGCGGTGTTCCCGGCCATGCCCCGCGACGTCGTCGCGGCCGGCGTCGACGTGGTGTCCCACGTCGGCATGTTCGCCTACGCGGGTTCCGCGCACAGCCCGACCAGCTACGCGGACAAGAAACCGATCGGCGCAGCCGAACTGGAAGGTGCACTGGACCCGCAGATCGACGCCCTGGTCCGGCAGATGAGCCGCCAGGGCACGATCTTGGACGCCACCGCGAACCTCTACCGGCGCCGCGACGATGCGCGCGACCGAAACGACGGCCGCCCGTCGGAGGCGGCGTTCGCCGCGCGACTGGTACAGGAGGCTCACCGCGCGGGGACCGAGATCTCGGCCGGGACCGACTACGAAACCGGCCCGGACGACCCGTTCCCGGCCCTGTACCAGGAGCTGGAGTTCCTGGTGAAGGAATGCGGCCTGACGCCCGGTGAGGTCCTCCGGTCCGCGACGCTCGTCGGCGCGCGGGCCGCCGGCGCGGGCGACTCGCGAGGATCGATCGAAGTGGGAAAGATCGCCGGCTTCGTCGTCCTCGCCGAGGATCCGCTCGAAGACGTGAGCAATCTTCGTAGCGCATGAAGACATAATGCATGAGTTTCTCAAGCATTATGAGGGGGTCGGATCGGGTGGCCGGGCAAGGTAGGACCTCGGCAAGTGTGCGTCCACAGTGGAATATCGGGACGATAGAAGACCGATGGGCGATGCTGTGTCGGGGAGAACGGTCATCGCCCATCGGTCTTGCAGGACTTCGACACCACTCCTGGAGTGCCTCGGTCACCTCGAAATTAAAACGACCATGAGCACGCCGTCCCGCTGTCGGCGGCGGCGGTGTCCCTTCGTCGGCCGAATGTGCTCGAAGGACCTCGGCGGTGCTGCTGCGTTCTGCTAATGACCTTTGCGCACCGGGTAGTCGGTGTAGCCGAGGGCGTCGCCCCCGTAGAACGTGGCCGGATCGGGCTCGTTCAACGGCGCCGTATCGAGCAGGCGCTCGACGAGATCGGGGTTCGCCAGCGCGAGCCGCGCGATGGTGACCAGGTCGGCTAGGCCGTTGTCCAGGTCGGCGACCCTGGTGGTGAGGTCGGCACCCGCCCGGTTCACGACCAGGGTGCCCGGCCAGGCCCGCCGGATCTTGCGCAGCAGGGGCTCGTCGTCCCCGGCCTGGACCAGTTCCAGGTACGCCAGGCCGAGCGGGGCGAGGGCCCGGACCAGAGCCGGGTAGACCTGCTCGACGTCGTCTTCGAAGGTGCCGTTGTGGGGGATCCCCGGGGTGATCCGGATGGCGGTGCGGTCGGCACCGATCTCGTCGGCGATCGCGGCCGCGACCTCGACGGCGAACCGGATGCGGTTCTCGACCGATCCTCCGTAGCGATCGGTGCGCCGGTTGGCGCCGGTGGCGAGGAACTGCTGCACCAGGAACCCGTAACCGCCGCGGATTTCGACGCCGTCCGCGCCGGCCCGGATCGCGGCGGCGGCGGCCTTCCGGAAGTCCTGGACCGTGGCGGCGACCTCGTCGGTGGTGAGTGCGCGGGGCTCCGAGATCGGCTGGTGGCCCTCGGCCGTCGGCATCTCCGCCTCCGGCCGGATGGCGGACGGCGCGAGCGGCTGCCGGCCGTGCGGCGTGTTCGACGGGTGGGCGACCCGCCCGGCGTGCATGAGCTGGACGAAGATCCGTCCGCCCGCGCGGTGCACCGCATCGGTGACGTGGCGCCACCCGTCGACCTGCGCGTCGGTGTGGATCCCCGGAGTGAGCGGGTATCCCTGTCCGTCAGCCGACGGCTGGGTCGCTTCGGAGACGATCAGCCCGATCGAGGCGCGCTGGGCGTAGTACTCGGCGTTCAGCGCGGTCGGAACGCCTTCGGGAGTGGACCGGTTGCGGGTCATCGGGGACATCACGAGCCGGTTCGGCACGTGCATACCGCCGATGTCGGCGGGCCTGAACAAAGAGGAAATGGTCACCGGTTTGGCTTTCCGTCGGAATTTCGGGCCCGTTCATCGCCCGCGGACGCCACTATGAGAAAGCGGATCCGGTTACCCGCAAGAGAACCCTGGTGACGAAGAGAAGAATTGCGCACCACGGAGAAAGTGGGGAACTCGGAGGTAACCCTGGCAGTCCGACCATACACCGGTAAGATACTGCCATGACTCGACACCGGATGGTGGTTGTCCTGCTCGAGGACGTCCTGCCGCTCGACTACGCGATCCCGGTCCACGTGTTCGGCCGGGAGGCGTCGGAGGCCTACAACCTCGTGACGGTGACGGTCGGTGGCGGTGCGGTGCCCGTGGCCGGCGGGACCAAGGTGGTTCCGGACGGCGGGCTGGAGCTGCTGCGCCGGGCCGACACGATCGTCGTGCCGGGCTACGCCGACGCGGTGGATCGTGAACTGCCCGGTTCGCTCGTGCGGGCCCTGGCGGGGGCGCATCGGCGGGGTGTCCGGATGGTGTCCATCTGCTCCGGCGCGTTCGCCCTGGCGCGGGCCGGGGTGCTCGACGGCCTGACCGTGACGACCCACTGGTCGTTGTGCGCGGACCTGGCCGAGCGGTTCCCCGCGGTCACGGTCGACCAGTCGGTCCTCGTGGCCGGCACCGGGTCGGTGCTCACCTCCGGGGGTGTCACCGCTGGGGTCGATCTGTGCCTGCACCTGCTGAACGTCGATCTGGGAGCGGCGGTCGCGCGGCACGTCGCGCGGCGGATCGTGATGGCGCCGCGTCCGGCGGACGGTCAGCAGCAGTTCGTGGAGAAGTCGATCGTCCCACCGGGTGACGACGTCATCGCCCGTGCCCAGCAGTGGATGATCGTGTCGCTGGAGCAGAACTTGTCGGTGAAGGATGTCGCCACCCGGTTCGCCATGTCGGAGCGGACCTTCCACCGGCGTTTCCGGGAGAAGATCGGCCTTCCGCCGTTGGCCTGGCTGCGCGACCAGCGCATCGCCCGGGCCAAGGAGCTCCTGGAGAGCTCGGAGCTCTCCGTCGAGGACATCGCGCGGCGGGTCGGTTTCGGCACGGCGACCAACCTGCGGGTGCAGTTCCGGCGCGCGACGAACGTCTCGCCCCGCGAGCACCGGAAGTCCTTCACCTTCGACCGCGTCTGACGGCGGCCGGGTGGCGGGAACGTTTCGATAGTCGGCAGGACTGCCACTATCCGCGCGGTGCCGCCGGAGGCGAGACTCGGTGCTGTACCGATCCGACCTCAGGAGAGCGAACCCATGAACCAGCCGACCGTCGTCCTCGTCCACGGCGCCCTGACCGATGCTTCGGTGTGGCGCCGGGTTTCCGTGCGCTTGCAGGACGCGGGTCATGCCGTCATCGCGCCGTCGCTGCCCATGCGTGACTTCGACGGTGACGTCGCCTACCTCAAGCAGTTCCTCGGCACCCTCGACGGCCCGCTCGTGGTCGCGGCGCATTCCTACGCCGGGTCGGTGATTTCGGCTCCGGACGCCTTGACCCAGGAGGTCCGATCGCTGGTGTTCGTCACCGCGTTCCAGCAGGACGCTGGCGAGACGGCGGGCGCGCTCAACGGGAAGTTCCCGGGCAGCCTGCTCATCCCGGACAACCTGGTGGTGCGGGAGTACCCCGGTGGCGCGGAGATCTACCTCCGGCCGGACAAGTTCGGCGAGGTCTACGCCGGTGACGCCAGTGAGCGTGACCAGAAGATCCTCGCCGCCGCCCAGAAGCCGTTCAACCCGGTCACCCTGGAAGGCAGCTTCGCGAAGGCCGCCACCTGGCACACCCTGCCGTCGTGGGCGGTGGTGTCCACTCAGGACAGCTCCATTCCCACCGAGACCCAGCGGTGGATGGCCGAGCGAGCCGGCTCCACCGTGGTGGAGGTCGACTCCACCCACGCCGTTCCGCTGGTGCACCCCGATGTGGTGGCCGAAGCCATCCTCGGCGCGGCGAACTGAGCACCGTGATCGGCTCTTGCTTCCCCGGGGGGAACAAGAGCCGATCACGGTTGTTGCTTTCCCGTCGTCACGAAGAGCGGCGGCTGAATTCTTACCCGCAATTCCGGAGCGTGATCGACGGCCTGCGTGTCCACTATGTACACCAGCGGGCCGGCGCCCTGCCGGTGCTGGTCCTGCACGGGCGGCCCGGCTCGTTCGTGCAGCTGCTCGATCTGCTCCCGCTGCTCGCCGCCCCGCCGAGCACGGAGGAGCGCCGGCCGACGCGTTCGACGTCGTGGTCGGATCACTGCCCGGGCTCGGGTTCTCGGAGGCGTCCGCGAATCCCGGGATGACCGAAACGCGCCACGGATCACGCCACGCCGGGACACGCTGTGGTTCGCCTGCGCGAGCCGCATCGGGTGTCCGGCCGCTTCGTGCAGGACCTCCTCCTGGAAGAAGGCGACGAACAGACCCCGCTTTCGCTAGTTGAGGAACATCGAGGTCAGTTGCTTGTCCCAGCCGGGCGGTGCCACCCAGCGCCGGCCCGGCGCAAGGCGAACGCTGTCACCCCGGTCGAAGCCGTCCTTGTAGAGCCAGAGTTCTTTGTCACTCGCGTTGACCACGGCCGAAGCGCGGTTGTCGTAACTCGGCGCCAGCCAGAAGATCCCGACGGCGGGCTTGCTCCAGAACTGACCGCTGAAATCGGCGTTGTCGTAGAGACAGACCCAATCCGCACCGCCGGGGACGCAGGGCTCGGCGGCCGCTGCCGCCGAAGCGGTGGACAGCGTCAGCGATCCACTCGCCACGAACGCGAGGGAAAGTGCGAGAACCGAACGTCGAAGTGCGCGATACATCGACCCTCCGAAAATTTCGACGCGAACCGGAATTCCATGTTGCCTTCGATTCTGGATATCTTTTGATTTATAGCACGAGACATCGGGTTACCGGCAAGGTGGGCAACTTCCCTCGGGGAACCACGTGTGCCACCGGCACGTTCCCGGACGACGCGAGCGGGCTCCGGTGGTAGCGGTGTGGAGAAAAGCCTGCTGCGGGCGCAAACTGGCGGCATGTCCGACGATCTCGGCCGAACTCTCGACGCGGTGGGCCCTCGCCTGCGCGCGATCCGCAGGCAGCGGCACATGACACTTGGCCAGATCGCGAAGCTGACCGGGATGTCGGTCAGTACGCTGTCGCGCATCGAGTCGGGTCAGCGCCGACCGACACTGGAAGTGCTGCTGCCGCTCGCGAGGGCTTACCGCCTTCCACTCGACGACCTGGTCGGGGCGCCCGCGAGCGGGGACCCCCGGATCCATCCGCGGCCGGTCACGCGGGAGGGTGTCGTCTGGGTGCCTCTGTCCCGCGAACCGGGCGGCCTCAACGCCTTCAAGCAGCTGTTGCCAGTGGCCGAGGAGCGACCGGGCAGCCTGGAACAGCAGGTGCACGAAGGTCACGAATGGCTGTACGTGCTGACCGGGAAGCTTCGGCTTGCGCTCGGCGACCAGGATTTCGAGCTGAACGCGGGGGAGGCGGCCGAGTTCGACACCCGAATCCCGCACGCGATCGCGAATGCCGGAGAGCGTGCGGCGGAGATCCTGATCATCTTCGGTCAGCACGGGGAACGGCCCCACCTGCGCGCCCGTTCGCGCTAGCGGCGCATTTCGGACCGGCCACGCACGACCGGTGACGACGGATGTGGTTGGCCGGAATGTATCGCTTGATGTCGCTCACGCCACTCACGGCCGCGCGTTCTTGGTGGGCGCGCGCGGGGGCGTGGCCGCGTGGCCGGCTTCGCACGTCATCGGTTGCCGCGGCGGTTTCGGCGTGGCTCACGGTGAGCACCCACCCGGACGGAAGACCCTGCTGCCGCCTTGGGGCTTCGGGGCGCTGGTGGTGGTCTCCGCCGGTGTCGGTGTGCTGACTGCGCGGTGCGAGTTCGTGACCGGTTTTGTTTGCGGTTTCGGCAAGGTCCTTTGCCGGTGGAACTGTGTCGCGCGGAGTATGGGCAGGTGATCGGCGCGAAGCGGTCGCGTCTAGGTCGCTGACGATGGAGGCTGTCATGACGGGGAAAGACCAAGTCAGGAACCTGATCATTGTCGGGTCGGGTCCTGCCGGATACACCGCTGCCGTTTATGCGGCGCGGGCCCAGCTGGAACCGCTGGTGTTCGAGGGCACGCAGTTCGGCGGCGCGCTGATGACGACGACCGAGGTCGAGAACTTCCCGGGGTTCCGCGACGGGATCATGGGTCCGGACCTGATGGAGGAGATGCGCAAGCAGG
>NZ_JAJPWR010000010.1:0-357589 GCF_046548995.1 Amycolatopsis sp. lyj-109
ACCCTCCTGAGGGTATCGCGTGCTGGGTGCCGGTTGGCGTGAGTGGTAATTAGGGTTCTAACCCTAATTACCACTCACGACTAGCGGATGGGCTTGAGATCGAAATCGAGGTACTCCGCCGCGTCTTCGGGGTTGGCGAACATGATCGTGCGGTCGTCTTCGTGGATCATCCGCCCGTAGTGGGTGGACATGCTCTCCTCGAACTCGGCCGCGTTGAACCAGCCTTCTTCCTCGCCGGCGGCCTCGTCGACCTCGGCGTAGACCAGGTCCGTCCGGCCACGGGCGTCGACGCGGATCATCGACGGCAACGGCGTCACGGTCACGTTGTCCTTGGCGGCCATGACTTCCGCGATGATCGCGCCCACCTGGTTGTTCATCAGGGTGAAACCGCACATGTTCGACGCGGTGTTGTCGGCCTTGAACGGGCTTTCCGCGGTTTTGAAGACAGTCACTGGCCCAGCTCCTCGGGTGCCTTGAGGCCCAGTTCGGACAGGATGCCGGCGAACCGGCTCTTCACGCGGTCGAGACCGTCCTCGAACCGGATCGGCTTGGCGTCGGGCTGCGACCACAGCGGCTGCAGCGTCCGGGCGGCGGCGATGCTCTTCGGCACCCAGTCCTCGAGCCACTTCTGCAGCAGGGCCCGGTTGTGGTCGGCGAACTCCTTGTCGTTGATGAGCAGGTGGAACAGTGGTTTCGTGTAGCGGAGGTCGCGTTCGGAGAAGTCGAACTCCTCGGCGCCGATCAGCGTCGGGGTGACGAAGTCGCCGTTCGCGGGCGCGGCCTGCTGGACCAGGTTGCTGCGGAAGAGCTCGCCGACGAGCGGTTCGAAGACGATGTTCGCGGCGAAGATCGCCTCGCCCCAGTCCCAAATCCCGGTCAGGTGCTCGGCGGTCTCCCGCACGCCCTGCCAGGCCGGGTCCTCGTTCCAGGTGGCCAGGTGGGCGGTGCCGTCGAAGCCCTCGATCTCCTCGGTGAGTGTGAGGTTGTACAGCGCGAGGTCCTGCGCCGCACGGATCCGGTGCATGCTGTTCACCGAGATCGCGTTGTTGTGCATGTTCGTCGGCGCGCGGCGGTTGGCGTTGGCGAACAGGTACAGGCCGAGCCCGTGGTCGACGTGCATCCACGCGCCGACGTGCTTGGCGACGAAGTCGATCCAGTTGCGGTTCCACTGCTCGAACGCCTTGGCCTGGCGAGCGGCGTCGATGTTCTGGTTCAGCTGGCGCACGACGTTCGCGTTGTACCGGTAGAGCGTGAGCTCCCACTCCTCGTTGGGGTCGCGGAACTCGTGCCAGCCGTGGGCGGGCCAGTCGTAGCCCTTGCCGCCGGAGCCCGGGCCGCGCTCGGGCAGCGGCCGGTCCGAACCCCACGCCTTCAGCGCGGTCCATTCCAGCGGGTATCCGGCCTTGCCGTCGGCGAAGGCGTAGAGCCAGCCCTGGGACAGGTAGTGCCGCGGGTCGGGCTGGACCTCGACGGTGACGTCCTCGTAGTGGCTCTGCTTGCGCTTGGCCGGGGTGAAGTAGTTGTACTGGCGGGCCGTGGAGTCCGGGAAGACCTTCGCGCCCGCCTCGGCGTCGGTGAACGCCGGCTTGGGCACGCTGCGTTCTTGGGTGGCTGTCATGGGTTCCTTACCCTTCGCCCGTGGTGGTGAACTTGTCGTAGAAGACGCGCTTTTCGGCGACGCCGAGTGCGGGCAGCAGCTCCAGTGCGGCGTCCACCATCGGCGGGGGCCCGCAGACGTAGGCGTCGGCGCCGGTCAGGTCGAGGCCGGCCCGGCGCAGGACGTCGGTGACGAAGCCGGTTTCGCCGGTCCAGTCGTCGTCACCCGGCTCGGACAGCGCGGGGACGTACCGGAAGCCGGGCAGTTTCGCTTCCAGCTCCCGCAGTTCCGCTTCGAAGCAGAGGTCGCGACGGCGGCGGGCGCCGTAGTAGAAGGTCGCCTTCCGGTCGAGACCGCGCTCGGCCATGGACCGCAGGAGGGACAGGATCGGCGCCATCCCGGCCCCGCCGCCGACGAAGACCAGGTCCTTGCCCGGGTTGTCCCGGAGGGTGAACACCCCGAACGGGCCGGTCACCCGGAGCCGGTCGCCGACCGCGACCCGTGCGTCGAGGAACCGGGAGAACAGCCCGTCGGGGTAGATCTTGATGACGAACTCCAGGAAGCCGTCCCGCGCCGAGGTGTTGGCCATCGAGAACGACCGCGTCTCCTCGGTGCCCGGCACGGCGAAGTCCAGGTACTGGCCGGGGAAGAACTTCAGGTCGCCGTCCAGCCGGACCACCAGGTGCCGCAGGTCGTGGGTCACGGGGTCGTTCGCCACGACTTCGGCGATGGCCTCCTGGATCGGCAGGCCGGACTGGATCATCTCCTCGTCGTAGTTGAGCAGCTCGATCGTCAGGTCTTCGTAGGCGTGGGCCCGGCACAGCAGCGTGAAGCCTTCCTCCTTTTCGTAGTCGGGAAGCGCGAAGGTCGAATACCGGTCGTGTTCGACGTCGTCGCCGTCGAGGAGGAACGACTTGCAGGCCGCGCACTGTCCTTCCTTGCAGCCGTGCATGAGCATGACACCCTGCTCGGCGGCGGCGCGCAGGATCGTCTGGTCCTCGGCGACGTCGATCTCGATCCCGACCGGCTCGAACCGGACGCGGTGCTTTTCCGCTGTCATCCCAGCCCCGTCTCGGTGCGGGGTCGTGAGTGGTAATTCGGGTTCTAACCCGAATTACCACTCACGACCGGTGAGTGTCAGGACTGTGGTGCCGGGCGGCCGGCCGGGCCCTGGCGGTTGTAGTCCGCGACGAAGGCGGCCCGTTCGGCGGCGGTCATCTGGTTGAGCAGCACGTTCGGCGACTGCACCTCGGGCATCCGGCGCAGGTGGTCGAGCGTCCACATCTTCTTCGGGTCGAGGTCCAGGTGCGGCTGGGCGACCATGGTCTTGCCGTCGTCGCGGACGAAACCCATGTCGGACACGACGTCGGCCCAGTTCCAGCCGTGGTAGAGCGTCTCCCACTCCCGGGCGCCGACGAGCTGGCCCATGTTGGGGGTGTTGCGGCCCTGGTAGATGGGGCGGAACGCCTCGGCGTCGGTCCAGCGGCAGGTCTCCGAGCAGTACGTCCGGTGCTGGCCGTCGACCTCGTCGACCACCATGTCCTCGCGGATCAGGCACGGCACCATGCACGTCCAGCAGCGGTGCGGGTACACGTAGCCGACGTCCTCGGCGACGATCGGGTGGTGCCCGTTCGGCGTCGCGAGGCGGTTGTAGTTCTCCCACCACTTGCCGTACTTGTCGTACCAGCCCGGGTACTTGTACTCGAACCACTCGAAGTCCTCGTCGGTCATCGGGTCGATGCGCCAGTAGTTGGCGAGCCACCCGGTGGCGAAGAACTGCGCGACTTCGTGGACGTAGCCCTTGTTCCAGATCCGGTTCCACGCCTCTTCGATGAGGTCGTGCGGGATCACCAGCCCGTACTTTTCGAGCGGGACGAGGTAGCTGCGGTAGTAGTCGTCGTAGATCCAGCGGCGCCACATCTCCGCGTAGCTCTCGCGGTCCTTGCGGCGGTCCTTGGTGCCGTACTCGATGAACGTGCCGATCGCGGCGTCGACGACGGCGTGGTTGTTCCACCACGCGTAGCGCAGGTCGCGTTCGAGCAGCTGGTGGTTGCTCTCGTCCGACAGCGCCATCAGCAGCGTCGCGTAGCCGTTGCTGATGTGGCGGGATTCGTCGGACTGCACCGAGTGGAACACCGTGGGCAGCAGGTAGTCGCCGTTCGCGGCGGCTTCGGCCGGCATGGCGACGAACAACGTGTTCGTGAACGCCGTTTCCGCGACGATGGTCAAGTAGATGCTCGCCGCGGTGATGGCGTCACCGGTGATGAAGCCTTCGGCGAACTGGCGGCCGATGGTGCCGCAGTAGTCGTTCTGGAAGTTGCGCAGGCTCGAGTTGAAGCCCGCCGGGTCGATGTAGTTCTGCATGTACAGGCGCTTGAGGTTCTGCTGGATGGTCGAGTGCCGGACCTCGTCGATCATCTGGATCGCCTGGCCGTTGTGCAGTTCCGGGTTCGGCACCGTGCGGAACAGCAGCGGCATCGCCCGCGCGGCCGAGATCTCCGGCAGCGGGATGATCGACAGGAACAGTTTCTGCCACTCCAGCCAGCGTTCCTGGACCTGGCGGAACATGTTGCCGCGGATCGCGCCGTCCTCGGCGCCGTAGACCCGGTGGTCCTTTTCCTCCTGCATCGGGAAGTACGACCGGAGGACCTGCTTCAACGGGTCCTTCTTCTTGGCCTTCCGGAACGTGTAGTCGGTGCCGTAGTGCGAAACCGGAGAGTGGTACGCCGGTTCCCACGACAGTTCCTGGATCTTCTGGTGGGCTTTCGCCACACTCTGGCGACTCATGGATCAGCTCCTTGTCCGTGGCTCGCCGCCCGGGGCGTCCTGCGGTCACCATTAGGAGGGCACCCGCTCCGGACGCGGGTCTCAATCTGAGACAGAGCCGCTGCCGGAGGGTGTGTCGAGCAGCCGCGCCCGCAGGCCGGCCAGCTCGTCGTGGATCCCCGCCTGCACGCGCGCGTCCCCCTCGACGGTGGGGACGATCCCGAACGCGCGCAGCAGCGCGGCGGCGGGCTCGCCGGGGTGACCGGCCGCGCCGAGCTCCGGGTGCAGGCCCTGCTCGGCCAGGTGCGTGAAGACCAGGTTGACGATCGTCCAGGGGTTGTACGTCTCGGCGGCCATCTCTCCATGGCACCGCCGCCGCGCGAGGAGGAGCGTCTCAATTTGAGACACCGGAACCGGCGGGACCGATCTACCCTGGACCGGCGGCACAACGGGTGTGCCCGCACCCACGTGGGCCGCGGGGAACTGGAGGTCACGTGGACGAGATGGCCTTGGTCGCCGACGACGAACTCGCCCGCACCCGGGTGCGGTTCCTGACCGCCGAGGCGGTCCCCGCGGACACCGTCCGGCCCACGATCCTGGCCTCGTGGCGGCGGTCGCGGGAGTTCCAGGTCGAGGCCGACCGGATCGACCCGCTCTACCTCGGCGACCAGAACCTCGACATCCCGCTCACGCGCGGCGCCGAGCCGGTGCTGGACAAGCTGGGCGAGCAGTTCGAGGGCCAGCCGATCAGCCTCATCCTCACCGACCCCGGCGGCGTCGTGCTCACCCAGCGGACCGGTGACGCCGACCTGGCCCGGCACCTGGAGCGCGTCGAGCTGGTGCCCGGGTTCAGCTACGGCGAGCAGTCCGTCGGCACGAACGGCATCGGCACCGCGCTGGAGGACGGCCGCCCGACGACCGTGTTCGGCCACGAGCACTACGCCGAGCACCTGGAGAACCTGGCCTGCGCGGGGGTGCCGATCCACCACCCGATCTCGGGCAAGAAGGTCGGCGCCGTCGACCTCACCTGCTGGTACAAGGACGCGGGCGGCCTGCTCGTCGCGCTGGCCCGCTCGACGGCCGAGCAGATCCGCCAGGCGCTGCTGCGGCACAGCGATCTGCGGGAGATGATGCTCTTCCAGGCCTACCTGCAGACCTGCCGCCGGTGGACGGGCATCGTGCTGGCGTTCAACGAAGACATCGTGATGATGAACGACCGGGCCCGGCAGCTGCTCGACCCGGCCGACCAGTCGGTGCTGCTCGGCCACGCCACCGAAGCACTCGCGGAGGGCCGCCGGACCCCGGCGACGCTGTCGCTGTCCAGCGGGCTGCGCGTCCGCGTGCTGTGCCGCCGCGTCGCGGGCCGGCGCGAGACCGAGACCGCGGGCGGCGTGCTGTCGGTGAAGCTGATCGAGGCCGAGGAGACCCTGCCCGTCCCGACGCCGATGCTGCCGATGTACCTGCCGGGCGTCGTGGGCTCGGCGCCGCTGTGGCTGCGCTGCGGACACGACCTCGACTCCGGCCACCGGCGCGGCGAGTGGGTCGCGCTCGAAGGCGAGCCCGGCACCGGCAAACTGAGCCTGGCGAAGGGCCTGCACCAGCGGCACCACCCGGCGGCCCGGCTGCGCACCATCGACGCCGCGCCCGGCACGGACTGGGCCGCGCTGCCGCGCGAGCACGCCGAAGCCCCGATCCGCACGCTGGTGATCCGGCACGCCGACCGCCTGACGGCGCCGGCGGCCACTGCGCTGGCCGCGGTCCTGCGGACCCTGCGCGAGGACGCGAGCGCGCCGTGGGTGGTGGCCACCCACGTGCCCGAGGCCGAAACCGAACCGGCGTTGGCCGAGCTGCTGAAGTTCTTCCCCCGGACGGTCCGGGTGCCGCCGCTGCGCCACCACGTCGAAGACCTCGCGGAGCTCGTCCCGCTGGTGCTGAGCAAGCTGGGCTACGGCGGCCGGCTGACGTGTTCGGCCGCGGCGTTGCACCTGCTGATGCGGGCGGAGTGGCCGGGCAACACCGGCCAGCTCCACCAGGTGCTGCGCACGGTCGCCCAGCGCCGCCGCGCGGGCACCATCCGCCCCGGCGACCTCCCGGCGGAGTTCCACGCGGTGACCCGGCGGCCGCTGAACCGGTTCGAGTCGATCGAGCGGGACGCCATCGTGCGGTGCCTGGAGGACGCGGACGGCAACAAGGTCAGGGCGGCGAAGCTGCTGGGCATCTCACGGGCGACGATCTACCGCAAGATCCACGAGTACGGCATCGTCGCACCGACCCGGTAGCCGCCCGGATCCCCGGCGTGCGGCTACCGTCCCTCCCCAGCGCGCCGGCGTCACTTCGCCGGCGGGTTCACCGCCGCGGCGACCTCCTCGATCGTCTTGGCGTCGACCAGGCCGGTGTCCTCGAGGACCGTCATGTGGTCGAGCACGGTCTGGTTCGCCTGCGTCGCGTGCCGCCGGATGACGTCGTTCTGCGTACCGGCGCGGACTTCGGCGATGGTCGCGAAGATCTTGCCGTGCGACGCCCGCAGCACGTTCGCGAACAGCTTGTCGAACTCCGCACCCTTCGCGTTGGTCAGCTGGCGGACCCAGTCCTGCTGTTCGGCGGTCGCCTTGTCCGGCAGTGCCACGCCCAGCATCTTCGCGTCCTCGCGGACGAGCTGGTCGAGGTGCGAGTGCCCGTCCAGCAGGTGCAGCCCCGCGCGCTTCACCTGTTCGCTGCTGGCGTTGCTCTGCGCGAGGTCACCGGCGGGGATCTCCCAGAGCCCGGCCTGGCGCACCTTGACCAGGAACGTCTTGTCGAGCTCGGTCACCGGGCCGGCGCCCGCGATGTTCTCGGCCCCGGCCTGGGCGGCCGAGCCCATCTGCATGCCGGGCATGGTGTGCGCCGGGACCCCCGCCTGCGTCGAGCCGGGCGAGGTCTGGGCGTTGGCGTTCAGCACCATGACCGAGCCCACGCCGACCACGGCGAGCGTGGCCACGACGACCAGCGCGGTCCGGATCTTGGCTTGGCTTGTCATGCCACGGTGATCCGGCATGATTCCTCCTTCTGACGACAGTGCGGGTACGCGGTACACGGACGCCGTCGCGCGGAGGTTCAGTGATATCCGGAGAATTTTTCTTGCGTACCAACGGATTTAGCTTCAGGACATACCGATGGCACACGAAAACGAAGCAAGTGGCCGATCCGGCCGGAACCGCCGGCGAGCGCCGGGGATGTCCATCTTGACCGATGCTCTTGCGATTGGCAAGTATTGCGTCATGCAACCCCTCGACAACGCGGCGCCGGGCGCCGACCCGGACGTGGCCGCCCTCGACGGCCTCACCGTGGTCCTGGTCGGGATCGCGTGGGAATGCGCGCACGCGGCGCCGCCCGAGGTGTCCTTCCCGCAGACGCGGCTTCTGCTCATCCTGGACCGACTCGGCCGGGTCCCGAGCTCGCAACTGGCGGCGGCGATGGGCGTCAACGCGTCCTCGGTGACGCGGCTGGCCGACCGGCTGGAGGCCCTCGGCTACGTGGCCCGCGGCCGCAGCCCCGGCAACCGCAGCGTCGTCACGGTGGAGGTGACCGAGGCCGGGCACGAGATCGTGGCGCGGATGCTCGAACGGCGGCACGCCGCGCTGGGGGCACTGCTGGACAAACTGCCGCCGGCGCAGCGGGAGGCCGCGGGCGAGGCGGCCCGGCAACTGCTCCACGCGGCCGCCACCATCCCGGCGCTCGGCCCGGCGGCACTGTGAGTGCCAATCCGGCCAAAAGTAGGCCGACCCCCCACGCGGCACGTAACCACTGCCACGAAGTCATTCGGCCGTGGCTGTGGTCGGATTGGCACCGATCGGCACTGTGAGTGCCATCCTGGACGGCATGCCGACCCGGTGGACGTGCCCGCGCTGCGACCGCGAGTTCGCGCGCACCGGCCAGGGGCACACCTGCGTCCCCGGCTGCACGGTCGAGGAGACGTTCGCCGGCAAGGCGCCGTGGCAGCGCGAGGTCTACGACGCCGTCCTCGGGCACCTGCGCACCCTCGGCGACGTCCACGAAGACGCCGTCAAGGTCGGGGTGTTCCTGAAGCGGGACCGGAAACTCGCCGAGCTGCGCCCGCGGTCCAGGGACGTGCTGGTGTACCTGTGGCTGCCGCGTCCGGTCGAAACGGCCCGCATCGCCCCGGCGAGCTGGGCGAGCGGGCCGCGTGTCGGGCACAAACTGAGCTTGCGCGCGGTGTCCGATGTGGACGACGAAGTCCGCGCCTGGCTCACGATCGCCTTCGACATCTCCTGAAGTTCGTGAAGGCCACCTTGAGGAACTTTAAGTTCCTCAAGGTGGCCTTCACGAACTTGCGCGAGTCAGGAGGTGGCCGGGCCGGTCCAGCCCTCGGGCACGTGGCCGATGCGGACCCGCTGCGGGTGGTCGCCCACCGGCACCGAGACGAGTTTCTGCCCGGTCGCGAAGTCGATCGCGGTGACCTGGTCGGCGCCGGCCTCGGAGATCACGCAGGCGCTGCCGTCGCCGCTGACCGTGGCCCAGTACGGCTTCACCGCCGGCACCAGTGTGCCCTGCTGCAGGGACGCGCGGTCGACGACCGTGGCGTAGTCGTCCATGGTCCCGGCGACGCACAGCTTGGTGCCCGCCGGGTTCATCGACAGGCCGTGGTGGCGGGAGTCGTTGACGAAGGTCTTGCGGTCGTCGCTGGTGGCCGGGTTCTTCGGCAGCTCCTTGACCCGCGTGATCTTGTCGGTCGCCACGTCGTACTCGGCGAAACCGTTGAAGAACGACACCTGGAAGTACAGCTTCGACCCGTCCGGGGTGAACGCGACCGGCCGCACGGCGTCGGAGAGATCACTGCGGCCGAAGGCGTCGAGCCGCTGGCGCATGTCGATCACCTTGACCTGGCGGAAGGTCGTGGCGTCGACCACGGTGATGCGCCGGTCCCCCTTGGTGAAGTCCCAGCCCGGGTCGTCGAGGTCGGTGTTGACCTCGCCGATCGACATGTTCCACAGGTACCGGCCGCCGTCGGTGAACACGTTCTCGTGCGGCTTGTCGCCGGTGGCGAAGGAGCCGACCTGCTGGCCGGTGCCGATGTCCAGCACGTGCACGGTGTTGGACGTCGAGGCCGAGACGGCGACGCGGCGCCCGTCCGGCGAGACGGCCATGTGGTCGGCGCGGAAGCCCGACACCGGGAAGCGCCAGTTGATCCGGCCGGTCGTCAGGTTGATCGAGACGACGTCGGCGAAGCTCGGCCGCGACGCCACCACCGAACCGCCGTCCGGCGTGGTGTACATGTCGTCGACGTACTGGTCGTGCCCTTCCCCTGGTCCGTTGCGGATGCCGAGGAAGAAGGCGAGCTTGATCGGGTTGAGGTAGATCTCCTGCAGCCGCGCGTCCTTGTCCGGGATGATGTTGACGCGCCCGATGCGGGCGAAGGAACCCCGGGACTGGATGACGTCCGCCGTGCCTTCCCAGTTGTTGCCGACGAACATCACCTCCCGCAGGGCCGCCGCGGCGCCGGTCGCCGGCACCGCCGCCCCGGTCGCCAGCAGGGCGACGGAGGCGGTGAGGCAGGCCAGGCGCGAGAGGTACGACCGCTTCCGACGGATATTGCGCACGGGAAAACACCTTTCGACAGTGAAGAGGTGTGGTGACCATCGGTCGATGGATTTCGCGAAGGAACGAGGTTACTGTCCGGTATTGTCACGATAACCGGCCACCGGAGCCGCTCCGGTAGGGCCGCTTGCCCAACATCGCGGCCACGGCGTTGTGGCCATGCCACAACGGGAGGGTGCCGTGCCGGCCTCACCGCTGCTCCGGCAGGTGCTCGACGCGATGGCCGCCGATGACACTGTCGTGAACGAGCTGGTGCAGGCCGCGCGGAGCCAGTCGCCCGAGGTGGCGCGGCTGCCGGAGGCGGAGAACCGGCGGCACGTCCAGTTCCTGCTCTCGGCCGCGTTGCGCGCCACCACGAACCCCGACAGCGCCGACTACACCACCGCCGAAGCGCTGGGCGCCGACCGGGCCGCGCAGGGTGTCCCGCTCACCGACCTGCTGCGCGGGGTCCAGGCCGGCCGGACGCTCGCGGCCCGCTTCGCCGTCGAACGCGCACGGGCCGCGGGCCTGTCCGACGACGTCATCCTCGAAACCGTGCTCGACGCCGAGCGCTACACCGGCGCGCTGGAACGGCACATCGTCAAGGGTTATCACGCGGCCGAGCTGCAGCTGTCGCGGACGGTGCGCGACGCGCGGACCCAGCTGCTGCGCACCGTGCTGCTGGCCGGCGAGCCGCCCACGCCGGAAGAGCTCCGGCAGGCGGGGCTGCGTCCCGAGGGCCGGTACTCGTGCGTGGTGTCCGACGTCAGCGACCCGGCGCGGGCGCGCACGCTCGAACAGGCGCTGCTGGAGTTCGGCGGGGTGTACGGGCTGGTCGAGGGCCGGCTCACCGGCCTGGCGGCGCGCCCGCCCGCCGGGGTCGAGCTCGCCGACGGCGTCCTGGTGGTCGTCGCGCCCCCGGCGGCGCTGCCCGACCTGCGGGAGGTGCACCGGCTCTGCACGGCGGCCGCGCGGATCGCCGGACCCGGCTGCCACGACCTCACCGGGCTGGCGGGCGAACTCGCGCTGACGGCCCAGCCCCTGCTGGCGAGCCTGCTCGCGAACGAGCTGCTCGGCGCGCTC
This sequence comes from Amycolatopsis sp. lyj-109, assembly GCF_046548995.1. Classification (NCBI taxonomy): domain Bacteria; kingdom Bacillati; phylum Actinomycetota; class Actinomycetes; order Pseudonocardiales; family Pseudonocardiaceae; genus Amycolatopsis; species Amycolatopsis sp. lyj-109. Next base: position 11,021 of record NZ_JAJPWR010000010.1, read on the forward strand.
GACCCGGCAACCGCGTTCCACCGCGAGCTGGCCGCGACGGCGCTGGCCTACCTGGACCACGGCCAGCGCCTGCGTCCCACGGCGGACGCACTGCACCTGCACCCGAACACGGTCCGCTACCGCCTCGACCGGCTGGCCGAGCTCACCCCGGTGGCGTTGGCGGAGAACAGCGGCGGCGGCGTGCTCGACGCCGTGCGGTCGTGGTGGGCCCTGCACCACTGGCTCGGCGGCCGCTAGGGTCGCCCACATGGCTGAACTTCAGCACATGCCGGCGACCACCTCGACCGGAGAATGCGTTTTCTGCGCGATCGGCTCGGGCCAGGCTCCCGCGGCTTTCGTCCACGAGGACGACGAGTTCGTCGCGGTCGCCGACCTGCGCCCGGTGACCACGGGCCACCTGCTGGTCTGCCCCGCGCCCATCACGCGGACCTGGCTTCGCTTCCGACCGAGGCGGGCGCACGGATGTTCACGATCGCGCGGGAACTGGCGGCGGCGGTGCGGCGCACCGACCTGAAGTGCGAGGCGATCAACCTGTTCCTGGCCGACGGGAAGGCCGCGGGCCAGGAGATCCCCCACGTCCACCTGCACGTGATCCCCCGGTTCGCCGGCGACGGCTTCGTGCTGAACGCCGACTGGCGGGTGCGGTCGCGCGAGGAGCTGGTCGAGGTCGCGGAGAAGGTGAAGGCAGCGCGCTAGACCGGCCGCGACGCGCGGTAGTCCTTCAGCACCAAGGCGTTCGCCGCCTCGCGGATGGGGCGGGACATCTGCTCCAGGACGCGGTTGCGGCCCGGCAGGTACGGCATCAGCCGGATCATCCGGGTGTTGAACCACGCGAACGCCCGGGACTGCGGGAGAATCCCGCGCAACGCCGTCTTCGCCAGCGCCTGGTTCTTCTCGATGTACGGCCGCATCGTGGCTTCGTACCGGGGCAGTGCCCCCGAAAAGTCCGATGCCAGCTCGCCCGCCAGGACGTACGCGCCCGCCAGCGCCAGGCTCGTGCCCTGGCCCGAGGCCGGGGACGGGCAGTAGCCGGCGTCGCCCAGGAGTGTCACCCGGCCGGTCGACACCCGGTCCATGACGATCTGGCACACCGGGTCGAAGTAGAAGTCGCCCGCCTCGCGCATCGCCTCCAGCAGCGCCGGGATTTCCCAGCCCAGGCCGGCGAACCGGTCCGCCACGAGGTCCTTCTGGCCGTCGATGTCGCGGCGGTCGTAGGTCAGCGGGGGTGCGGTGAACCAGAACGCCGCCTTCGCGTCGGCCGCCCGTGCCGTGCTGTAGACGTTCACCATCTTGCCCGGGGCCGCCGAGTGCAGCAGCTCCCAGCGGTCCAGCTCGAAGCTGTTGGGCACCGTCGAGATCGAGATGTAGGCGTCGAAGCGGCGCAGGTAGTCCTCTTCCGGGCCGAACGCCAGTGCGCGGACGCCGGAGTGCAGGCCGTCGGCGCCGACGACCAGGTCGAAGCGGCGGGGTGCGCCGTGGGCGAACGTCACCTCGACGCCGTCGGGTCGCTGGTCGAGCCCGGTGATCCAGTCGCCGAAGACGTACTCGGTGTTCGCGCGGGTGGCGTCGTAGAGGATCTGGGCCAGGTCGCCGCGCAAGACCTCGGTGTCGTCGCCGTGGCGGAAGCCGAACGTGTCCGCGTCGAGGGTGGCCACCTGCTTGCCGCGCTTGTTCACGAACGCCGCGCCGCGCATGTCGGTGCTTGCCGCGTGGACCTGCTCCAGCAGGCCCATCCGGCGGACGACTTCGACCGCGACGCCGCGGATGTCGACCTTGTAGCCACCTTCGCGCAGGCTCGGGGCGCGCTCGACGACGGTGGCGTGGAAGCCGTGGTGGTGCAGCCACCAGGCGAGGGCGGGGCCGGCAATACTGGCGCCGGAGATCAGGATGTTCTTCGTCATGCCCCGAAGGATCGGCGCGGCCGCTGACCGCTCACGAACCGAGCGCGAACCGCCGTTGACCGGCCTCCTCGACCGCCTGCTCGGGCGGCATTTCCCGGCCGCGGTCGAACGCCTCGGCGTAGGCCTCGGCGCCGATGCGTGCCCGGACGCGGTCCACCACCGCGGCGACGTCGGCGTCCCCGGTCACCGGTGCGCCGCGCAGGCCGACGGCCACGCCGAGCAGGAACGCGGCCCGCTCGTCCTCCTCCCGCGCGGCGAGGACCCCGGCCAGTCCTTCGATCGCCTGGGCCGCACCGGGCAGGTTCGCGTGTTCCAGCGCCGTGGCCAGTGCTTCCTGGTGCAGCTCGGTGGCCTCGTCGAGGCGGCCTTCGGCGGCCGCCGTCCAGCCGAAGCCGGTGTGGACGCGGATCCGCGTCTCGCCGCCGGTCACCGGGTCGGCGGCCAAGGCGAGCGCCGCGGTGTACCAGCGCCGGGCCGCGGCCAGGTCGCCCGCGCGGCGGGCGATCTCCCCCAGGCCGCCGTGGGCCCGGGCGAGCGTCACCGGCGTGCCCGCGGCGCGCGCCTGCTCGGCGGCGGCTTCGTAGTCGGCCTTCGCCGCTTCGGCGTCCCCTTGCCGCAGGACGCCGTCGGCGCGCCGGCAGAGCAGGTCCGCGGCGTCTTCGGCCGCGCCGAGCTCGCCCGCCAGCCGGACCGACTCGTCCATCAGCTCGCGGAACCGCGCGTGGTCGCCGCGCCAGTCCGCGAACTCCGCGAGCTTCTCCAGCGCACTGGCCTCGCCCCAGCGGTCGCCCAGGGTGCGGAAGGCGTCCAATGCCGCCGCGAAGTGCCCTTCGGCTTCGGCGATCCGGCCGCGGTATTGCGCGCCGAGGCCGTCGCCGATCCGCGCGAACGCCCGGGACCACGCGTCCGGGCCGATCAGCGCGGCCAGCCGTGCGCCGTCCTCGGCCTTGGTGCGCGGGGAAAACGCCCACAGCAGGAAGAGGTACGGGTATTCGAGCGGCCCGGCCAGCTGCCGCAGGATCGGCTCGATCGCGACGTCGGTGTCCGACGCCTGGATCACGCACAGGACGTATTCCTCGGCCAGCCCCGGCGGCGGTTCGGGGCCGACGGCGGCGAGCACGGCGTCCACGATCGGCGTTGCCTCGTTGCGCAGGCCGCGCAGCCACCAGTACCAGGACAGGGCGGCGATGAGCCGCAACGCGGTCTCCGGCTCTTCGGTGGCGCTCCAGCGCAGGGCCGCGTGCAGGTCGGCGTGTTCGGCGGTCAGCTCGGCCAGCGCCGTGAGCTGGTCCGCGCCGCGCAGTTTCGGCTCGTGGGCCGAGGCGAAGTCCAGGAAGTACTTCGCGTGCGCCGCGCGCCGGTCCTCGCCCTGCTCGGCGCAGAAGGCGCGGATGGTCTCCAGCATCCGGTACCGGCCGCCGCCGAACTCGACCAGGGACTTCTCGACGAGACCGGTGAGCGCGGCGTCGGAGCCGGCGCAGACGCGCTCGACGGCGGCCGGTCGCGCGCCGCCGGCGAAGACCGCGAACCGGGCGGCCAGCAGCTGTTCGTCCGGGTCGAGGAGGTCCCAGCTCCACTGGACGACGCCGCGCAGGGTCCGGTGCCGGGGCTCGGCGGTCCGGTCGCCGCGCGCGAGCAGCCGGAACCGGTCGCCGAGCCGCGCGGCGACGTCCTCCACCGGCAACGACCGCAGCCGGGCGGCGGCGAGCTCGATGGCCAGCGGGAGGCCGTCGAGAGCGGCGCAGATGCGGGTGACCGCGCCGGGATCGAGTGCCTCGCCGGGGGCGACCGCGGCGGCGCGGTCGGTGAACAGCCGTGCCGCGGCGTCGGCAGGAAGCGCGCCGACCGGCACCAGCGTCTCGCCGGTCAGGCCCAGCGCTTCGCGGCTGGTGGCCAGCACGCGCAGGCCGGCGCACTCGCCCAACAGGCGCCGCACCAGCCGCGCGGCCTCGGCGACGACGTGCTCGCAGTTGTCGAGCACCAGCAGCAGCGGCCGGTCGGCGAGCCCGGCGGCCAGCCGGTCGGCCGGGTCGGCGGCCGCGCCCGGCGTCAGCACGCCCTGTTCCCGCAGGCCCAGCGCGGCGAGGATCGGGCGCGGGACCTCGGTGGCCGTCGCGAGTTCGACGAAACACACAGCTTCTCGGGGGTCCGGGTGGCGAAGCCCCCGGCCCGGGGCGAAGCCTCGGTTGTCACACACAGCTTCTCGGGGGTCCGGGTGGCGAAGCCCCTGGCCCGAGGCGAAGCCTCGGTTGTCACAGACCTCGCCCGCCGCCCGGGCCGCGGCTTCGACGGCGAGCCGGGTCTTGCCCGCGCCGCCCGGTCCGGTGAGCGTGACGAGCCGGGCGTCACGCAGGGCGGCGGTGAGCCGGTCGAGTTCGGCGCGGCCGACGAACCCGGTGAGCGGCACGGGCACCCGGCGGGCCGGGACAGGCGCGGCGGCCCGCAGGACCGCGGTGTGCGCGTCCGCGAGCTCGGCCGACGGGTCGGCGCCGAGTTCGTCGGCCAGGCGCTCCCGCATCTCCGCGAAGGCCGCCAGTGCTTCGGCGGACCGGCCGCTGCCGTGCAGGGCCCGCAGGAACTGGGCGGTCAGCCGTTCGCGCAGGGGGTGCTCGCGGGTGAGCTCCCGCAGCCCGGCGACGAGCCGCTCGTGGTGGCCGAGCGCGAGCCCGGCTTCGACGCGGTCCTCGGTCGCGGCCAGCCGCAGTTCCGCCAGCCGGGCCGCGCGAGGTGGGTCGGCGAGCCCGTCGAGCGCCGGGCCGCGCCACAGCGCGAGCGCTTCGGTGAGCAGCTCCAGTTTCGTTGCGGGACCGGGGGTTTCCCGTGCTTGCGCGGTGAGGCGTTCGAAGCGGTGGACGTCGACGTCCTGGGGGTCGACGGCCAACCGGTAGCCGGCGGGGGTGAATTCGACGAGGCCGTCGGGTGCGCCGCCGTCCCGCAGCCGCCGTCGCAGCCGCGAGACCTGGGACTGCAGGGCTTCCGCCGCGCCCTCGGGCGGGTGCTCGCCGTGCAGGCCGTCGATCAGCCGCTCCGCGCTGACGACCCGCCCGGCGTCGAGGGCGAGCAGGGCGAGCAGCCCCCGAAGCTGCGGGCCGCCGAGGGCGACCGGGGTCCCGTCGGGACGGCGGGCTTCGACCGGCCCGAGGATGGCGAACTGCACGCCGCCGATTCTGGCCCAGGGCGCGGGTCCGGTGGTCGGCTTTCGCCGAACCGCGCCGCGGTCGCGACGATCCCGGCCCCACAGGCCCCCCCGGTCAGCTTCCGGTGATCCGGACCGACCGCATCCCCGCCTCGAGGAACTCCAGCAGCCGCGTGGCTTCCCCTTCGATCTCCGCCCGCTCCCCCGCCGTGAGCCGGTCGTGCGCGGTGACTTCCAGGGCGGCTCCCATCAGCCGCCAGTCCGCGCGGTAGAACCCGTCCACCAGCAGCGTTCCCCGCGAAGCGCCGTTGCCCGGCGGCAGCGGGACCCGTCGGCCGGGCGGGAGCACGCGGGCCCGGTCGGCGTGCGAAAGCAGGACGTTGTCGTACTCCGGCAGGAACCGCACCGGCGCCGGAGTCTCCGAGTCCGGGAGCACACCGTCTTCGACGTCGTACAGCACCTCGCCGGACTCCGCCCGGGACGTCCGCAGGCCCATCGGCTCCACGATCTCCCGCAGCTTCGTCAGCCCGGACCACGCCTGGACGTCGGCGACCGAAGCCGGGCCGAACGCGCGAAGGTACCGCCGCACCACGTCCTCCAGCGACGGCCCGTCGGCCAGCGGACCACCGAGCCAGCTTTCGAGGGTGGTCAGGGTGGCCGGGCCGGTCGAACCCCACACGCCGCGGGGCGTCACCTGCGCGGTCGGCACCAGGTAGCCGACCGCGTACGAGAGTGCTTCGGCGTCGTGCTCCGGCCACCGCGAAGCCAGTGCGTCCTGCAGCTGCCGCCGGGTCCGGGGCCGCTCGTCGAGCAGCTGACGGCCGAAGCGGGCCACCGCGCCGAGATCGGCGTCGCCGACGCGGCGGCCGAAGTGGCCGGTGTAGCCGCCGGCGACGACCCGCTGGACCAGCGGCCGCAGCACCCGCGCGTCTTCGGCGAGGACCAGGTGGACGGTCCCCCGCATCAGCAGCCCGCGGACGGCGTGCCGGCCGGTGAGCAGGGCCGCCAGCTCGTCCGGCCGGAATCGGGCGAGCCGCGTCCACAGCCCGACGTACGGCGCGAGCGGTGCCTGCGCCTGCATCCCGACGAGGTGCCCGAGCATCGCCGCGGGCGGCAACGACGTGCGGTCCAGAAGGTGCTGCCGCGCGAGCAGCGCCCGGTTGAGCGCGCGGACGTTCACGGCCGCAGTCCGCGGAAGAACGCGCGGACGTCGGCGACGAGCAGTTCGGGCTCCTCCATCGCCGCGAAGTGGCCGCCCTCGGCAAAGTCCGACCAGTGCGCGATCTTCTCGTCGGGGTCCATGATCCGCCGCACCACCGGCGAGGTGTCGAACACGGCCCAGCCCGCCGGGACGTCCGACGGCGCCAGCCAGCCGTGTCCCGAGTGGGCCGCCTCGTACAGGAACCGGGCCGCGGTCGCGCCGCTGCGGGTGAACCAATAGATGCTGACGTTGGTCAGCAGCCGGTCGCGATCGATGCCGTCCGCGCCGGTCCACGCTTGGAACTTCTCCGCGATCCAGGCCAGCTGGCCGACCGGGGAGTCGGTGAGCGCGGCCGCGATCGTCTCGGGCTTGTGCGACTGGAGGTCGAGGTACCCGCGCCCGGCCTGCCAGGCCGCGCGGGCGGCGTCCAATTCGGACTGTTCGGCCTCCGACAGGCCGTCCGGCAGCGGCAGCTGCTCACCGGCCAGCGCGATCGTGCCGCGGTCGCTGTTCACGTGGGTGCCGATGACGCGGTCCGGGTACAGCGCCGCGAGCCGGCCGGTGACGCCCGCGCCGAGGTCGCCGCCCTGCGCGGCGAACCGGTCGTAGCCGAGGCGGGTCATCAGCTCGGCGAACGCGTCGGTCGTGCGGGCCAGCTCCCAGCCGGGGCCGCTCAGCGGGGTCGAGAACCCGAACCCGGGCACCGACGGGACGACGACGTGGAAGGCGTCCGGGCCCGGCTCGGTCAGCGGGCCGATGACGTCGAGGAATTCGGCGATCGAGCTCGGGTAGCCGTGGGTGAGCAGCAGCGGCATCGCGTCGGCCTGCGCCGAGCGGAGGTGCAGGAAGTGGATGGTCTGTCCGTCGATCTCGGTCGTGAACTGCGGAAACGCGTTGAGCGCCGCTTCCTGGGCGCGCCAGTCGAAGCCGTCGCGCCAGTACTCGGCCAGCGTCCGGACCGCGGAGGCCGGGATGCCGCGGGACCAGTCCGGCTCGTCGCCGGGCACGGGCTCGGCGAACCGGGCCGAGGCCAGGCGGCGGTGGAGGTCGTCCAGCTCGGCCTGCGGGATGTCGATGCGGAAGGGACGGATTTCGTTCGTCATGAGCAGCACGTTAGGAGCCATTGCGGAAGACTTCCTTCCGCGATTCGTGCGATCCTTCAAGAATGTTGCAGACCTCCGCCCGCCTCCTGCGGCTGCTGTCGCTGCTCGAAACGCGGCGTGACTGGACCGGCGCCGACCTGGCCGACCGGCTGGGCGTCACCGCGCGCACCGTCCGCACCGACATCGGCAAGCTGCGGGAGCTCGGCTACCCGGTCGAGGCCGCCCCCGGCGTCCAGGGCGGCTACCGCCTCGGCGCGGGCGCGCAGCTCCCGCCGCTGCTGCTGGACGACGACGAAGCCGTGGCCGTCGCGGTCGGGCTGCGGACCGCGACGGGCGTCGCCGACATCGGCGAGACGTCGGTGCGAGCGCTCGCGAAGCTGGAGCAGGTGCTGCCGTCGCGGCTGCGGCACCGGGTGCGGGCGCTGCAGACCGCGACGGTCGCGGTGCCCGGCGCCGGCCCGGCCGTCGACGCCGACGTGCTCACCGCAGTCGCGACGGCGATCCGGGCGAGCGAGCGGCTGCGCTTCGACTACACGAGCCACCAGCGCACGCCGAGCCGCCGCGACGTCGAGCCGCACCGGCTGGTCAGCTGGGGACGGCGCTGGTACCTCGTCGCCTGGGACACTGCCCGCGACGACTGGCGCACCTTCCGCGTCGACCGGATGACGCCGAAGGTGCCGAACGGCCCGCGCTTCGCCCCGCGCGAGCCACCGGAGGGCGACGTCGCGCAGTTCGTCCAGCGCAGCGTCGGCTCGGCGACCTGGCGGTTCCACGCCCGGGTGCGGCTGCACGCCTCGGTGGAGTACGTCCGGACCCGGCTGCCGATCGCGGTCGACGTGACGCCCGAGGGGCCGGACCGCTGCGTCGCCGAGGTCGGCTCCGACAACGCGCAGACGCTCGGGCTGTACCTGGGCCTGCTCGACGTCGACTTCGAGGTGCTCGACGCGCCGGAGCTCGCCGAGGCGCTGGCGAAGACCGGCGAGCGGTTCCTGCGGGCCGCTAGCGCAGGGAGTCCGCCAGTTCCTGGATGATCTCCATTTGTCCCCGCGCGCCGACCTCCATGCCGGACTGCAGGATCGTGTCGCGCAGTTCCTTGCTCCCGGTTTCGGTCAGCAGCTCCAGGCGCGTGCGGTCGCCGTCGAGCGCGGTGAACGTGACGGTGTTGAGCGGGCCGTCCACGTCATCCGGGTCGACGCCGGGCAGTTCGAACACCTCGGTGTAGACAAGCCGCTCGTCCGGCACGATCTCGCGGTACTCGCCGTGGAAGCCGACCTCGGCGCCGTCGTTCGTCTTCAGCACGAACCGCCAGCGGCCGCCGGGCCGCAGGTCCAGCTTGACTTCGGTGGTCGTCCCGCGGTGGCCGCTCCACCAGCGGCTCACCAGCTCCGGGGTGGTCCACACGCGGTAGACCAGGTGCTTCGGCGCGTCGAACTCGCGGGTGATGAGGATCCGGTCGTCGGTGGGGGTGGTGATCTCCACGTTCACTGCTCCTGTTCCTTGAGGTCCTCGAGGACGTCGTCCATCAGGTCGAACCGCTCCGCCCACGTCCGTTCGTAGCGCTTGACCCAGTCGTGGATGGGCTTGAGCGCGGCGCCGTTGAGCCGGTAGAGCCGCTGGCGGCCGTCGCCGCGCACGTCCACCGCGCCCACTTCGCGCAGCACCCGCAGGTGCTTCGACACCTGGGGCTGAGCCAGGCCGAGCAGGTCGACGAGGTCGCCGACCGACCGCTCGCCCGCCATGAGGACGTCGAGGATCTGCCGCCGCCGGGGTTCGGCGACGGCGTTGAAGGTGTCGGCGGTCGTCGCTGCTCGTGCCACGCGGCCATCATATTCCCATATGGGTATACGTCAAGCCCGCATCCTGGGCACGCTGGGCGCACGCCGGTTCGTCTGTCACGATCGGGCCATGACCAGCCGGGCGGTGAGTCCACAGAGGACGGACGCGCGCGGGGCCCGGCGCAGCGCCAGTGCGAGCGCGGTCCTGCGGGCGGTGCTCGACGACGGCCCGATCGCGCGCAGCACCATCGCGCGGCGGACGGGGCTGTCCGCGGCGGCGGTCACCGGGCACACCGCCGAGCTGGCCCGGCTCGGGCTGCTGCACGAACTCCCGGAAGCGGATTCACGCGGGAGCGTCGGACGGCCGCATGTGCCGATCGACCTCGACACCGGGCGGCACGTCGCCGGCGCGCTGCACCTGGCCGTGCACCACGCCACCGTCGCCCTGCTCGACCTGCGCGGGAACGTCTTGGTGCAGCACGAAGAACCGCACGACGGCCTGGCCGCGGAAGACCTGCTGGCCCGGGCCGCCGAGATCTTCGACGACCTCCTGCTCGGGCACGCCCCGGACCGCGAGCCGCTCGGTCTCGGCGTCGCCACCGGCGGCTGGGTCGACCGCGCGTCCGGCACCGTGGTCGAGCACCCGCTGCTCGGCTGGGAGAACGTGCCGGTCCGCGACCTGCTGACCGGCAGCACCGGGCTGCCGGTGGAGGTCGACGGGCACGCGCGGGCGCTGGTGCACGCCGAACGGCTCTTCGGGCACCCCCGGGCCCGCGACAGCGTCGTGCAGCTGTTCACCGGCAACGTCGTCGACGCCGCGTTCGCCACCGGCGCGAGCGTGCACCACGGGCCGCGCTCGGCCGCGGGCGCCGTCGCGCACTTGCGCGTCGACGACAGCACCGAGCCGTGTCGCTGCGGGCGCACCGGCTGCCTGGAAGCGGCCGTTTCGGAGGCAACACTCGCGCGCAAAGCCGCGGAAACCGGATTGATCGCGCGCCCGGACTTTCCGGAATTGCTCGCGCTGGCCGCCGAAGGCGATTCCACGGCACTGCGGATGTTCCACGAACGCGCACGGCTGATCGGCCAGGCGGCCGCCCTTCTGCTCGACGTGCTGAATCCTGCCGTGCTCGTGGTGGTCGACCGGAGTGTAGCCCAGGTGCCGAGCTGCCTTCCCATCATCCGGGACGAGGTCGGCAACCGGTCCCGCTGCCCCGATTCGGCGGAAACCGTTGTGGGCACGAGCTTCCCGGGCACCGAGCTGGCGACAGCCGGCGGCGCCGTGCTCCTCGACGTGCTCTACGAAGACCCGCTCGGTCCCCTTCTGACCGGGTTGCCGCGCGCCTCGTGAACCGCCGGAGTTATTTCACGAACTCGCAAAATTGACCGTCCGTCCGGGCGCCGCCAACAATTGTGGCATCCCCACCGACTCCCGGAACGGACGAAACCACCGTGAAGAAAATCCTGCCTCTGTTCGCCGCCGCCGCGGTGCTGCTGGCCGGCTGCGCTTCGGCGACAGCCACCGGTGCGCCCGGCCAACCCGAGAAGCTCGAACTGCGCTACCAGGGCAGCGCCAACGCCGTGACCCTGCCCGAACTCGCCGAAGACCTGGGCTACTTCGGCCCGGTCAAGCTGAAGTGGGTCGGCAACACGATCAGCGGCCCGCAGGACATCCAGTCGGCGGCCACCGACCAGACCGACTTCGGCGGCGCCTTCACCGGCGCGGTCGTCAAGCTCGTCGAGGCCGGCGCCCCGGTCAAGGCGGTCGTCAACTACTACGGCTCCGACGACAAGGCCTTCCTCGGCTTCTACACCAAGGACGACAGTCCGATCCGGACCGCCCGTGACCTGATCGGCAAGAAGGTCGGCGTCAACACCGCCGGCGCGAACCTCGAAGCCGCGCTCGACACCTGGCTCAAGGGCCAGGGCCTGTCCGACGCCGAGATCAAGCAGGTGCAGCTGGTCGTCATCCCGCCGGTGAACGCCGAACAGGCGCTGCGCAACGGCCAGCTCGACGTCGCCGCGCTGCAGGGGATCCTGCAGGACCACGCCGTCGCGGCCGGCGGCGTGCGCGCGCTGTTCACCGACGTCGGCGCGTTCGGGCCCTACAACGGCGGCCCGTACGTGCTGCGCACCGACTTCATCAAGAAGTACCCGGAGACGGCGAAGATCTTCGTCTCCGCCGTCGCGCGGGCGATCGAATGGGAGCGCACGACCCCTCGCGACGAGGTGATCGCCCGCTTCACGAAGATCATCAAAGCCCGCGGCCGCAACGAAAGCACCGACACGCTGAAGTACTGGAAGAGCGTCGGCATCACCCACGGCGGCCTCATCTCCGACGCGGACTACACGCGGTGGGAGCCGTGGCTGAAGCAGGAGGGCTACCTCAAGCACGACAAGATCGACACCTCGAAGCTCTACACCAACGAGTTCAACCCCTACCGCGACGGCGCCCCGGCGGTGACCAAGTGATCAGCATCCGCGCGGTGACCAAGACCTTCGGCGAACTCACCGCCCTCGACGACGTTTCCCTCGACATCGCCGACGGCACGTTCCTGTCCCTCGTCGGCCCCAGCGGCTCGGGCAAGTCGACGCTGCTCGACCTGCTGGGCGGCCTCGCCACCCCGACGTCGGGCGAGGTGCTCATCGACGGCGTGCCGGTGCGCGGCCCTGGGCTCGACCGCGGGGTCGTCTTCCAGCAGTACGCGCTGTTCCCGTGGCGCACCGCCCGCGCCAACGTCGAGTTCGGCCTCGAAGGCGGCCCGCTCGGCAAGCGGCAGCGGGCCGAACGGGCCCGCGAATACCTCGCTCTGGTCGGACTGTCCGGCTTCGAGGACCGCTACCCGCACGAGCTGTCCGGCGGCATGAAGCAACGCGTCGCGATCGCCCGCAGCCTCGCCTACGACCCGGCCGTGCTGCTGATGGACGAGCCGTTCGCCGCGCTCGACGCGCAGACCCGCGAGCAGCTGCAGGAGGAGCTGCTGCGGATCTGGCGCCGCACCGGCAAGACGATCGTCTTCATCACCCACGGCATCGACGAAGCCGTCTACCTGGGACAACAGGTCGCGGTGCTGACGTCGCGGCCCGGGCGGCTCAAGGCCGTCGTCGACGTCGACCTCGGCGACCGCACCGGTGACGTGCGCTCCGGGCCGGAGTTCGGACGGCACCGCCACCGGCTCTGGGAACTCCTGCACGACGAGGTCCGCAAGGCAGCCGAACACGAACGGAGCGCGGCCCGATGACCACCACCCTCGAAGCCCCCGCCGTCCACACCGGACTCCCGGACCCGCCGCCGAAGCCGCGCCGATTCCGGAAGAAGCTCACCCGGGCGGTGCACGCGTCGGCCGCGGTGGTGCTGTTCGTAACGCTCTGGGAACTGGTCCCCCGGTTCGTCCTCGACGAGGGCACTCGGACGTTCCTTCCGCCGCTGTCGGAGGACCTGCAGGCCCTGTGGGAGCTCGTCCTCGACGGCGAACTCGCCGACCACCTGCTGGCCAGCGTCGGACGGTCCGCCGCCGGGTTCGCCGTGGCCGTCGCGGTCGCGGTGCCGCTCGGGCTGCTGATCGGCTGGTACCGACCGGTGGCGCGGTTCCTGCAGCCGCTGCTGGAGCTGGCTCGCAACACCGCCGCGCTGGCGCTGCTGCCGGTGTTCACGCTGCTGCTCGGCATCGGCGAGCTGTCGAAGGTCAGCCTCGTGGTCTACGCCTGCGTGTGGCCGGTGCTGCTCAACACGATCGCCGGGGTCAACACGGTCGATCCGCTGCTGGTCAAGGCGGCCCGCTCGCTGGGGCTGTCCAGCCCGCGGTTGTTCCGGAAGGTGATCCTGCCCTCGGCGGTGCCCACGGTGTTCACCGGCATCCGGATGGCGGCGTCGTATTCGATCCTGGTGCTGGTCGCCGCGGAGATGGTCGGCGCCAAAGCGGGCCTCGGCTACCTGATCAACACGAGCCAGGTGAACTTCCAGATCCAGCAGATGTACGCCGGGATCATCGCGGTCTCACTGCTCGGCGTGCTCGTCAACGCCGGCTTCGTCGCGCTCGAACGGCGGTTTTCCACCTGGCGCCCCAAGGAGAAGCCATGATGCACCTCAACGCGTTCGTGATGCCAAACGGCCACCACGAAGCCGCCTGGCGGCACCCCTCGACCGACCCGCACCGGGCCCGGGCGCTGCAACACTACGTCGACATCGCGCGGACCGCCGAGCGCGGCAGGCTCGACTCAATCTTCCTGGCCGACGGCGTCGCCCTGTGGGGCAACGTCAAGCACAACTCCCACAGCCACTTCGAACCGCTGACGCTGCTGTCCGCGCTCGCCGCGTCCACGGTCCACATCGGACTGATCGCGACGGCGTCGACGACCTACAACGAGCCCTACCACCTGGCGCGGAAGTTCGCCTCGCTCGACCACCTCTCCGGTGGCCGCGCGGGCTGGAACATCGTCACCTCGGCGGGCATCGACGAAGCCCGCAACTTCAACCTGGCCAAGCGCCCGTCGCACTCCGCCCGCTACGAGCGGGCGGACGAGTTCATCGAGGTCGTCAAGAAGCTGTGGGACAGCTGGGACGACGACGCCGCGGTCGTCGACCGGGCGAGCGGGGTCTACGCCGACACCGGCCGGATCCGGGCGATCGAGCACGACGGCCCGCATTTCCAGGTCCGCGGACCGCTCAACATCGAACGGCCGGTGCAGGGCCACCCGCTGCTCGTCCAGGCCGGGTCGTCGGAGACCGGCAAGGAATACGCGGCCCGGCACGCCGAAGCCGTCTTCACCGCACAGCAGACGTTCGCCGAGGGCAAGGCGTTCTACGACGACGTCAAAGGCCGGCTCGCGAAGTACGGCCGCACGCCGGACGAGCTCAAGATCCTCCCCGGGATCTCGCCGATCCTCGGCCGCACCGAGGCCGAAGCGCGTGAGCGGGAAGCCGAGCTGAACGCCCTGATCACCCCGGACTACGGGCTGCAGCAGCTGTCGAAGATGCTCGACCACGACGTCACCGGCTACCCGCTGGACGGCCCGCTGCCGGAAGTCGGCAGCTTCACCGAGGGCGGCCAGAGCCGGTTCGACCTGGTCGTCGGCCTGGCCCGGCGCGAGGACCTGACCATCCGGCAACTGCTGGAACGGCTGGCCGGCGGGCGCGGGCACCGCGTCTTCGCCGGGACACCGGTCCAGGTCGCCGACGAGCTGGAGGCGTGGTTCCGCGGCGGCGCCGCCGACGGCTTCAACGTCATGCCGCCCACCCTGCCCGGCGGGCTCGACGACTTCGTCGACCTCGTCGTCCCGGAACTGCAGCGGCGCGGGCTCTTCCGCACCGAGTACTCCGGCACCACCCTGCGCGAGCACTACGGCCTCGCGCGACCCGTCAACCGCAACCGAGTGAAGGAGCCCGCATGACCACCATCGGCACCGACGTCCGCAAGCTGACCGGGAGGATCGGCGCCGAAATCGTCGGCTTCGACCCGGCCGGCGACCTCGACGCCACGCAGGTCGCGTTCCTGACCGACGCCCTCCACGAGCACAAGGCGCTGGTGTTCCGGGGCGCCCGGCTCGACGACGAGGGCCAGCAGCGGTTCGCGGCGCACTTCGGCGAGCTGACCAAGGCCCACCCGACGGTGCCCGCCGTCGACGGGGCGCCGACGATCCTGCCCGTGGACAGCGAGCGGGGCCGCGCCAACCACTGGCACACCGACGTCACCTTCGTGCTCAACCCGCCGAAGGCCAGCACGCTGCGCAGCCTGGTGGTACCGCCGTACGGCGGGGAGACGCTGATCGCGAACGCCGCCGCGGCCTACCGGGACCTCCCGGAGCCGCTGCGCGCGTTCGCCGACACGCTGCGGGCGGTGCACACCAACGACTACGACTACGTCCAGCCGCCGGAGACCGTGGACGAGCAGGAGCGGGAGCGCCGGGCGCAGTTCGTCTCGCGGAAGTACCGGACCGTCCACCCGGTGGTGCGGGTGCACCCGGTGACCGGCGAGCGCGGCCTGTTCATCGGCGGGTTCGCCCAGCGGATCGAAGGGTTGTCGGTGAGCGAGTCGCGGGACCTGCTGCGGCTGCTGCAGTCCTACGTCACGCGGCCGGAGAACGTCGTGCGGGTGGCCTGGGAGCCGGACCAGCTGGTGCTGTTCGACAACCGGATCACCCAGCACTACGCGATCGACAACTACGACAACCTGCCGCGGCGGCTCAACCGCGTCACGGTGGCCGGCGACATCCCCGCCGGCGTCGACGGGCGGGCCAGCGAATCGCTCGAAGGTGACGCGTCGCACTACACCTCCGTCGCCTAGTACTACAGGGACACTTGTGTGCGTGACCTGGGGAAACAAGGTCACCGTTTGCCGTGGCTGGTGGTCGTGAGTGGTAATTCGGGTTCTAACCCGAATTACCACTCACGACCAGCTGCGGCAGACCGGCAGGCCGACGTCCAGGATTGTCCTGGCAGGCTATCTTCGGTCACCGTCCGTTCCGCGCCGAGTCCCGGAAGCGGTCCCACGCCCGGCTGACCAGCGCCGGGTGCGTCCGCAGGTCGATCACCGTGCGGGCCAGCGCCGCCGCCGAGGCCAGCATCGCCGCCCGGCCGCGGGGGCTCGCCGCGGCGGCCGCGAACTCCGTCGTGTGGTCCGACATCTCCTCCGCCGTGATCGCGACGAACGGGTGGATCGCCGGGACGCGGACACTCACGTCCCCGATGTCGGACGACCCGAGGAAGACGCCCGGCGCCGGCGGGGTCGCGTGGATCCCGCACGCCGCCAGGTGCTCGGCGAACCGCTCCGACAGCACCGGGTTGTCGCGGAAGTGCGAGTACCCGCGCCCGAGGCGTTCGACGTCGACCTTCGCCCCGGTCGCCAGTGCCGCGCCTTCCGCGCACGTCGTCACGTCCTCGACCAGGCGGTCCAGTACGTCGGTGGTCAGGGCGCGGAGGCCGAACCGGCCTTCGGCCCGGTCGGGGACGATGTTCGTCGCCTCGCCGCCGTGGGTGACGATGCCCTGGACGTGTGAGCCGGCGGGCAGCCGCTGGCGCAGGGCGGACACCGCGCCGAACGCCTGGATGAGCGCGGCCAGAGCGTCGATGCCGTGCTCCGGGTCGCCGGTCGGGTGGGCGGCCCGGCCATGGAAGGTCACCTTCAGCTCCACCTGCGCGGTCAGCGGCGCCCACGACCACGAGTGGACGCCGGGGTGGACCATCAAGGCCGCGTCGACGTCGTCGAAGACACCCGCCTCGGCCATCGCGACCTTGCCGCCACCGCGTTCCTCGGCCGGGGTGCCCACGGCGAGCACCGAGCCCGGGGTGTCCCCCAGGACGTCCTTGGCGGCCAGCGCGGCGCCCAGGCCGGCCGCGGCGATCAGGTTGTGCCCGCAGGCGTGCCCGAGGCCGGGCAGGGCGTCGTATTCGAGCAGCAGAGCGACGCATGGCCGCCCTTCGCCGGCGCGTGCGACGAACGCCGTGGGGAGACCGGCGGTCCCGGTTTCCACCTCGAAGCCGTCCGCGGCCAGTTCGGTGGTGAGCCGCTCGGCCGCGGCGTGCTCCTCATAGGACAGTTCCGGCCGCTCGTGCAGCGCGGTGGCGACGGCCCACAGCCGCTCGCCCAGGTTCTCGATCCGCTCGTCGGCCCGCTCGTGCAGCTCTTCGTGCCACTCCATGCCCTACGGAATACCCCAACCACGTGCGGTCATGCCACCGGTGGTGTTTTACGCGGGCCACGTCCGGCTACTCCGGCGGTAGTTCCCTGCCGGTGAAGAGCGCGATGCTCGCCGTCGCCCGACCCGGCCGACGCCGAGCTGAAGTCGATCCGCGTCGTCGCACGGCACTGAACGCGACGAGGGCGCCGCTTTCACCGGAAAGCGGCGCCCTCGGCCGTGCGTGCGGGAGGTCAGGCCTTGGCGCTCTTGAGGTCCAAGGGATTCTTGGGTGCGGCGGACCGGGCGTCGATCATCCGCTGTCCCAGTTCCTGCAGTTGCTTGCGGCCCATCGCCGAGCGGACGTCGGGGAACCACTCGTCCTCTTCTTCTTCGACGTGGTGGCGGACGTTCTCGGTGAGCACGGTGACCTTCGCGTCGAAGGTCTCGTCCTTCGGGTCCATGCCGAGCAGCTCGGACAGCATCCACACCACGACGTGGTGCTCCTCCACGCTTTCCAGGACGTGGTCCTTGGTCTCCGGGACGGCTTCCCGCGCCGCGGGGTAGAAGATCTCCTCCTCGATGTAGGCGTGGACGGTCAGCTCTTCGATGATCGAGTCCGCGATCCGGCGCTTCTCGTCGTACGCGTCCTCCTCCGCCTTCTCGAATTGCTTGAAGAGCTTCTCCACGGTCTTGTGGTCGTTCTTGAGCAGCACGATCGCGTCGGTCGACATGACTGGAGGAATACCCGCTCACCGCGCGGGAAAACGCCGTTTGCCCGAATCGCCGTCCGGGTATTCCTCCGGTCCCCGACCCCCCAGGAGAACACCGGTGAACCACCCGACGGGCGATGTTCTGACGTTCGGCATCGAAGAGGAGTTCTTCGTCGTCGACCGCCATGGCCAGCTCTCCCACGCCGGCGACGACGTCGTCGACGCAGCGGAAGCCGCCGGCGACGACCAAGGCGAGCTGCAGCACGAACTCACCCGGTCCCAGGCCGAATCGGCCACCGACGTCTGCCGCACCCACACCGAAGCCCTGCGTCAGTTGCGCGGGCTGCGCGAAGACCTCACCGGGGCCGCCCGGCGGCGCGGCTGCCGGGTGCTGCCCGCCGCGTCCCCGCTGCTGTTCGAATCGACCCCGCCCGTGATCACGCCGAACCCGCGCTACGAGCGGATGGCCGAGCACTTCGGCGCCACCGCGCGAACGTCGCTCACCTGCGGCTGCCACGTGCACGTCGCGATCCCGGACAAGGAAAGCGGCGTCCAGGTGCTGAACCGGATCCGGCCGTGGCTGCCCGCCCTGCTCACCGTGACCGCGAACTCGGCGATCTCCGACGGCTACGACACCGGTTACTGCAGCTGGCGGTACCAGCAGTGGAGCCGGTGGCCGTCGGCCGGGCCGCCGCCGCGGTTCGCGTCGCTGGACGAGTACGAAAGCATCGTCGACGGCTGGCTGCGCGCGGGCTCGATCCTCGACCGTGGAATGATCTATTGGGACGTCCGGCTGTCGGACAAGCAGCCGACGCTGGAGTTCCGCATCGCCGACGTCGCGGCGGACCCGCAAGACGCGGTGCTGCTGGGCGTGCTGGCGCGCGGCCTGGTCGCCACGGCGCTGGCCGACGACGCACCCGCGCCGCACCTGTCGAACGAGGTCCTGCGGGCCCAGCTCTGGCGGGCCTCACGGGAAGGGGTCACCGGCTGCTGCCCGCACCCGAAGAGCGGCGACCTGGCGCCGGCGAAGGCGGTGCTCGACGACCTCGTGGCGCTGACGGCTCCCGCGCTCGAAACGGCCGGGGATCTGGACTTCGCGCGGGAGGGAACGGCCCGGCTGGCCGCCGAAGGCGGCGGCGCCGACCGGCAGCGGCGCCGGTTCGCGGAACGGCAGCGCGCCGAGGACGTCGTCGACCTGCTCACGGCCGGCTGACCCGGTCAGAGGCGGTCGAACAGTTCGAGCGCGCGGACCGCGGCCCGCGATCCGCCGGGGTCGACGACCAGGTGGACCCCGGCGGATTCGGCGTGCCGCCGGGCCCGCAGCAGCACGCGGATGCCGGCGGCACCGAGGAACCAGACCTTGCCCAGATCGATCCGCAGGACGCCGGGGCGGGCGCGGAGGTGCTCGTCCAGCACCGCCGCCAGCCGGGGCACCGTGCACAGATCGATTTCGCCGGTGACTTCGACGACGACGGCGTCGGAGGTCTTCCAGCGGATCCGGCTTCCCAGGTCGCCGTCGGACGGAGCGCGGGGTGACGGCAGCCGGTGTGCCGGCGGGGAATCCACCCCGACCACACGCAACCGTTGGTGAGTTGTCATGGGAACGAGGTACCCCCGGCGCGCTCGGGGCGAAACAAGCGCCGGGCCCAAGCGCATTATCGCGGCCGGAGCGGGTAACCCTGCCGGACGCCCGTCCGGAAGGAGCCCGCCCGTGATCGACGGCCCGCCCACGATGGGTGTCGAAGAGGAGTTCCTCCTCGTGAACCCCCGCACCGGGCACGCTTCGCCGTGCGCCGAACCGGTGCTGGCCTCCTACCGCCACCACGGGCCGCTGCCCGACGGCGTCCGGGTGCACCGGGAACTGCGGCTGACGCAGCTCGAGGCCGCCAGCGGCGTCTGCACGACGGCGGACGAGCTCCGCCATCAGCTGACCGCCGCGCGCCGCGTGCTGGCCGGCGCTGCGGCGGCCGAGGACTGCGCGCTCCTGGCCACCGGTACGCCGGTCGGGCCCGGACCGGCCGCGCAGCCGCCCGCCAGCACCGGCCGGTACGCCGAGATCGACGCCGCCTACGGCGCGGTCGTCGCCGACTACGAGGCCTGCGGGTGCCACGTCCACATCGGAGTGCCCGATCCCGACACCGCGGTCGCCGTCGTCAACCACCTCGGCCGGTGGCTGCCCACGCTGCTCGCCCTGTCCGCCAATTCGCCGTTCGACCACGGACGCGACACCGGCTACGACAGCTGGCGGATGGTCCTGCAGTCCCGCTTCCCCGGCTCCGGCATCGCTCCGCACCTGCGCGGGCACGCCGAATACCGCCGGGCCGTCGAGACGCTGGTCGGCTGCGGCGCGCTCGTCGACCCGGACCAGACGTTCTGGCTCGCCCGCCCGTCCGGCCGGTACCCGACGGTCGAGTTCCGGGTCGCCGACACCGCGCTGACCGTCGACCACGCGGTGCTGCAGGCCTTGCTGAGCCGGGCCCTGGTGCAGCGGGCCCTGGCCGAGCTCGCCGAGGGCCGCGAGGCCGCGCCGCTCTCGCCCCAGGTCGCCGCGGCGGCGGTGTGGGCCGCCGCGCGGCACGGCCTCGCCGGTGACCTGGTGGACGCCGCCGAGGAGACGCGGCGGCCCGCGTGGACCCTCGTCGACGAGCTGCTCACGCACGTCCGGGCTCCCCTGGCAGAAAGCGGCGACCTGGCCGAGGTCCGGAAGCTCGCCGACGCGGTCCGGTCGGGCGGCACCGGCGCCGCGCAGCAGCGCGCGGTGGCCGACCGCGGGACGGCGGCCGCGGTGCGGTGGCTCACCGCGGCGACCGTGCCGGTGGGGCATGGATCGCTGCTGACGGGGTAGCCGGGACCATGACGACTTCCACCACTGGGGCGAGCACCCTGCCGGCCGCGCGAGGCCCGCTGTCGGCTTCGGTGCTGGGCACGCTTCTGCGCGAACAGCCGCGCGCGGATCTGGACTTCGACGGGCTCGCGGACGCCGACCCGCTCGGCGACGACCTCCAGCTGGCCCTGCACCTGTGCTACGAACTGCACTACCAGGGCCTGCCGGGCGTGTCCCCCGACTGGGAATGGGACCCGGAA
Organism: Amycolatopsis sp. lyj-109; assembly: GCF_046548995.1. Taxonomy (NCBI): domain Bacteria; kingdom Bacillati; phylum Actinomycetota; class Actinomycetes; order Pseudonocardiales; family Pseudonocardiaceae; genus Amycolatopsis; species Amycolatopsis sp. lyj-109. Next base: position 31,545 of record NZ_JAJPWR010000010.1, read on the forward strand.
CTGCTGCGCCTGCGCGGCGCGCTCGAGGCCCGGTTCCTCGCCGTGCTCCGCGACAACGTGGCGGGCGGCGACGACGTCACCGCCGAACTCGACGCCCTGCTGATCGAGCCGATCGACGTCGAAGGGATCTCCCACCACCTGCGCGACCACGGCGACTGGGCACAGCTGCGGGAGTACTTCACGCACCGCTCGATCTACCACCACAAGGAAGCCGACCCGCACGCGTGGGTGATCCCGCGGCTGCGCGGCCGCGCCAAGGCCGCGCTGGTGGCGGTGGAGTTCGACGAGTTCGGCGGCGGGCGCGCGGAGTTCGTGCACGCCCGTCTCTACGCCGACCTGCTGCGCGCGGCCGGCCTGCCCGACGGCTACCTGGAGCTCATCGACCAGGTTCCGGGCGCGATGCTGGCGGTGGTCAACATGATGTCGCTGTTCGGCCTGCACCGGTCGCTGCGGGGGGCGCTGTGCGGGCACTTCGCCGCGGCGGAGATCACCACGGCGCCGTCCGCGCAGCGGATGGACCAGGCCCTGCGGCGCCTCGACGCCCCGGAAGCGTGCCGGTTCTTCTACACCGAGCACATCGAAGCGGACGCGGTCCACGAGCAGGTCATGCGCCACGAGGTGCTCGGCGACCTGCTGGAGCAGGAGCCCGAGCTGGCCGCCGACGTCGTCTTCGGCATCCAGGCGACCGAGTTCCTCGAAGGCCGCTTCGGCGAGCAGGTGCTGAGCCACTGGCGGGCCGGGAAGTCGTCGCTGCGGTGTCTTGAATGAGTCATTCAGGGCTTCGGAGGTCCTGAATGACTCATTCAAGACGTTGGTTGAGCCGGCTCAGCTTTCCTGGGTGCGGACGCGTTTGCGGTGGCTGGTGTCGCAGAACGGGAACCGCTTGCTGCGCCGGCACGCGCACACCGCGACCAGGAAGCGATCGGACCGCACGAGCTCGCCCTCGGGGGTGCTCAGCTCGACCGGCCCCTCCACCAGGACCGGGCCGCCGGGGACGACGGTCACCCGGCGAGGTCGCCGCTCAGCGTTCGGCACGGATCACCACCAGTTCTTCCACCCGCCGGCCGGGTTCGATCAGCCCGGCCGCCTCGAGGAACTCCGCCCGTCCGGACAGGACCGGGCCGAACGGGATCCGGGCACTTCGGACCACCGAAGCCCGCAGTCCCTGCGCGGCCAGCATTTCCCGCGACTTGTCCACATCGGACAGTGCCGACTGGACGAGCAGCATCGTCCCGCCCGGGCGCAGCAGCGTGCCCGCGGCGGCGCACAGCGGGTCCAGCAGCGCACGGCCGTCCGAGCCCGCGTCCCAGCCCCGGGTGGACCGGACCGCCGGGGACGGGGACGGCACGTACGGCGGGTTCGCGACGACGATGTCGAACGGCCCCTCGCGCAGCGCTCTGCCGAGGCCGCCCCGGCACGGGCGCACGGCGAGCTGCCGGACCAGCGCGTTGAGCCGCGCCGAGGCCAGCGCCCGGCGCGAAAGATCCAGGGCGAACACGGTGCCCGCACCGCGGCGGGCCAGCTCGATCGCCTGTGCGCCGGTGCCGGTGCACAGGTCGAGGGCACGCGCGCCGGCCGGGATCGCCAGTTCGGCGATCGCCGACGCGAGCAAGGCGGTGTCTTCCTGAGGGCGGTAGACGCCGGGCAGCCGCAGCATCCGCGGGGCGGGCGGTACGGGCCGGTGAACGACGGACCGGGCGGCCAAGGGGCCCGGGCGGACGGGTTCCGCCGACGTGGTCATCTGGGTCTCCTTCACCTTGCCGCGGTCCCGGCACGATCGCCGGAGGACAACCGCGTCGCACCGGACTTACCCGGAGATCACCGCGGCAAACGCCGGTGGTTGAGCCGTACGCGGCCGGGTATCCGGTAGGGAAAGCACCCCGCGAAGGAGGGACGAGATGACGTCCGAAGAGCGCACGCAGCACCCGACCGATCCCGCCGAAGGCGCCCGCGGCGACGACCCGCACGGCGACACTCCGGAGGCCCAGCGCGAAACCCTCCGCGGTGAGCAGGGCACGTCGAGCGGGGACGAGCACGACGACAGCGACCCGCAGTCGGGCTGAGCCCGCGACGAAAGCGGGGGTCGCGTTCGGACTGTCCGAACGCGACCCCCGCTTTTCGCGGCTCACACCTGCGCGAATTCGAACGGCAGCGCGTCCACACAGGCCTGGTACTTCTGCACCATCTCGTGCTCGGTGTGCCCCGCGACGAACAGGTGCGCCAGCTCGAAGCTGTAGCTGTCCTGCTCCGGCAGGTCCGACAGCCGTTGCCCCACTTCCGGCACGATCTCGATCCGGGTGCCGTCGATCCGGTTCTGCACCGTCGCGATCTCCGCGGGCGTCGGGACGCGCGTCACGACGCCGTCCTCGAACCGGCGCAGGTACCACTTGCCGGCGATCTGGTAGGTGCCCCTGCTCGGCCGGCGGGCGGGGTCCTGGCCCAGGCCGAGGCGCACCATGATCTCGTGGTTGGCCACACCGTCGACGAACTCGAACAGCTCCGCGTGCGACTGCGAGTGCCGCGGGTTGATCTCCTGCAGGCACACCTGGCCGGACTCGGGGTCGCAGAAGAACTCGATGCTGAAGGTGCCGTTGTCGAAGCCGATCTGCTTCATCACCCGCTCGGCGACGTCGCGCATCCGCTGGACGGTCTCCTCCCCCAGTTGCGAGGGGTACTGGTGGCGCAGGAAGGACGAGCTGTCCGGGTAGTTGATCGAGTCGAGGGCGCCGTAGACGGTGACTTCGCCCTGGTAGACGTACCCTTCGACGGCCGCCTGGGCGCCGTGCAGCGCTCCTTCGGCCAGGCACGCCGCGCCGCCCACCCGGGCGATCTCCGGCGGGAGGTCGACCTGTTCGAGCACGTAGCCGAACGGCTCCCCCACGCGGCCGACCCCGGCCCGGATCTCGGCCACGGCGTCGGCGAACTCGGCGTCGTTCTCGGCCTTGAAGGCGAGTTCGGAGGAGAAGGACTTCACCGGCTTGAGCCACATCGGGTAGCCGACGCCCTCCGGCGGGGCGGGCTGCTCGTCGTCGAGGTCGACGATGCCGAAGTTCGGCAGCTCGTCGAGCACCGTTCTCTGCTCGAGCCGGCTCCAGTACTTGTGCTCGCACTTCAGCACCGCTTCCAGCGACACGCTGGGCAGGCCGTGGCGGGCGCACAGGATCGGCACGAGCGTCGCGGCGGGGAAGTCCCAGTAGCTGACGATCGCGCCGACTTCGCCGTCGAACGCGTCGAGTTCGTGCTGCGCCGTCTTCAGCAGCGCTTCGAAGTCGATGTCGCCGTGCTGCAGCTCTTCGGGGGTCAGCAGGCCGTGGAACCGGTAGCTCCCGGCCCACGGCAGGCGTTCCAGCACTCGCCGGTTCTCCTCGTCCAGGCCGATCACGAAGATGTCGGTACTCATGCGGTGGGGCTACCCGACGCGCCGAGCGGGCCAAACGGGCCGGATGGCCGGTTTGGCCTGGCCGGCAGCGGGCATCCGCAGGCATGGCTGTGCCGTCTCGACCGCCCCTCCTGCCCGAACCGCGTTCGCTGTGGGTGGAAACCGCCCCGGCCCCGGATCGCACCGGCGTACCGGTGCCGGAGTCCGCCGACGTCGCGGTGCTCGGCGCGGGCATCGCCGGGCTCACGACCGCGCTGCTGCTCGCGCGCGCCGGCCGGGCGGTCGTCGTGCTGGAGGCCGACCGGGTCGCGGCCGGGGTGTCCGGCCACACCACCGCGAAGGTCAGCGCCCAGCACGGGGCCAAGTACGCGGACCTGACGTCCCGCCACGGCGCCGGCGCCGCGAAGGCCTACGCCGGGACGCAGGCGGCGGCGTGCGAGTGGATCTCCGCCACCGCGGCCGAGCTCGGCATCGACTGCGGGTTCACCCGCGCGGACAGCTACGTCTACACGACGCGGGAAAGCACGGTGGACTCCCTCAAGCGGGAGGCGGACGCGGCCGCCGCGGCGGGCCTGCCGGCGTCGTTCACCGAAGACGTCCAGCTCGACGTGCCCGCCCTCGGCGCCGTACGGACCACCGGACAGGCGCACTTCCACCCGCGCCGGTGGCTGCTCGGCCTGGCCGCCGAGATCGAGCGGGCGGGCGGCACCATCGTCGAGAACGCCCGGGCGACCGCGGTCAACGGGCCGGCCGTCCGCACTTCGCGGGGCGACGTCGTGGCGGGTGAAGTCGTCGTCGCGACCCACTACCCGGTGCTCGACCGCGGCCTGTACTTCGCCCGGCTCGACCCGGTGCGCGACCTCGTCGTCGCCGGCCCGGCGGCCGGGAACGCCGCGCCGGAGGGCATGTTCCTCGACGCCGACACGCACCACTCCGTGCGCGGGTACACCGAACACGGCACGCCGATGGTGATCGCCGGGGGCGAGCACTACCGCGTCGGCGCGCACGTCAACGTCGAACGCCGGTACCGGCGGCTCGCGGACTGGGCGGACGCGCACGCGGGCCTGCACCGGGTGACCCACCGCTGGTCCGCCCACGACATGTCCACCCCCGACCTGCTGCCCTACATCGGCCGCTACCTGCCGGGGACGAAGAACCTGTGGGTGGCCACCGGGTTCGGTCAGTGGGGCATGACCGGCGGCACGGCCGCGGGCCACGTGCTGGCGGCGCGGATCCTCGGCGAGCCGCACCCGGCCGCGGACCTGTTCGACCCCAACCGCTTCGACGCGCGTTCCGTGCTCGAAGTGGCCCAGGACAACCTGACCGTCGCGAAGTACCTCGTCGGCGACCACGTCGCGGCGCTGTGGCGGTCCGAGAAGCTCGACGACCTCCGGCCCGGGGAGGCCGAGGTCGTCCGCGTGGGCGGCGAGCTCGTCGCGGCCCACCGCGACGAAGCCGGGAAGCTGCACACGGTCGGTGCGCACTGCACCCACCTGGGGTGCCTGGTTTCGTTCAACGACGCCGAAAGGACCTGGGATTGCCCGTGCCACGGCTCGCGCTTCGGCGTCGACGGCGAAGTGGTGCAGGGCCCGGCGGTCCGCCCGCTGCGCCGCGGCCCGGAGTGAGCCGGCGGGAGACGTCCCCCGCCGGCTCGCCCGGCTAACCGGACGCGAGCTTCTTGCCCGCGTCGTAGAGCAGGTGCAGGGCGTCCGCCACGCCGACGGCGGTCAGCACCGTGGCCGCCAGGCGGGTCGCCCGCGGGGCGATCACCAGGCCCGCGGCCAGGCCGGTGCCGATCCAGACGTTCAGGCAGAACGGGCACGACACGAGCTCGCCGACCGCGTGCTCGACGTGGCCCTTGGCCGGGACGGACTCGTTCAGCTCGTCGTCGCCGGCCGGCTCTTCGTACCGGGTGAACGGGGCGCGCAGCGGGCTGGTGACCGCGTCCTTGGCCAGGAGGCGGCTGGCCTTGAACGTCGCCGCGCCCAGCAGGGCCGTGTCGCCGAGGCCGAACCGCTGCGGCAACCGGGCCCCGACGGCGCGGCCGAGCAGCGTCAGCCCGCCCACCAGCCCGGTGTAGGCGCCCATCGCGACGACGTACCCACCCAGCGGCCGGTCTTCCCCGCCGGCGTAGCTGCGCTGAACCCGCTTCGCCTTCTCGGTGACGTCCTCGATGACGCTCATGCGTCCGCCGATCCGGGCTTCATCGCGCCGGTGACGACGGCCGGTGGCTTGGTTGCGGTGGTCATCCGTACTCCTTCCGGTGCTTCCGTCGTCGGCTACCCGCCGCCGCGGGTGGCAATCATGGTTTCCCGGTGCGCCGGGCGGGTATTTCGCGGCGGTGGGACGCACCAGACTCCGGCGCAGTGACCTGCGCGGCCCGGGCATCAAGCGCATCCGCCGCGGCCGCGGGTTCTCCTATGCCATGCCCGACGGCGCGCCGGTGACCGACGCCGAGCTGCTCGCCCGGATCAAGGACCTCGTCATCCCGCCGGCCTGGCGGAACGTGTGGATCTGCCCGTACCCGAACGGGCACGTCCAGGCGGTCGGCACCGACGACGCCGGGCGGCGCCAGTACCTCTACCACGAACAGTGGCGGCGCGACCGCGACGAAGAGAAGCACGACCGCGTGCTGCAGATGGCCCGTCGGCTGCCGACCTGGCGCGAGTCGGTCGCGTCCGATCTGGCGGGATCCGGGCTCACCCGGAAGCGGGTGCTCGCGGCGGCGTTGCGGATGCTCGACCGGGGGATCTTCCGGACCGGCGGCGAGGAGTACGCGGAGGAGAACGGCACCCACGGCGTCGCGACGCTGCTGCGTTCCCACGTGGCCGTCCGCGGCGGCGAGTGCCGGTTCTGCTACGTCGCCAAGGGCGGTCTCGATCGCGAGGTGGCCATCGGTGACGCGGAACTGGCGGCGGTGCTGAAGTCCCTGCTGCGCTGCCGGTCCGGCAGCGACCGCCTGCTGGTCTACCGCGAGGGCGGCACGTGGCACGAGGTCCACGCGGCCGACATCAACGAGCGGTTCAAGGAGCTCGCGGGCGAGGACTGCACGGCGAAGGACATGCGGACGTGGAACGCGACGGTCCTGGCGGCGGCGGCCTTCGCGGCGGCGGACCCGCCGACGTCCGAGACGGCCCGCAAGCGCGCGGAGGCGAAGGTGATGAAGGAGGTCTCGACGGCCCTCGGCAACACCCCGGCGGTCTGCCGGTCGTCCTATGTGGACCCCCGGCTGGTGGCGGCCTACCGGGCCGAGCGCACGATCGCCCCGGCGCTCAAGCGCGCGGCTCGCCTCGACGGCGACGAGGCGAGGGCGGTGCTGGAGAGGGCGTGTGCACGGTTGCTGAACGCGTCGTGACGGTGTGGAGTGGGAGGCACGGTGGGATCCATCCGAACGTGTACTGGCCGGTGGCAGTGTCCGTCGGGGAACCTGGAGGGGATGACGACTTCGGCAGTCCGCTGGCGCGCCTCGATCGCCCTCACCGTGGGCGGCGACGGAACGGTGTCGAGCATCGTCGAGTCCGACCACGGGAGCGAAGGCTCGGCGCGCGAGTGGATCGAGCGGAAGCTGCCCCGGACCCGGTATCCGGCGTGGATCCCGGCGGCCCGGCGGGGAGCCGGGGTGGAGTTGTTCGGCCGGGTGGCGCGGGGAAGGGTGGTGACGGACCAGCTGGTCCCGACGTGGGAACCGGAGGCGGCGCCGGTGTGGCACGCCGATCGGGCCGGAGATGCGGTGCAGTGGCGGCGGTGCGCGGCTGAGGATCACTGAGCTCTGATCCGGAGTTGGTCCGGAGTTCGGTCCGGGCAGCCGGAACACACCCCGAGGTGGCCTTCGGCGCGCTTGCCGCGGGCGCCGTCAAGCCACCGCGGCCGGAGGTGCTCAGGCCGCGCCCACGTCCTTGCGCAGCAGGCAGAACTCGTTGCCCTCCGGGTCCTGGAGCACCACCCACGACTCCTCGCCGGTCTGACCCACGTCCGCCGGGCGGGCACCCAGCGCCGTCAGCCGTGCCAGTTCGGACTCCTGGTCCACCCCCGCGGGGCTCACGTCGAGGTGCAGCGGGAGCTTTCCGCGGCGGGGGTGGTCCGTCCGGGCCAGGATCAGCGTCACCGCCCCCTCGCCGAACCGGGCGCCCGCCGGGCCGAGGGCCAGGCCGTCCGGCTCGTGGCCGATCACTTCGTAGCCGAGGACCGCGCACCAGAACTCCGCCAGGCGGTCGGGGTCGCGGCAGTCCAGCACCAGCTCGGTGATCCGGCACGCCATCCGCTCACTTCCGTTCCGACTCCGCCACCGCCGCGGCCTCGTCGTCGTCCATCGCCTTCGTGTCCCGCGGCGGCAGGAACGGCTCCTCCTGGTCCTCCTCGCGCCCCGCCTCGATCGTGCGGCCGCGGGCCAGCTCCGCGTCCAGCTCCGCCCCCAGCAGGATCGCGAGGTTGGAGATCCACAACCATACAAGGAACACGATCACCCCGGCCAGCGAACCGTAGGTCTTGTTGTAGGAACCGAAATTCGCGACGTACAGCGCGAAACCGGCCGACGCCAGCACCCACAGCACGACCGCCAGCAGCCCGCCGGGCGTCAGCCACTTGAACGACGGCTGCCGGACGTTCGGCCCCACCCAGTACAGCAGCGCGAACGCCACGCTGACCAGCACAGCGATCACCGGCCACTTCGCGATCTCCCACACCAGGATCCCGGTCGAGCCGAGTCCGATCAGGTCACCGATACGGCGCGCGACCGAGCCCGTCGCGACCACACCCAGCGCGCACAGCGCCAGCAGCACCACGATGCCGATCGTCAGCGCCACCCGCAGCGGGATGACCTTCCAGATCGGGCGGCCCTCCGGCATGCCGTAGATCGCGTTCGACGCCCGCATGAACGCGCCGATGTAACCCGACGCCGACCACAGCGCGCCCAGCAGGCCGATGATCGCCAGTGGGCCGGCCAGGCTCCGGGAGCCCGTCAGCTCCTTGATCGCGCCGACGAGGATGTCCTTGCCCTGCCCGGGGACGACCTGGTTGATGGTGTCGATCACCGTCTGGATCTTGTCCGGGCCGAGCAGCCCGAGGATCGCGGTGAGCACGATGATGCCCGGGAACAGCGACAGCACGCCGTAGTAGGTGAGCGCCGCCGCCCAGTCGGTGAGATTGTCGCGGTTGAACTGCTTGAAGGTGCGTTTGAGCACCGCACCCCACGACCGCTTCGACAGCTCTCCCGGTCCTTCGGGTTCGTTCTGGTGTCCGGCCGCCATTGCCACCTCCCGTTCGGTTGTGGCCAGGCATACCCCGTCCCCGACTGGGTATGCCTGTTTCACCACCGGAAACAGGAGGAAGCCGTGACCGAGGTAAGTCGTGTGATCGACGTACCGCCTGACGCCGTGTACGCGGTGCTCGCCGACGGCTGGCTCTACGCCGGCTGGGTGGTCGGCAGCTCCCACATCCGCGACGTCGACGAGGATTGGCCCGCGGTGGGCTCGCGGATCCACCACAGCGTAGGCCCGTGGCCCTTCCACATCCAGGACGTGACGGTGGTCCGGGCGGTCGAGCCCGGCCTGTCCCTGTCACTGGAGGCGCGCGGCTGGCCCCTGGGCGCGGCCGCGGTGAGCCTGACGCTCGTCCCCCACGGCGACGGCCGGACACTGGTCCGGATGACCGAGCACATCACCCGCGGGCCCGGCAAGGTGCTCCCGGAGGCGGTGCAGGCGCTCGTCGCGAAGCCGCGGAACACGGAGTCCCTGGCCCGGCTCGCGGACCTGGCGACGGGCAAGCACGCCCGCGCCCGGCACGGCCACCCCAGCCCCTAGTACTCGTGAGTGGTAAGAAGGGTTCTGGCGAACGGTCTTTGCCGACCTACGTTGTCAGTCGGGGCAGGAACGGCCAACTCACCGCCCGGAATGACCAACTCACGCACCGGAACGGCCAACTCGCCGGCGGTGTGGGTGAGTTGGCCGCTGGGGGTGTTGCTGCCGGGGGTGGGGGAGGCCAGTGTGCGGGGTCCGGATGCACCCGATGTGGTCCTGGGTGCGTTCCCGGCCGGCGCGGACGCCCCCGCGCCGTAGGTAGCCAAGTGACAACTGGCACTACCACTCACGACCGGCTGCGGCAGACCGGCCGGCCTCAGCCGTAGATCGCGCGGTGGGCCGCCCGGATCACCGCCGCGTACCCGCCACCCAGCATCCCCGCCCGGGCCAGCGCCGCGCGGGCCGCGTTGGCTCCCGGGCCGCCGTGGACCGCTCCGCCCGGGTGGGCCGATGCTCCCGCCAGGTACAACCGGTCCACCGGCGTGTCCGCGCGGCCCGTTCCGGGCACCGGGCGGAAGAACAGCTGCTGGTGGATCGCCGTCGTGCCCGCGTTGATCGCCCCGCCGATCAGGCCGGGGTTGTGGCCAACCAGCTCCGTCGGCCCCTGGGCGTACCGGGCTTTGATCAGCGCCGTGAACCCCGGCGCGTTGGCCTCCACCGTCTCCTCGATCCGCTTGATCCGCCGTTCCAGCGCCGCCCGGTTCTCCATCGCGCCGCGGGGGACGTGCGTGTACGCCCACGCCGCTTCCGTGCCCGCCGGTGAGCGCGTCGGGTCGCTCGTCGTCATCTGGCCGAGCAGCAGGAACGGCCGACGCGGGGTCCGGCCGCGGGCGAGCTCGCCCCCGAAGGCCGAGAGCCCGTCGAGGTCCGTTCCGAGGTGGATCGTGCCCGCGCCGCGGGCCGCTTCGGCCGTCCACGGAATCGGGCCGGACAGCGCCCAGTCCACCTTCACCGTCGCGCTGTCCCATTCGAACTTGCCGAGGTCGGAAACCAGCCGGGACGGCAGCCACTCCTCCCCCACCAGTTCGCGGTACAGCACCGGCGCCGGCACGTCGGCCAGCACGGCCTTGCGGGCCCGGACCGGGTCACCGGCCGCGTCCCGCACGCCCAGGGCCCGGCCGTCCCCGACGAGCACCGAACGCACCGGACGTCCACAGTGGATTCGGCCGCCCCGCGATTCGAGCCGGCGGACCAGCGCCGCGGCCAGTTCGCCCGCTCCCCCTTCGGGCACCGGGAAACCTTCGTCCTGCCCGATCATCGCGAGCAGCCAGCCGAACACCGCGCTGCCCGCGTTGTCCACGGAAAGGTCGCTGTGCGCGGCATTCCCCGCCAGCAGCAGCTTCGCGCCTTCACCGGCGAACAGCTCGTCGCCGAGGCGGCGCGCGGGCAGCGTCAGCATCCGCGCCAGCCTCAGCGCGTCGCCGGTCCCGGTGCGGCGCAGCAGCTTCAGCGCCGGGCGGACCGGGGGGAACGGCGTGAACAACGCGTTCAGCAGTGGTTCGCGGAGTTCCTGCCACTGCGCGAACAACTGTCGCCACGCGGCACCGTCTCCCGGGGCGAACTCGTCGGCCGACGCCGCCGTGCGGTCGATGTCGCGGGAGAGCACCGCGCACCGGTCGTCGGGCAGGATGTGCGCCAGCACGTCGGGCGCGTGGCGCCAGCGCAGGCCGTACCGGTCCAGCCCCAGGCCGCGGATCACCGGCGAGACCGCCGAGAGCGGGTAGAACGCGCTGAACAGGTCGTTGCGGAAGCCCGGCTCGGTGACTTCGGCGGTCCGGACCGAGCCGCCGGCGTGCTCGGTCGCCTCCAGGACCAGCACCGACCAGCCCGCGTCGGCCAGGAGGTTGGCCGCCACCAGGCCGTTGTGCCCGGCGCCGATCACCACCGCGTCGACGGCTTCCGTACTCACTCCGGCCTCCCGGCTGGTCAGGCTTGCGACTGGTGACTCGGCCCGACCCGGGTGAGCGAGCGGAGCCGGGCCAGGACCCCGTCGCGGCGCGGCGGGGCCAGGGGCGGGCTGGCCGCGCCCGCGCCCGCACGGAGCCCGGTGACCAGGTCGGCGAGCGCGGCCGCGGCGTCATACCGAGGTTGCCAGCCCAGCGCGGTCTCCGCCAGCGTGGTGTCGGCGAGCGCCGCGCGGTCGGCCAGCTCGAGCCAGCCGGGGTGCACCGGCAGCAGCCCGCCCAGCCAGGCCGCCCGGGTCGCGAGCCGGACCACCGGCTTCGGCACCGGGACGCGGGTTCCCCCGAGGACACCGGCCAGCGCGTCGGCGTCGAGCACCTCCGGCGCGGCCAGGTTGACCGCGCCGGTGAAGCCCGAGTCGAGGATCAGCCGGATCGCCGCGGCGACGTCGGTGGTGTGCACGATCTGCGCCCGCAGACCCGTCCACAGCGGAACCGGCAGCCGCCGGCCGCCGACGAGGTGGGCGGGCACGGCCGGGCCGAGCAGCCAGCGTGCGAACTCGCCCGCCGCGTCCCGGTGCAGGATCGCGCACGGCCGGATCCGCGCCACCTTGACCTGCGGGTACTTCTTCTCGAACCGGTCCAGCAGGGTTTCCAGGGCCGCCTTGCCGCGGCTGTAGGCACTGCCCGCGATGCCGTCGCACGGGAAGTCCTCGGCCACCTTCTCCCAGCGGGGCGGCGGCCCGTAGGCGGCCACGGACGAGGCGACGACCAGGTGGGACACCCCGGCGGCGGCCGCCGCGGCGAGGACGTTGCGGGTGCCGTGGTCGTTCGTGCGCCACATCGGCGGGTCGCCGCGCACCGGCGAGATGGCCCACGCCAGGTGGACGACGGCGGCCGCCCCCGCGAACACCTCCGCCAATTCCTCCTCGGCGCCGGGAAGGCCGATGTCGACGGCCCGCCAGGCCGCCCGGCGGTACGGCTCGGCCGTCGTGTCCGGCAGCCGCCGCGCGAGCCCGACCACGTCGTGGCCGGGTTCGAGCGCGCCCAGCAGTGCCGTTCCGACGTTCCCGGTCGCCCCGGTGATCACGATGCGCACCCGGAAGGCTTACCCCGTGTCGCGGCCGTAAAACTCAGACCAGGTCACGCGGAATCCGCCGGTGCCAGTTCCGCGAGACGATCCGCCGGGCCCCGTCGTAGCCGTCGAGCTGCGCGTCGATGACGAACTCGGTATCGGTGCACGACACCCGCGTGCGCGTCTCGCTGCGTGCCACCCAGTCGCCGCGTGCGAAGGTGACGTCCCACGCGGTTTCCGCGACCGGGGAGCAGAAGTCGTCGGCGACCCAGCTGTACCGCTCGCGGACGTCCCGGGTGACCTCCAGATCGAGGTCGTCGTACCGGACGGTCCCCGCGTCCTTCACGATGTCCAGCGCCGAGTGGTAGTCGACGAGGTCCCGCGAGACGGTCCAGCGCTGCTCCCCCGGCGTCACGGCAGTCACGGACATCGGCGGCGCGCCTTCGGGCTCGCCGAACGGCCGGGCCGGCAGCTCGTCCGGCTCGGCGACCGGGCGCACCGGCAGTTCCAGCGCGCTGTGTCCGGTGTGGACACTCAGGAGCACCGGCGTCGGCGGCGGCCAGGCCAGCGGCCAGTACGATGTGGACAGTGATAGCCGGATCCGGTGCCCCGCCGGGAAAGCCTGCGCCACGGCGTTCAGCTCGATCTCGACCGAGCACCGCTCCCCCGGCTCCATCGGCGCCGGCTCGTCGTGGCCGTCGCGATGGGTCAGGTTGAGCAGCCCGTAGGTGACGCGCGTGGCCCGTCCGTCCGGTGCGACGTCCGAGATCCGCGCCGCGATCATCGCGACCGGCTGGTCGGCGGAGACTTCCAGTCGCACCTTCGGCGAGCCGAGGATCTCGCAGCGCTCGGTGAGCACGTCGGTGTCGAAGACCAGCGACCCGCCGTCCTCTTCGCGCTGGTCGTAGGGCAGGTCGGGCGGCGCGCTGTAGGACGCCCACTTGCCGGAGAACTGCCCGACCGACAACGGCGACGACACGGCCAGGACCTCGTCGGTGACGGTCTCGTCCGGCCGCAGGAGGCGGTGGCGGGTCAGCGGCAGCGCCTGCGGCTCGACGTGCGGGGACGGCCAGGTGGCCTCCCCCACCCAGCGGCCGGGGCGGTCTTCGTAGGACGTCGAGGGCGGCACGCTCTCCTGCATCCAGGTGCGCAGCATCGGCCCGTCCATGGCGCCGTTCTCCTCGCCGCGCAGCCAGTGGTCCCACCACCCGACGACCTCCTGGAGGTAGCCGATCGCCGGCCCCGGCTCGCCGAGGTGCGGGTACTTGTGCGACCACGGGCCGATCAGCCCGCGGCGCGGGACGTCGAGGTGGGCCAGCAGCCGGATCACGGCGTTGGAGTAACCGTCGGCCCAGCCGCTCGAAGCCAGCACCGGCACCTGGACGTCGCTGTAGTTCTCCGACACCGACGCGTGGCGCCAGTAGCCGTCGCGGCGCTGGTGGCCGAGCCAGTTCTCGATCCACAGGCTGCAGTTCTCCAGCCGCTCCAGCCACATCTCGCGCCACCGCTCACCGGCGACCGCCGGGTCGGGCGGCAGCGTGGCGTAGGCGAACATCGTGCCGGACTCGGCGACGTTGTCCGACAGCAGGCAGCCGCCCATGTAGTGCATGTCGTCGGCGAAGCGGTCGTCGGTGAACGACGAGATCACGATCGCCCGCAGGCTCGGCGGTTTCCGCGCCGCGACCTGCAACGCGGCGAACGCGCCCCAGGAGATCCCCATCATCCCGGTGTCACCGGTGCACCACGGCTGCCCGGCGATCCATTCGAGGACTTCTTCGGCGTCGAGCTGCTCGCGTTCGAGGTACTCGTCGGCCAGGACGCCCTCGGACTCGCCGGTGCCACGGATGTCGACGCGCACGCAGGCGTAGCCGTGCCCGGCGAGGTAGGGGTGGTGGATGGAGTCGCGGGGCGCGGTGAGGTCCCGCTTGCGGTAGGGGATGTATTCGAGGATCGCCGGCACCGGCTCGGCGTCCGACGAGACCGGCCGCCAGATGCGGGCGGACAGCACGGTCCCGTCGGACATCGGGATCCGGACGTGGTCTTCCTCGGTGATTGCGTACGGCAGCGAGGTGACGGCTCGCAAGAGTCAGTTCCCTCCCGGTGTTACGGCTGCAGCAGGATCTTCTGGGCGCCGTCCAGCTTCTTCTGGAAGATCTCGTACGCGCGGGGCGCCTCGGCCAGCGGCAGCTTGTGGGTGGCGAAGCCTTCGACGCCGAGCGGGTCGCCGTCGCCGGTCAGCACCGGCATGATCGCGTCGAGCCAGTGCCGGACGTTGGCCTGGCCCATCCGCAGCTGGACCTGCTTGTCGAACAGCTCCATCATCGGCATCGGGTCGACCATCCCGCCGTAGACGCCGGACAGCGAGATCGTGCCGCCGCGGCGGACGCTGTCGATGGCGGCGTAGAGCACGCTGAGCCGGTCGATCCCGGCCTTCTCGGTGATCTTCTCGCCGAGGGGCTGCGGCAGCAGCCCGACGAGGGTGTGCGCCAGCTTCCCGACCGGCGCGCCGTGCGCCTCCATGCCGACCGCGTCGATCACCGAGTCCGCGCCGCGCCCGTTCGTCAGCTGCCGGATGGCCTCGCCGATTTCCTTGTGGTCACGGGTGTCCAGCGCGGTGGCGCCGTGTTCGCGGGCCCGGGCGAGGCGCTCGGGCACCAGGTCGACGCCGATCACCTGGCCGGCCCCGCGGTGCCGCGCGATCCGGCAGCTCATCTGCCCGATCGGGCCGAGGCCGAAGACGACGACCGTGCCGCCGTCGGGGACGTTCGCGTACTCGACGGCCTGCCAGGCGGTCGGGACGACGTCGGAGAGGTAGACGAACCGCTCGTCCGGCGGGCCGTCCGGGACCTTGATCGGGCCGTAGTGCGCCTGCGGGACGCGCAGGTACTCGGCCTGGCCGCCGGGGACCTGGCCGTAGAGCTTGGTGTACCCGAGCAGCGAGGCGCCCTTGCCGTGCTCCCTGACCTGGGTCGTCTCGCACTGCGACTGCAGGCCGCGCTCGCACATCCAGCAGTGGCCGCAGGAGATGTTGAAGGGGACCACCACGCGGTCGCCGGGCTTGAGGTTCGTCACCTCCGGCCCGACCTCCTCGACCACGCCCATCGGCTCGTGGCCGAGGATGTCGCCCTCGGTCATGAACGCGCCCAGCACCTCGTACAGGTGCAGGTCGGAGCCGCAGATCCCGGTCGAGGTGATCCGCACGACCGCGTCGGTGGCCTCTTCGATCTTCGGGTCCGGCACCTCCTCGACGCGGACGTCGCGTTTGCCGTGCCAGGTCACTGCCTTCATGGCTCTCCCTTTCCGCGGGCGGGGTGTCTCCGCCCCGGCTTCCCGCGGGCGGAGACGGGCAAACCCCGCCCCCGCCTCAGGTGAGCAGGTCGGCCACCAGGTAGACGGCGGCGGCCACCGCGGCGGCGGCCGGGAAGGTCAGCACCCAGCCGAGCACGATGTCGCGTGCGATGCCCCACCGCACCGCCGACAGCCGCCGGGTCGCGCCGACGCCCATGATCGCCGCCGTGATGACGTGCGTCGTCGAGATCGGCGCCTTCACCGCGAACGCCGTCACGTACAACACCGACGACGCCACCGACTCCGCGACGAACCCGTGCGGCGGGTCGAGCGGGAACACCCGCCTGCCGAGCGTGCGCATGATCCGCAAGCCACCCGAATAGGTGCCCAGCGACAAGGCCGCGGCACAGGCCAGGGTCACCCACAGCGGGACGTCGAACGCCTGCTGCTGCCCGGCCGCGACCAGCGCCAGGACGATCACGCCCATGCCCTTCTGGGCGTCCTGCAGGCCGTGCCCGAGCGCGAGCGCCGACGCGGAGACGATCTGGAACCGGCGGAACACCCGGCCGCTGCGGTGCGGGTTCGCCCGCCGCAGCAGCCACAGCGCGCCGACCATCGCGAGGTAGCCCAGCACCAGCCCGATCAGCGGCGACGCCACCATCGGGATCAGCACCTTCTCCGCGATCCCCGCCCAGTGCACGGTGCTCGCGGCCGCCAGGGCCGCGCCGACCATGCCGCCGATCAACGAGTGCGAAGACGACGACGGGAGCCCGAAGTACCAGGTGATCAGGTTCCAGGTGATGGCCCCGGTCAGTGCGGCGAACACCACCGTGAGCGCGTCCGGGCCCACCGGGACGTCGATGATCCCCTTGGCCACCGTCGCGGCGATGCCGGTGGACAGCAGCGCGCCCGCCAGGTTCATCACCGCCGCCAGCACGAGGGCGGCGCGCAGGGTCAGCGCCCGGGTCGACACCGCGCTGGCGATGGCGTTGGCCGCGTCGTGGAACCCGTTGGTGTAGTCGAAGACGAGCGTCAGCACGATCACGGTGACCAGGGCGGCGGTCCCCGTCACTCAGGACTCCTTGACCGCGATGGTCTGCACCACGTCGGCCAGGTGCTCGAACGCGTCGGCGGCCAGCTCGAACTGCTCGACGACCTCCTTGGTCTTCAGCACCTCGAGGGCGTCCCCGCCCGGCTCGAACAGGTGGGCCAGGATCCGCCGGTAGACGCGGTCGGCCTCGTTCTCGAGCTCGTTGATCTCGATCCAGAACGGCTCGAGGTCGCCCACCTTGGCCAGGCCGGGCATCGCCGAAGCCGTCAGCTCGGCGGCGCGGCAGAGCACCCGGAGCAGGACGTCGATGCCGGGCGGGAACGTGCCGATACGGTAGAGCACGGCGAGGTCCGCCGCGGTGTCCGTGAAGTCCAGCACGTCGTCGATCTTGGCCGCGAGGGCCTGGATGTCCTCGCGGTCGAACGGCGTCACGAACGAGCTGTTGAGCTCCACCATGATCGTGTGCGTCAGCTCGTCGCCCTGGTGCTCGACCTCGTGCAGGCGCTTCGCGATCGGTTCCCGCTCGGCCGGCTCGGCGGCCACGAGGTCCCTGAGCAGGGCGGTCGCGGTGACGAGGTTCTTCGCCGCTTCGGCGAGCAAGTCGAAGAACCGGGTGCCCCGTGGGGTGAAGCGCATGGATGGAAGTCCCTTCGTCGCGCGCGCCCGTCCGGGGCCGGGTACCCCGTCCGGCCGTACGTTTAACGGCCGATCTCCGGGAAACCAGGAGTCATGACCGATCCCGGATCCCGGCGCCTGAGAGTACTGCTCTGGCACGTGCACGGCTCGTGGACCGACGCTTTCGTCCGCGGTCGCCACGACTACCTCCTGCCGGTGTCACCCGACGGTGCGCCCTGGGGCCTCGGCAAAGCGGGCCGGGACTGGCCGTCGGTGACCGAGGTGCCGCTCGACCGGCTGACCGAAGCCGAGCCCGACGTCGTGGTCCTGCAACGCCCGGAGGAGCTCGAATTCGCCGCCCGCCTTGGCGTTCCGGCCGTCTACGTGGAACACAACGCGCCCCGGCCGTACGCCGCGGCCAGCGAGCACCCGCTCGCCGGCCGGGCCGACATCGCCGTCGCGCACGTCACCCACTTCAACGCGGCGATGTGGGACTGCGGCCGCGCGCCGGTAACCGTCGTGCCGCACGGCATCCCCGATCCGGGCCCGCGCTACACCGGCGAGCTCGCGGCCGGCGTGTCGATGATCAACGAGCCGGTGCGGCGGGAGCGCGTCACCGGCGCCGACCTGCTCGGCACGCTCGCCGAAGCCGCACCCGTCGACGTCTTCGGCATGGGGACCGAGGAACTCGGCGCGCCGCTGCGCGGCCAGGGGGACGTCCCGGCGCCGAAGCTGCACGACGAGATCGCCCGCCGCCGCGTCTACCTGCACACCGCCCGGTGGACGTCGCTGGGGCTGTCCCTTGTGGAGGCCATGCACCTGGCGATGCCGGTCGTCGTCTTCGCGGCCACCGAGGCGGTCGAGGCGGTGCCGGACGACGCGGGCGTGCTCTCCACCGACGTCTCGGTGCTGGCGCGGGGCTTCCGCGAGCTGCTGCACGAACCCGACTTCGCCGCGCTCGCCGGCAAGAACGCCCGCGAACACGCCCTCAAGCACTACGGGCTGGCCGCCTTCCTGACCGCTTGGGACCACCTCCTCGCCGAGACGGCCCGCTGAACCGTGAAGGGAACGCCTCACCGATGAAGATCGCCATGGTGTCCGAGCACGCCAATCCCCTCGCCGCACTGGGCGAAGCCGACGCCGGCGGCCAGAACGTGCACGTCGCGGAGCTGTCCGCCGCGATGGTGCGCGCCGGGCACGAGGTCACCGTCTACACGCGCCGGGAGAGCCGCGGCGAGCCACCGGAGGTTCGGACACCGCAGGGGTACCGCGTCGTGCACGTGCCCGCCGGGCCGGCCCGCAAGGAGCCGAAGGACCACCTCCTGCCCTACATGGGCGAGTTCGGCAGCTTCCTGCGGGACCGGTGGGCGCTCGACCGCCCGGACGTCGCGCACGCGCACTTCTGGATGTCCGGCCTCGCGACCTCGCTGGCGGCGAGCGCGACCGGGACACCGGTGGCCCAGACCTTTCACGCACTGGGCGTGGTCAAGAAGCGCTACCAGGGCGACCAGGACACCAGCCCGG
Organism: Amycolatopsis sp. lyj-109; assembly: GCF_046548995.1. Classification (NCBI taxonomy): domain Bacteria; kingdom Bacillati; phylum Actinomycetota; class Actinomycetes; order Pseudonocardiales; family Pseudonocardiaceae; genus Amycolatopsis; species Amycolatopsis sp. lyj-109. The sequence goes on from NZ_JAJPWR010000010.1 coordinate 50,173, forward strand.
CCGACCGCATCCGGCTGGAGCGGATCATCGGCCGGCAGGCCGGGCGCGTGATCGCCACCTGCTCCGACGAGGTCTTCGAGCTGTCCCGCCTCGGCGTGCCGCGGTCGCGGATTTCGATCGTCCCTTGTGGCGTCGACCTCGGCCGGTTCTCCCTCGACGGGCCGATGACCCGCCGCCGGCTGCCGCACCGGCTGGTCGCCGTCGGCCGGCTGGTCCCGCGCAAGGGGTTCGACATCGCGATCACCGCGCTCGCGCAGCTGCCGGACACCGAGCTCGTCATCGCCGGCGGCCCGGAACGCGGCCGGCTGTCCCAGGACCCCGAGGCGGGGCGGCTGCGGCAGCTGGCCGAGCGCCTGGGCGTCGCCGACCGCATCCGCTGGCCCGGCCAGGTGTCCCGGGAGGACATGCCGGCCCTGCTGCGCTCGGCCGACGCGGTCGTGTGCACGCCGTGGTACGAGCCGTTCGGGATCGTGCCGCTGGAAGCGATGGCCTGCGGCGTCCCGGTGGTCGCGGCCGCGGTGGGCGGCCTGACCGACACCGTCGTCGACGGCGTCACCGGGCTGCTGGTCCGCCCGCACCGGCCGAAGGAGCTCGCGTCCCGGGCCCGGCGGCTGATCGACGACCCGGCGCTCTGCCACGCCTACGGCACCGCGGGCCGCGACCGCGCGGTGGCCCGCTACTCGTGGGACCGCGTCGCCGCCGACACGCTCCGCGCCTACCACAAGCTGGTCCCCCAGGCCGCAGCCACCGCCGAGGCCCGCTAAGGGCACTTTCACGTGAAAGTGCCCTCCCGCCGAGTTCCGCAGGGGGGCACCCTCGGGGGGGTGGTCAGCCGATGTAGCGGCGGGCTTTGGAGGCTCGTTGGGGGGCCTCCAGGAGGCGGAGGCCGTGCTCGACGTGGGGTGGGACCACGCGGCGGGAGGTGAGGACCCACGGGAGGCCGCGGGCCACGTCCAGGAGTGCCGCCGCGGTGGCGGCGTCGCGAGGGGCGGTGCGCAGGACCTCGCGGCCGCGGCGGAAGACCGCCGGCCAGGGGCGGCGCAGCAGGAGCGTCCACAGGGTGTTGCGGATGCCCAGGCGACGGCGGTGGCGCGGGTCGCGCAGCTTCGACGGCGCGTGGTGGATCACGACGTCTTCCGCCCAGCACATCCACCAGCCCCGGGCGGCGAGGTCCAGGGCGAACAGCTCCTCCTCGCCGCCGAGCCACATCCGGGTCGAGAAGCCGCCCACCTCGCGGAACGCGCTGACGCGCACCGCCGTCAGGCCCGCCATGATGCCGAGCAGCGCCGGCCCCGGCAGCCAGTCCGGGCCGGGCACCGGCGACTCGCGCAGCTCCGGCGTGATCGGGTCCTCGGCCAGGCCGGGCTCGACCAGGCAGCGCCCGGTCACCGACCCGAGCGCCGGGTATGCGTCCAGCAGGTCGGCGGCCCGGGTGAGCGCGCCCGGCTGCCACGTCGTGTCGTCGTCGCAGAAGGCCACGTACGGTGTCGTCACCTCCTCGACGGCGACGTTGCGGGCAACCGCGCCGAGGTTCTCCGCCAGCGGGAACAGCCGGACGCCGGGGAACTCCCGGGCGACCATGTCGGCGGTGCCGTCGCCGGACCCGTTGTCCGCGACGAAGATCGGTGCCGCGTCCGGCAAGGACGTCATGTGCGCCAGGGTTTCCCGCAGTTGCGAGCGCCGGTTGCAGGTGATCATCACGACCGAGATTCGCGCCATTCGGCGGTCCTTTCCAGAGTCCGGGCCTGGTGTTCGACGTGGGCGGGCAGGACGCGGCGGGAGCCCAGCGCACGCGGCAGGCGCACAACCGCACCGAGGACGGCGCCGGGCGCCCGCACCAGCGTCCAGGCCACCTCGCGGCGGCAGACGCGGGGTGGCCGCCGCAGCACCGCGATGAGCAGCCGGTTGCGCAGCTCGGCCCGGCGGCGCCACGACGACGGCGGCCGCGACCGCGACGGGTGGTGGTGGGCGCGCAGGCGCCCGACGTAGCAGACCTCCCAGCCGCGCGCGGCCAGGTCGTAGGCGAGCAGTTGCTCCTCCGCGCCGAAGTGCAGCAGCGGGCTGAACCCGCCCACCTGCAGGTACGCCGTGCGGCGCACGATCGCGGAGCAGGCCAGGAAGCCGAGCACCAGCGGCCCGGGCGCGCCGTCCGGGTGCCCCAGCGGGCTGCGCTCCATCTCGGGCGTCACCGGGTCGTCCCGGCATTCCGGCCCGACGAGGGTGCGCGCGGCCAGCAGCCCGGTCCCCGGGTGTTCGTCGAAGATCCGTTCCGCCTCGGCCAGCGCGTCCGGCGCCCACCACGAGTCGTCGTCGCTGAAGGCGACGTACGGCGTGCCGGCCGCGACGACGCCGAGCGTGCGGGCGGCGGCACCGAGGTTCTGCGGCAGGCGGATCACGCGGACGTCCGCGTACCGGGCCGCGACCTCGGCCGTGTCGTCCTCGGACGCGTTGTCCAGCACGACGACCGGTGGCCGCGGGTCCAAAGAGGACAGCCGGGTGAGGGTGCGCGCCAGCTCGGTGGCACGGTTGCGGGTGGCGATGACGACGGTCGTGCGCGCGCTCATCGCGGTCCCACCAGCTCGGCCACCAGCGCCGCCAGGGAGGCCGGGTGTGCGGGCGGCCGCACCGTCGCGGGCAGGCACCACTTCAGGCGCGCGCCGAGCAACGCGGTGTCCGTGACGTCCTCGGCCGCCACCACCGGCCAGTCCAAAGCCTTCCCCTGCGCGGTCACCTTCCCGCCGCCGGCCACCGGGTCGACGGCGAGCACCGGCACGCCGGTCTTGAGCCCGAAGACCAGGCCGTGCAGCCGGGTCGTCACCAAAGCGTCCATTTTGGACACCAAGGCGGCGAACTGGTCCGGGGTCGCACACCGTTCCCAGTCCTCGTGCGCGAGCCGGGTGTCCAGCGGGACGCGGGCGCAGTCGAGGCCGGCGAGCCAGCCGGTCAGTGCCTCGTGGACATCGCCGTGCCGCCCCGCGCCGCCGTATTCCGGCTGGTGCGGCGCCAGGATCACGCCGAGCACCGGCGTGGGTGACACCGGCGCGCCCAGCGACAGGTCGAGTTCGGCGGTGACGCCGTCGTCGCGCGGGATGACCCGGTGGAACCCCGTCACCGCCGGGTCGCCGGCGTCGGGGACGGACACGCCGACCGCGATCCGGCGGCAGCCGGCGTAGCGCTCGTGCAGCGAACGCACCTGCGGCCCGTGGACCGGGCCGCAGACGAACACCACGTGCGTGTAGTCCTCGGGCGGCGCGTCGGGCAGGTGCAGGGCGCCGGGGCGGAAGCCCGGGCTCCACGCGACCCGGTGGTCGATCCCCGCCTCCGCCAGCGCGGCCGCGACCGCGCGCAGGCTCAGGACGTCACCCGCCGTTGCTTCCCCGTGCAGAAAACTGGCCCAACCGGTGAGCAGAACTCGCATGGTCGGGGCGCATACCCGGTCTCCGCCCCGTTACACGGGTTTGCGGCCACCGGGGCCGGGTAGCCGCGACGACATGGAGAATCCGGCAGTGACCAGGCGGTTCGAGCGTGCGGTGGTGACCGGGGGTGCCGGCTTCGTCGGCGCGCACCTGTGCGAACTGCTGCTCGAAGAGGACATCGGCGTCGTCGCCGTCGACAACCTCGCAACGTCCTCGGCGGACAGCCTGGACCACCTGCGCCGCCACGACCGGTTCCGGTTCGTGCACCACGACGTCACCCGGCCGATGCCGCTGAACTGCGCAGCCGACGTGGTGTTCCACCTGGCTTCGGCCGCGTCGCCCCGCGACTACCTGGCCCTGCCGATCGAGACGCTGCGCGCGGGCTCCCACGGCACCGGGAACGCCCTCGACCTGGCCCGCCGCGACGGCGCCCGGTTCGTGCTCGCCTCGACCAGCGAGGTCTACGGCGACCCCCTGGAACACCCGCAGCGCGAAGGATATTGGGGCAACGTCAACCCGATCGGGCCGCGCAGTGTCTACGACGAAGCCAAGCGCTACGCCGAGGCGCTGACGTCGGCCTACCGCCGCGAACACGGCACCGACACGGCGATCGCGCGGATCTTCAACACCTACGGCCCCGGCATGCGCGCCCACGACGGCCGGATGATCCCGGCGTTCCTCGACCAGGCGCTGAAGAACGAGCCGATCACCGTCACGGGCTCGGGCGAGCAGACGCGGTCCATCTGCTACGTCGAAGACACCGTCCGCGGCCTGCTGGCCCTCGCGCGGTCGGGCCACCCCGGACCGGTGAACCTCGGCAACCCGGACGAACTGACCGTCCGGCAGGTGGCGGACCGGATCAAGGACATCACCGGGTCCGGCTCGCCGATCGAGTACATCGACGCCGTCGTCGACGACCCGCAGCGCCGCTGCCCCGACATCGCCCTCGCCCGCGACGTCCTCGGCTGGGAACCGAAGGTCGACGCCGACGACGGCCTCCGGCGCACTGCGGCTTGGTTCCGCCGGGCGCTGTCGCCCTGAGTAGCGACGTCCAGGGCTTTTGCGCGCCATCGTTTATCAACGACTTCGCCGGGTAGCGCTATAGGCAAGCGCGGGCCCTGCGAGTCCGCACCGAAACGCCAGAGGCAGGTCGATGCGCATACTCGGGATCAACGCCGTCTTCCACGACCCGGCCGCAGCGCTGGTGGTGGACGGGGAGATCGTTGCCGCGGCGGAAGAAGAACGGTTCAGCCGCCGCAAGCACGGCAAGCAGGCGGTGCCGTTCTCGACGTGGGAACAGCCCGCCCAGGCTGCCGCCTGGTGCCTGGCCCAGGCGGGACTGTCCGCGAAGGACCTCGACGCCGTCGGCTACTCCTACGACCCCGCGCTCGTCGAACCGGGCCTGCCCGGGCACGACCCGAGCGGCGAGGAGCTGCGCACGGAATTCGCCGAGCGGGCGCCCTTGTTCCTGAAGTCCGCTTTGCCCGGACTGGACCCGGGCATCGTCAAGTTCGTCCGGCACCACGTCGCGCACGCCGCGTCGGCCGCGCTCGCCGCGCCGTTCGGCGACTGCGCCGTGCTCGTCGCCGACGGACGCGGCGAGAGCACGTCCTATCTGGCCGGTGAGTACCGCGACGGGCGGTTCAAGGAACTGGCGGCCCAGAAGCTGCCGGACTCGCTCGGCCTGCTCTACGAAGACCTCACCGAGCACCTCGGCTTCGCGCGCTCCAGCGACGAGTACAAGGTCATGGCGCTCGCCTCCTACGGCACGCCGGAGTTCCTCGACGAACTCCGCGAGCGCGTCCACGTCACCGGCGAAGGCGGCTTCCGCGCCTCCGGCGTCGACCTGACCTTGCTGGCCCCGCGCCGTGGAGCGGGCGAGGAACTCACCCGGCGGCATGCCGATCTCGCCGCGAGTGTCCAGAAAGTCCTCGAGGACATCCTTCTGGAGCTGGCGGACTGGCTGCACGAGGCCACCGGGCAGCGCAACCTGGCGCTGGCGGGCGGGATCGCGCTCAACTGCGTCGCCAACAGCCGGCTGCACGCCGAGGGCCCGTTCGACCGGATCTGGGTGCAGCCCGCCGCCGGGGACGCGGGCACCGCGCTCGGCGCCGCACTGCAGCTGGCCGCCGAAGCCGGGGAACGCGGCACCCCGATGGGGGACGCCGGGCTCGGTCGCGGCTGGACCGACGAGGAACTGGAAGAAATCCTGATCAAGGCGAAGCTGCCGTACGAGCGACCGGACGACCTCGCCGAGACCGTCGCCGAAGCGCTGGCGAACGACGACGTGATCGCCTGGTTCCAGGGCCGCGCCGAATTCGGCCCGCGGGCGCTCGGGCACCGGTCGCTGGTGGCCCACCCGGGCCGCAAGGCGAACCTCGAGCGGCTCAACGACGTCAAGGGCCGCGAGCAGTTCCGCCCGGTGGCGCCGATGGTGCGGGCCGAGCGGGCGGCCGGGATCTTCACCCGCGGCCCGCTGCCCAGCCCGTACATGCTGTTCGTGCACGACGTCGCCGAAGCCTGGCGCGACCGCATCCCGGCCGTCACGCACGTCGACGGGACCGCCCGCGTGCAGACCGTCGACGAGCGCGACAACCCGGTGCTGGCCCGGATGCTGGCCGGCTTCGAACGCCGGACCGGCTTGCCGGTCGTGATCAACACCAGCCTCAACACGGCGGGCCGCCCGATGGTCGACTCGCCCCGCGACGCCCTCGAATGCTTCGGCTCCGCCCCGATCGATCTGCTCGCGCTGGGGCCGTTCGTGCTCCGGCGTCCCCGATCCACTCGAACCGGCGCGGCGTCGCCGGAGGAGAAGGAGGTGCCGTGATGGAAGACCATCTCGCCGCGTTGGCCGAAGCCGCCGAGCGGGCCCGCGAATCCGCCCCGAAGATAGCCGCCTGGGGACGGCACCTCGCCGGCGTGTTCGAAGCCGGCGGTCGGCTGCTCGCCTGCGGCAACGGCGGCAGCGCCGCCGAAGCCCAGCACCTGACCGGTGAACTCGTCGGCCGCTTCCGCGACGACCGGCGGCCGCTCTCGGCCATCGCGTTGCACGCGGACACTTCCGCGACCACCGCCATCGTCAACGACTACGGCGATCACGAGGTCTTCGCCCGTCAGGTGCGGGCGCACGGGCGGGCGGGTGACGTGCTGGTCTGCCTGTCCACCAGTGGCACCAGCCAGAACGTCGTCGCCGCGGCGAAGGCCGCGCACGAACTCGGCGTGACGGCGTGGGCGCTGACCGGGCCCGCCCCGAACCCGCTCGCCGCCCTGTGCGACGACGCCGTGACGGTCGAAGCGCCGACCGTCGCGACCGTGCAGGAGATGCACCTGGTGCTGGTGCACGGCCTGTGCGCGGCCCTCGACGACGCGCTCGGAGTGACCGCGTGAAGCCGCTGGTCGTCCTGGGCGACACGCTGCTGGACGTCGACGCCGAAGGCACCGCCGAGCGGCTGTGCCCCGAGGCGCCGGTGCCGGTGGTCGACCTGACGGCCCGGCGCCGCCGCCCCGGCGGGGCCGGCCTCGCCGCGCTGCTGGCCGCCCGGTCGGCGACCGAAGTCGTCCTGGTCACGCCGCTCGGCGACGACGAAGGCGGCCGCGCGCTCACCGGGCTGCTGGAACCGGACGTCACCGTGCTGCCGCTGCCGCTGCGCGGCACGACGGTGTGCAAGACCCGCGTCCGCGCGGGCGGGCAGTCGTTGCTGCGCCTGGATTCCGGCGACGGCACCGCGACCGCCGACCCGCTGCCCGCCCGGGTGCGCGAGGTCCTGGAAGACGCCGGCGCGATCCTCGTGGCCGACTACGGCCGCGGCCTGACGCGCAATCCCGGCGTCCGGCGGCTCCTGCGGGACCTGGCCGAGCGGATCCCGGTGGTGTGGGACCCGCACCCTCGCGGCGCACAGCCGGTACCCGGCGCCCGGCTGGTCACGCCGAACCTCGCCGAGGCGCGTGCGGTGCTCGCCGGCCACGACGAACCGGCCGAGCTCGCCAAGCTGCTGCGCGGCCACTGGCTCGCCGACGCGGTTGCGGTGACCGTCGGGTCCCGCGGTGCGGTGCTCGCCGACGGCCTCGGCGAAACGACCGTCCCGATCCCCGCCGCGGCGCGGACGCCGGGCCACACCGCACCCGACACGTGCGGGGCGGGCGACCGGTTCGCGGCCGCGGCCACCGCGGCCCTGCTCGACGGCGCGGACACGACCGAAGCCGTGGTGACCGCGGTCGAGGCGGCCGCCCGGTTCGTCGCCGCGGGCGGCGCGACCGCGCTGTCCACGAACGACGGCCCGGTACCCGACCCGCAGCCGGCGACCGACGCCTTCGGCCTCGCCGCACGGATCCGGGAAACCGGCGGCCGCCTGATCGCCACCGGCGGCTGCTTCGACCTGCTGCACCCCGGGCACGTGAGCCTGCTGCGGCAGGCCCGTGCCCTCGGCGACGCGCTCGTCGTCTGCCTCAATTCCGACGCTTCGGTGCGGGGCCTCAAGGGGCCCGGCCGCCCGCTGGTCCGCGACCGCGACCGGGCCCGGCTGCTGACGGCGCTGTCCTTTGTGGACGCCGTCGCGGTCTTCGACGAGCCCTCGCCGGCCACCGTCCTGGAGAAGCTGCGCCCGGACGTGTGGGTGAAGGGCGGCGACTACGCCGAAGCGGACCTGCCCGAACGTGCAGTGGTCGAACGGCACGGCGGCGAGGTCGTGCTCGTCCCGACCGTGCCCGGCTACTCGACCTCCCGGCTGGTCGCCGCGGCGGCCGGTGCCTGAACCCCCTCGCCCGCGAAGGAGAGCGATGCGACCCCTCGGCAACGTCCTGATCACCGGTGGCGCGTCCGGCCTCGGCGCCGCCACCGTCGACGCCGTCCGCAAGGCCGGCGGCACCCCCTACGTCCTCGACCGCGTCCGCCCCGACGATCCGGCCGAGTACGTCGAAGCCGACCTGACCGACACCGCCGCCACCGAGGCCGCGGTGCGCGACCTCGCCGAGCGCGCGGGCGGCCTCGACGGCGTGTTCACCGCCGCCGGCACCGACGCCTGCGGCCCGCTCGGTGAAGTGTCAACGCAAGCCTGGGAGCGGGTCGTCAAGGTGAACCTGCTGGGCACGGCCGCGGTGATCCGCGCCGCGCTCCCCTACCTGGAACGCTCGCACGGCACCGTCGTCACGGTGGCGTCCACGTTGGGCATCAAGGCGGTGAGCGACGCGACCGCCTACTGCGCCTCGAAGTTCGGCGTCGTCGGCTTCACCCGGGCGCTGGCCGCGGAACTCGCCGGGCGCGTCGGCGTCACCCTGCTCGTCCCCGGCGGGATGTGGACGCACTTCTTCGACGACCGCACCGACCAGTACAAGCCGCCGCCGGACGCGAAGCTCAACCAGCCCGAGCACGTCGCGAACACCGTCGTCTTCGCGCTGCAGCAGCCGCCCGGCGCCGAAGTCCGCGAAATGGTCGTGTGCGCGTCGGAGGAGGGGTCGTGGCCGTGAGCGCCGCGGTCCTCGTGCTGCGCGCCCTCGGCGTCGGGGACCTGCTGACGGCGGTGCCGGCGCTGCGTGCTCTGCGCACCGCGTACCCGGACGACCGGCTGGTGCTGGCCGCGCCGGAGCACCTGCGGGACCTGGTGGAGCTGATCGACGCGGTCGACGAGCTGCTGCCGACGTCCGGCCTGGGCGAGCTCGACTGGCCCGGTCCGCCGCCGCGGCTCGCGGTGAACCTGCACGGCAGCGGCCCGGAGAGCGTCCACGACCTGCTCGCCGCCGACCCCGCCGAGCTGCTGACCCACCGCCACCCCGACTTCCCCGACGTACCCGGCCTCGAGTGGCGCGACGACCTGCACGAGGTGGACCGCTGGTGCCGGCTCGTCGAGTACCACCACCTGGAGGCGGACCGCGCGGCCCTGCACCTGCCCGCGCCGCCGGGGCCGAGCCCGGCCCCGGCGGCCGTCGTGGTGCACCCCGGTGCGGCGTTCCCGGCGCGGCGCTGGCCGCCCGAGCGGTTCGCGACCGTCGTCCGGGACCTCGCCGCCCGCGGGCACCGCGTCGTGCTCACCGGCAGCGCCGCCGAGCGCGATCTCGCGGTGTCGATCGCCGAAGCGGCCGGGCTCGGCGACGACACCGTGCTCGCCGGGCGCACCGGCCTGGCGGAACTGGCCGCACTGGTGGCCGGGGCGGCGCTCGTGGTCTGCGGCGACACCGGCGTCGGGCACCTCGCCACGGCGTTCGGCACGCCGTCGGTGCTGCTGTTCGGCCCCACCCCGCCCCGCCTGTGGGGCCCGCCGCCGTCCGCGCGACAGCACGTCGTGCTCTGGGCAGGCAACGTCGGCGACCCGCACGGCGAAGAGCCCGACCGCGGACTGCTGCTGCTCGGCGAGGAGCGGGTGCTGGCGGCGACGCGTTCGGCCCTGGAGATGCGGGTGGCACATGGCTGAGCACGTCGGGATCGTCGGCGCGGGCTACGTCGGGTTGACGAGCGCCGCGTGCTTCGCGCGGCTCGGGCACCGCGTGACCTGCGTGGACGCCGACGAGTCCAAAGTGGACGACCTGAACCGGGGCGTGGTGACCATCGCCGAACCCGGCCTGGCCGAGCTGGTCGGCCAGGGCCTCGGCGACGGGACCCTGAGCTTCACCACCGCGCAGGCGGAGCTGTCCGGCGCGGACCTCGTCCTGCTGTGCCTGCCCACCCCGCCCGCCGAGGACGGCCGTCCCGACCTGGGCGTGCTCGAACACGTCGTGCCGCAGCTCGGGCGGCTGCTGCGGCCCGGCTGCGTGGTGGTCACCAAGTCCACCGTGCCGGTGGGCACGGCGGCGCGGCTGCCCCGTCTGCTGGGCCGCGACGACCTGCCGGTGGTGGCCAACCCGGAGTTCCTCCGCGAAGGGCACGCCGTCGAAGACTTCCTGCACCCGGACCGGGTCGTGGTCGGCACCGATCCGGCGGACTCGCCGGCGGCGCGGCGGGTCGCGCGGCTGTACGAGCCGACCGGCGCCCCGGTGGTGGCGGCCGCCTCGGCCAGCGCCGAACTCGCGAAGTACGCGAGCAACGCCTTCCTCGCCGTGAAGCTGTCCTACGTGAACGTCCTGGCCGAACTGTGCGAGCGGTTCGGGGCGGACGTCCGCGAGGTCTCGCGCACGATGGGCCTCGACGCGCGGATCGGTCCCGAATTCCTCGCCCCCGGCCCCGGCTGGGGTGGTTCGTGCCTGCCGAAGGACACCTCTGCCCTGCTGCACGCGGCCGAGTCGGCGGGCGTCGACTTCGGCATCCTGCGCGACGCGGTCCGCGTCAACGCCCGGCAGCGCGCCCGAGTGGTGCGGGCCGTGCGGCAGGCCGTGACCGGTTCGCCCGCCGGATCCCTCGCCGGGACCCGCATCGGTCTGCTGGGCCTGGCCTTCAAGGCGGGCACCGGCGACCTGCGCGACTCCCCCGCCCTCGCGGTGGCCGACGACCTGGCCAGGGCGGGTGCCGAGCTGACCGCGCACGACCCGGCCGTGGCCTGTGTGCCCGGAACGAACTCGCTCCAGGTCGTCGACGACCCGTACCTGGTGGCCAAGGACGCCGCGGCGCTGGTCGTGCTCACCGAGTGGCCCGAGTTCCGGGACCTCGACTGGGCCCGGCTGGCCGCGTCCGCCGACCGGGCGATCGTCGTCGACACCCGCAACCTGCTCGATCCGGACACCCTCGCCGAAGCCGGGTTCGCCCACATCGGCGTCGGCACGCATCCCAGGAGGCAGTCATGACCCTGCGCGTCCTCGCGCTGACCTGCACGCTCAAGCCGTCACCGGCGAAGTCGAGCAGCGACCTCATCGCACGGCAGCTGCTCGATCTGTTCGCCGAACGCGGCGCCACCGGCGAGCTGGTCCGCGTGGTCGACCACGACGTCCGGCCGGGTGTCGAGGCCGACATGGGCGACGGCGACGCGTGGCCGGGCATCCGGCGCAAGATCGCCGCCGCCGACGTCCTGCTGATCGCCACCCCGACGTGGGTCGGTCACCTGTCGAGCGTCGCGCAGCGGGTCCTGGAACGCCTCGACGCCGAACTGTCCGAAACGGACGACGAGGGGCGCCCGGCGATGTTCGGCAAGATCGGCGTGGCCGCCGTCGTCGGCAACGAAGACGGCGCCCACAAGATCATCGCGGATCTGTTCCAGGCGCTGAACGACGTCGGCTTCACGGTGCCGGCCCAGGGCGCGACCTACTGGAACGGCGAGGCCATGCAGGGCGGCGACTACCAGGACCTCGACGAGACACCGGAGGCCGTGGCCTCGACGAACGCGACGCTGGTCCGCAACGCCGTCCACCTGGGGGAGCTGTTGCGCGAACAGCAGTACCCGGCCAAGTGACTACGCCATTCGAGTGACATCACTGGGCCGGACGAGTGTGGCGCAGGACACGTGGGTAACCCATCGGAACCTTCCACCGCGTCAGGGGGCTCCACCGTGCCGAACCGAGTCATGATCAGCCGCGACAGCAAGCCGATCCCCTGCGAAGAGTGCGGCCTGCCGACGCTGCACGTCGCCCGGCTGGTGTCCGGTGACGGCACGCTGCTGGGCCAGACGATGGTGTGCACCGCCTGCCGCCGGCACCGGTCGGAGGCCGAAACGATCGCGGTCCAGTAGGTTCCGGCGGGGATTTCAGCGCCTTTCCAGCTGTTCGAGAAGCAGCCGTGCGGGCAGGATCATGGTGCCGAGGCCCAGCCGGGCGGGGACACCGTCGTCCTCGGCCGTCACCAGCCGCCTCTCGAGCTTTTCGAGCAGGGCACGGCATTCCTCAAGTTCGACGGGTTCACCGGCCGTCGCCACGGCCTGCACGGCCCCGGCCAGGTGGTGCATCAGGTCGGCCAGTGCCTCCCGTGCCTCCGGCCAGGGGTACTCGAACGGGTGCTCCCGGCGGCCCGCCGTCGTGCGCACGGCGGTGATCAGCTGCGACGCCGCGGGCCACATCCCGATGAGCGTCCGAAGCGGACGTTCATGGTGCGCCCCGGCGGCGGGCCGGCCGCGGCGGAGGTTCAGCAGCCGTCCTTCGCGTGTCAGGCCGACGGCTTCTTCGGCCGCCAGCAGCTGACTGCGCGTGTCCTGCTCCTGGGACAGCAGCTCGCCGAGGTCTTCCGGCGGCTCGTCCCGGCGGATCAGGTCGGACAGCGACTCGAGCAGGTCCGCCAGCGCTCTCCCGAGCCGTCCGGCGGCCGCGGCCAGCCGCTCGCCGTAGAGCGGCGGGAAGATCAGCGTGTTGACCGCGACGCCGATGGCCGCGCCCAGCGCCGTTTCCAGCAGGCGGTCACCGAGCAGCACGTGCTCGTGGGCGGTGCCGTAGGAGATCAGGAGCATGCCGGTGACGCCGACCCAGACACCGGCGTCGCCGAACCGCCGCCAGCTGCCGACGAGCAGGCCGAGGAAGACGACGGCGGCCAGCGCCACGGCCTGCCACGGGATGAACTGCACCGCGACGGCGGCGAGGAGGACACCGCAGGCCACCGAGCCGACCTGCTGGATCCAGCCCCGCAGTGACCGGTACACGGTGGCTTCGACGAGGAAGACGGCCGCGTAGGGAGCGAGAAAGGGCTGCGGCAGCCGGAGCACGAGGGTGGCGAGCAACCAGGCGGCCGTCGCGGCGAAGGTGGCTTTGGCGCTCTGGACGAGAACGCGACGCTCGCGGCCGGGGACGCGGAGCGCGCGGGCGAACCAGCCGATCGGGGTGCGGTCGTGCCACTCGCTCTCCGCCGCGGCGGCGGCACTCCCGGCCACCGCGCCGAGCCGGAGCTTGTGCACGAACCGGCCCACCGGCGCCCCGCCGCGCCCAACCCCCTCCGCCGAGAACCCGCCACCCCGCCCCGCTGCACGCGAGGACCGGTCAGGCGCACCCGGTCTTTCCCGCTGTCCGGTCATGCGGGCGGCGCGATGTGCACGAGCTTCGTCTGGGTCATCTCGTCGAGCAGCTCCGGCCCGTAGCCGTACCCGTTGCCGCTCCGGCCGCGCGGATGCGCCGCACCGCCCGGTGCACCGCCGAACACGTTGTTCACCTTGACCGTTCCCGCCGGCAGCTCGCGCCACGCGCGCTGGGCACGCGCCATCGAAGCCGTCAGCACCGTCGCCGCCAGCCCGTAGTCACCCTTCGCCGCCTCGGCCAGTCCCTCGTCGAAGCTCCCCACCACCCGCACCGGCGCCACCGGGCCGAACGTCTCCTCCGTCATCACCCGCAGATCCGGCGCGCAGCCGGTGAGGACCGTCGCCGGGTAGTGCGCGCCGGGGCCGTCCGGGACCGCGCCTCCCGTCAGCAGCCGGGCGCCGCGCTCGAGCGCGTCCGCGACGTGGGCATGCACGTGGTCGCGGTGCCGCCGGTCCACCAGCGGGGCGAGGGTCCGCGACTCGGCCTCCTTCACCAGCGCCGCCAGGAACGGCTCGGCCACCGCCGAGCACACGTAGATCCGCTCGACCGCCACGCAGATCTGCCCCGAGTTGGCGAACGCCCCCAGCGCCGCCTGGCCGGCCGCCCACGCCGGGTCGACGTCCTCGTCGATCACCAGCGGATCGTTGCCGCCGTTCTCCAGCAGCGTCTTCGCCCCCGTCGCGGCCGCGCTCGCGGCGATCGACCGGCCGGTCGCCGTGCTGCCGACGTGGGCGATGACGTCGACGTCGGCACGCATCGCGAGGATCGCGCCGACCCCGCCGTCGCCGGTCAGGGTCTGCAGCACCCCGTCCGGGAAGACGCCGCCGAGCACCTCGCCGAGCAGCTGCCCGGTGTGCGGTGCGCGCTCGCTCGGCTTGTGCACCACCGTGTTCCCGGTGGCCAGCGCCGCCCCCAGCAGTCCGCAGGCGACCGCGACCGGGTCGTTCCACGGCGTGAGCGCCACGACGACGCCGCGCGGTTCGGGCACCATCAGGTCCGTCGCGCCGACGTCGCCGAGCAGGCTGCGGCCGCGGTGGACCGGGCCGAGTTCGGCGTACTGGTCCAGGGTGCCCGCACCGGCGAGCACGCCTTCGCGGGCTTCGTCTCGCGGCTTGCCCGTTTCCGCTTCGTTCGTCTTCGCCAGCTCGTCGGCGTGCGCGCGCAGCCGGTCTGCCGCGGTGTGCAACAGGGCGCCGCGCTCGGCGGCCGGGGTCCGGGCCCACTGCGCCTGGGTCCGGCGGGCCGGCGCGAGCGCCGCGTCGATCTCGTCTTCGCCGGCGGTCGGCACGGTGCCCACCACGCTGCCGTCGGCCGGGTTCCGGATTTCGATCGTTCCCGCGGTCATCCGCACCTCTTTCTCTCGTCGCCCGCCGGTTACCCGGGCGCGGCGGCTTCGACACGCCGTTTGATCACCCCCACCCCGGGTATCCGCGGCAGGTGACTGCTTCGCTCGACTACACCGTGGTGATCCCCACGACGGGCCGGGAGACGCTTCGGCCACTGCTGGCCACCCTCCTCGGCGGACCCGAACCGCGGCCGGCGGAAATCCTCGTCGTCGACGACCGTCCCGGCGGGCCCGAGCTGGCCGTCCCCGATGGTGTCCGGGTGCTCCGCTCCGGCGGGCGCGGACCGGCGGCGGCGCGGAACCTCGGCTGGCGCACCGCGACGAGCGAGTGGATCGCGTTCGTCGACGACGACGTCGTGCTCGCCCCCGACTGGGCGCGGCAGCTCGACCGCGACCTCGGCTCGCTGCCGCCGGACGTCGCCGCCTCCCAGGGCCGGATCACCGTCCCGCTGCCCGCGGACCGGCGGCCCACCGACGACGAGCGCGGCACCGCGGGGCTCGAGCACGCGCGGTGGATCACCGCGGACATGGCCTACCGCCGCCGGGCGCTGGTCGAGGCCGGCGGCTTCGACGAGCGGTTCCCGCGCGCGTTCCGCGAAGACTCCGACCTCGCGTTGCGCGTCGCCGAGGCCGGGCACCGGATCGACCAGGGCGAGCGGCTGACCACGCACCCGGCCCGGCGGGCCGGGTTCTTCTACAGCCTCAAAGCCCAGCGCGGCAACGCCGACAACGCGCTGATGCGGGCCAAGCACGGCGTGCTCTGGCGGCAGCGCACCGGCGCCGGGCCCGGCCGGCTCGGCGTGCACGCACTGTCCACAGTGGCCGGTCTGGCCGCGCTCACGCTGCCGGTGCTGCGCCGGCGCGGCAAGGCGCTGCTCGCGGCCGGCGTCTGGGCCGGGCTGACGGCGGAATTCGCGACCCGCCGGATCGCGCCGGGCCCGCGGACCCCCGGCGAAGTGGCGCGCATGGTCGTCACCAGCGTCCTGATCCCGCCCGCCGCCTGCTACCACCGGCTGCGCGGCGAGATCGCGGCCCGGCGGCCGCGGCCCCCGGTGGCGGTGCTGTTCGACCGGGACGACACGCTCATCGTCGACGTCCCCTATCTCAACGACCCGGACGGCGTCCGCCCGGTACCCGGCGCCGTCGACCTCGTGCGGGGCCTGCGCGACCGGGGAATTCCGGTCGGCGTGGTGAGCAACCAGTCCGGTGTCGCAAAAGGACTGATCACCCCCGAACAGCTCGACGCGGTGAACGCGCGCGTCCGGGAACTCTTCGGCCCGTTCGGCACCTGGCAGGTCTGCGTCCACGACGACGGCGACGGCTGCGCCTGCCGCAAACCCGCCCCCGGCATGGTGTTGCGGGCCGCCGGCGAACTCGGCGTCGACCCTGCGTCCTGCGTGGTCATCGGCGACACCGGCGCCGACGTCGACGCCGCTCTCGCCGCCGGCGCCCGTGCGGTGCTGGTGCCGACCGGCCGCACGCTCGAACCGGAGATCGCCCGGGCCCGCCGGCACGCCGCCGTCGCCCGGGACCTGTCCGAGGCCCTGCGCATCGCCGGGGTCGCCGGATGACCCGGGTGCTCGTCGCCCGCCAGGACAACCTCGGGGACGTCCTGCTCGCCGGGCCCTGCGTCCGCGCGGTCGCCGCGTCCGGGGCGCACGTGACGCTGCTGACCGGGCCCCACGGCCGCGCCGCCGGCGAACTGCTGCCGGGTGTGGCCCGCCTGCTCACCTGGACCGCACCGTGGATCGACCCCGAGCCACCGCCGGTGACCGCCGAGGACACCGGCGCGTTCGTCTCGCGAATCCGGTCGGAGGCGTTCGACCGCGCGCTGATCCTGACGTCGTTCCACCAGTCCC
Organism: Amycolatopsis sp. lyj-109; assembly: GCF_046548995.1. NCBI lineage: Bacteria > Bacillati > Actinomycetota > Actinomycetes > Pseudonocardiales > Pseudonocardiaceae > Amycolatopsis > Amycolatopsis sp. lyj-109. The sequence goes on from NZ_JAJPWR010000010.1 coordinate 66,645, forward strand.
CGCTGCCGCTGGCGCTGCTGCTGCGCCAGGCCGGCGTGCCGTGGATCGGCGCGATTTCCGAGGACTACCCGGGCAGCCTGCTCGACCTGCGCCACCACGTCGACGGCGATCCGCCCGAGCCGGTCCGCATGCTGTCACTCGCCGAGGCGGCCGGGTTTTCGCTGCCATCCGACGACCACGGCGCCCTGGCGCTGCGGCGTCCGTTGCCGGAGCTGGCCCGGCTGACCGGCGGCGGGGCCTACGTCGTGGTGCACCCCGCGGCCTCGGTGCCCGCCCGCCAGCCGTCGGCCGCGTGGAGCCGGGAGACGGTCCGGGCCCTGGTCGCCGACGGGCACCGGGTGTTCGTGACGGGCGCGCCGTCCGAGCGGGCGCTGACCCGGGAGGTGGCCGGGACGTCGGGGGTGGACCTCGGCGGCCGGACGTCCCTGCCGGAGCTGGCCGCGGTGCTGTCCGCGGCGCAGGTCGTGGTGGCGCCCAACACGGGCCCCGCGCACCTGGCCGCGGCGGCAGGCACGCCGGTGGTGTCGCTGTTCGCCCCGGTCGTGCCGCAGGAGCGGTGGGCGCCCTACGGCGTCCCCACCGTGGTGCTCGGTGACCAGCACGCCCCTTGCCGCGCCAGCCGCGCGCGAGTCTGCCCGGTCCCGGGCCACCCCTGCCTCGACACGATCGACCCCGCCGACGTCTGCCGCGCGGTCACGGCCCTCGCCCTGCCCGGGGTCATCTCACCGGTTCCGGCGGCGGCAACGTCTTGAATGACTCATTCCTGGCGTCCGACGCCAGGAATGAGTCATTCAAGACGGCCGGCACCCGCTCAGGACGGCACCGGCTGCTCCCCCGCCGGGTGCAGCCGGCGCACCGTCGCGTCCGGGTGGCGCGTGAGCGGCTGCAGCGGCAACGGCGTCGATTCGGCGAGCTGTTCCAGGTGCCGCAGCAGGATGCCCTCCCGCAACGCCCACGGGCAGACCTCGACGCTCGGGACGTCCAGCGCCGACAACGTCACCTCCGCCGCGACCGCACCGGCCACCACCTGCCGGGCGCGCGGCTTCGAAATGCCGCGCAACCCCGCCCGTTCCGCCGCCGGGACGCGGGCCAGCCGCGGGACCCAGCCGCGCACGTCCGCGACCACCAGTTCCCGGGTGACGAACGGGCCCTTGCGCTGCGGCGGGGCGCCGGTGAGGCGGGCCAGCTGCTTGAACGTCTTCGACGTCGCGACGACCCGGCGCGGCGGGCCTTCCCAGCGCAGCCGGTCCAAGATCTCGGACAACGTGTCGCGGACGTGCCGGCGCAGGACCTTCAGCTGGGTACGCGTCGGCGGGTCGGCGGTGAGGAATTCGCGGGTGAGCCGGCCGGCGCCGAGCGGGAGCGAGACGGCCAGCTCGGGCTCGACGTCCCGGCCGAGCACCAGTTCCATCGACCCGCCGCCGATGTCGATCAGCAGCAGCCGCCCGGCCGACCAGCCGTACCAGCGGCGCACGGCGAAGTACGTCAGCCGCGCCTCCTGCTCGCCGGAGAGGAACTGGGGCCGGATGCCGGAGCCCGCCTGGATGCGGTCGATCACCTCGTCGCGGTTCACCGCGTCGCGCACGGCCGCGGTGACGAACGGGTAGAGGTGGTCGACGCCGAGCCGCACCGCCGCGTCCACCGACCGGCTCACCGCGGCCGTCACCCGCTCGATCCCCTCGTCGCTGAGCGTCCCGTCGGGCCGCAGTTCTTCGGCGAGCAGCGTCGGTTCCTTCACGGCGTGCGCCGGGAGCGGCGGGGCTCCGGCGGACACGTCCACCACCTGCAGCTGGGCCGAATTCGACCCGATGTCCAGCACGGCCAGTCTCATCGGGACGGAATACCCCGTGGCGGCCGCGTTTAGTCCCCGGTGGGGGTGGTAGCCCGACCGGGAACGCCGGCCGCACCTGCCACTCCGCCTAGCGCGGTCACGACTGGCGTTCCCCCTGAGACCAGGGGCCCGCGTCCTGGCTGCAGGGACCGGCGCGGGTCCCGGCCGTGGCCGGACGGCGGACTCCTCAGCCCGCCGTCCGGCCCCTTCCACTTGTCCGTTTTCCGCACGCGTGACGGGGTATCCGGCCGCCGAGGGAAGGAGACCCCCATGTCGTCCGCCGAAATGCGTTCCCGGGCGGGAGCGTCCTGGATCCGCCCGGTCGTCGCCGTCCTCGGGCTGCTCTACATCGCGCTGGGCATCGCCGGGTTCCTGACTCCCGGAACGGCCGCGGTCGGTCACGAGACCAGCCGGGCGGTGTGGATCTTCAGCGTGACCCCGCTGCTCAACCTCGTCCACGCGGCGGTCGGGGTGCTCGGGCTGCTCGCCGCGACCCGGCGCACGAGGGCGATCATCTACTGCTGGGTGTTGTTCGTCGGCTTCACCGGGATGACCGCATACGGCATCCTCGCCACCGCACTCGGCAACCCCGAAGACCCGATCAACCTGAACTGGGCGGACAACTGGCTGCACGGGCTGACCGCGGCCGCCGGGCTGGTGCTCGGCATCGTCGCGGCTCGGGCGATCAACCGGACGGCCGCGCGCTCGCGGTGATCCCGATCGTTTCGGCGGGCGGTCACCGGGTAGCCGGGAAAGACACCGTGTGAAGGAGGTTCCCATGCACCGCGAAAGCGACCGGCAGTCACCCTGGAAGGACGACGCGATGAAGGCCGAGCTGCGTGGGACTCTGCAGGGCAACGGCCCGTCCCGCGCCGAGGAGTGGCGGGACCTCGAACTTCCGGCCGACGACGACTCGGACGTCCCGCCGTCGGGCGGCGGCGCATGACCACGAGCGAACCGGCAACAGTGGAGGAACCCGCCGTCGTCGTGCACTACCGGCTCCACGCGGATTTCGCCCTCGGCCACCCGTGGCTGCACCGGGTCCTGGGCCCACGGGCCGGCCTGGAACTGGACGCCGACGGGCTGCGCGTCCGGTTCGGGCCGTGGCTGGTCGAGACCCCGCTGAGCAACCTCGCCGGCGCCGAGGCCACCGGCCCGTACCGCGCTCTGCGCGTCTTCGGTGTGCGGCTGTCGCTCGCCGACCGCGGCCTGACTTTCGGTACGACGACGCGAGGTGGCGTGTGCCTCCGGTTCCGGGAGCCCGTCCGGGGCATCGATCCGTGGGGGCGGATCCGCCACCCGGGGCTGACGGTGACGGTGTCCGAACCGGAACTGGTCGCCGAAGCCGTCAACCGGATCGTGGCGGGCTCGTGACCGCGGCGCGCATCCTGGCCGTGGCGGTCGACTGCCGTCAGCCGGACCTGCTCGCCGAGTTCTGGGCGAAGGCGCTGGGGAACGCGAAGACCCGGACGTGGACCGACTCCCACGGCCTTACCTACCGCCAGGTGGACTTCGACGACGGACCGGCGTTGCTGTTCCAGCCGGTACCCGGGGAAAAGACGGTCAAGAACCGCCTGCACCTGGACTTGGCGCCGGTGGCGGGCGATCAGCGGGCCGAGGTCGAACGCCTGGTGATGCTGGGCGCCAAGGTCCTCGACGACCCGGAAGACGACCCGTGGATCGTGCTCGCCGACCCCGAGGGCAACGAGTTCTGCGTGCTGCCGGCGCGCTGACTCAGGCGTGCCCGACGGGATCGCCGGCGTAGGTGGCCAGACGATCGTCGAAACCGTCCGCGGCGCCGGGTCTGCGGAAATCCGGGGCATCCGGCCGACCGGGGTACTTCTCGCCGTAGAGGCCGGTCACGAACTCCACCACGGTTTCCGGCGGGGGCAACACATCCTCGCCCAGGTAGGCGAGCACGACGACGTCGTCGCCGGTCGCCGACTCGACCGCCGCGGACCAGCCGTCGCGTTCGTCCCACAGCAGAGCCGTCTCGTGGTCCGGGAACCGCGCGAGCCGCCGCTCCAGCGCGACATACGCACCGGCCGGGACGTCCACCTCGCAGAACCAGGCGGGCGCGTCCAGTTTGGCCGCGACGGCCAGCAGGTACTGCCGCAGCCCGCGCGCCGCCGCGCCGAGCCCGTCCCGTTCGCTCATCCCGCTCCCGCCTCTTCGGTCGGTACCCCATCGGGTGATACCCCATCACCCACCCGGTCAATCCGGCCCACCCCGGGTGGAGCAGCGCGTTCTCTGTGGAACCCGCCGGATCACCGGGTGAGCAAGGCCAGGACTTCGTCGTCGCCCAGCTGGCGGAAATCGGCGTACCACTGGCCGACCGCGCGGAAATCCGGCGGTTCGGCGACGCAGACGACGTCATCGGCTTCGCCCAGCATCCGCCCGACCGCTCCGGGGGCGGCAACCGGTGCCGCGAAGACGAGCGTCCGGGGCCGGGCCGTGCGGACGTCGCGCAGGGCCGCCGTTGCGGTGACGCCGGTCGCGAGCCCGTCGTCGACGAGGAGAACGTCTCGGCCGGTGAGGCGGGCGGGGGTTCGGCCGGCCCGGTAGCGCCTGAGTCGGCGGCGCGCCTCGGTCCGTTCGCGGGTCTCGGCCCGGGCCATCCGCGCGGCGGTCAGTCCCAGTGCGCGCAGGCCGGCCTCGTCGTAGATCGCCGGGCCGTCCGGGGTGACCGCGCCGACGCCGTACTCGCGGCGGCCCGGCGCGCCGATCTTGCGGGCGACCGCGACGTCCAGTTCGGCGCCGAGCCACCGCGCGACGACCGCGGCCACCGGGATCCCGCCGCGGGCGAGCCCGAGCACGACCGGATCGGCCCAGTCCCGGCGCCGCAGTTCGCCCGCGAGCCGGCGCCCGCCGTCCTCCCGGTCGGCGAAGATCCGCGGACGAGCCGGCCGCGCGGACATCAGGTCACGGGCGCCAGTCGTCGCGCCAGTCGGGGTGGGCTTCGTACACCGACGCGACGAGCTTGACGGACGCGTCGTCGTGGACATCGCGGATTTCGCGGCGCAGGAACTCGACCTTTTCGGCGAACGGCACCGGATGCCGGTCCTCCATCGCCTCGACCGGCCCGCCGGCGAGGAGCAGCCCATCGCGGTCGTCGGTATACATGATCCGCAGCCGCCCGCGCCGTTCGGCCTCGTCGATCAGCGGCAGTTCACCCGCCCGGACGCGCTCTTCGTCCTCCGCGAGCCGGGCGAGCACGAATTCGTCGAGCTTCGCGGTCGTGGTGTCGTCGAGATTCGTCATGGTTACGGGATACCCGCCCGGTCCCGCCGGCACACACGGCCTCAAGCGTCGGCGCGGCTCAGCCGCCTGGCCACCGCGAACCCGGTGCCGAGCAGGACGGCACCCCCGGTGATCCAGGGCCACAGCGGCACCGCGTCGTCGCCGTCCGGACGGGTCACCGCCGCGGCGACCGGTGCTGCCGACGCCGGGCCGGCCACGGCGAGCCGGAAGGGAATGGTGCCGGTGACCGGGTGGCCGTCGGCGGAGGTGACGCGGTAGTGGATGGTGTAGCTCCCGGCGGGCCCGAGGGGACGCAGCGGCGCGGAAACCCGGGCGTCCACAACGGACGCCGGACCGGCCTCCCAGTGCGAAGTGCCGTCGGGCCCGAGCACCGCGAGCTCGGTGAACCGGTTCTCCACCGGCTCGTTGAACTCGAGCACGGCCTCGGCCGGGCCCGCGGCGACCGACGCGTCCGCGGCCGGCGAACTGGAGACCAGGACGCTGTGCGCGGCCGCGGCGGGTGCGCACAGCAACACCGCACTGCCGGCAGCCGCCAGCGCGGCGGCGACGCGGACCGGGAAAGACCAGCGGGAAGTCATCGTTTCTCGCCTTCTCGGGAATTCGAGCGATGAGCCGAACCGTAACGAGCGGATCGGGTGCCGCCACGGAAGGTCGTGAAACGGCTGTGTTAAGCAATTCTCACCGCCATGGCGGATCACGGCCCGGCAACCGGGCAAATCGGGCTACTACTCCGACGGTCAGCGCACGTAGTCACCCGAACAGCGCAGCGGAACCGGCTTTCGGCGCAGCTTCTCACCGCCCCGAGCCGCCTGCGAGCCATCCGACTTAACCTGGCCTTCACGTGAAGATCACCCCGCGAAACGTGCCGGCTGGTTTATTGCTCCCACATCCCACTCATTCCCCACCGCTCCGGAATTGCCCGAGAACCTTTTCCGGAAGCGCTTTCCTGCTCTTTGGAGGACGAACCCGTGCGAGGACCCGCCCTGCGCCGTGACCACGTCATCGCCGCGAGCCTGGCCGGCGCGGTCGTGGTCGTCGTCGGCTACGCGTCCGGCATCGGCCTGCGCCCGGGCACCGCGGCGGCCACCCCGCCCGTGGTCGCGGACGGCGGACACCCCGTCACCCCCCAACCCCCGGGTCCGCAACCGCTTCCGGCGGGCCAGCTGCCCACGGGCGGCCCGGCGTCCCCGCTGCCCGCCGTCCCGGTCGGCGACCAGCCGGCCGCCCCGATGCCGCCGATGCCCGGCGACGGCGGCGTGACGCCGGTCCCGGAGCCGGGATCCCCCGAGCCCGGCACCCCACCTCCCCCGTCCGGGCCCGAGCCGACGACGCCAGTACCGCCGCCGCCCGGAGCCGACGTGCCCGCGTGTCAACCCGGTGTGCCGCAACAGGTTCTGGACACCGTCGGCGGACTGCCCCTGCTCGGAGCGGTCACCACCGGACTCGGCGTGACCGGGCCGGCCGGGGTCGGCGCGCTCGTCCTCGGCTACTGCCGCACGGCTGACGGCGAGCTGACGCCCGCGATGGTGCCCGCCGCCGCTACTGTCCCCAGTGGACAGTGACCCGGTGGAACCCGTCAAGGCGTGGTACGTGCTCGCCCGCACCGTCGACTACGCCGGCCTCACCCTGTTCGCCGGCGGGCTGCTGTTCCTGGCCGTGCTCTGGCCCGCGGGCGCCGGCCACCGCGGCGCCCGTTCGGTGCTGATCACCGGCTGGGTCCTCGGCCTCCTCGGCACGCTCGCCGGTCTGGGCCTGCAGGCGGCGTGGGCCGCGCAACGCCCGCCCGGCGACTTCCTGGCCTGGGACCTGCTGAGCCAGGCGCTGGCCAGCCAATTCGGGCGCATCTGGTTCGCCAGAGCGCTGTTGTGGCTGCTCGGCGGGGTGGTGCTGGCCTGGCTGCTGCAACGCGGCCGGGACGCGGCCACGGCGTTGCCCTGGCGCGTCGGGGCCGGGGCGATCCTGGTCGGACTGCTCCGCACGACCGGGCTCACCGGCCACGCGGCGGAGAGCACCCGGCCGTGGCTGACGCAGCTGGCGGACTTCGCGCACCTCGCGGGCGCTTCGGCGTGGATCGGCGGCCTGGCCGTGCTGCTGTTCGGCGTCCTGGCCCGCCGTGACCCCGGAGAACTCGCTTCGGTGATCCCCCGCTACTCGAAGCTGGCGATGACGTCGGTCGCCGTCGTCGTCGCCGCGGGCGTGGTGCTCGCGTGGCAGACCGTCGGCAGCGCCGACCGGGTGTTCGGCACGGCCTACGGGCGGACGCTGCTGGTCAAGCTGGGCGTGCTGGCCGTCGTGCTGCTGGCCGCGCAGTTCAGCCGCCGCTGGGTCGGCCGCCGCCTCGACTTCGCCGTCGTCCTGCGCGGGGACGCCGCCACCGTCCGCCCCTTCGTCCATTCCGTCGCCGCCGAGACCACGCTCGTGCTCGTGGTCCTCCTCGCGGCGAGCTTCCTCGTCACGGCCAGCCCCGGCCGTTGATCGCCCTGCGAAAGGAGTCCTCGATGGACAACCCCACCCCCACCGCCCCCGAGCAGCCGGAGGTGGAGCGGCGACGGCGGAACTGGCCGGTCGCCGTGGCGATCCTCGCACTCGCGGCAGCGCTGTTCAGCCTCGCCACGCTCCGCGGCGGGCAGACCGAGCAGGCCGCACCGAGCCAGGCGGCGAACGTCGACCTCGCCGCACTCGCCCAGCAGGGTCCCCTGGCGGTCCCGCTGTACCAGGGGCTCGTCCAGGAACAGGCCGGCGGGGCCGCCCCCGCCGCCGCGCCGTCCGCCAAGTCGGTCGAAGCCATGGGCTACAAGTTCTCGCCGGCCGACCTGACGATCGACGTCGGCGACACCGTGACGTGGACCAACCACGACACCGCGCCGCACAACATCGTCGTCACCGACGGGCCGGAGAAGTTCACCTCGCCGACCCTGCAGACCGGCCAGACCTTCAGCCACACCTTCACCAAGGCGGGCAAGTACTCGTACTACTGCTCGATCCACCCGGACATGAAGGCGACGGTCACCGTGACCGGCGCGGCCCCCACCAGCGCCCCGCCGACCTCGACCCCGACGTCCGCCCCGACCACGGCACCGAGCCACTCGATGCCGGCGCCGTCCACCCCGGCCGGCGGCGGGTCCTGCGTGCCGAAGGCGGTCCTGCAGCCGATCCTCGACCACATCAAGAGCGCGCACCTGGAGACCTCACCGGGTCAGCAGGTGCAGGACATCCTCAACCTGGACCAATACATCAAGACCCACACGGTGTGGCTGGAAACCGTGCTCGCCCCGGCGTTCGACGGGTCGGGGAGCCAGGTCGTCACCGACACGCTCGCGCCGATCATCGCGCACATCAAGAGCGCGCACCTGGAGACGTCGCTGGGACAGCAGGTGACCGACCTGCTCAACCTCGACCAGTACATCAAGACGCACACGGTGTGGCTCGAGAACGTGCTGACGCCGTTGCTGAACCAGGCGAGCTGCTGACTCCGCGGGTGGCCCGGCCGGCCCGGGCCACCCGCTCCCTTCCCCGGAGGCCCTTCCCCATGCCCGACACCGCGCTCCTGCCCGCCCCGGCCGGCTACGCGCTGCGCCGCGACCGCTGCGTCATCGAGGTTTCCCCGCGCCCGCCGCTGATCCGCGGCCGCCTGACCGCGACCGGCGGGCACTGGACGCCCGGCTCCGCGTTCACCGTCACCCTCGACCCCGGCTCGCTGCGGACCGGGGTCCCGTTTCTCGGCCGGGCGTTCCGCGGCGAGGAGCTCACCTTCACCGCCGGCGACGTCGCCGAGGACCCGTTCGTCGTCGAAGGGACGGTGGCCGGGCGAACCGTGCGCCTGCGCGGCGACGTCCGGCACCGGGACTCCGGCGGTGTCGTCGTCTGGGCCGCCGGGGTCGTCCTCCCGGCCCGCCGGAAACCGCGGCACGCCGGACGGCTCGCGCGGCTGCTCGCGGGGCGGCGGCTGCGCGTCGAGATCGCGATCGAGTTCGTCCGATGAGGCGCGCCGCGCTCGCCGTCGCCGGCCTGCTGGTGTTCCTGAACGTGCCGTTCGCGAGCCCGGCCGCCGCGGCGACGCAGCAGGTCATGATGCAGGGCTACGCCTACTCCCCCGCCGCGTCGACCGTGCGCGTCGGCGACACCGTCACCTGGATGCAGCACGACGAAGCCCCGCACGACGTCGTCACCACCAGCGCGCCGGTCGCGTTCCGCAGCCCGCAGCTGTCGGCCGGGCAGAGCTGGAGCTACACGTTCCGGCAGCCGGGCACCTACCAGTACTACTGCTCGGTGCACCCCGACATGCGGGCCTCGGTGACGGTGCTGCCCGCGCCCACGACAGCGCCGCCAACGGCGCCGTCAAAACAGGCGAGCACGGCTCCCCGGACCACGCCGCCACGGACCGCCGGCACCGGTACCCCGGCCGCCGCGGCGCCCGCGACCACGCCCCCGCCCACCACGTCCCCGGCCGCCGCCGCGCCCGCGACCGCCCCGCAGCCCGCCGTCCAGCAGGCGACCGCGGCCACGCCGGCGACCTTGGACCCGATGCTGCTGGTCGCCGGGCTCGTCACCGGGATCGCGGTGCTGTGCCTGCTCCTGCTGAGCTCGCGGCGGGCCTGAATTCCTGTCCGGATCTTGTCCCGCAAAAGGACTGGACCAATAATATCGGCTCGCCAGAATGGAAGCATCGCCCCTTCAGCGCGGAAGGTGACCGATGCACTTCCTTGTCCCCCTGCTGACCTTCGTCCTGGCGGCCACTCCGACGCCGACACCGGCACCGGCCGCCGCGCCGCTCGCGACGATCTGCAACAAGTACTGCGACGCGCGGGATCCCGCATCGTCGCCAGGCGACCGCGAAGGTTCCTCGGCCGGCGTCGGCGGCCGCCGGATCTCCCTGCACCTCGACGACGGCGACGCCATGGGCTGGGCGGCGATCACCGGCGGCGGCGCCGGCGACCACGTCTGGCTGGACCGTTCGTTCGACGCCGGGCGCACGTGGGCGTCGGGCAGCAAACTCGGCGACACCGCAACGCCGTCCGGGGCGACGGGCCGGCGGACGCTGATGTACAACGCCGACGACTGGGCGAACAAGGGTGTCGGCCTGCTGCGCGCGTGCGGACAGCCCGCGGGGTCGGGCACGATCGCCTGCACCGGCTGGGCGCGCCCGACGTGGAACGCGTGGGACCGGCGCACCGCGGCCGCCACCGCGCTGATGGAGCGGTACAACCTCGGCACCGGCCTGTTCGACACGACCGGGTGGTGGAACTCGGCCAACGCGCTCACCGCGATCATCGACAACATCCGGATCAGCGGCATGGGCAGCTACCGCTACGCGATCGACACGACGTACACGAAGAACCTCGCGGCACAGGGCGGCAACTTCCGCAACGACTACCTCGACGACACCGGGTGGTGGGGCCTCACGTGGGTCGACGCCTACGACCTGACCGGCGACGGCAAGTACCTGAACAGCGCCCGCGCCGACGCCGACCACATGTACGCGTACTGGGACGGCGTCTGCGGCGGCGGGGTCTGGTGGAGCACGAGCCGCACCTACAAGAACGCGATCCCGAACTCGCTGTACGTCCAGCTGAACGCGGCCCTGCACAACCGGATCCCGGGCGACACGGCGTACCTGGCGCGCGCCCGCGCGGGGTGGACGTGGTTCTCGGGCACCGGGATGATCACCGGCTCGAACCTGGTCAACGACGGCCTGACCACCTCGACCTGTGCGAACAACGGCCAGCCCGTCTGGTCGTACAACCAGGGTGTGCCGCTGGCGGCGTTGACCGAGCTGTACCGCGCCACCGGGGACGCGAACCTGCTGACGAAGGCCCGCGCGATGGCGAACGCGTCGACGACGAACGCGTCCCTGAACCCGGGCGGCATCCTCCGCGACCCGGGCGAGGCGGCCGGCGGTGGCGGCATCGACGGCCCGAGTTTCAAGGGCGTCTACGTCCGCGACTTGGCGGTGCTGAACGCGGCGCTCTCCGACCACCCGTACACGGCCTACCTGCAGCGCCAGGCGAACTCGGCGTACGCGAACGACCGCACCAGCGCGGACGCGTACGGCCTGATGTGGGCAGGCCCGTTCGACCAGCCCGACGCGGCCCGCCAGCAGAGCGCACTGGACCTGATGAACGCGGCCCCCTGACCACGTCGTGAGTGGTAATTCGGGTTCTAACCCGAATTACCACTCACGACGCCGGGTCAGAGGGTCTTCTCCAGGCGGCCGGCGAGCAGCTTGATGAACCGGGACGGGTCGGCCAGTTCGCCGCCCTCCGCCAGCAGTGCCATGCCGTAGAGCAGCTCGGCCGTCTCGGCCAGGCCCTCGTCGTCCGGACGGGCCGCGTGCGCCTCCCGGAGGCCGGTGACCAGGCCGTGGTCCGGGTTGAGCTCGAGGATGCGCTTGATCGGCGGCAGCTCCTGCCCCATCGCGCGGTACATCTTCTCCAGCGTCGGGGTCAGGTCGTGCGTGTCGCCGACGATGCAGGCCGGCGACGTCGTCAGCCGCGACGAGAGACGCACCTCTTTGACCGTCTCGCCCAGCGCCGTCCCCAGCCACGTCAGCAGGCTCTCGAAGTCCTTGTTCTGCTGTTCGCGGGCGACCTCGGTGGCCTTCTTGTCCTCTTCCGAGTCGAGGTCGACCTGGCCCTTGGCGATCGACTGGAACTGCTTGCCGTCGAAGCCCGGCACCGAGTCGACCCACATCTCGTCGATCGGGTCGGTCAGCACCAGCACCTCGTAGCCCTTGGCCCGGAACGCCTCCATGTGCGGCGAGTTCTCGATCGCGGACCGCGATTCGCCGGTCATGTAGTAGATGTGCTCCTGGCCGTCCTTCATCCGCGAGACGTAGTCGCGCAGCGACGTCGGCTTCTCGGCGTCGTTCGTCGAGGCGAACGAGGAGATCTCGAGGATGGCTTCGCGGTTCTCGAAGTCGTCGAGCAGGCCCTCCTTGACCGCGCGGCCGAACTCGCGCCAGAACGTCGCGTACTTCTCGGCGTCGGCGGTCATCATCGTCTTGACCGTCGAGAGGACCTTTTTCACCAGGCGACGGCGGATCAGCTGGATCTGCCTGTCCTGCTGCAGGATCTCCCGCGACACGTTGAGCGACAGGTCCTGCGCGTCGACGACGCCCTTGACGAACCGCAGGTACTCGGGGACGAGCGACTCGCAGTCGTCCATGATGAAGACGCGCTTGACGTAGAGCTGCACGCCGCGCTTGCGCTCGCGCAGGAACAGGTCCATCGGCGCGTGCGAGGGCAGGAACAGCAGCGCCTGGTACTCGAACGTCCCCTCGGCCTGCAGCCGGATCGTCTCGAGGGGGTCCTGCCAGTCGTGGCTGACGTGCTTGTAGAACTCGTGGTACTCGTCCTCGGTGACCTCGCTCGACGACCGCGCCCACAGCGCCTTCATCGAGTTGACGGTCTCGACCTCGGCGTCCTCGCCCTCGCCCCGCATCCGGATGGGCCAGGTGATGAAGTCGGAGTACTTCTTCACGATCTCGCGGACCTTCGCCGCGGACGTGTAGTCGAAGAGGTGGTCCTCGGTGTCCTCGGGCTTGAGGTGCAGCGTGACGGCGGTGCCCTGGGGCGCGTCCTCGACCGGCTGGATCGTGTAGGTGCCTTCGCCGGACGACTCCCAGCGGACGCCCTCGTCGGTGCCCGCGCGGCGCGTCACGAGGGTGACCTTGTCCGCGACCATGAAGCTCGCGTAGAACCCGACGCCGAACTGCCCGATCAGGTCCTGCGACGCCGCCGCGTCCTTCGCCTCCTTCAGCTTGGTCAGGAAGTCGGCGGTGCCGGACTTGGCGATCGTCCCGATCAGGGCGACGACCTCGTCGCGGGTCATGCCGATGCCGTTGTCGCGCACCGTCAGGGTCCGCGCCTCCGGATCGGTCTCGAGCGTGATGTGCAGGTCGCCGGTGTCCGCCTCGAGGTCCTTGTCGCGGTACGACTCCAGTCGCAGCTTGTCGAGGGCGTCGGAGGCGTTGGACACGAGCTCCCGCAGGAACGTGTCCTTGTTCGAATAGATCGAATGGATCATCAGCTGGAGCAGCTGACGCGCTTCCGACTGGAACTCCAGCGTCTCGATCGGGGCAGTCACTTCCATTCCTTTCCGCATGTCCGGCGGCCGTTGGCGGGTCGATCCTACCGAGCGGGTCCGACAGTTCGGGACCGCGCACTTTATGAACGCAATCTAGGGGGCCCGCGGCTCCTGGTGTGATGCTGGCCACGCCCCGCTGTCGATCAAGGAGGATCGAGTGCCCGGACGCATCACCCGGTGGACGGCCGCGTTCGCCGCGGCCTGTGCCCTGACCACCGCCTTCGCCGCGCCGGCCGCCGCGGCAGGCGTCGTCGACCACCCCGTCCGCACCACCGGCTGCGGACATCCCGCCGGCTTCCCGGCCGGGGTGACGACCACCCGGCACGTCACCTCGGGCGGCCTCGACCGCGAGTACACCGTCCACCTGCCCGCCCGCTATGACCCGCACCGGCCGTACCCGCTGGTCCTGTCGTTCCACGGGCACAAGCGGACGTCCCGGTACCAGGAGGAGCTGTCCGGCTTCTCGGCGACGGCCGCGATCGCGGTCTACCCGCAGGGCCTGATCGGCACCGACGGCGAGTCGGCCTGGACCGGGGCGCCCTACTCGGCCGCCGCGGACGACGTCCTGTTCACCAGTGACCTGCTGACCGCGCTGCAGCGCACGCTGTGCGTCGACCCCGGCCGGATCTTCGCGGCCGGGAAGTCCAACGGCGGCGGGTTCGTCGGCGTGCTGGCCTGCCGGCTGGCCGGGCGGATCGCCGCGTTCGCCCCGGTGTCCGGCGCGTTCTACCCGCAGGGCGGCGCCTGTCACCCGAGCCGGCCGGTGCCGATCCTCGACTTCCACGGCACGGCGGACACGACGATCCCCTACCCCGGCAACCCGGCGAAGGGCCTGCCCGCGATCCCGGACTGGCTGGCGGAGTGGTCCACAAGGGACGGTTGCATCGCCGGGCCGGTGTCGTGGTCGCCGGTCGACGGCGTGGTCGTCCGGAAGTGGCTGGGCTGCGCGCTCGAGCACTACCGCGTCGACGGAGCCGGGCACGTCTGGCCCAGCACCCGGCCCAACAACGACTCCGCGACGCCGGCCGTCATCGACGCGACCCCGGTCATCTGGCGGTTCTTCCGCGGCCATCCACTGCGGTGAAACACGATTGACGCAGGTCAAGCAGCTCGGCGACGATGTTGCGCACAAGTTTTCCGCGTTTCGCAAAGGAAAAGGTGCGCCAATGAAGGTTTTGGTCCTGAACGCCGGCTACGAGCCGCTGCAGACCGTTTCGGTCCCGCACGCGATCCGCATGCTGGTCCGCCACGTCGCGGAGATCCACGAAGCCGAGGAGGGCCTCGCCTACGGGCTCTTCCCGCGCCCGAAGATCGTGCGGTTGCTGCGCTACGTCGTCATGAAGTGGCGATATACGCAGCCGCCGCGGTGGTCCCGCCGCGGCGTGCTCGTCCGTGACGGCCACCGCTGCGCCTACTGCGGGCAGCGCGCCACCACGATCGACCACGTGACGCCGCTGAGCCGCGGCGGCGCCCGGACCGACTGGCTCAACACGGTCGCCGCGTGCGGGGGTACCGCCCGCAGCTGCAACGCCCGCAAGGCGGACAAGCTGCCGGGTGAGGCCGGGATGAAGCTGCGCTTCACGCCGTACGTCCCGGCGTGGGACCAGCTGCACCGGCCCGGCGCCTGAGCGGCCTGTCCGCCGGCACACCGGCGGGCAGGCCGTTAGGCTCGAACCGATCGCCACCCGCATCCGTGTGTCCCGTGTGTTCTGGGGAAGGCCGGGGAGGTCGCCGTGACCGACGCAGGAGAGCTGATAGCCGGGCGCTACCGGCTGGCCGAACGGATCGGCCAGGGCTCGATGGGCGTCATCTGGCGCGCCCGCGACGAGCGCCTCGACCGGATCGTCGCGGTCAAGCAGCTGGACTACGACGCGGCCATCGGGCAGGCCGCCGGTGACCAGGCGAGCCTGCGTGCCCTGCGCGAAGCCCGGCTGACCGCGCGCCTGCGGCACCCGCACGCGATCACGGTGCACGACGTCGTCGAGGCGCCCGGCGGGCCCTACCTGGTGATGGAATACCTGCCGTCGCGCAGCCTGGCGGAGATCCTGCTCGACCGGGAGACGATCCCGGCCGAGGAGGTGGCGCGCATCGGCGGGCAGGTCGCGTCGGCGCTCGCCGCCGCGCACGCCGAAGGTGTCGTGCACCGCGACGTCACTCCCGGCAACGTCCTGCTCGGCGAGTCCGGCGCCGCCAAGATCGCCGACTTCGGCATCTCCCGCGCCACCGGCGAAGGCGATTTGACCGGCGGCGGGTTCATCGCGGGCACGCCGGCCTACCTGGCCCCCGAGGTCGCCGGCGGCCACGATGCCGCCTTCCCGGCCGACGTCTTTTCCCTCGGCGCGACCCTCTACCGCGCGCTGGAGGGCACGCCGCCGTTCGGCAACGACGACAACGCCATCACGCTGTTGTTGCGCATCGCCAAGGAGGAGACCATCCCGCCGCGGCACCGCGGGCCGCTCGCCGAGGTGCTCACCCGCATGCTGCAGCGGGACCCCGCAGCGCGGCCGTCCATGGCGGAGGTCCAGGAGCTGTTCGAGGCGGTCACCGGCGGCCGTCCGCTGCCACCGCCGCGCCCGCGGCCCCGGGCCGGAACCCGGCTCCTGCGCGTCCGCCGTCCGCGCCGCCGGCTCGTCCTGGCGGGCGCCGCGGGCGTGGTCGTGCTGGCCCTGGGCGTGGTGATCGGCACGGTGCTCGTCCCGGACGGCACGCCGGTCGCCGCCCCGGTCTCGTCCGCTCCCGCGGCGCCGACGAGCTCGAGCCCGGCGCCGACGACGCCGGCCGACCTGGGCTGCGCCGCCCGCTACGAGGTGACGAACTCCTGGCCCGGCGGCTACCAGGTGCAGGTGACGGTGCGCAACGACCGGACCGCGGACCTGTCCGGCTGGAGCGTCCGCTGGCAGCTGCCCGCCGGTCACCGCATCAGCGGCTTGTGGAACGGCACCTTCTCGGTCGATGGTTCCACGGTGACGGTCGAAAACGCCGCCTGGAACGCGAAGCTCGACGCGGACAAGACCACGACGTTCGGCCTGATCGCCCTGACGCAGAACGGAAGTGACGACGCCCGTCCGGCGCTCACCTGCCGGACGCTCTGACCACGGGAGGGCCGTTGCCGCGCCACCACGTCCGGGATCGGCGCCGATCGATCCACTTCGACGGCCGGACCGTCACGCTCAAGGTGGCCACGAAGTCACTGGGCTTCCTCCCCGACGACACCCCGTACCGGTTCCCGGTCGCGAAGCTCACCGGCATCCGGCACACCGAAGCCACCCGAGGGAAGCCCGGCGAGATCGTCTTCCTGGCTCCGGACGCACCCACGGACGTCGTCGCGAACGTGCCGTTCGGCTGCGACAAGCTGCCGGGGAACACGTTCCGCTACGGGTACGGCAAGCTCGGCGAGGTCAAGGCGTTCCTGGACGCCGTCGAACAGGCGCGGAAGACGTAGCACCGCTGACTGTCCGTCGTTGAGCCGATCAGGGTATTTCGCGGGAGATCGCCGGGTTCCCTCAACGGTCCGGGCGGCTGGCTCGTCGGTAGTGGTGATCGATCACCACACGGAGGTGCCAGTGCGAAGAACATTTTCGGTGTTCGCGGTCCTGCTCGCCGGCTCGGCGGGCGTGGCCGGGCTCGCCCCGCCGGCCGCGACAGCCGCGGTCGCCGCGGAACCGTCGTCGACCGTCACGCTCGTCACCGGGGACCGGGTGACCGTCCGGACCGCACCGGACGGCCGGGACACGTTCGACGTGCAGCCCGCCGCGGACAAGGGCATGGCGCGGGCGCTGGTGCACCTGCGCCTCGGCGGCCGGGACTACGAGGTCCCCGGCACCGCGCTGCCCTACCTCGGACGCGGCCTCGACCTGAGCCTGTTCGACGTCAAGGCGCTGCTGGCCGGGACCAAGGCCCCGGTGGACACCGCGACCTTCGGCGCCGCGCTGGCGAAGCAGTTCAAAGAGGACAGTGCCCGCGGCCGGTTCGGCGGCCAGGGCCTGTTCGCCGGCGGTGTCCGCTACGCCCTGCCGGGAGCGCCGAAGCGGCAGGCAGCCCAGCCGCGGTCGGTGATGCGGACGGTGTCGGTCGACGCCACCGACATCGCGGGCAAGCCCGCCGACACCGGCATCGCGTTCCTCTACAACACCGACGACGGCAACGCCCTCGCCGCGGACGAGAACTTCAACTACTTCTTCGGCGGCACGGCCAAGTTCAGCGTGCCGGACGGCAACTACAGCGCGCTCGGCGTGTTCTGGACGACCGACGCCGACGGCAACCCGACCGAGCTGCGGTTCAGCGCGCAGCCGGAGTTCGCGGTGAAGGCGGACGCCACCGTCCGCGTCGACGCGAAACGGGCGTCGAGCAAGCTGACCTGGGTGACGCCGCGCCCGGCGCTGCTGGACGACACCGGCTTCCTGTTCCGCCGGGCCGCCAAGACCGGGCCGGCGCTGCTCGTCGAATTCGACGCCGGGCCCGGCGTGCCGATTTCGGTGTCGCCGACGAGTGTCCCGGTGCGCACCGGGGCGTTGCAGACCTACCCGTACAGCAGGCTCGTGTCCCCGCCCGGGCCGGGCACGCCGTACGAATACGTGCTGCAGAAGGCGAGCATCGGCGTGATTCCGCAGCAGCGGTACGTGATCACGGCGAAGGACGTCGCCGCGGTCGAGGCCACCTACTTCAGCGAGTACTCCTCGCTCGGTCTGCGTCAGCGCAGCGGGATGTTCACGTTCGAGGACATCAGCGGCCGGCCGGCGCACCCGATCCAGCTGCCCCGGAAGCAGACCGAGTACGTCTCGGCGGCGCCGGACCTGGGGTGGTTCGGCGGGTTCTCGAAGTACGTGCTGCCGGGGCCGTTCCCCGGCTGGGCCGGCGGCCAGCGCGAGCAGTTCCACACCTACCAGGGCGGCTCGTCGGTCACCGAGGACTGGAACCGGTTCCCGCTGCACCCGGTGGGCGAGGTGGCGCTGCTGCCGCTGAACGACGGCCGGGCGTACACGCTGCCGGGCGCGACGCGGGCGGGCGACCTGCTGCGGTTCTCGATCACGCCGTTCAGCGACAACCAGCCCGGCCACACCGGCTTCGGCTTCTACGGCGAGTCCCGGGACACCGTCACCGGGTCCTACCGCTTCACCCAGGACGGCACGACCCTCGCCGAAGGCTCTCCACTGGGCGCCACCTCGGCCGCCTTCGAACAGGAGGTCGCGCCCGGCCCCTCGACACTGGGGCTCACGATCGACGCCGGGCGGACCGGGCCGATGTACCGGCAGAGCACCGCGACCCACACCGAGTGGACGTGGAAATCGCAGCACGTCGAAGGCGTGACCCTGCCCGCGTCGCTGTACTGCGCCCGCGGGGACGGCGGGCCGGACCGGGAGTGCGCGGTCGAACCGCTGCTGACCCTGGGGTACGCGGTCGGCGGGCTGCGGCCGGACGGGTCGACGGTGTCCGGGCCGCAGGGCCTGGACCTCACGGTGGGGCACCTGCAGCAGAGCACCGGTTCGCCGGTGACCGCCGCGACCGTGCAGTACTCGACCGACGGCACGACCTGGCAGGACGCCACCGTCACCGCCCGCGGCAACGGCGTCTTCCACGCGGACTTCACCGCGACCACGGAGGCGTTCCGGGGCACGGACGTCTCCTTGCGCGTCACGGCCGCCGACGCCGCCGGCGCGACCATCGCCGAGACGATCACCGCCGCCTACCACGTCTACACGTCATGAGGGGACTGTCCACGATGAGCAGGAGATGGCTGGGGGTGCTGGCCGCCGCGGTGGCGGCCGCCGGTGTGGTCACGCCGGCCGCGAGCGCCGCTCCGGGGCCGCGTGCGGCGTGCCCCGAACGGCCGGGCGTGCTGCGCTGCCTCACCACCTACACGCCGGGCGCGGCGCGCGCCTTCGGCCCGGCCGGCTGGGGTGCCGACGACCTGGCGTCGGCCTACGCGTTGCCCGCCGCGGCGGGGCCGGACACCGTCGTCGGCATCTCGATCGCCTTCGACGCGCCGAATCTGGAGGCCGACCTGGCCGCGTACCGGGCGCAGTACGGCCTGCCGCCGTGCACGACGGCGAACGGCTGCTTCCGCAAGGTGAACCAGCAGGGCGCGGCGGCACCGCTGCCGGCCGCCGACTTCGGCTGGGCCTTGGAGTCCACTTTGGACGTTTCGATGGTGTCGGCGGCGTGTCCGTCCTGCCGGATCCTGGTCGTGGAGGGGAACTCGCCCGGGTTCGCCGACTTGGCGGAGACGGAAGACACGGCGGTGCGGCTGGGTGCGAAGGTCGTGTCGAACAGCTACGGCGCCCGCGAAGGCGGCGCGGCGCTGGCGTACGCGAGCCACTACCAGCACGCGGGCGTGACGGTGGTGGCCTCCTCCGGCGACAGCGGCTTCACCGCGGCGAGCTACCCGGCGGTGCTGGCCTCGACGGTCGCGGTCGGCGGGACGTCGCTGGCCCGCGACCCCGACTCCGCGCGCGGCTGGGCCGAGTGGGCCTGGACGTACGGCGGCAGCGGTTGCTCGGCGTACATCGCGAAGCCGAAGTGGCAGAAGGACACCCACTGCGGCAAGCGGACGGTTGCGGACGTGTCGGCGGCGGCCGAGGACATCGCGATCCACTTCGCGGACGCGGGCGGGTGGCTCCCGGCCAGTGGCACGAGCGCCTCGGCGCCGTTCGTCGCGGGCCTGATCGGCCGTTCGGGGCACGCGGGAGTGACCCAGCCGGCGGGCATCTACGCGAACACGGGGGCGTTCACCGACGTGACGACGGGCCACAACGACCCGGCAGGCGGCGGTACGAAGTGCGGCGGCGACTACCTGTGCGTCGCGGGCCCGGGCTACGACGCCCCGACCGGTGTCGGGGTGCCGAACGGCCTGGCGGGCTTCTGATCGCCTGAATCGGACGACTCTTCCTGACGCCGGGCGT
This sequence comes from Amycolatopsis sp. lyj-109, assembly GCF_046548995.1. Taxonomy (NCBI): domain Bacteria; kingdom Bacillati; phylum Actinomycetota; class Actinomycetes; order Pseudonocardiales; family Pseudonocardiaceae; genus Amycolatopsis; species Amycolatopsis sp. lyj-109. Next base: position 86,721 of record NZ_JAJPWR010000010.1, read on the forward strand.
CAGGAAGAGTCGTTCAGGCCGGTTCGGGCCGGTCACGCCCCGGACGGCACAGCCCGCGTTCGTAGGCCAGCAACCCCGCGCCCGTCCGGTGCGCACACCCGAGCTTCCGCACCACCCTCGCCACGTGCTCCCGCACGACCGGCTCCGGCAGGTCCAGCCGCTCGGCGATCTCGGCGTTCGTCAGGGCCGCGCCCACGGCCGCGAGTACCTCGGTCTCCTTGGCCGACAGCCGGTCCACCGCCGCCAGCCGCTCGTCGCGCGGGCCGGACAGCCGGGTCGCCGCCGACACCCACCGGCGGGAGACGTCCGGGGACAGCACGACGTGGCCGTCCGCGGCCAGGCGGACCACCTTGATCAGGTCCCGCCGCGGGGCCGACCGCAGCAGGAACCCGGCGGCGCCGTCGCGCAGCGCGCGCAGGATGCCCGCCTCCGAGTCGAAGGTCGCCAGGGCCACCACCGCCGGACGGCGGGGGAACTCCTCCGGCGGGCTCAGGCGCAGGTCCAGCAGCAGCACGTCCGGCAGCCGCCGGCGGAGGGTGACCCGGGCCGCCGTCGCGTCGGGGACCGCGCCGACCAGCTCGACGCCGTCCGCCTCGTCGAGCACCGTGCTCAGGCGCGCTCGCACCGCCGGATCGCGCTCGGCCACCAGGACCCGCACCGGCGGCGGGGCGAGCACCCTCAGTCCTTCGGCCGCAGGCGGATCAACGGCAGGTCCTTCTTCGACGCGCCGACCAGGTCACGGCCGCCCGGGCCGCGGAGCCGCACCTCCCGGAACCGCACCGACGACAGCTGTGCGGCTTCGATCGGGTAGACGTCGCCGTAGCGCTTGATCTTCTCCACCAGCTCCTTGCCGAGCAGTTCGACGAGCCCGGCGTGCCGGGTCGCGCCACCGCCCAGCGGCACGTCGAGTTGCTTGCGGACCTCGGGAAACCGCTGGTCCAGTTCGACGGCCAGCTGGTGGATGGTGACGTAGGCCCGGCCGAACTCCTCGGCGTCGGGACCCGGCGGGATCTCCGTCAGCACCTTGATGAGCTTGTCGTCCATCCCGAGCTTGTCCCACAACGTCACGTCTTTTCCTCCACTCACGACCGCCGTTGGTCTACCAGAGGACCGGCACGCGGTCCACTCCCCCGGTGACACGGTTGGTCCGGACGTGGAGTTCATCGACGCCGACGGCCAGGCGCAACCCCGGGAACCGCCGGAACAGCGACCCGAACACGACGCGCAGCTCGGTGCGGGCGAGGCTGGCGCCGATGCAGAACCAGCCACCGTAGGCGAAGGCGACGTGCGAGTTGGGCTTGCGCTCGGGGTCGAACGTCTCCGCGGCGGGGAACACGGATTCGTCCCGGTTGGCCGCGGCGATCGACAGCACGACGGCGTCCCCGCGGGCGATCGTGACGCCGCCGAGTTCGACGTCGTCGTGCGCGTACCGCAGCACGCCGAGCCCGCTCGGGGCGGACATCCGCAGGATTTCCTCGACGACACCGTGCACCCGGCCATCGGGATCGGCGGCCAGCGCGTCCCGGCGGGCGAGGTCGCTGAGCAGGTAGAGCACGCCGAGGTCGATCCGGTTGGAGGTCGTCTCGTGCCCGGCGAACAACAGCCCGGCGGCGAGCCGGGCGAGGGCGTCGTCCCCGAACGAGGGGTCGCCGTCCTGCTCGCGGACCATGTCCGAGACGACGTCCTGGCCGGGATCCCGCCGCTTCGTGGCGGCGAGCCGGCTCATGTAGGCGGTGAACTCGTCGAGCGCGGCGTCGGCGCCGTCGCCGATGTCCATCCGCCCCATCCGGTCCGACAGCACCCGGAAGGTGTCCCGGTCCTCGTACGGGACGCCGAGCAGCTCGCAGATCACCAGCACGGGCAGCGGGAACGACAGGTGTTCGTGCAGATCGACCGGGCCGTCACCGTGACGGGCCTGTTCCATGGCGTCGAAGCAGCCGTCGGCGAGTTCCTGGACGTGCCCGGCGAGCCGGCGGATCCGGTTGGCGGAGAAGGCGGGCACGAGCATCCGCCGCATCCGCGCGTGCTCGACGTGCTCGGTCTCGTGGTCACCCTGCGGCCGGCTGAGGATCGCGGCGTTCGAAAGCGCCGACGCCTCCTCCGGCGCCGGGTGCGACCGCCCGAGCCGCGGATCGGTGAACGCGGCCCGGACCTGCTCGAACCCGGTGACCAGCCAGGCCGGGTCCCCGGTCGGCGTGGTCACGGCGACCACCGGCCCCTGCCGGCGGAGCACCTCGAAGAGCGGAGCGATTTCCAGGACGTTCGGCCGTTCGAACGGCAGGCGCGGCGTATCCGTGGTGGCGGTCATGGGTTCTCCTCCCGGGTGCGCGGCCGAACGGCGCGGACACGGGCGGGCCGGTCACCGGCCGCTCCCCCGGTCCCCCGCGCTCCACGGTACTCAGGAACGCGGCGGCCGGGCCCCGGAACGTGCGTTCCCCGCCCGATCGGTCCAGCGGCCCGGACGTCCTGAATGACTCATTCAGGACGTCCGAGGTCCGGAATGAGTCATTCAGGACATCGGCGAGCCGGAACCGTCGGTGGCCCCCGGTATCGTGGATCGCGGGGGCCGGAGGCCGCCCCGTCAAAGCAGCTTCCACGCCTGCGTCAGCGCATCCCGCAGGATTTCCGCCATCTCGTCGAACTCCGCCTGATCACACACCAGCGGCGGCGACAGCTGCACGACGGGCTCGGCCCGGTCATCGGCCCGGCAGTACAACCCACCTTCGAACAACGCCTCGGAGAGGAACCCCCGCAGGACCCGCTCCGACTCCTCGGCCGAGAACGTCTCCTTGGTCGCCTTGTCCTTGACCAGCTCGATGCCGTAGAAGAACCCGGCCCCCCGGACGTCCCCGACGATCGGCAGGTCCGTCAGCCGGTCCAAAGTGGACCGGAACGCCGTCTCCCGCGACCGCACGTGGCCGTACAGGTCCTCCCGCTCCATCAGGTCCAGGTTCGCCAGCGCCACCGCACACGACACCGGGTGCCCGCCGTAGGTGGACCCGTGCATGAACGTCGTCGCGCCGCGGGTGAACGGCTCCATCAGCCGCTCCGAAGCCAGCACCGCACCCAGCGGCGCATACCCCGACGTCAAGCCCTTCGCCGTGGTGATCATGTCCGGCTGGTACCCGTACCGCTTGGCCGCGAAGTCGTACCCCAGCCGGCCGAACGCGCAGATCACCTCGTCGGACACCAGCAGCACGTCGTGCTTGTCGCAGATCTCGCGCACCCGGGCGAAGTACCCGGGCGGCGGCACGAAACAGCCACCGGTGTTCTGCACCGGCTCCAGGAACACCGCCGCGACGGTGTCCGCTCCTTCGAACTCGATCGCCTGCTCGATCTGGTTCGCCGCCCAGAGGCCGTACGCCTCGTAGTCGTCGGCGTGCTCGGGCGCGCGGTAGAAGTTCGTGTTCGGCACGCGCAGGGTGCTCGGCACCAGCGGCTCGAAGTCGGCCTTCGCGCCCGGAATGCCGGTGATCGACAGCGCGCCCTGCGACGTACCGTGGTAGGCCAGCGCGCGGCTGATCACCTTGTGCTTCCCCGGTTTCCCGACGAGCTTGAAGTACTGCTTGGCCAGCTTCCACGCCGTCTCCACGGACTCGCCGCCGCTCACGGTGAAGAACACGCGGTCGAGGTCGCCCGGAGCCGCGGCGGCCAGCCGCGAAGCCAGCTCGATCGCCGTCGGGTGCGCGTGCCCCCACAGCGGGAAGTACGCGAGCTGCTTCGTCTGCCGCGCCGCGGCCTCCGCGAGTTCCTCGCGGCCGTGACCGACCTGCACCGCGAACAGCCCGGCGAGCCCGTCCAGGTAGCGCTTGCCGCGGGCGTCCCAGATGTAGGGGCCTTCGCCGCGCACGATCACCGGGACGTCGGTCTCGGCGAAGGCGGAGTGCCGGGTGAAGTGCATCCAGAGGTTGCTGCGAGCGGCCTGGGCGAGGTCGGCAGAAGTGGTCATGCCCCGGTTATCGCATGCCACGGACCCGATACGCAAGCGATTCAGTCGTCCAGCCGAACTTGGACGACTAATTCATGATTTCTTCAAACACAAGACCTTCGGATTTAGTCGTCACGGTCAGCGAGTGCCCCACTGGTAGGTCTGTTTCCGCAGCTTGAGGTAGACCATCACCTCCGCGTGCCGGACGCCGGGCAGCGCGCGGATCCGCGTGGAGATCAGCTGGAGCAGCGCCTCGTCGTCGGCGCAGACGGCTTCGCAGAGCAGGTCGTAGCGCCCGGCGCAGAGGATCACGTACGCGATCTCGTCCATTTCGGCCAGTGCGTCACCGACCGGCTCCAGCGGGCCGTCGACGGTGATCGCGATCATCGCCTGCCGGAACAGCCCGACCTGCAACGGATCCGAGACGGCGACGATCTGGATGACGCCGGAATCGGACAGCCGCTGCACCCGCTGCCGGACCGCCGCCTCGGACAGGCCGACGGCCTTGCCGATCGTCGCGTACGCGCGCCGCCCGTCCTCCTGCAGCTGCGCGATGATCTGCCGCGAGATGTCGTCGAGCACCGGCGGGGCGGGCCGGCCGGTCGTGTCCTGGCTGCTCACGCCCCGGATCATCCCCGACACGGGCGATCGCAGGCAAACCCGCCCCGCTGTGACGATGAGTGACTGAATCCGAATGACCTAGCCCGTTCAGACAACGATTTCGGTCGTCGAAGACGCGTTGACAACACCGAATCACTGCTGTTCCATCCGTCGCACCCTGCACCCGGCCGGAGGGAACGCCGATGCCCCGTACTCCCGCCCCGCCCGACCTCCCCGCCACCGCGAAACCGACGAAGACCCTCACCCGATCCATCGGCGTCGGGGGCGGCACGCTGCTCACGCTCAGTTGCGTCACGCCGGCGTCGTCGCTGTTCGTCCTCGTGCCCCCGCTGTTCGCCGATCTCGGCACCGGCACCGCGCTCGCCGTCGCCCTCGCGGTGCTGCTCTGCGTCGGGATCGCCTTCTGCTACTCCGAACTCGGCACGCTGGTGCCGAGCGCCGGCGGCGAGTACGCGATGGTGACGACGGTGGCGAACCGGTTCGCCGGCTGGCTGACGTTCATGCTGTCCTTCGTCGTCATCCTCGTCGTGCCGCCGATCATCGCGATCGGCGTGGCCGACTACCTCGCCGCCGTCGCCGACATCAACCCCTCGGTCGCCGGCGCGCTCGTCATGCTGGCGGGCACTCTCATGGGGCTGCTGAACCTGCGCTCCAACGCCTGGATCACCGGGATCTTCCTGGTCATCGAGCTGGTCGCGATCTTCGTCGTGTCCCTGCTCGGCTTCACGCACACCACGCAGAGCCCGGCCGTGCTGCTCAAGCCGAGCCTCGGCACCAGCGGGATCGGGCTGATCGCCGTCGTCGCCGGGCTCGCCGTCGCGTTGTTCGTCGTGCAGGGCTTCAGTACCGCCGTCTACCTCGCCGAGGAGATGCGGGAACCGCGGCGGACCGTCGCGCGGACGGTGTTCTGGACGCTCGGCATCAGCGCCGTCGTCATCCTGGTGCCGGTCGTGGCGATCACCCTGGCCGTGCCGGACACCGCCGCGCTCGCCGGCGTCGACCTGACCGCGCTGGTCACCGGCTGGAGCGGCAGCGCCGTCGGGGTCGCGATCAGCCTGTGCATCGCGGCGGCGATCGTCAACGCGGTGATCGTGATGGTCATCCAGAACTCGCGGGTGCTCTTCGCTTCCGCGCGCGACCAGGCCTGGCCGGCGCCGGTCAACCGCGCGATGAGCGTGGTGAGCGAGCGGTTCGGCGCGCCGTGGGTCGCGACCCTGGTGACCGGGCTGTCCGAAGCCGTCCTCTGCTTCGTGCCGGTGGACACGCTGAGCGGCGTCACCGGGGTCGCCGTCGTGGCGCTGTACCTGAGCGTCGCGGCCGCCGCGCTCGGTGCGCGCCGGGCGCGGCACCGGAAGCCGCACGTGTGGCGGATGCCGGCGTGGCCGCTCGTGCCGGCACTGGCCGTCGCGGCCCTGGCCTACGTCCTGGTCGAGCAGAGCGCGCTCGACCTCGGCATCACCGCCGGGGTCCTCGTGGTGTCGGCGCTGTACTGGTGGGGTTACCTGCGCCGCCGTCCCAGCCGGTGGGTGGTGACGGTCCCGCAGGAGTAGCGATTCGGCGTCGCCCGGCCGGGGTAACCCACCCGCGCTCAACCTTCGGGGCCGTTCACCCGTACTGATCCCCGGCAGGACCTTCGGCGAGGGGACGACGGATGCGCAGGACCGGGGTGGTGCCTCTGCTGGGGGCGGTGCTGGTCACGGCGGCCTGCTCGGCGCCGCGCACCACGACGCCGAGCCCGATCGCCGAGCCGATGCCGCTGACCACCACGTCGGCCACACCGGCCACGACCACCACACCTACGCCCACACCCCCGCCGACGCCGCCGTGCGCCGTCACGACCGGTGCCTGCGTGAGCCTGGCGCAGCGGCTGGCCTGGCTGCTGCGGGACGGCAAGGTGGTCCGCGGCCCGGTCCCGGCCGGGTTCGGGCCACCCGACCAGGCGACGCCCGCCGGGTCGTTCCACGTCGCGTGGAAGGACCGCGAGCACCGCAGCAGCCAGTACGGCACCGACATGCCCAACTCGGTGTTCTTCGCCGCCGGCGGCATCGCCTTCCACGCCGGGCCGCTGGACGCGCCCTCGCACGGCTGCGTTCACCTGACCGACGCCGATTCGGCGGCGTTCTTCGACGGGCTGAACGTCGGGGACGCGGTGCAGGTCTTGTAGGCTTCGTCCCTTGTTGGACACTCCTACGGTCATCTCCCGGTTGCGCGCCGCGGGCTGCGTGTTCGCCGAGGACGAGGCCGATCTCCTCGTCGCCGCGGCCACGACCCCCGCGGAGCTCGCCGCGCTCGTCGAACGCCGCGTCGCCGGGCTGCCGCTGGAGCACCTGCTGGGCTGGGCGGAGTTCCACGGCCTGCGGATCACCGTGCGCCCCGGGGTGTTCGTGCCGCGGCATCGCACCGGGTTCCTGGTCGACGTCGCCGTCTCGCTCGCTCCCCCGGGCCCGGTGGTGCTCGATCTGTGCTGTGGCTCCGGGGCGCTGGGCGCCGCGTTCGCCGCGGCGCGCCCACCGCGTGAGCTGCACGCCGCCGACGTCGAGCCCGCCGCGGTCGAGTGTGCGCGGCTGAACCTCCCCTTTGCCGCCGTGTACCAGGGCGATCTTTACGACGCGCTGCCGTCGTCCCTGCTTTCGCGGGTCGACGTCCTGCTGGCGAACGTGCCGTACGTCCCCACCGACGCCGTCTCGACGATGCCGCCGGAGGCTCGCCTGCACGAGCCGCTGGTGGCGCTCGACGGCGGCGCGGACGGCCTGGACCTCGCCCGGCGCGTCGCCGCGGGCGCGCCGGACTGGCTCGCACCGGGCGGGACGCTGCTGATCGAATCGAGTGAGCGGCAGGCGCCGGTGCTCGCGGAAATCCTTGCCGGGGCGGGATTGTCGTCGCGCGTGCACTCCTGTGACGAGCTGGGCGCGACCGTCGTGACCGGTACCGCGGAATCGTGATCTCACGTTCCGGCGCTCCCGGACGTCTACCTGGTGTGATCGTGAAACCGTTCGAGCAAGTCGTCGCCGAGCACGGGCCGATGGTCCTCCGGGTCTGCCGGGCCGTGCTCGGGCCGGCCGACGCCGAAGACGCCTGGTCGGAAACCTTCCTGGCCGCGTTGAAGGCGTACCCCGAGCTGCCCGCGGACGCCAACGTCCAGGCGTGGCTCGTCACGATCGCGCACCGCAAGGCCGTCGACGTCACCCGCGCGCAGGCCCGCCACCCGATCCCGGTCGAGGAGGTCCCGGACGGGCCCGGCCGCACGGACGCGTGGAACGGCGACCTGTGGGACGCGCTGGCGAGATTGCCGGACAAGCAACGCCTCGCCGTCGCCTACCACTACCTGGCCGGGCTGCCGTACCGCGAAATCGCGGAGATCACCGGCGGCACCGTCGACGCCGCCCGCCGGGCGGCCGCGGACGGCGTCAAGACATTGCGGGCCTGCTACCCCCTGGAAGGAGCGCACTCATGACGGACATGTTCCAGTTCTTCACGAACGAGGTCCTGCTCGATTCGAGGGTGATGCACGAGCGGCTCGTCGCCGACGCCGACCGCGAGGGACTGCTGGACGTCGCCTACCACACGGTCGACTCCCCGGTGGGGCCGCTGCTGCTGGCGGCGACCGAGGAGGGCCTCGTGAAGGTGGCCTTCGACCGCCAGGACCACGAGGCCGTGCTGGCCGAGCTGGCGGCGTTGATCAGCCCGCGGGTCCTCCGGGCCCCGGCCCGCCTCGATCCGGTGGCCCGGCAGCTCGACGAGTACTTCACCGGCGAGCGGCACGACTTCGACGTCCCGCTGGATCTCCGGCTGGCGCGGGGGTTCCGCCGGGCCGTGCTGGACCACCTGCACGAGATCGCGTACGGCCGGACGGAAAGCTACGCGCAGGTCGCGGCGGCGGCCGGAAGCCCGAAGGCGGTCCGCGCGGTCGGCACCGCGTGCGCGCTCAACCCGGTGCCGGTGGTGCTGCCGTGCCACCGGGTCGTCCGGTCCGACGGGTCGTACGGCCAGTACGCCGGCGGCGAGGAGGCCAAGCGGGCCCTGCTGACGATGGAGGCGGCGTGACGACGTTCGAAGAGCGCGTCGCCGCAGCCGACTGGGCCGCGGTGGCGGCCGAGGTGGACGACTACGGCTGCGCGCTTCTGCCCCCGCTGCTCACCCCGGCCGAGTGCGCGCGGCTGGTCGCGCTGTGGGACGAGCCATCGCACTTCCGGGCGACGGTGAACCTGCGCCGGCACCGCTTCGGGGACAACGGCGACTACCACTACTTCGCGTCGCCGTTCCCGGAACCGGTGCAGCGGCTGCGGCAGGCCCTCTACCCGCGGCTGCTGCCGATCGCGCGGGACTGGGCCGCCCGGCTGGGCCGCGCGGCCGAGTGGCCGTCCACTTTGGACGGATGGCTGGCGGTGTGCCACGCCGCGGGCCAGCAGCGGCCGACACCGATCCTGCTGCGCTACGAGACGGGCGGCTGGAACGCACTGCACCGCGACCTCTACGGCGACAAGGTGTTCCCGCTGCAGGTGGTGATCAACCTCAACGACCCGGGCACCGACCACACCGGCGGCGAGTTCCTGCTGGTGGAGCAGCGGCCACGCGCCCAGTCCCGCGGCACGGCCACGCTCATCCCGCAGGGCCACGGCCTGGTGTTCACCACCCGCGACCGCCCGGTCCGCTCGGCCCGCGGCTGGTCGGCGGCCCCGGTCCGCCACGGCGTGTCAGCGGTCCGCTCGGGCCGCCGTCACACGCTCGGCCTCGTCTTCCACGACGCGGCATGACCTCCCTCGAGCTCGAGGCACTCCTCGGCTTGCTCGGCCGGGCACGGCACATCGTGATCGGCACGGACTCCGCTTCCCGCGCGGACGGCGACCGGATCGCGGCCGCGTGGGGCGGCCTGGTGCTGGCCGCGGTGGCCTGGCCCGAGACGGCGGCGTCGTGGCTGCGCCAGGCCAGCCGCTTCGCGACGCCGGCGCCGGACGCGTGGGTGGTCAGCGCATCCCCGGCGAGCTGGGCCGGAATGTCCCGGCGGCTGCTCCTGTCGACGTCCTGGAGTCCACATCGAACATTCGCGACCGACACGTTGGCCGGCTACCCACTCCCCGGCCTGCGCGGCGCCCGCGCGGACGGCACCACTTGGGAGACTTGATGAAGCACGCAGTACTGGATTCCCCGATCGGCCCCCTGACCGTTGTCGGCAACGGCGACGTCGTGACCGGCCTGTACTTCCCGAACCACTGGACCCACCCGGACCGCACGACATTCGGCGACCGCGACGACACGGCGTTCCCCGAGGCAGCCCGGCAGCTGAAGGAGTACTTCGCCGGCCGGCGCACCGCATTCGACGTCCCGGCACAGGCGACCGGCCCCGACTTCGACCGCGCTGTATGGGCGGAGATCACGTCGATCCCCTACGGCGCCACGGCAACGTACGGCGATCTGGCCCGAGCGGCCGGCGGCCTGCCACACGAGGTCGGCGCGGCGGTGGGGCGCAACCCGCTGAGCATCCTGGTGGCGTGCCACCGCGTCGTCGGCAAAGGCGGAAAGCTGACGGGCTACGCAGGCGGAATTCAGCGCAAGCAGTTCCTCCTGGACCTGGAGCGGCCACCGGCTTCGGCTCTCTGGTGATCAGACGCGGCTGAGCAGCATGCCGGCACCCAGCCCGGTCATGGTCACGGCGATCACGACGTCCAGCACGCGCCACGCCATCGGCTTCGCGAACACGCCGGCAAGCCGCTTGGCCCCGAACCCGAGAGCGCTGAACCAGACAGCACTGGCAATCCCGGCCCCCACCCCGAACAGCCACCGCCCATCCCCATGAGCAACGGCGACCGAGCCCAGCAGCAGGACGGTGTCGAGGTAGACGTGCGGGTTGAGCCAGGTGAAGGCAACGCAGGCCAGAACAGCCTTCCGCAACGGGGTGCGCTCCTCCCCCACGACCATGACGGACGGCCTCAAGGCCCGCCGCGCGGCGAGCGCACCGTACCCGAGCAGGAACAGCCCACCGCCGACAGCAATGACCCCGATCGCGGTCGGCCACTGCTCCAGCACGGCCCCGATTCCGCTGACCCCGAGCCCGATCAGCGCCAGGTCCGACACGGCGCAGATGACGACGAGCGGGGCCACGGCGCCGCCGCGCAGGCCTTGCTGGAGGAGGAAGGCGTTCTGCGAGCCGATCGCCACGATCAACGAGAGGCCGGTTCCGAACCCGGCCAGGAGGAGAGGAAGCACCCCGTCACCGTATGAGCGGGCGGGGCGTTACTCCAGCTAAAGTTTCTTACGGAACATTAGCGCTCGTAATGCTGTATTTCGACGTTCATCAGACTGACGCCAGCAACTCGGTGACCGCCTTCGCCCATGTGTACCGGTCAACCAACGCTTCGCGGATGTGCGCAGCTCTCGCGAACGCGGCAGGGCGATCGTAGAGCGTCGCGTGGATGTGCCGGCACCAGTCCTCGGCGTCGGCTTCGAACTGACCGCTGACCGGGATCACCACCCGGTCCGAATCTTCGGGCTCCAGCGCTTCCTGCATGTGCTCACCGAGCCCGCTCGATCCACTGACCAGTACCGGGACACCGGCAGCGACGGCTTCCAGACCCATCAACCCGAAGCCCTCCTTCCTCGAGGGCATGAGCACCAATGTCGAGGTCTTCAGGTCAGCGATCATGCTGTCCTGCTCTACCGCATAGGGACGTACGACAACGTCCAACGCCGGCGTTCCAGCCCACTCGAGCAGTTGCTTGCGCAGCTGTTCCGATTCTCCCGAAGGGGCACCGCGGACAACCAGTTCGACTCGCGGCGCGGCCTGGGGCCGGTTCCGCACGAACAGCCCGACCGCCCGGGCCGCGATGTCCAACCCCTTCAACTCGGCGTCTTCGACACGGCCTGCCACCAAGATCTTCCAGGGCGCACCAGGAGGCGGCGTCTCGCAGCGATATTCGGCCACATCGAATCCCGGAACCAGATTCAGGATCCGAGCCGATTCGAAAGCGTTGAGGTCGCGCAGGTACCTGTTGTAGAGCCGACGCCCGACCGCGACGGTGGCGTGAGCAGTACGCGACAGATCGAGCTCGAGCTGATGGCGTTTTTCGCTGCGTTCACCCGCGTCGTCCTTGCGGCCAGGTTTGTGCCACTCGATCTCATCCGGCGCCATGTGGATGACGTGCAGCCGCCTGGCCTCGGGAAAACGTTCGGCCATCTGGAAGGCTGCCGGACCGGTCACCCGGCCGTGACCGATGATGTAGTCCGGATGGAAACCTTCGGGAAGGGCACTCAGCCCACTGAGGGCCGCATCATCCGAACCTCCTGGCGGACGGACCGCCACCCGGAGCGAGACGTTGCGCGCCTTGGCGTCCTGGACGTCAGCGTCGGTGGCCGCGAGCACGACGCAGACGACTTCCGCGCCTCGCGCCGCAAGCGCGCAGCACAAGTTCCGGTTGAAGGTGCTCAACCCACCTCTCGCGGACGACCACTCGGTGGCCAGAAGCACCACAGCCGGGCCGCGCGGTGGAAGCCGGGGCTCCAATTTCGGCGCAGGGCCGAGTTCGGGTCTCAGGTACGCCGGCTGGTTCGTGACCAAGCGCAGCAGGCTTTCCGCGCCGGCCACCGTCAAGTCCCTGACGACGTGCAGAGTGGAGAGCCGCGAGGCGGCCAGGAACTCCGGGACGTCGTCGACCGACTGCCCGGGTAGCACGACAGCCGCGAATCGCTGGGCCTGGTTTGTCTCACTGGCCAGGAACTCGCGAATCAGTTGCGACTCGAACCGTGTACCGCGCTCCTCGCGCGCCTCCGCCGATGCCTTGTAGCCTGGCGACGCTATGACCAGCACAAAATCCGCGTACTGAACCTGGTCCGCCGCCCACAACGCCCAGTCACGTCGCTCAGAGCCGGCCGCCCAGTCCAACGTTGCGTCGACACCGCAGCTTCTCAGGAACGCCCAGAAATCGCGTACCGCCGCTCGGTGTTCCGAGGAGTCGTGTGCGTACGAGATGAAGACCTGGGGCACGGCACCGTCCTACTCGGCCACGACAGCTCTAACCCAACGGATACGCGGAGCGCGCCGCGCGAGGCCATTGTGCCCGCACGAGACCAGCCAACTACGCGTGGGGTGACCGTGCCTTTGGTCCACGCGTAGCGCGTACGCCGCTATTGGCATTTGGCCAAAAATTGTGATCATTGCCGATTCGGTCAGCACATTAAGCCGGAAAATCGCCCACGCCGTGCTCCACCAGGTCAAAAGCCTGGTCGATCACCGCCACCTGCTCCCGCCGGACCACCTCGGCGTCATCCCCCGCCACGATCCGGCCCATCGCGTGCGCGAACACCGTCGTGATCGCCGTGGTCAGCAGGTTCGCCACCATCCGCGACCGGAACGCCTCCCCGCTCTCCTCGACCAGCACCGCAGTGAACGCCTCCGCGATCTCCCGCTCCTGCTCGTACCACCGCGCCATCAACGCCGGGCTCGACGTCAGCACCCACCAGAACCCCGGCCCGCCCGCGATCGCCCCCGACAGCGGATGCCCGGAAGACAACAGCGAATGCTGGTGACGACGCAACGCCTCACAAGGCGACACCCCCGCCGGCCGGGAGGTCACCACCGCGGTCAGCTCCGCCAGGCGGTCCACGTGGCGGTCGAGGAACAGGTCCTCCTTGCGCGGGAAGTAGTTGAACACCGTCATCTTCGAGACGCCCGCCGCCTCGGCTATCTCCGCGACCGTCACCTCCTCGAAGCCTCGCTCGATGAACAAGCCTGTGGCCACGTTGGAGATCAGCAGGCGGGTGGCCTGCTTCTTCCGCTCGCGCAGTCCGGGGTCAGCCATGAGCAGAGAGTATAGACCGAGCCTAAAGTTTGACTCGGTATAAGTTTCGCGGCATCATCGGAGCCATGAACAGGGATGTGGTGATCTCCGGGGGCGGACCGGTCGGCTTGATGCTGGCCTGTGAACTGCGGCTGGCGGGCGTGGACGTGCTCGTCGTCGAACGACTGCCCGAACCGGACCAGACGATCAAGGCGGGGTCGGTCAACCTGACCACTGCCGAAGCCTTCTACCGGCGGGGGCTGCTGCCCGCGATGGACGCGGTCGTGCAGCGGAACTTCGCGCAGATCCAGAAGTTCCTCGAATCGCGCGGCGGGGGTGGGCCGAACGCCGTTCCGGTGGGGCACTTCGCCGGGATCATGGTGACCTCGGGCGGGGTCGACTTCGACGATCCCGCCTTCCGGGACGTCGGGCCCGCCGCCCGGGTCGTCGTCATCCAGCAGCAGGACGTCGAGGCCATCCTCGCCGCCCGCGCCGCCGAGCTGGGGGTCGAGGTCCGGCGTGGTGTCGAGCTCACCGGGTTCGACGCCGACGACGATGGCGTCACCGTGCGGCTCGGCGATCAGGAACTTGTGCGGGCCGGGTGGCTCGTCGGGTGCGATGGGGGACGCAGCCGGGTGCGGAAGCTGGCCGGGTTCGAGTTCCCCGGGACCGATCCCGCCATCACCGGACGGCAGGCGCTCACCGAACTCACCGGCGCCGACGCGCTGCCCGCCGGGTGGCAGCACGGCACCGGCGGGCTCTACGTCCACGGTCCGACGCCCGGGCGGATCCTCACCGTCGAGTTCGACGGGCCGCCCGAAGACCGGGACGCGCCGATCACCGCACAGGAGCTCGAAGACAGCTTCCGGCGGGTCTCCGGTGCCGACGTCCGGGTGACCCAGGTCCACAGCGCGACGCGCTTCACCGACAACGCGCGCCAGGCGAGCACCTACCGCCTGGGCCGCGTGCTGCTCGCCGGGGACGCGGCGCACGTCCACTCCCCCTTCGGCGGGCAGGGCCTCAACCTCGGCATCGGCGACGCCGTCAACCTCGGCTGGAAGCTCGGCGCGACCATCCAGGGCTGGGCGCCCGACGGCCTGCTCGACAGCTACACCACCGAGCGGCACCCGATCGGCGAGTGGGTTCTCGAGTGGACCCGGGCGCAGGTCGCCTTGATGCGCAGCGACGTGCGGACGAAGGCGCTGCGCCAGGTCGTCACCGACCTGCTGTTCACCGGTGACGGCGCGACCTACCTCGCCAAGAAGCTGTCCGGCGTCCTGCACCGCTACCCGATCGACGGCGAGCACGACCTCACCGGCCGCGCCGCGCCCGACTTCGCCTTCGCCGACGGCACCCGGCTCGGCGAGCGTCTCCACGACGGCCGGGCCCTCCTGCTCGATCTCGCCGACGACGCCGGTCTGCGCGAGACGGCGGCCGGCTGGGCCGGGCGCGTGAACGTGCTGACCGCGAAGTGCGACAGCGAGCCGGCGCTGACCGGCGTGCTGGTCCGGCCGGACGGGCACATCGCCTGGGCGTGCGAGGACGGTTCGACGGCCGGCCTCGAAGCGGCCTTGCACGAGTGGTTCGGCGCACCCGCCTGACGCACGGCTCGGGCAGGATGGGCGGGTGATCGAACTCCACCCGCCCATCGAGCCCTACGACCACGGGCTGCTCGACGTCGGCGACGGGCACCACGTGTACTGGGAGACCTGCGGGAACCCGGACGGCAAACCGGCGGTCGTGCTGCACGGTGGCCCCGGCCAGGGCTGCACGCCCGGCATGCGGCGGATGTTCGATCCGGCCCGGTACCGCGTCGTGCTGCTGGACCAGCGCGGCTGCGGCCGGAGCCGTCCGCACGCGGCCGACCCCGCGACGTCGCTGCGGCACAACACCACCGACCACCTCGTCGCCGACCTCGAACGGCTCCGGGAGCACCTCGGCATCGAACGCTGGCTGGTGACGGGTGGTTCGTGGGGCACCACGCTCGCGCTGGTATACGCCGAGCGCTTCCCGCACCGGGTGACGGAGATCGTGGTCAGCGCGATCAGCACGACGCGCCGATCGGAGATCGACTGGCTCTACCGCGGTGCCGGCCGCTTCTTCCCCGAAGCGTGGCAACGATTCCGCGACGTCGCCGGGGACGATGACGTCGTCGGCGCCTACGCCCACCTGATGACGGACCCGGACCGGCGGGACCACGCCGCCCTCGCGTGGAACGCCTGGGAGGAAACGGTCCTGTCTCTGGAACCGGGCGCCGCCACCGAAGTCCACAGTGGACCTCCGGACGACGCGCTGCTGGCGTTCGTCCGGCTCACCACGCACTACTACGCGCACGCCGGCTGGCTCGAGGAGGGCGCGGTGATCCGCGACGCCGGGCGCCTCGCGGGCATCCCCGGCGTGCTGGTCCACGGCCGGCTCGACCTCAGCTGCCCGGTGACGACCGCGTGGGAACTGGCCGGAGCGTGGCCGGGCGCCGAACTGCTCGTCGACGATCGGTCCGGGCACCGCGCCAGTGACGTCAAACGCGGCTGGAAGCTCGCCGCGCTGGACCGGTTCGCCGGTTAAGGGAGCACGGCGGCAACGGTCATGAGCAGGCCGTACAGCCAGCCGAAGGCGAGCCGGCGCACGGTCGGCGGGCGGCCCGTTCGCGGGTCCGCGCTGCGCAGGCCGACGACCAGCCTGCCGATCGTGGCGCCCCACCACCGCTGCAGGAACACGCGGTGCCCGAAGGAGACGGCGAGGTAGGTCGCCACCAACGTGACCACGAAAGCGACCCCCACCTGCGCGTCGACCACCGCCGCGGCCTCGACCGCCACCAGGAGGTGCAGCACGAGGTCCACGGACACCGCGGGGAGGCGCCGCAACCACGACGCCCGCCGGATCGGGCCCGTTCGCAGCGCGCGGCGGCGCACGGGCCAGGGGATGTCCGGCGCGTCGTCCAGGGTCGGGTCGGTCTCCATGCCCTTCTCACGCCCGAACCCGGCGTCCGGTTGCCTATCCTTCCGCCGCCAGTTGCACCGCCACGTCGATGATCATGTCCTCCTGCCCGCCCACCAGGGCGAGCTCGCCACACCGGCGCAGGATCGCCTGCGCCGGGACGCCGTAGCGCTCCGCCGCGCGCTCGGCGTGCAGCAGGAAGCTCGAGTAGACCCCGGCCCAGCCTTGGACGATTGCGTTGCGGTCCATCTTCGGCCAGCGCTGCAGGTACGGGCGGACCACCTCCTCGGCCGCGTCGAGCAGGCGGCCGACGTCGAGGCCCGTGTCGACCTCCAGGCGGTCGAACACCGCCGCCAGGACCTCCGTCGGCGAGTTGCCCGCGCCGGCGCCGAGCGCGCACAGCGAGCCGTCGATGTAGCGCACGCCCGCCTCGTACGCCAGGACCGAGTTCGCGATGCCCAGCGAGAGGTTCTGGTGCCCGTGGTAGCCGACCCACGCCGTGTCGCCGACCTCCGCGACCAGCGCCTCGAAGCGCGCGCGGGCCTCGTGCATCAGCAACGCGCCCGCCGAGTCCGTCACGTACGCCGCCTGGCAGCCCGCGTCCACCATGATCCGGGCCTGCTTCGCCAGGTCTTCCGGCGACGTCCGGTGCGCCATCATCAGGAACCCGGCCGTTTCCATCCCGAGTTCGCGCGCCAGGCCGAAGTGCTGCGGCGAGACGTCGGCTTCGGTGCAGTGCGTCGCCACCCGGACCATCTCCGCGCCCGCGTCGAACGCGCGCTGCAGGTCCTCGGCCGTGCCGATCCCGGGCACGAGCAGCACCGCGATCTTCGCCTGCTTCGCCTCTTCGCGCGCCGCCGCGATCAGGCGTAGCTCGTCGACTGCGGAAAAGCCGTAGGTGAACGACGAGCCGCCGAGGCCGTCGCCGTGGGTCACCTCGATCACCTCGACGCCCGCGCCGTCGAGCGCGCGCACCGTGTCGCGCACCTGCTGCTCGGTGAAGCGGTGCGCCATGGCGTGGCTGCCGTCGCGCAGCGTCGTGTCGACGATCCGGACGTCGTGCTTCAACTCCGGGCGACCGGTGACATTCGATTCGTTCGCCGGCTCACTCATGCGGGCACCTCCTGCTTCGCGCGCGCCATCAGCTCTCCGACGCGGGCGGCCGCGGCGGTCATGATGTCCAGGTTCCCGGCGTACTCCGGCAGGTAGTCGCCGTTGCCGCGGACCTCGAGGAAGATGCCGACCCGCGCGTTGCCGTCCCAGTCTTCGCGTGCGTCGTCGAACTGCGGATCCGCCCGCAGCGCGTACCCCGGCACGTACTTGCGGACCTCCTCGGCCATCTCGTGGATCGACGCGGTGATCACGTCGCGATCGGCGTCGGCGGGAATCGCGCAGAACACCGTGTCCCGCATGATCATCGGCGGCTCGACCGGGTTGAGGATGATGATCGCCTTGCCCCGCCCGGCGCCGCCGATCTCGGCCACCGCCTGCGACGTCGTGCGCGTGAACTCGTCGATGTTCGCCCGCGTCCCCGGCCCCGCGCCGCGCGAAGCGACCGACGCGACGATCTCGGCGTACGGCACCGTCACGACCCGGGAAACGGCGTGCACCATGGGGATCGTGGCCTGGCCGCCGCAGGTGATCATCGAGACGTTCGGCGCGTCGAGGTGCGCGCCGAGGTTCACCGGCGGGCACACCATCGGGCCGAGGTGCGCCGGGGTCAGGTCGATCGCCTGGATGCCGGCTTCCTCGTACCGCGGGGCGTTCGCGGCGTGCGCCTTCGCCGACGTCGCCTCGAACACGAGTTCCGGCAGGGGATCCCGGCGCAGCAGCCAGTCCACGCCTTCGGCGGACGCCGCGATCCCTTGCGCGCGGGCGCGCTCGAGACCGTCCGACTCGACCACGCCGACCACGTACCCGACTTCGATCACTTCACTGCGTCGCAGCTTCGCCAGCAAATCGGTGCCGATGTTGCCGGGGCCGACGATCGCCGCCATCACGGGAGCCATGTCCAGACCGTCGCACCGCGGCCACAGCTGACGACAGTCAGGCGTTCCGTTCACCGGAACGCCCGGTCCGGCGCCCGCGAGCCGGCAGGTTCGCGGGCGACGTGATCGCCGGGCGGCTCCGGTTTGATCGACTCCCGATCGGGGCAGTCCGGAAAGGCACCCGATCGAGGAGGTCTCGATGGCCGAACGGCGTTGGCACATCATCCCGACGACGGCTTCCCTGTGCTGGTCTACCTGGGCGTGGGAGCGATCCTGCTCGTCTCGAGCATCCTCACCTTGACCGGCACCGAAGGCCGGGCGCCCGTCCTGACGGTGATCGCGGCGGTGGCCGCGGTGGCCCTGATCGCCCTTTCCGTGGTCGGCCTGGCCCGCCCGAAACTGCGCGGCCGCTGACCGGCCGGGTCCCGCGGCGGCGCCGGGGCCCGGCCGGAACTCCCTACAGCTCCTGGTGATCCGCGTGATCGACCCGGGCCTCCGGCACCGGACGGCCGTCGCTCACCCGGAAGTCGTCCACCCCGTCGAGGACGAACGTCGGCGTGCCCGCCACCTTGTCCGCGCGGCAGTGGTGCACGTCGGCGTCGGCCACGTCCCGCAGGACGTACGCCGGGCGCGTGTCCGGCTTGCCGAAGCGGACGTCCACGTTGTCCCAACTGATTCCCCGGGCGTGGCGGACGAAGAAGCCGTACGCCGGGAGGGTGCCGAACATCGACGGCTCCGGGTACGCGGTCTCCAGCTCCGGCGGGTTCTGCACGGCGTCGCCCGGGGTGAGGCCGCCCGCCAGGTGGTGGCGGATGTTGCTCAGCTTGACGTCCTCGATCGGGTGGCCCGGGATCCCGGCGAAGCACGACGGGTACCGCGGATCCGCGTCGATCGTCGTGACGTCGCTGATGCTCACCCGGCGCAGGAATCCGACCGGGATGCCCGCCGGCCCGCGCATCCGCGCGCCCAGCCGGAGGAACAGCGGCATCTGGATGTTGCGCATCGTCAGGTTGCTGATCGTGACGTCCTCCAGCCACCCGCCGTCGACCGTTTCCAGGGCCAGGCCGCGGCAGTGCTCGAAGACCACGTTGGAGATCGCGATGTTGCGGAAGCCGCCGTTGGACTCGGTGCCGAACTTGACGCGGCCGGTGCGGCCGTAGGACGCCGCCGTCTTGAACGTGCCGCCGACGAGGGTGCCGAGGTCGTAGCCGCTGACGAAGCAGTTGTCGATGGTCACGTTTTCGGTGTCGCGCACCTGGTTCAGCGCGTACGAACTCTTGAGCACGATGGCGTCGTCGTTCGGCGAGTTCACCGTCGTGTTCGCGATCCGGACGTTCTTGCAGCAGTCGATGTTGATGCCGTCGCGGTTGGTGTCGATCACCACGCCGTCGATGCGGAAGTTGTCGACGCCGGTGGGGAGGATGCCGAAGTGCCCGCCGTTGACGATGGTGATGTCGCGGATCGCGACGTTGCGGCACAGCTTGAGCGCGATCGCCTTGTTCCCGTTGAGCGGCAGGGATTCCGCGCTGCCGCCGGCGACCAGGCCCTTCCCGTCGATCTTGCCGGGGCCCTCGATGGTGACGTTCTCGAGGTTTTCGCCCCAGATCAGGCTGTTGTGCCAGTGGCTGTGCCCGAAGTCCTGGTACGGGTTGCCCGCGCCCGGTTCGGCCGGGTCGTAGCCCTGCCCGCCGGCCGGGGCGGCGGCCAGGATCGTCGCGTTGGCCGCGAGGTACAGCGCGATGGTGCTCTTGAGGTGGATCGAATAGCTCGCGTACGTGCCGGCCGGGAAGTACACGGTGCCGCCGCGGGTCGCGGCCGCGTCGATCGCGCGGTTGATCGCGGCGGTGTCGATCGTGCGCCCGTCGCCTTTCGCACCGAACCTCGTGACGTCGAAGAAGCGGCCCGGCGGGCTCCCGAATTCTTCGGCCCCAGCTACCGGAGATCCGACCAATGGCAGTGCCACACCCGCAGCGCCCGCGGCTCCCCAGGCCACGGCACGGCGGCGGCTCAACGCTCTTCCCACGACAACTCCCTTACTTCGCCACGGCAGAAACACGCCAAGGTGCTTCCGACGGCGGATCGGGATGCGTCTTCAGCTAAGAGCAATTGATCGGATGAGTCAAGCTCGTCCCCGCCTCCCGGCGGGGACGAGCCCGATCTTCAGTCCAGCACCTCGCGCACGGTGCCCGCGGCGACCGTCAGCCGGCCTTCGCGCATGGCGAACCCGAGGCCCGGGCTCATCGCGACCGGCTGCCCCAGCTCCACCGTCAGCGAAGCCGCGTCGCCCGGCCGGACGACCGTGACGCCGTCGGCGAGGGTGACCACCCCGACGACGTCACTGGTGCGGAAGTGGAACTGCGGCCGGTAGTTCGCCGCGAACGGTGTCCGCCTGCCACCCTCGGCGGCCGACAGCACGTGGACGTCCGCGCGGAACCGCGTGTGCGGCCGGACACTGCCCGGCAGGCAGACGACCTGGCCGCGCCGGACCTCGCCGCGCTTCACCCCGCGCAGCAGCACCGCGGCGTTGTCGCCCGCCTCGGCGCGGTCCATCGGCTTGCCGAACGTCTCGAGCCCGGTGGCCACGCTGGCCACCGCCGGGCCGAGCCCGATCACCTCGACCGCGTCACCGACCGCGAGGGTGCCCTGCTCCACCGCGCCGGTCACGACGGTGCCGCGGCCGGTGATGGTGAGGACGTTCTCGATCGGCATCAGGAACGGCAGGTCGAGCCGCCGCGGCGGGATCGGCACGTGCTCGTCGACGGCGGCGAGCAGGTCGAGGATCCGCTGCGTCCACCGCGGGTCGCCCTCGAGCGCACGCAGCCCGGACACCCGGACCACGGGCACCGCGTCGCCGTCGAACCCGTACCGGGTGAGCAGCTCGCGCACCTCGAGCTCGACCAGGTCGAGCAGTTCCTCGTCGTCGGCGAGGTCGGCCTTGTTGAGCGCGACCACGAGGTGCTCGACCCCGATCCGGCGCGCCAGGACGACGTGCTCACGGGTCTGCGGCATCGCGCCGTCCTGCGCCGAAACCACGAGCACGGCGCCGTCCAGCTGGGCCGCGCCGGTGATCATGTTCTTGACGTAGTCGGCGTGGCCCGGCATGTCGACGTGCGCGTAGTGCCGGGTCGGCGTCTCGTACTCGACGTGGGCGATGTTGATGGTGATGCCGCGCTCGATCTCCTCCGGAGCACGGTCGATGCGGTCGAAGGCGACGTAGCTGGCTCCGCCCTGGCCTGCGAGCACTTTGGTGATGGCGGCGGTCAGGGTGGTCTTGCCGTGGTCGACGTGGCCCATCGTGCCGATGTTCAGGTGCGGCTTGGTCCGCACGTACTGCTGCTTGGTCATGATTTTCCCTGCGCTGGAAAGGAGAATGCGCGAAACCGGGCGGAGCGCGTCGACCCTCCCCCGGCGGTTTCGCGCCCAGGGCGGGGAAATCGGGGAAGGGTCAGCTTCGAGCGCCGGTCAGCAGGGCGGAAAACCGTGCCGAAAGGGCGCTCGGCAGGGACAGGCCTGCGAGCGTCGCGCTATCGAACACGGGGAACATGACCGGAAGGGTGCCACGCCTTCCGGTGCGGTGTCATCCTGTTTTCCGCGGCCGCATGATCAGCGCCGCAACGTGGTACACACAAGGCTTTCCGGTGCGGTTCGCGTAGGAATGCCCGACGTCGGCGGGAAAGTACACCGAGTCGCCCGCCGCCAGGACGTACTCGGTGTCGCCGACACCCAGGCGGAGCTCGCCCGACTCGACGGCGACGAACTCGTGGGAACCCGGTGCGTACGCCGGAAAAACACCCGCGTCACACCCGGGCGGCAGGGTCGTGCGGATCCACTCGAAGTTGACGCCGGGAACGACCGGGGTCAGCACCGTGCGGTGCCAGCCGCCGGGCTCGGTGAGGTGGTCCTGCTCCGCCGCGCGGCGGACGATCACCCGGTCGTTCTCCAGACCGGCGAGCAGCCGCGAGACCGGCAGCCCGAGGCCGTCGGCAATCCGGGACAGCACCACGACCGTCGGCGTCTTCTCGCCGCGCTCGATGGCCGACAGCATGCTGACGCTGACGCCCGCTTGCCCGGCCAACGCCGTCAGCGCGAGGCCGCGGCTCGCCCGCAGGTCGTGCAGGTGGCGGCCGAGCGACACCGGATCAATCATTCCTCTATGATAGCGATCATGTCCACTATAGCGGAAGCCACGGAGGCCGACGCCGAAGGCATTGCCGCCGTCTTCGTGCCGTACGCCACCGATTCGCTGGTCACGTTCGAGACCACGCCGCCGACCGCGGCCCAGTGGCGCGCGAAGATCCGCGAGAGCGCGTGGCCTTTCCTCGTCCTGGCCGACGAGGGCGAGCTCCTCGGCTACGCACTCGCGGCGCCGTGGCGGCCGAAGCCGGCGTACCGGTTCTCGGTGGAGACGACGATCTACCTCGCACCCCGGGCCGCCGGCCGGGGTCACGGGCGACGGCTGCTCGACGAGCTGCTGAAGCGGTGCGAGGACGCCGGAGCCCGGCAGGCGATCGCGGTCATCGTCGACTCCGGCAACCCCGCGTCGCGCGCCCTGCACCACGCGGCCGGCTTCACGGACGCGGGCGTGCTGCGCCGCGTCGGCTTCAAGCACGACCGCTGGCTCGACACCCTGCTGGTGCAGCGCGAACTGGGCTGACAGCCGGGGCAGGATGTCGACGGAGTACGGAGTTCAGCCGGCCTGCCGCAAACGCCAATTCGCGTAGCCGCGGGCGAGCCCGGAGAGTCGTCCGGTGGTCGCCCGATACGTCCAGAGGCCGGCCACGTACACCGCGAACGCGGTGATCTCTCCAGCCGTCGCTTCCGCCCAACGCGTGTGCGTTCGAGCCCACGCTTCTGCCGCTTCGGCCGTGTGTCCGGCACCGATCAGCCGCAGGACGAGGAAAGCCGGATCGATCCACGGCGCACCCGACGCGGGCCAGCCCCAGTCGACGACCCTGGCTTCCCCCCTCGACGTGACGACGAACTGGTCTTCGTGAAGATCGGTGTGGAGCAGGTGGTCACCCGCCAGCAGTCCGGGTGCCTGGCGTTCCCAGTCCACCAGGTCGTCGAGCCGCCTGCCGTTCAGCAGGTGTGACCGTTCTTCGGCGATCCGCGACCACCAGGACGCCTTCCATCGATCACCCAGGGGCCTCAGTTCAGGAACCCTGACGGCACCGATCCGGTCGAGGGCCGAGGCGACCACGGGGAGGTCCGGCGAGCCAGGCGCCAAGCTGACCGGACGTCCGTCGACGTGTTCGAAAGCGGCCACCAGCCAGTCGTCGACATCGCGGTGGAAAACGACCGCCGGCGCGAGGCACGCCACTGTTTCCGCGATGCCGATTTCGTTTCGCAGCCAGCGCATCTCACGCGAGACACCGTGCACAGCCTTGAGGAAAACCGGCGGCGGATCGTCGCGGTACAGCGTGAGCGCGGCGCCGCAGCTCTGCCCTTCGACCGCCGGAACAGTCCGGCTGATCGCGCCGAGCCGGTCCACTACCTCACGCCGAACCGGCTCCGGCAGGTCTTCCCATCGATACCTGTGGGCCATCGCTCCCGGCTCTACTTGCCGTTGGTGTCGGTGTTCTCGTTACCATCCTTGCCCGACGCGCGGCATCCGTCATCGCCGTCGTTGCACTGAGCGGCCAGAGCCAACCACAGCTCCGGATCGACGGCGAGCCCCGTGGCCGCGATCGCGGCGACCGTTCGTGCCATCTCGTCGCCGTGGCCGTCTTGTGCGCGACCGTCGTCCGGGACGTGATGGATGAAACGGCCCGAGACGCGTCGGCAGAAGTCCTCGTATTCCTTGGTGTAGAGGAGGAAGGTATGCCAGCCGATGTCCACCGCTGAGGATGGCGCCAGTCGTTCACCGCGGTTTCCCGCGCACGCGTACAGGAAGGCGAGCGCCTGATCCATGATGCGCTCGGCGAGCTCACGGGTGATCACCTCCTCGGCGGCGATGCGGGACACCAGCCGCCCGAACAGGTCGTCGGCAACAAGATCGCGACTGCGGAGGTGCGCAGAGATCATGGTCATGACTTCTCCCTGATTCGTTCATCGCTCACCCGAGATCCGGAAAGATCCGGGCCGACCCCGATGCGATCGCCCTCCACTTACTGGTTAAGACGTCATGATGAGTAATGTGACATAGACAGTCGAACTGGTCAAGACAAGTTGTCCAGTGGAAGTATGGCCGCATGGTGGATCGCAGAAGTGGAGTTCCGGCTTTCCGGCAGGTAGCAGCCGACCTGCGCGAGAAGATCACGTCCGGTCATCTCGCGCCGGGCGAGCAACTCCCCAGCGAGCGCGATCTTGTCGACACCTATGGGGTATCGAGGCCGACCGTGCGCGATGCCGTCAACTTGCTTCGCGCCGAGGGACTGGTGACCTCCGAGCACGGTCGCGGCGTTTTCGTCCGCCCACCGACGACTATCCGGCGCCTCGCCCGCTCACGGCTCACGCGCGAAGCACGTGAACGCAACCGAGGCGCATTCCTTGCCGACGCAGCGGCACAGGGTTTCACTCCGTCGACATCGGTGAAGATCCGCTTCGAGGAAGCCGGCGAACGCTCCGCCGGGTACCTCGCGATCGAGCCCGGTTCCGAGGTCACGGTGAGAGACCGGGTGATGCGTGCCGACGGGCTGGTGGTTCAGCTAGCGGTGTCGCGGCTCCCCCGCGAGTTCACCCGCGGCACCGCTATCGAGCAGATCGACACCGGACGCGGCGGCACGTACGCCCGGTTGGCAGAGGCGGGCCGTGGGCCGGCGTCGTTCGTGGAACATGTCGGCGCCCGGATGCCCACGCCTGACGAGGCGTCGCTGCTGCAATTGGCGGACGGTGTCCCGGTGATCACCGTGACCCGTGTCGCCTACCGCGAAGACGGCACCCCGCTGGAGATGAACGACATGACCCTCGCCGCTGATCGCTACCAGCTGCAGTACGAATGGCCCGCGGATTGAGCGCTAGCGCGACTTCGCCCGCAGGTGCAGCCGCTCCCCCTGCTTGCCGAACAGGCTGAGGATCTCCGCGGGCCGGCCGTCGACCGCGCCGAACCAGTGCGGGAGGCGGGTGTCGAACTCCGCCGCCTCGCCCGGACCCAGCGTCATGTCCCGGTCGGCCAGGATCAGGCGCAGCCGGCCCGACAGCACGTACAGCCACTCGTACCCCTCGTGGACCTGGGGATCGGGCTCGGCCGTCTCCGGCTCCAGGATCATCTTGAACGCCTGGGGCGCGCCCGGCTGGCGGGTCAGCGGCAGCACCGTCATCGTCGCGCCGTTGTGGCGCGGGATGCGGCGGGCGGTCAGCCGGACGCGGGGGTCGCCGACCTCCGGCGCGCCGACCAGCTCGTCCAGCGGCACCTGGTGGGCCTGGGCGATCGGCAGCAGCAGCTCCAGGCTCGGCTTGCGCTGGCCGGACTCCAGCCGGGACAGCGTGCTCTTCGAAATGCCCGTCGCCGCCGACAGGTCGGCCAGCGTGACCCGCCGCTGCGTGCGGACCCGCTTGAGCCGGGGGCCGACCTCGGCCAGGGCCTGGTTGATCGCGTCCGTCATGCCTCCAGGAAACCCGCTTGTCCCGGAAACGGCAACATTAGTTGTCGGATTCGCGATGCCGGGTCCAAGGTGGCGGCATGAGCGAAAACAACAGTTTCGACGTACTGGTGGTGGGTGGCGGCGCCGCGGGACTCAGCGCCGCCCTGATGCTGGGCCGGGCGCGGCGGCGCGTCGCGGTCGTCGACGGCGGGTCACCGCGCAACGCGCCGGCGGCGCACATGCATGGCTTCCTGTCCCGCGACGGCCTGCCGCCGTCCGACCTGCTGAAAATCGGCCGCGAAGAACTCCGTGGCTACGGCGTGGAGCTCCTCGAAGACCACGTCACCCGGCTCGACCACGGCTTCACGGCGAAGCTGGCGAGCGGCCGGGAGCTGACCGCCCGGCGCGTCCTGGTCGCGACCGGGGTCCACGACGAACTGCCGGACGTCCCGGGCCTCCGGGAAAGCTGGGGCACCGACGCGGTGACCTGTCCCTACTGCCACGGCCACGAGGTACGCGACCAGCCACTCGGCGTGCTCGGCACCGAGCCCGCGAGCGTCGAGCACGCGCTGCTGGTCCGCCAGTGGTCGCCGGACGTCGGGTACTTCGCACACACCGAGCCGGTGTCCGAAGTGGACCGGGAACGACTCGACGCGCGCGGGATCCGCGTCGTCGAGGGCCTGGTGACCGCGGTCCGGCGCGAAGCCGGCCACCTCACCGGCGTCGAACTCGGGGCCCGGTTCGTGCCGCGGACGGCACTGTTCCTGCGCACCCGGACCGTTCCGCACGACCAGCTGCTGCGCGACCTCGGCCACGTCGAAGGCGACGTCGACCCGACCGGGAAGACCGGCGTGCCGGGCGTGTGGGCCGCGGGGAACGTCGTCGACGCACGGGCGACCGTGATCATCGCCGCGGCCCAGGGCGCAGCGGCCGCCGGGGCGCTGAACCACGACCTGGTCACCGAGGACGTCGAGCGGGCGGTCGGCGCGTTCGGCGGCTTCTCCCCCGCGGCGGAACGCGCCGCGGCCGGGGCGCGCTAGCTTACGGCGCTTCGGCGTGCCAGGCTCGGCGGGTGCGTCCGACGCTGTACGACTTCGCCGGCGGCGACCCCGCGTTCCGCGCGCTGGCCGCCGCCCACCACGAGCGCTGCCTGGCCGACCCGGAGCTGAACCACCCGTTCTCGAAACGCGACCAGCACCCGCGGCACGTCGACCGGCTCGCCTGGTACTGGGCCGAGGTCATGGGCGGCCCGCCGCGGTTCTCCCGCGAGTGCAGCGACCATTCGGCGATGCTCCGGATGCACGCCGGCAACGGAGACATGAGCGACCTCGGCCGCCGGTTCGTGGCGTGCTTCGTGCAGGCCGCGGACGACGCCGGCCTGCCCGCCGACCCGGAGTTCCGGGCCGCGCTGCGGTCCTACATGGAATGGGCGGTGGCCGAGGTGCTCACCTATCCCGGACCGGCCGCCGAGGTCCCCGCCGGGCTGGCCGTGCCCCGCTGGTCGTGGACCGGGTTGCAGCCGCTGTAACGACCGGGGCGGCCGCCGCGTCTTGCAGGCGACGACCGGCTGTGGAGGTCCGTCGCCAGAGCCGGTCCGGGCAGGTTCCCCCCACCCGCCCGGATCGGCTCGTCCGCCCGTCCGATATCCGCGAGCGACACCGCCGCGGGCCGGGGCAGAATCGCCGCCATGCTCGTCGACCGCTTCCTCCTCGCCTCCCGGGGGTTCGAGCACCACCTCCGAGCGGTGCCGCCGGGCGGCTGGCACGCGCCGACGCCGTGCGCCGAATGGGACGTCCGGGCGCTGGTCAACCACATGACCCGCGGCAACCTCAACTACATCGGCCTCCTCCGCGGAGCGAGCCGGGAGGAATTCCGGGCCCGACGGGACGAAGACGCGCTCGGAGACGACCCCGTCGCCGCGTTCACCGGCTCGGTCCGGGCCTGCGCGGCCGCCTTCGCCGAGGAAGGCGCGCTGGAGCGCGTCGTCGACTACCCGCCCGGCAAGCTCACCGGACGTCGGGCGCTGGCGGTCCGCACGACCGACAGCACCGTGCACACCTGGGACCTCGCCCGCGCGCTCGGCACCGACGAGGCCCTCGACCCGGGCTTGGTCGCGTGGATCGACGAGGACTACGACGCCATCTTCGCGGGATTGACGATGAGCTCGCAGGTCTTCGCCGAGCCGCCGCCCGCGGCGCCCGGCGCGTCCCGCCAGGACCGGCTGCTCACGCGATTCGGCCGCGATCCTCGCCGAGCCGGCTGACCAGCTCGGTCAGCGCGGGCCCGAGCGGCCGGTCGACCCGCACCGAGGCGTAGCGATCACCGCGGGTCTCACCGCGGTTGACGATCACCACCGGCTTACCCGCCTTCGCCACGTGGCGGACGAACCGGAGCCCGGACATCACTGTGAGGGAGGAGCCGAGCACCAGCAGCGCCTCGGCGGCGTCGACCAGCCGGTAGCACTGCTCGACCCGCGGCCGCGGCACGTTCTCGCCGAAGAACACGACATCCGGCTTGAGGACGCCTTCGCAGGCCTCGCACGGGACCGGCCGGAAGCCGCGCACGACGTCGGCGGGCAGCTCGACGTCGCCGTCCGGGTTGATCCGGGTGGCCGCGCCGGTGAAACCGGGGTTGGCCGCCCGCAGCCGCCGGTCGAGCTCGGCACGCGGGCTGGTGCGGCGGCAGTCCAGGCAGATGACGCGGTCCAGGCTGCCGTGCAGCTCGACGGCGTCCGCGGTGCCGGCCGCCTGGTGCAGGCCGTCGACGTTCTGCGTGATGACCCCGTCGATGTACCCGCCTTCGCGCAGGACCGTCACCGCGCGGTGCCCGTCGTTGGGGTCGGCGCGGGCGATCGTGCGCCAGCCGAGGTGGCTGCGCGCCCAGTACCGCTGCCGCCCGTCGGCACTGGTGACGAACTCGTCGTAGGTCATCGGCGTGTGCCGGCGCAGGCTGCCGCTTTCGCCGCGGTAGTCGGGGATCCCGGATTCGGTGGACAGCCCGGCCCCGCTGAGCACGGCGACGCGCCCGCGCGCGACGACGCCGGTCAGCTCGTCGAGGCTGGACGTCCGCGGGAGGGGCGCGTCCGCCGACGTCCAGGAAAGAGTGGGCCGGGTCCGCATCAGGCCAGGGTACGGGGACCGAGCGGTTCCGGCTCGCGGACGGGTGACGCTGAGCGTTGACCGTGTCACATCCCGTTCACCAGCCCGATGTTATGCGGTAAACCGGAAGTTCGACTGGTCTGCGGGGGTGCGGCGATGGTCGGCGAACCGGAACCCGAGCACGGCCCGAGCTCGGTGACGAACCAGCTGCCGGGCACGGTCACCGGTTCCGTGGTGCAGGCGGGCTCGATCGGGCAGGTCGTCCTGTCCACGGCGGCGCGGCAGGAACTGCCGGTGCCCCGCCAGCTGCCTCCGGCGGTGCGCGACTTCGCCGGGCGCGACGACCAGCTCGCCCGCCTGGACGACCTCCTGCTCGCCCACGGCGAAACCCGCCCGGCCGCCATGGTGATTTCGGCGCTGGACGGCACCGCCGGAGTCGGGAAGACGGCACTGGCCGTGCAGTGGGCCCACCGGGCGGAACACCGCTTCGCCGACGGCACCCTGTTCGCCGATCTGCGCGGCTACGGCCCCAGCGCGCCGGCGCGCCCGGACCTCGTGCTCGCGTCGTTCCTCCACGTCCTGGGCGTCGACGAGGACCGGATCCCCGCGGAGCTGGACGCCCAGGTCAGCGTGTACCGCTCGGTGCTCGCCGGCCGCCGGGTGCTGATCCTGCTGGACAACGCCGGCACCGCCGACCAGGTCCGGCCGCTGCTGCCGGGATCCCCCGGCTGCGTCGTGCTGGTCACCAGCCGGGCCAGCCTGACCGGGCTGCTCGTCGCCGAAGCGGCCAGCCAGGTCACCCTCGACCTGTTCACCCCGGCCGAAGCCGACGTGCTGCTCCGGCGGATCCTCGGGGCCACGCGGGTCGCCGCCGAGCCCGAAGCCGTCGCCGACCTCGTCGAGGTGTGCGCGCGGCTCCCCCTCGCGTTGCGGATCGCCGCCACCCGCATCGCCACCCGCCGCCACACCAGCGTCGCCGAGGTCGTGGCCGACATCGCCGGCGGCCAGGACAGGTTGGACGCGTTGAGCAGCAGCGGAGACGAGCGCAGTGCCGTGCGGAGCGTGTTCGACTGGTCGTACACGCGGCTCTCGGACGAACACGCCGGCCTGTTCCGCCGGCTGGGCCTGCATCCCGGCGTCGAGTTCGGGGTGCCCGCCGCGGCGGCGGTGGCCGGGATCGACGAGGCCACGGCGTACCGGCTGCTGGAGGCACTGGCCGACGTGCACTTGATCGAGTCCGTCGGCGGCCGGCGCTACCGGTTCCACGACCTGCTGCACGCCTACGCGGCCCACCGCGCCGAGCTGGACACCACCCCGGACAGCCGGCGCGAGGCCGCGTCCCGGCTTTTCACCTGGTACGCGCGCACCGCTCAGGCCGCCGACCGGCTCGTCTTCCCCGGCCTGGAGTCCCTGGATATCGAGTTGCCCACGGTGGGGCCGGGCGTGGCACTCGCCGACCGCGCCCAGGCTCTCGCGTGGCTGACCACCGAGCAGGCGAACCTGCTGGCGGTCCTGCGTTCGGCCACCGAGCACCACACCGCCGTGGTGCTGGCGGCGACCGCGCGGTTCCTGAGCCTCCGGGAACGCACTCTGTGGTCGGTTCGCGTCGAGGCCGAAACCCTCGGCCTCGACGCCGCAAGAGCGGCCGGGGACGGGGCCGCGGAGGCGTTCCTGCTCGGTTTCCGGGGCGACACGCTCGCGGACTTGGGGCGCTGGGACGAGGCAGAGGCGGACTTCGCCCGTCAGCTCGTCCTGGCACGAGACCTCGACGACGCCGTCCGGCACCAGGTGGCCCTGACCGGTCTGGGGCAGATCCGCTTCCTGCAGCAGCGCTATGCCGAGGCGCGAGACCTTTATCTCCGGGCGTTGCCGCAGGCCCGGCACGCGGGCGCCCGTCCGGAGGCCGTCGTGGAGTGCAACCTCAGCCGGATCAGCGTCCGGCTGGGTGAATTCGAGCAGGCCCGCGCGCACGCCGAACGGGAACTCGTGCTCCGCCGCGAAGGTGCCGACCGCGTCGGTGAGGCCTATGCCCTGTGCGATGTGGCCGTGGCGCTGCAAGGTCTCGGGGCCCACGACTCGGCGCTCGAGTACACCGGGAAAGCCATCACGCAGTACCGGGCCCTCCCCGGCACGGAGGCACTGCTCGCCGACGCGCTGGAGACCGCGGCGGCTTCCCTCGAGCGCACCGGAGCAATGGTGCGCGCCGGGGAATGCCTCACGGAGGCCGCCGGGCTCCTCGATGCCCTCGACGCGGAACGTGCCGCGACCCTGCGGGCCCGGGTGCGGGAGCTGACGTCCCGGGAGTGACGTCAGCCGCAGGTCGGGCAGTCGGGCCTGGGTGATTCGGGGCCGAGCGCGAAGCTGTCCTGCAGCGTGACGAGGTTGAACCCGAACTCGCAATTGGTCCGCAACCGGGGCACGCCGGTGAGGAGGCTCAGCGTGGCGTGCGCGGCCAGCTGACCCGCGATCCCGGCCGACACGGCGTTGGCCGCGTGAACCCGCGGTTTCCCCGCCGCGGCCGGGAAGGTCCGTGGGGGCAGCCCGACCTGGCGTTCGCGCTCGGCGACGCGGGCGCAGTCGTAACACGGACCGGCACCCGGCGCGTACAGCCCGCAGCCGACCTGGGGTCCGTGGTAGCCGCCGTGCACCCACGCCGTCCCGGTCGCCTGGCACACCTGGTTGGTCCAGGCCCGGATCTCCGGCGGCTCGTCCGCGGCCAGCAGCACCACGTCGTAACCGATCGCCAAGGTCCGCAGCACCGCCGGGCCGTCGACGAGCAGCCGTGCGCCGGTGACCCGGACCTCCGAGTTGTGCGCGCGCAGCCGCTCGACGGCGGCCGTGACCTTGGGCCGGCCGAGGTCTCGTTCGGTGAACAGGATCTGCCGGTTGAGGTTGGACAGCTCGACCACGTCGGGTTCGACGCAGTGGACGTGGCCGACCCCGGACACGACCAGGGTCTGCGCGGCGGTGCAGCCGACGCCGCCGATCCCGATCACGACGACCCGCGCCCCGCGCAGCAGCAGTTGCGTGTCCCAGCTCGTGCGGCGCGGCGTGCGGTCCATCCAGCGGAAGAGCGCCCGGCTCCGGCGGTAGCGTTCCCGCTCGGCGGCGCCGAGCCCGGCGGGGTCCGGCTCGCCGGCGTCTTCGACGTACCCGGCCCGGATCAGGTCGTCGATCGCCGCCCGGGCGTCGGCACCCGGTCGCTGCGGGTGAAGGCGGGCCAGGTCGGCGACGACCTGGTCCGTGGTCCTCGAACCGTCGAGCAGCTCCAGCAGCGCCCACACCCATCCGCCGGGATCGTCGATGTCGGCGGCGATTCCCCGCACGACGCCCCCGATCCGGACCCGATCGCCGCCGTGGCGGACCGGGAGGTGCTCGGGCTTGATCCTGGGTCGCCGCATGGCTGCTCCTCCTCGTCGCTAGCTCTGCTGGGTGGGGTTGCTGAAAGTGGGTTCACGGTCGGCTTCAGTGAATTCGATCACGGCGTCGCACCTCCTTTCCGATCTGCGCACGGAGAACCGTGAGCCTCGCCGGAATACCGCGGTGCCAGGGTTCGGGCTGACAGGTGGGTGCCGACATCCGTGCTCCGCTCGGTCGGTGCTCGACGGGACACCTGAAGCATGGAACCCGCTGCTGTCAACGACATGTCGGCGGCGCGGTCGAACCCGCAACACGGCGATGTCGAACGTGACAAATCAATGTCAGCACTGGTCAGAGCGGTGGCGCGAGCGCGCGGGCGAATGCCAGACTCGGAATCGGCGAGGAGGATCAGCGATCCCAGGAGGGGGGAAAGCTGGCGGATGGAGATCGCATTCGGAATTCTCGGGCAGACAACCATGCGAATGCACGGCCAGTTGACCACCTGCTGGGGTTCGCCCAAGCTGCGCCAGGTGCTGGCCGCGCTGCTCACCAATCCCCGGGCGCGCATGGGGATGGCCACCCTGGCGGACTGGGTCTGGTCGGTCGACGAGCCGGAGCCGAACGATCCGGTTTCCACTTTTCGCACCTATTCGGGGCGCATCGGCAAGGCGATGCGCGAAGCGGGCGTTCCCGCGGCACTCCGCACGATCGACGGCGCCCTGCACCTCGAAGTGGAACGGGCGGCCATCGACTATTTCGCCTTCGAAAAGCTCATCGAAACGGCCCGGTCGCACAGCAAGGAAAAGAATCACGAGGCAGCCTGCGAAGTGGCCACCAGGGCGCTGGCTCTGTGGCGAGGGCAGCCGCTCGCGGATCTGACCTCGCAGCCCGCGCGGGCTTGGCGCCATTCGGCGGTGCACCACGCCTGGCTACCGGCGAACCAGCTGCTGCTGGGCGAGCAGATCGCGCTCGGGCGCTTCGATGCCGCGCTGCAGAAGCTCGACCAGCTCCAGCGCGAACACCGGACCGACCTCGGGCTGGCCCGGCGGCGCCTGCACGTCCTGCGCGAGCTCGGCCGGACCGAGGACATGGGCGCCTACCACGTTTCCGTCCGCAGGCTGCTCGTCGCCGACGACGATCACGCCGCGGCCGCCGACCTCCTCGAGTACTACAACTCGTTGCTCACGGCCAGAACTTCCGCGTCGGCGCAACGCGGAGCGCGCAGCGCGGCCGAACGGCTGGCCTCGCTCCCCCGCCCCCGTCCGCCGTCGGAACCGGCCCCCACCTTGTTGCCGGCCTTGGCACCCCGGGGACGGACGACGCTGCCGCCGGCCGCGGCCGGGTTCGTCGGACACCACGACCTGCAGACGACGCTCGACGGCTTGGCCCGCGCCGACGGGCGGTTCCGTCCCGGCGTGATCGTGCTGGACGGTTTGGCGGGTATCGGGAAGACCGCGCTGGCGGTGCACTGGGCGCACCGGCAGTACGGCCGGCTCGTCGACACCGCGTTGTACCTGGATCTGCACGGCTTCGACGGCGGACGTCCCGTCAAGGCCCAGGATGTGGTCGACGAGCTCCTCGACGCCTTCGACGTCCCCATCGCCCGCCTGCCGACCGGCGCCCGGCGGGAGGCGAAGTTGCGCGAACTCCTTGCGCAGCAACGCACCTTGGTCGTGCTCGACAACGCGGCGAACTCGGGGCACGTGCTGCCGTTGCTGTTCACGCTCTCGCCGAGCCTGCTGCTCGTCACGAGCCGTCAGGGTCTCACGGCGCTGACGATCCGCCACGGGGCCCGGCGCTGTTCGGTCACCCCGCTCAACGAGCCGCACGCCGTCGAGGTCCTGACCAACCGCGTCGCCCCGAGAGGCGCCGTCGAACAGGAACCGCTCGCGCGGATCTCCGCGTTGTGCGGCGGCGTTCCGCTGGCCCTGCAACTGGTGGCCCACCACATCGAAAGCCGCCGCGGAGCCGCGCTGGCCGAGTTCGCCGACGAACTCCGCGACCAGAGCAGCCTGCTGGACATCGGGGACGACGGAGACGATCCGCCGGCGAACATGCGGGCCGCGCTTCTGGTGACCTACCACGCACTTCCCCGGGAAGCCCGCGACCTGCTCCGGTCGATCGGGCTTTCCCCGGTGCCGGAGCTGACGTTGCCCGCCGCCGCGGCGTTGACCGGCTTGCCGGCGAAAGAGGTCCGGCACGCGCTCGACGTGCTCGTCAGCACGCACTTCCTCACCCACACGGGCACCTCTGGCCACTACCGGGTCCATGACCTGCTGCGGGCTTTCGCCCGCGAACTCGCCGAGTCGGAGGAGAAAACCGAAGCCCGGGAAGACGCCGAGCGCCGGTTGTTGTCGTTCTATTTGCACGCGGGCTACCACGCCGACCGCTTGCTGTTCCCGTTCCGTCCGCCGGTTCCGATGCTGCCGGCCATGACCGACGTGCCGTCGGTCGAATTCACGTCCGAGAGCGCCGCGGCCACCTGGCTGCTGAGCGAGAAGAACAATTTCGACAGGCTCATCCCCTGGGCCGCACAACGGAATCACCATGAATACGCCTGGCGACTCGCCCACCCCCTGTACGGAATTTACCGCAGGTATGGTTTCTATGGTGAATTGCGGGACGCCTACCGCGTTTCGGTGGATTCGACCCAAGCCGTGGGCAACCTCGAAGCAGAGGGTGCCACCCGAAGCGACCTCGGCTTGATCTGCCTTGCGCTGGGCGATCGGGATACCGCGTTGCGGGAACTCCACCTCGCCGCCGCCATCGCGCAGCAGACACGCGGTGCGGTGTGGATCGCCACCTCCCTCTTGCACCTGGGGACCTTCGAGGCTCACATCGGCAACCCGGACGACGCCGAAGCCATGTACCGACGCGCGCTGGGCAAGCTCCGCACAACCCGTGATCCCGGGACCGAATCGGCCGTTCTCCACCGGCTCGCGGAAACCCTGCGCGAGCGTGGCCGGCACGACGAGGCCCTCTCCCTGTACCTCCAGGCCCTGGACCTGAAGCAGGGCATCGGCAACCGGCACGGCGAAGCCGAGATACTGACCGACCTGGCCGCCACGTTGTGCGGACAGGGAAACTACGCCGCAGCTCAGCGGTACGGCCTTCGCTCGCTGGAGATCATCCAGCAGATCAACGACATCGAAGCAAGTCCGCGCGCCTGCCAGGTCATGGCCGAGATCAACCACCGGCAGGCGCGGCACACCGCGGCGATCGGCTACGCGCGCCAAGCGGTGCGGCTGGCCACGCGCAACCACAACGCGATCGTGGAAGCCGAAGCACTCCACACCCTCGGCCACGCCTTGCGCGAAACCGGGCGCTTCGCCGCCGCCGAGGAAGGCTGGCTCGCCGCGGCGGCCATTTACGACGACCTGGGGAATCGCGAACGCCGACAGCACCTCCACGCGGATCTCGCCCTCCTTCGAGAGGGTCCCGCGACCACGTGAATTACTCTGCAGTAATGTGAAACTTACTCTGGAGTACTACTCGAATGGGGATAAGTCGACGTTCTCCAGTAGCGCACTCCTCACCCCTTAGTGTCAGTGATCCTGATAGAAGTGGTTCGCGAGGGAACCCGGAACACCCACGGTAGCCCGCCGAAGTCGCCGCCGAAGTGTTGACCTATGGTGTGAACAAGCTCCACGACTGTGGACTCTCGGCCCGATCGGGTGAAAACCCGCTTCGGGCCTATCGCACTACGAGTAAGGCATGCGCACCATGAACAAGAGGCTTTTCGCCGGGATCGCTCTGGCGTTTGCGCTGGTATTCACCGGATCGGTCGCGGTTGGCCAGCAATACTGGAACCCCGACGCCGCCGCAGTAAGCGCTGTCGCGTAATCCGCATTCACCAGCCGTGGCGGTGGGACAGTGACGAAGCACCGTTCTGTCCCGCCGCCGAACACCGGCCCCGGACCCACGCGCGCGCTGACGGCCTTGCGCGGCAGGCAGGTCACCGTATCCTCGAAGGGGACCGAGGCGGTGCCGGTGGGTCGTGGAGGGGTTGCTGTGCCTGAGCCAGTACTGGTGTCCATGGCCGCGGCTGCCGCGGCGAGGGCCGTGGTGGGGTTGTACACCCTGATCAAGGCCAAGTTCGCCGATGACCCCGACGCTTCGGCCGTCCTGATGGCCGCGGAAGGGGCAGCGGAGGGCTCACCGCAGGTGCGCGACCTGGCCGACGTGCTGGAAGCCAAGCAGGCGGCGGATCCGGCATTCGGTGACCGGCTGCGTGCCGAGTGGGCCGCGGCCGGGCAGCAGGCCGAAACCGGCGGCGTCACCAACCAGGTCTCAGGCTCGGTCGGCGGCAACGTCGTGCAAGCGCGCGACATCGGCGGCGACATCACCTTCTGACCCGGACCTTCTGACCCCGGGCGGTCACCCGACGGGCCCGTCCCAGACCGACTCGGCGTCCACGAACGACCTCAGCGGCGTGGTCAGCCCGGGGTCGCCGCGGCCGTTCAGGTCGTCGGAGGCGATGCGGCGGGCCACGCCGGCCAGGAAGTCCGCGATCTGGACCCGGGCGTCGGTGCGGGAGTCGACGAACCGCACGCCCGCCAGGCGGGGGCCGAGCGTTGCCTTGAGCTGCAGGACGCGTTCCGCCGTGAGGGCCAGCTGCTCGTCGTGGACCAGCTCGACCGGGGTGCCGGCGGCGCTCCAGTGGCGGACGGTGTGGATCACCGCGGGCACCAGCGGGTCGAGCACCGGAACCAGGCCCGGATCGCCGGCCAGCCGCTCGCGATAGGTCGTCACGCGCTCGCCGCCGTCGCGGAACAGAGCCACGATTTCACCCGCTTCGCCCGGGACCCCCGCGAGCTCGTCCACCAGGACGAAGAACTCCCGCGGCGACGTCGTCACGCCGCGCCGGGGCTTCAACCGCAGCACGCTGGTGAAGGCGGTCAGGAAGAACTGCCAGCGGGCGGCGCCGAACGCCGCCGGGCCCGTGCGGTGGAGGGTGCGGGCCAGCGCGTCCGTGCCCGGTCCGGCCAGCAGCGAGACGGCCGCGCGCACGGCGAAGAACGTCTTGTCGGTCAGGTGCACGTGCCCGCGGCCGGCGAGCGGGCCGTCCGGGGCGAGGAGCCATTCGAGCACCGGGCGGTGCTTGGCGCGCAGCAGGTGGTTGGCCTTGTACTCCTCGGCGGGCGAGCCGATGCGGGCGCGGATCTCCCGCACGCACGCCGTCGCCTCGGGCCAGGACATCCGGACGCCGGCGTGGGCGAAGACGTCCGTCTCGCCGCCGAGCAGGTTCTCGCCCTCCGAGCCCGACTCGTCGCAGGCGATCTCAACCGGGCGCACCCGCCCGATCGTGCCAGAGGGAGCCGCCCGCGGGCGATCGGTTTACCGGCCCCCGGCGTCACGGTTGGGCCACGGCGGCTAACGACCATGGCGGATCCGGTGACTGGTGAAGAGCAGGAGTTCCGGGAGGCGCCGATGGCCACGAACGAACGACCGGCCCGGCTCGCCTTGACGGCAGCCGTGGTCGTGCTCCTGCTGGGCGCCACCGGTGTCCTGGTGCGGCAGCAGTTCTCCGGCACGGCGAGTGCGGATCCGGGCACCGCCGGGGTCGAGGTCCTCGCGCAGGCCGGCACCCGGGTTTCGATGCGTCCGGCGCCGGAGCCGGACGTCGCGGCACCGATGACCCGCCGGTTCGGCGGCGGTGCCGAACTGAGCTTCGACGGCGGTCCGTCACCGCGGGTGCGGATCCTGGTGCCCGCCGCGCCGCCGCCGGGGTTCGCGCCCGTCGTGATCACCGGGAACGGGGCCCGGCTCGTGCCCGCGACCTACGACGGCGCCACGCGGAGCATCGTCGCGGAGCTCGCGCACCCCGGTGGCTTCTGGGGCGGGCTGCTCGACCTCGCCGCACTGGGCCGCGACGCCGAGCCGGCGCCACGGCCGGACTGCGCCGGGCGCACCGCGAGTTCCGCCGGGGTGACCGTCGACGTCGGCAAGCCGGCTCCGCAGGCGCCGGTCTGGGTCTGCGTGACGGCCGGGAACGGCCGCGCGACCGTCACGCTGACCTCGAACTCGAGCGTCCCCTACCGGATCGTCCCGCCACCGGGGTGGCCGGCGCCGGGCACCCGGACCGCGGCGGCGGGCACGCCCGCCGTGCCTCTGCTCGGCCACCCGCGTCAGCGCGATCTGCTCTGGCCGGGTGCCGGCGTGGCCTACGACGTCCCCTTCGGCCTGCTGCCGGCGAGCATCCACGGCCAGGCCGAGCCCGGGCCTGCCCTCGGCACGACGCTCGCCACGGCGGCCCACCGCGCGGCCGTGCTGTTCGGCCTGGCCGGTGACCCCGGGCCGGCGGCCGGGGTGCTGACCTGCGCCGCGGACGCCGGGGCCGCCCGATACCCGCCGGGCCGGCCCTTCGCCGACGTCGCGGCCGACGTGTGGGCGGCGCTCGAACCGTGCCACCCGGACGGCGGCGTGGTCGTGCGCCGGCTCGTCGCCGCCGGGATCGGGCCGGTGACGAGCAGCATCGCCGGCGCGAGCCCCGCGTTCGAGATCCCGGTGACCACGAGCCGCGCGCAACGGTTCACCCAAACCGTCGAGTACCGTCCACGGGCCGCGACGGCGCGGGCGAGCGGCACCTGCGCGACGGTGTCCGCGGTGTCCGGCCGCCTCGACGCCTACCGCTGCACGACCGGCGGCACCACGTACGACCCGTGCTTCGCCGGACCGGGACCGCAGTCGCAGGTCTGGTGCCCGACCTCGGCGACCAAGGCCGTCCAGCTCACCTACACCGGCGCGCTGCCGTCGCCGCCCCGGCCCGGCGGGACGGCCGACCCCTTCCTGCTCGTGCTGGAGAACGGCTTGCAGTGCACCGCCGTCGCCACCTCGGACGTGGGGTACGCCTGCTCGGACGGGCGGACCGTCCTGCACGGCCTCCCGGACACGTCGGGTCCGATGTGGACGATCGAAACCCTTGCCATCGCGAAGGCCTACGCGTGAGCCAGCGTGATCCTGCCGCCGGTGACCGTGACCGGCTTCTTCTCCAAGGGCTTCGCCGCCGGGCCGTTCGCCACCGAGCCGTCGGCGATCTTGAACCGGCTGCCGTGGCACGGGCAGTTGATGGTGCCGTCGGCGACGGCGTCGACCGTGCAGCCCTGGTGGGTGCAGATCGCCGAGAAGGCCGCGAAGGTCCCCGCCACCGGCTGGGTCACCACCACCTGCTTGTCCGCGAACACCTTGCCGCCGCCGACCGGCACGTCGGCGGCCGCGCCGAGTTCGGTGCCGGCGGGCGCCGGGGCGGCCGACGTCCCGCCCGCACTGCCGCCGTAGGTGCTGCAGCCGGCCGCCAGCCCGGCACCGAAGACCGCGAGAGCGGTCCGGCGCGCCAGCACCGGGTCCACGTCGTCGTTGCGCACGTTTCGTCCTCTCCGGACCGAACAGCTAGAAGGTCAAGCCCGATTGGGTGAAGAACCACAGCGACGCGCTCAGCCAGAGCCCGACCAGCGCGGTGAAGACCAGGCCCCCCACCAGCGGGAGCGACCAGCCGGGTGCGTCGTCCTTGCGCAGCAGGAGCATCTTCGCGACGAACACGCCGTAGAAGAAGCACCCGAGCAGGGAATGCAGGAGGACGCGCAGGTCGAACGCCTGGAACCCGAGCGCGTAGAGGCAGTGCATCGCGACCGGGATCGACACGAGGAAGGCCAGCCGTCCCGACCACCGGTGCACCGGCGCGACCCACGCGGGCGCGCTGCCGCCGAACTTGCCGTACATCGCCAGCGCCGAGCCGAGCTGGACGAGCGCGAGCAGGACGACGACCGTGGCGAGCCACGCTTTCACCGCCATCGGACCGGAGAAGCCCGCGACGTTCACCGCGACCCCGGTCGGCGTGTGCAGGCCGCCGTAGACCCCGAGCGCCACCGAGACGACGGCGCCGGCGGCCAGCGGCACGACGAGCGCGACCGCCGCGCGGTTGCCCGCTGCCGGGGCGGCCATCAGAAGTCACCGTTCCCGGCCAGGCCGCTGATCGCCTCGGCGGTCACCGGGGCGCCGTCGACGGTCGCGGTGGCCGCGGCCGGGTCGAGCGGCGGGGCGGCCGCCGGGCCCTCGTCCGTCGTGAGGATGCCGACCTGGCTGCCGTCGGGCTGCACGATCCAGCCGACCTTGGCCGCCTTGCCCTTCACCTTCGGCGTCGCCCGGTAGAGGCCCGCGGGCTTCTTCGCCGTCGGCACGCTGAACTGGTACGTCCGGCCCGCCGCCGTCACGGTCCCGGTGACCGAAGTGGCGTCGAAACTGCCCGTCAGGCTCGCGTCCGGCGCGCCCTTGAGGTCCAGCTTGCCGCCGACGGTCACGCCCTGGAGCCAGGCTTCGAGCTTCTTGCCGTCGCAGACGTAGGCGATGGCGTGGCCGTCGCGCGCCGACACCGCGATCGACGCACCACCGCCGGTCACCTTCCCGGCGTAGTCCGCCCGTGCGGGCACATCGGGTTTCGGCGGCTCCGCCGTGGCCGCGGTCGTCGTGGGCGGCGCGGTCGTCGTGGTGGCCGGGGCACCCACCGCGCTCGCGGCCCCGGCGACCGTCGGCACGCCGGCCCCGGTCGCCAGATCGGCGACGCCGATCCCGCCGGCGAGCAGTACCCCGGCGAGCAACGTGAACAACGGCCCCGGATGTTTCATGGTCTGCCCCGCTTCTCCCGGTCCACCACCGTGTCCGCAACACGGACCTCGGGCCGAAACGGCTCAACGCTACGCGTGGAAAAGAGGTATTGCTTAGCCCGTGCAACCGGTGGATCGTGGTTGACTGGCCGCATGCTCCCCTGGGACGGCGAACTCGCCGGACGGCTCG
This sequence comes from Amycolatopsis sp. lyj-109, assembly GCF_046548995.1. NCBI lineage: Bacteria > Bacillati > Actinomycetota > Actinomycetes > Pseudonocardiales > Pseudonocardiaceae > Amycolatopsis > Amycolatopsis sp. lyj-109. The sequence goes on from NZ_JAJPWR010000010.1 coordinate 127,737, forward strand.
ACCGGCACACCGTGACTTCCACCCTGCTGCGCGGCAATCCGCTCGGTGACCCACACGAACGCCCGCTGTGGGTGTACGTCCCGCCCGGCTACGACAATGGCGACGAGCGGTACCCGGCGGTGTACGTCATCCAGGGCTACACCGGGCACCTGTCGATGTGGGCCAACCGGACGCCGTTCCGGCAGCCGTTCGTGGAGACGGCCGACGCGGTCTTCGCCGGTGGCGCGCCGGGCTGCGTCGTGGTGTACGTCGACGCGTGGACCTCTTACGGCGGCTCGCAGTTCGTCGATTCGCCGGGTACCGGCCGCTACCACTCGTACCTGTGCGACGAGATCGTGCCGTGGGTCGACGAGCACTACCGGACCCTCCCCGGCCCCGAATCCCGCGCGATCGCGGGCAAGTCATCGGGCGGGTTCGGGGCGATGATCACGCCGATGCTGCGGCCGGAGGTGTTCGGCGCACTGGCGACGCACGCGGGCGACTCGCTGTACGAGCTGTCCTACGTCCCCGAATTCGGCAAGGCGGTCCGCGCGCTGCGCGGGTACGGCCAGGACATCCAGGCGTGGTGGGCGGACTTCCGGAGCCGCCCGGCGTTCACCAAGCCCGAAGACGACGCGCTGCTGACGACGCTCGGCGTCGCGGCCTGCTTCTCGGCCCGGGAGGACGGGACGCCGGAGCTGCCGTTCGACCCGCGGACCGGCGCGCTGCGGCCGGAGCAGTGGCAGCGCTGGCTGGACTGGGACCCGGTGCGGATGGTGGCGCGCCACGCGGAGGCCGTCCGTTCCCTGCGCGCGGTGTGGATCGACGCCGGCACGAGCGACGAGTACTTCCTGGACGTCGGCGCGGAGGCGTTCCGGGCGGAGCTGGCCGGAGTGGGCCTGCCGGACGACCGCGTCCACTTCGAGCTGTTCGACGCCGGCCACGGCGGGATCGACTACCGGTACCCGCTTTCGCTGGCCTGGCTGGCGGAGCGGCTGGCCCGCTGATGGTGACCGAGACCGAGCAGGCGCTGCCCGGCGGACGCACCCTGCACGTCTACGACACCGGCGGCCCCGCGCGGCTGACCGTCTTCTGGCACCACGGCACCCCCAACACCGGGGCGCCGCCCGGGCCGCTGCTGCCGCTCGCCGCGGAGCTCGGGGTCCGGTTCGTGTCCTACGACCGGCCCGGCTACCGCACCTCCACTCCGGTGCCGGGGCGGACGGTCGGGAACGCCGCCGAGTGCGTCGAAGCCGTGGCCGACGCGCTCGGGATCGGCGAGTTCGCCCTCATGGGGCACTCCGGGGGCAGCTCCCACGCCCTCGCCTGCGCCGCCCTGCTGCCGGACCGGGTGCTCGCCGTGGCGAGCCTGGCCGCCGTGGCTCCGGTCGGCGCCGCCGGGCTCGACTGGTTCGGGGGCATGGCCGCCGCGAGCGCGGCGTCGCTGCACGCCGCCGCCGAAGGCCGGGCCGCCAAGGAAAAGTACGAAGCTTCCGCCGAGTTCGATCCGGCGGTCTTCACCGACGCGGACCTGGCCGTGCTCCGCGGGTCGTGGTCGTGGCTGGACGGGCCCGTCCGCGCGGCGCTCGCGGACGGGCCCGGCGGGCTGATCGACGACGATCTCGCCTACGTCACGCCGTGGGGCTGCGATCCCGCGCGGATCACCGCGCCCGTCCTCCTCCTGCACGGTGCGCAGGACCGGATGATCCCCGCCGCGCACAGCGCGTGGCTCGCCGGGCGGTGCCCGCACTCCGAGTACCGGCCCGTGCCCGGCGAAGGCCATCTGTCCGTGCTGCGCCACGCCGCCGATGCGCTCACCTGGCTCGCCGATCAGGGCAGCAGGACCACCGAAACGACCACCGGCGCCAGGTAGAGCATCGGGAACACCAGGTGCGCGTACGACCGCGCCCGGGCCACGGTGACGAGCGCGCCGCCGAAGTACAGCACCAGGCCGATCGCCGCGGCGATGCCGATCGGCGGCCAGAACAGCCCGGCGAGCAGGCCCACGGCGCCGGCCGCCTTGGCCGTGCCGAGCCAGTTCCACCACGACCGGGGCACGCCGTACTCGGTGATCGGCTCGACGACCCACTTCGCGCGGGCGAACATCGAGACGGCCGAGAAGCCGACCCAAACCGCGGCGGCGATGGTGACGATCAGGTGAGCGGCGGTCATCGGAACTCCTCGGGTTCGCGGTCCCCGGGTTCGGGGTCCGTCACCCCCTCGACTCCGCGGTCCGGGCCGATGTGACAGCCCGGCACGTGACGGCGGTCACTCGCCGAAGTGGGCCACGACCATCGGCTCACCGGTGCAGTCTGCCGCGGCTTGTCGTGAGTGGTAAAGCGGGCGAACTGTCTGTTGGCAACCTACGTTCGCGGCGGTGCAGGGATGGCCAACTCACCGCCCGCGGCGGCCAACTCGCGCACCGGAACGGCCAACTCGCCGGCGGTGTAGGTGAGTTGGCCGTTCCGGTGGGTGAGTTGGCCGTTCTGGATGGTGAGTTGGCCGGGGCTCGGGAGATCGGCGCAGACGCCCGGTAGGTAGCCACTTGACAGCTGGCTCTCACCCTCCTTACCACTCGCGAGCGGCGACCAGGCACGGCGCGGCACCGTCCATCGGGGAGCGTCAGCGGGCCGGCAGCAGCGGCAGGAGTTCCTGGTGGCGGCCGGCGCGCCGCAGCACGGGCGAGCCCGGCCCGGCCGGCTCCCGGGCACCGTCCCGCAGCGCGGTCAGGAAGCGCACGACTTCGGGCGGCGACGGCAGGACGTCCGCGCCGCCGAGGTAGGACAGCACGATCATCTCCTCCCCGCACGCCGCCTCGACCGCGACCGCCCAGCCGTGCACCTCGTCCCAGAGCAGCGCCACGTCGCGCTCGGGGAACCGGCGCAGCCGCCAGTCCACCGCCAGGTACGCCGACACCGGGACGTCGACGTCCACGGTGCAGGATTCCAGGCCGAAGCCGAGTGCACGCGCCACCTCGCCCAGATACGCGCGCAACCCACGCTGGAACCAGAATTCGAGATCGGTGTCGATCAGGCCGGACACCCGTTTCCTTTCGCCATGTTCGACAAGACCGGCAACGGCCGCCACGTCATTGTCGTTCGCCACCGCGACGGCTGTCGCGGTTCGTGCGTAGACCGTACCCACTTCGCGGACTTCGGCCCACCGCCGGACATCCGTACTTGCGGTTCGTGCAGCGACACGCCCGTCTGCACGTGCAGAGCTCCACTGTGGACGATCAAATCCGCAGGTGAAGACGTTTTCCGCAATTCCGGAAAAACCTCGCGGGCGCACCCGGCGGAATGGTGGCCGCCGAAAGTTCAGCCGAACGCAGGAATCGGAACTCGGGTGCGTTCCAGATCGGCGAACAGATCTCCGAGGTCCTCGACGCGCGCCAGGACTTCGCCCGCGGTGAACCTCAGGTGCGTGACGTGCCGGCAGGCGCGGACCTCGTCCCAGGTGACCGGCGTCGAGACGGTCGGCTCGTCGCGCCCGCGCAGCGAGTACGGCGCCACCGTGGTCTTGAAGGGGTTGTTCTGGCTCCAGTCGATGAAGACCTTGCCCGGGCGCAGGTTCTTCGTCATCCGGGCCACGACCAGGTCCGGCGTCTCCGCGGCGAGCCGCTCGGCCAGCGCTCTCGCGTACCGCGACGGCTCAGCGCCGTCCGTCGTCACCACGCCCGCGTACAGCTGCATGCCCTTGGAGCCGCTGGTCTTCGCCACCGGGGTGAAGCCGTCCTCGACGAGGACGTCGTAGAGCCGTTCGGCGACCCGGCAGCAGTCGACGACCGTCGTGCCGGGACCCGGGTCGAGGTCGAACACCAGCCGGTCCGGGGTGCCGCGCTCGTCGCCCGCCTCGACGGTCCACTGGTGGACGTGCAGTTCCAGGGCGGCGAGGTTGGCCGCCCACACGAGCTCGGGCAGGTCGTTGATCAGCGGGTACGCGACGATCTCGGGATCCTTGCCCCGGCCGCCGACGGTCAGGCGCGCGGTGCGGACCCAGTCCGGGGCGTGCCGTGAGACGTCCTTCTCGAAGAACGAGTTGCCGGTGACGCCCTCGGGGAACCGCACGAACGTCATCGCCCGGTCGCGGACGTGCGGCAGCAGCACCGGCGCGATCCGCGTGTAGTAGTCGAGGACCTCGCCCTTGGTGAAACCGTGGCGCGGGTAGAGCACCTTCTCGAGGTTCGAGAGGATCAGCTGCCGCTCACCGACCTGCACCGTGATCCGGCTGCCCGCCACGGGTCCACATTACCGCGGCAGGACGGGCCCGGAGACCACCCGCTCGACGAACCGCTCCGCGACCTCGCGCAGCTTGATGTTCTCCCGCTGCGACTGCTCCACCAGCAGGGCGAAGGCGTCGTCGGCGTCGACCCGGCGGATCGCCATCAGCATGCCCTTGGCCTGGTCGATGACCGCGCGGGAGGTCAGTGCCGTCCGGAGGTGCTCGGCCGTTTCCCGGGCCCGCAGGTACCGGCCGTAGACGCGGAGGATCGCCTCCACCGCGGTCGTATAGAGCTCCAGCAGCTGCGCTTCGACCTCCTCGAAGCCGTCGTCCTGCCGCCCGTAGCAGTTGACCGCGCCGGAGAACTGCGCGTCGGCCACCAGGGGCGCGGCCAGAAAACTGCCGAAGCCCGCTTCCCGGGCTCCGTCGGCGAAGCTCGGCCAGCGCTCGATCGCACCGGCCACCGTGGTGCGGACGATCTTGCCGCCGCGGATCGAGTCCAGGCAGGGGCCGCGGCCGATCCGGTACTGCTCGCCGTCGAGTTCGTCCACCACGGCGCTGGTGGCCGTCGCCGTGTGCGGCACCTCCCCGGTCACCAGCGTCACCGACGCCTCGTCGACGCCGGGGACGGCGTGGCGTACCTGCAGGCACACGTGCCGGAGCAGGATCCGGAAGTCGTCCTCCTCGCGCAGGACCGCGGTGAGGGCTTCCAGCGCTCCGGTGACCTCGTCGAACAGGGGCGAAGCCGGGGCGAGGGGGTCCGGCCGTTCCATGTCTGCTCCTCCCGGTCGGACGCGAACTGCCCTCGGGTACCCCTTCCGCCGCCGATTCATGTCCGCGGGTGGGCCGATCGGTCACCGCGCGACGCCGCCGGCGGCCTCCCGTTCGCCGAGGAGCGCCCGCCGCAACGGTGCGCGCCAGGCAGCACGTTCGAGGTCGAAGGCGCCGAAGTCCGTGCCGAACTCCCAGTAGGCCCAGCTCATGCCGAGGCGCTCGGCCTCGGCCCGGACGAACGCCGTCCACCGCGCGCGGGACTCCATGTCCGCCGCGGAGAAGGCGCCGAACTCCCCGACGAACAAGGGAAGCCGCCGCTCCCGCCCCCAGGCCGCGACCGCGGCCAGATCGGCGCGTACGGCGTCCTCGTCGGCGGTGCCGCCCCAGGTGCGGCCGAGCCATCGCCCGGCCCCGGCCACCCAGCCGGCGCCTTGATGGGTGAACTCGAACGGGGCGTAGTAGTGGATCGTGGCGATCAGGTTGCCGTCGTCGGGCACGGCGAGCGCGGGGAGCGCGTCGAGGCCGTTCATCCCGGCCGGCCCGATGATCACGGTGCGCCCGGGGTCGGCCGCGCGCACGACGGCGAGGGCGTCCGCCAGCACGGCGTTCCACCGGGCCGCCGTGAGGTGACCGCGAGGTTCGTTGAGCAGTTCGAAACAGAGCCGTCCGGACCGGCCGGCGTAGCGGGCCGCGATCTGCCGCCAGAGGGCGAGGAAGCGGGGAAGCTGCTCGTCCGGCGCGGCACAGAGCTCGTGGTAGTGGTGGACGTTCACCACGACCTGCAGACCGCGGTCGAGCGCCGCGCCCACGCCCGCGTCGACGCGCCGGAAGAACGCCGGATCGATCGCGTACGGCGGCGCGGCCCCGGCGTGCGCCGACCACCGGACCGGCAGGCGGACGGTGTCGAAACCGGCTTCGGCCACCTCGTCGAAGTACCGCTCGCCGAGCGGCAGCTCCGGACCGTCACCCAGCGCGTCGAGTGCGTTGCCGAAGTTGATTCCCCGCCCAAGCCACCGGTTCACTGTGCCTCCCGGGCCAATCTAGCCGGGTCACGGATCCGCCGGGCGGGTTTACCGGTGACCCCGGATTGGTAATCACCGGCCATGTCGTCGGAACAGGTCCCGCCGGGTGAGCTGCCGCTGGACGGTGAGCTGGCCGTGGTCGCCGCCCGGATGTCCGGGCTGCTGCTGTCGCGCCGAACCGTGGACTCGGTGCTGGAGCTGATCGTTTCGCTCGCGAACACCACGATCACCGCGGCGGCGGGGGTGGGGGTCACCCTCGTCGACGCCGACGGCGGCTTCGTCACGACGAGCGCGTCGGGCCCGCTGGTGCGGGAGGCCGACACCCTGCAGTACGAGCTCGGCGAAGGCCCCTGCCTGGCCGCGCTCGCCGGGTGCTCGCCACAGCGGATCGACGACGTCGCCACCGAACGGCGCTGGACCCGGTGGTGCGCCGCGGTCGCCGGCTCGGGGTTGCGGTCGGTCGTCACCGCCCCGATGGTCACCGAAGACGGCTGCCACGGGGCCATCAAGATCTACGCGACGACGCCCGGCGCCTTCGGGCCCGTCGACGAGCGGGCGCTGGTGTCCTTCGCCGACCGCGCCGCGGTGATCGTCGCCCATGCCCGCGCCGGCGAACGCGCCGGCCGGTTCAGCGAGCAGTTCAAGGACACCCTCCGCGACCGGGACCTGATCGCCATGGCGAAGGGCTTCCTCATGGGCCGGGACGGCCTCGGCGAGGACGTCGCGTTCGACCGCCTGCTCGCGCTGGCCCGCGTACACGGCACCAGCCCGGCCGAAGCCGCCGCCCGCGTGGTCGGCCCGGCGCCACGGGAAGGGTGAGCGCATGCGTTTCCTGCCTGAGGAGGAACAGCGGCGGCTGGTCGCCGTCTGCTTCGCCCGGAGCGACCTGACGTTGGAACAGCTGTGGATGCGGTACTTCGCGCTCGGTGGCAGCTTGAGCCTGCTGGACCTGGACGCCTACCTCAGCGGGCTGCTCACGCTGCCCCGCGTCGACCGCGACATGGTCGCCCACGCCGTCAACGAACGGCTCGACGAGGTGACCGGCCCGGCCCGCGCGCCCTACAGCCACTCGGTCCAGGACGCGAAGCCGTTGCACGGTCCCCTGAAAGCACTCGTCGACCTGCTCGAAGGCGCCCACTGCGCCCCGCCGGAGCGGCTCCCGGCGGTCGTCGCCGAGGCGGGTCGCGCGCTCGACCTGACGATCGGCGTCTACCTGGCCGACTACGACCAGCGCACGCTGGTGCCGCTGGGGCCGGGTGCCGCGGTGCTCGACATCGAGAGCACCGTCGGCGGCGACGTGTTCCGCCGCGCCGAGACCGTGACCCGCGACGGGACATTGTGGACGGTGCTGCTCGACGGCGTCGAACGGCTCGGGGTCCTCGAGATCGTCCCGGCCGGCGACGCCGATCCGGACGACCCGGCCCTGCGGGAGCAGTGCCGCTGGCTGGCCTCGCTGCTCGGGCACCTCGTCACCATCACGACCCAGTACGGCGACGGCCTGGATCGCCGTCGCCGCCACCGCCGCCGCGGCTCCCCCGCCGAACTGCTGTGGCAGAACCTGCCGCCGATGACCGCGGCCACCGAAAGCGTGGTGGTGGGGGTGAGCGTCCAGCCGGCGTACGACCTCTGCGGCACCGCGTTCGACTACGCCCTCTCGGAGGAGCGGGCGCAGCTGGCGATGTTCGACGCCGGCCCGCGCACCCGCGGCGCGAACACCGCGGTCGTGACCGCCCTCGCCGCCTACCGCGCCGCCCGCCACGGCGGAGCTTCCCTGAGCGAGCAGTTCGCCGCGGTCGGCGCCGAGCTCGACGGCCGCCCGGCCATCGGCGGCGTGCTCGCCGAGCTGGACCTGGCCACGGGCGTCCTGCACCTGCTCGCCGCCGGGCAGCCCACACCGCTGGTCGTCCGCCGCGGCGAGGCACTACCGGTCACCGGGCCCACCGCCCCGCGGTTCGGCTCGGCCGGGGAGCCGCCGCCGGTCACGCGGTTCCGGCTCGAACCGGGCGACCTGCTCGCGCTGTGCTCCCGCGGCGTCGCGGAAACCGCGGACGGCGCCGGAGAGCCGTTCGGCCGGACCCGGCTCACCGGGCACCTCGGCCGGGACGCCGGCGAACTGCCCCCGGAGATCGCCCGCCGCCTCACCCGCGCGGTCCTCGCCCACGGCTGCGGCGAGTTCCGGCAGGACGCGGGCGTGCTGATCGCCCGGTGGATCTCGCGCTGAGCGGTGGGCCTGCGGGCCCGCTCGGCGGTCGGGGCCGGTCCGGTCGCGGTGTGTGCCGAGCAGCGGCCGGCTCGCGAGCTCCCTCGGAGGCCGCGGCACGGGCAGGCTCGACGCCCCGGAACCCAGCAGGCAAGCCCGCCCGGCGGCAGGAGCCAACGTGCGCCCGCCGGGCGCGCCCTCAGCAGGCCGTGTCGTGCACCTCGGCCGCCAGCAGCTCCCGCAGCGCGTCCGACAACGACGCGAACATCGGCACCACCGCCGCCAGCCCGGTGATCCGGAACAACCGCGCCAGGGTCCGGCCGTTCGCCACCACCCCGAAGCGCCGTCCCGCGGCGCCGGCCCGCTCGGCGGCGGCCGCCAAGGCACGCGCGCCCGCCAAGCCGACGAAGGCCACCTGGGTGAGGTCCACCACGGTCGTCCCCGGTGGGGCCGAGCCCAGCTCGCGCTCGAGGATCGGCAGGGTCAGTGCGTCGATTTCGCCGGCGAGGGTGAGCACCAGGAAACCGGGGCGGTACTCCGTCCGGCGGGCGACCAGGGGCGCGGACCGGGTGGGTACCGGAAAGATGGGGGACACGGGTTCGGTTGGCCTTCCGCGCCGGCGTGGGGCCGGCGACGCAGTGACGTGATCAAGGACGGGGACTTGATACCCAAACATCCGTTCCGGAAACGCTCTTTTTCACGACGCGACGCCGGTGAAGGCCGACCAGAGCCGTTCCGCGGCGTGCTGTGCCGGGGCGCCGGGCCGGATCTCGCGGATGCCCTCCGCCGGGGCTGTCACCTGGCCGGCGAGGTGCTCGACGAGGGCGACGGCCAGCTCGCGGACCTTGACGTTGAACTCCTGGCTGGCGCGGCGCAACGTCTGCCAGGCCTCCTCCGGCGAGCACCGCCGGACCGCCATGATGGCGCCCTTCGCCTGCTCGATGGCGGCACGGGAGGCCAGCAGGTCCAGCATCTGGTCGGGATCGCCCGCGGTGGCGGTCTCGGCGACCACCAGGGTCATCTCGGTGAGCTTCGCGTAACGCCGCAGGACAGCGAGGGTTTCGGGGCCCGGCGGCCGGTCGAGGGTGACCGACAGCACGAAGGCTCCGTCCTCGTCCCAGAACCCGGGCAGCGCGACGGCGCCGCGGATCGCCGCGGCCGCCGGGCCGGCGTCGAACAAAGTCTCGCGGAGCAGGTCCGGCCAGCGCTCGTCGCCGAAAAGCCGGTCGGTGGTGACCGGCTCGCCGGTGGCCTCGGCGACCGGGACCGGGCCGCCGTGCGCCAGCTGGGCGGGGATCAGCTGCTCGGCGACGCCCGCGGTGGCCAGCACCCGCAGCGGCCGGTCGCCGCGCCTGACGGTCAGGCCCGCGCCGAGCCAGCCGGGCAGCTCGCCGGCGATGCGCTCGAGCAGCGCCTGCAGCAATTCGGCCAGCGGTCTCCAGCGATCCGCCGCGTTCATGAGTGTCTCGGTCACCGAACCTCCACCGGTCTTTGTTCCTTTGATTTACCGCACTCCGCGGCGCTTCGCCTCCGACGGCACACCGGTTTGTGGGGCCGGCCACGCGGAAAGACGAACCGGCGGGGCCGTCCGGCGGAACCTGATCCCCCGGTCGCGCTCAGCAACGGCCCAGGAGTTCCTGCTCCCCCGGAGAGCGCCCGGCACGCACCGACCCGAACGAGCGGTTTACCCGGCGGCGCGTCCGGGGTAGCCGCTCGGTGATCCGAGGAGGCGCCCATGACCCACCCAGGGTCCCGATGATGGTCAGCGAAGTGGTCGTCGCCGGGCAGATAGCTCGCGACCTGGTGATCGACGTGCCGGACGCGGACTCGTCGGCGCCCGTGCGGCACCGGCAGGAGCTGCTCGGCGGGAAGGGCGCCAACCAGGCCGTGGCGCTGAGCCAGCTCGGGATGGCGGTGTCGCTGGTCGGCGTCGTCGGCCGCGACCGCATCGGCGACGCGTTGCTCGCGCTGGCCCGGGCCGACCGGATCGGCACCTCGCACGTGATCCGCCGGGCGGGCGCCGAGACGGCGCTGCTCGTCGACGTCGTCGAGGACCACGGCCGGCGCCGCTACCTCGAACACGTCCCGGAGGGGACGCTGCTCACCGAGAACGACGTCTTCGCCGCGGCCACGGCGATCTCGGCCGCCGCGTCCCTCATCGTGCAGCTGCAGCAGCCCGCGCCGGTGGCCCTGCTGGCGGCCCGGCTGGCGCACACGGCGGGCACCCGGGTCGTGCTCGACGGCGCACCGCAGGACGACGCGCTGACGTCCGGTCTGCTCGCTGTCGCCGACGTCGTGCGCGCCGACGGCCACGAGGCCGAGCTCCTCACCGGAGGGCCGGTCGACGACGTCGGCGCGGCCGCGCGCGCCGCCGCGGAACTGCGGCGGCGCGGGCCGTCCCTGGTCGTGCTGGAGGTGTCCGGGCAGGGCAACCTGTTCGCCGGGCCGGAGGGCACCTGGTTCGTGGCCGACGTCGAGACCGACGTCGTCGACCCCACCGGCGCCGGTGACGCGCTCGTCGCCACCCTGACCGCGGCGCTGACCCGCCGCCGTCCGCTGGAGACGGCGGCGAGCCTGGCCGTGGCGGCCGCCGCGGCGACGACCGGGCACGCGGGCGGGCGCCCGCACCTCTCCCGCGCCGAGCTCGACCGGCTGCCGCCACGGGAGCTGGAAACCGTCCGGGCGTGAGGCTTACAGGCCCGGCAGCTTCTGCTCGAGGCCCAGGAGCACCGAGAACGGGTCGCCGCGCTCGGCCAGGCGGGCCGGGACGTCCCGGATCGTCCACCGGTCCGGCGCGAGATCCGGGTCGTCCAGCTCGTCCCACTCCAACGGCACCGAAACCGGCGCGCCGGGCCGCGGACGGACGCTGTAGGGCGCGACGAGCGTCTTGTTCAGCACGTTCTGCGTGTAGTCGAGCCGGGCGCGACCGCGGCGCTTGTCCTTCGTCCAGGCCCAGCTGACCAGGTCGGGCAGCACCCGCCCGATCGTCCGGGACACCGTCTCCGCCCAGGTGCGGGTCTGCTCGAAGGTGCAGTGCGGCGCGATCGGGACCCACACCTGGATGCCGCGCTGCCCGGTCACTTTGGGCCGGCCGGTGAGGCCGAGGTGTTCGAGTGCGGTGCGGTGCAGCCGGGCCAGGTCCAGTACCTCGTCGAACGTCGTCTCCGGGCCCGGGTCGATGTCGAACAGCACCCACGACGGGTGGTCGACGTCGGCGGCGCGGGAGGTCCAGGCGTGCAGTTCCAGGGCGCCGTAGTTGGCCAGCCAGGCCAGGGTCGCGACGCTGTCCGCGATCACGTACCGCTGACTCTCCCCCGGCTCGGCGCGCTCGTTGCGCCAGGTGGTCAGCCAGCCGGGCGCGTGCCGCGGCACCTCCTTCTGCCAGAAGCCCGCCTCGGTGACGCCCTGGGGGAACCGGTGCGTGGTGAGCGGGCGCCCGGCCAGGTAGGGCAGCATGACCGGCCCGACGGTGACGTAGTACCGGATGAGGTCCCGCTTGGTCACGGGCTGCCCGCCGGGAGCCGCGGGGAAGAGCACCTTGTCGAGGTTGGTCAGGGCCAGCTCGCGGCCCGCCACCGACCACCGGCCCTTGGCGCCCAGTGCGTCGAGCGCGGCCAATTCGTCCTCGGTCGGGGCCTGCCAACCACCGACGGACTCCTCCGCTTCCGCGGCCGGGCGGTCACCGTGCCAGAGGGCGTCGGGAGCGGCCGCGACCTCGTCGTTGGTGCGGCCGCTCTTCACCGAGCGCGGGTGGTCTTCGGCGTCCCAGCCGGCCTTCGCGTGCTCGTCCTGCTTGTGCAGCAGGAACCACTGGTCCTTCTCGCCGCGGCTGGTGCGGACGAGGACGAACCGCCCGGCCAGCTTCTCGCCTTCGAGGTCGAAGTGCAGCGTCCCGGCCTCGATCGCGCGAGCCGGATCGGCTTCGACCGGCCGCCAGACGCCACGGTCCCAGACGATGACGTCCCCGCCGCCGTACTCGCCGCGCGGGATGACGCCCTCGAACCCGGCGTACTCGATCGGGTGGTCCTCGACGTGCACGGCCAGCCGGCGGGCCTTCGGGTCCAGCGTCGGGCCCTTCGGCACCGCCCAGCTGACCAGCACGCCGTCGAGTTCGAGGCGGAAGTCGTAGTGCAGCCGGCGGGCCCGGTGCCGCTGCACGACGAACCGGTTGCCGTCCGGACCGGCGGCGGTCCCGCCGGCCGGCTCCGCGGTCCGGTCGAAGTCGCGCATCTCCTGGTAGCGCCGCAGTTTGCGGGCCGGGTCTGCTGCCATGCTCCGGGAGTACCCACTCAGTCCGGCGACGACCAGGGCGGGTTCTTCTTCGCCAGCTCCTCGTATTCGGCGACCTCCTGCGGGGTCGGGTCGGTGCCGGCCGCCTCGGCGAACTCCTCCGGGTCGGTGCCGTCGTCGTCGGGCTCGGTCATGGTCAGCCTCCCAGCACGCCCCGGATGAGGTCGCGCGCCCGGTCCATGATCGCCGCGGGCGGGCCCAGCAGCAGGTTCGCCTTCGCGCTCTCGACGCCGGGGTGCGGGCGGGTCGGCCCGACCGCTTCGGCCACCTTCGCGGTCGCGGCCATCGCCCGCAGCCGCTCCGGCGGGCGGTGCGCCCGCAGCAGCGGGAACTCCTCGCGCTCTTCGTGCTCGGCGTGGGCGAGAACGTCTTCTCGCAGCTGGACGAGCAGAGTGTCGAAGCCGTCGGCGTCCGGCCCCATCTTCTGCAGGGTGGTCAGCAGTTCCTTGGCCCGATGCTCCTCGCCCAGCCGTGCCTCGACGATGGGCTTCGCCGCGGGCTCGAGGTCGCGGATCTCGGGGTGCACGACCAATTCCTCGGCCGTCTCGTGCACGGCGAGCAGCCGCACGAGGTCGTGGAACAGGTCCCGGCGCCGGTCGCCTGCCGCGGTTTCCAGCTCGGCGAACAACTCGCGGATCTCCCGGTGCTGCCGGTGCAGCAACTCGATGACGTCCTCGTCGTGCTCCGCCATGGACGGCCTCCTCCTCGGTCTGGTTCTCCGGTCGGAAGCTGCGTTCCCCGTCCCGGACGGGTTACTCGTCGCGGCGGGCGACTGTGAGCCAGAGCGCGCCCGCGGCGGCCACGGCGAGCCCGGCGACGGCCCACCACGACCACCCGCCGAAGAAGGCGACGACCAGCCCGACGGCGAGCAGCACGCCCCCGCCGACGGAGGCGGTGTCCTCGTGCCCGGCCCGGGCGGTGAACGCCATCAGCCCACCCGCCCGTCGACGGCGGCCACGACGAGTGCGGCGCACCGCGCCACGGTCAGGCTTCTTTCCGTGGCCATGGAGACGAGCGCGGCGTGCGCGGCCGGACGGCTGAGTCCTTGTGCGGCAAGGACTTCCAGCGCCAGGCCGACGACGTCATGGGCAGGCGGGGTGGCGGTGCGCACGGGCATCGGAAGACCTCCGGCTCGGTCGGCGGCGAAACGAACGCGACCGGATACCCCGCCGCGCCGGGTTTCACACCCCGTTACCGAACCGGGTGAAGGGGTGCGGGTTCACCTCCCGGCGAGCCTTCCTGCGGTGCCGGCCAAAGGTCTTGAATGACTCATTCAAGACCTCCGAAGACCTGAATGAGTCATTCAAGACCTCCGCACCCGCCGCGGCTGCGCCAGTCGTTCGGCGGCCGGGTATCTACGCTGGGGACGTGATCGACGCGTGGGAATGGGACCCGTCCCTCTATTCGGGCAGCGCACCGTACTACGCGCGGGGGCGGGTGGCGTATCCCGCGGAGCTCGCCACGGCCTTCGCCGCCGAGCTCGGGCTGGACGGGTCAGGGCGGCTGCTCGACGTCGGCTGCGGACCGGGGTCGCTGACGCTGCCGCTGGCCGGATCGTTCGAGGAGGCGGTCGGGCTCGACGCCGACGGGGACATGCTCGCCGAAGCGGGCCGGCTCGCGGCGGAGGCGGGACTCGGGAACTGCCGGTGGGTGCACCGGCGCGCGGAGGAGCTGCCCGCCGGGCTGGGGCGGTTCCGGCTGGTCACCTTCGCCCAGTCGTTCCACTGGTTCGACCGGCCCCGCGTCGCCGCCGCGGTGCGCGGAATGCTGGCGCCGGGCGGAGTGTGTGCCCACGTGCACGCGTCGACGCACGAAAGCGTGCACCCGGCGATCGCGGAGCTGGTGCGCGAGTACCTCGGCCCGGTGCGGCGCGCCGGACGCGGTTCGCTGCCGGACGGCACGCTCGGCAGCGAGGCGGCGGTCTACCGCGCGGCGGGCTTCCACGGCCCGCGGCGGTTCGAGGTGCCCGGACGGGTCGTGACCCGGACGATCGACGAGGTCGTCGCCGGGGTGTTTTCGCTCTCGAGCTCGGCACCGCACCTGTTCGGCGGCCGGCGGGCCGAGTTCGAGGCGGAACTGCGGCGGCGGCTGGCCCCGGCGGAGACGTTCACCGTGCGGTTGCGCGAGGTCGCCGTCGACCTGTGGTTCACCAGGGGTTGTTGAAGTCCTCTTCCTCGTCGGCGGCGGCCCGGGGCCGGCGGGCGGCCCGCGGCTCGTCCCGCACGGGCCGCGGCGCCGGTTCGAACCCGCCGGAATACGCCTCCGCGTCGAAGGCGGACGCGGGTTCGGCGTGCGACCGGTCGGTGCTCCAGCCGGACTTGGTCTTGCGCTGCGCCACCTCGCGGACGTGCTGGACGTACCGCTCGGCCGCCTGGACCTGCTTGGTCATGTACTCGTGGGAGCGGGCCTTGATCTCCTCGCCCTGCTGTTCGCGCAGGGCCCGGCGATCGGCCTGTTCGCGCACGAGACCGTCGAGCTCGGCCTTCATCCCGGCCATGTCGGTCATCCGTCCTCCTACCAGGTCCGGCCGGACGACGGGTCTTCGTCGTCGAGGGAGCCGATGATCCGCCGTCCGGGCTCACCGAGGTTGTCGAAGACGGCGCCTTCGATCCGGTAGGCGGGGGCCCGGCGTTCGGTGTCGCCCCCGCCGCCGCCTTGGGCGCCGCCCATCGCCCCCATGCCGGGCATGCCGGACATCGACGAGCCGGCGGCGCCTTGGGCGCCGGTCGCGCCGGCCGCCGCCGCGAACGCGGGCTGGGGTTGGGCGGCGCCGGCGCCGGTGTGGGCGCCGCCGGAAACGGGTGATTCGCCGAGCCCCGCGCCGGTCGGGTCGATGCCGGCGCCGGAGAAGCCGGGGACGCCACCGCCGATGCCGGCTGCCGCGGGGGCGGAGTGCGCGCCGCTGCCGCCGCCGGAGTGCGAGCCCGGGCCACCGGAGTCGCCGCCGTGGTGCGAGTCGCTGCCGGGCGAGGTCGGGTCGCCGAAGCTTCCGCTGTGCGAGCCATTCCCCTCAGCGGGCGAGCCATCTCCGCCGCCGTGGTGCGAACCGCTGCCGGACGAGGCCGGGTCGTCGAAGCCGCCGCCATGGTGCGAGCCGCTGCCGGGTGCGGCCGGGTCGCTGTCGGGGGCCGCCAGGTCTTCGAGGGTTCCGCGGTGGGTCGGCAGGTCGTCGAGCCGTTTGTCCGGAGCGTCGCCGAGGGCGCTCCCCGGCTTGTCGTCCTCGCCCAGCGTGTACGTCGTCGGGGTGCCGCCCTTGCCGTCGTCGACCGTCACCACCGTGGGGCCGTCCGGGCCGTCGGGGCGCTCCGCGGTGATCTCGAGGTCGCCGTCGCGGATGTGGATCTTGCCGTCCGGGCCGGGGCGGTACGTGTCCGTGTCCGTCCCTTGTGGACCGTCGGCGGGTTTGCCTTCGGACCAGTCGAGCTTGAAGTCCTTCGGGTCGCCCGGTCCGTCCCCGACCTTGATGTCCATCTTGCCGTCGTGGTCCGGCTCGGTCATCTCGAAGGTCTTGTCGCCCTGCTTGACCTTCAGGACGTCCCGCTCGTCGTCACCGAGGAGGCTGTCGGGCTTGCCGTCGGGATCCGTCTCGATACCCGGGCCGCCGAACTCCTTCAGCGCGTCGGCCGCCTTTTTCTTCGCTTCCTCCGCGGCCTGCTCGGCCCCGGCCTTGCCGTCGTCGCCCGAGCCCGGTTCGCCGCCACCGCCGCCCAGGCCGCCCGCGCCGGAGTCCGTCTCGATACCCGGACCGCTGAACTCCTTCAGGGCGTCCGCGGCCTTCTTCTTGGCCGCTTCGGCGGCCGCGGCCGCGGCGTCCTGGCCGCTGTCGGACGGCGGCGTCACCGAAGAAGGTGTCGTGCCATCGGATTCCCCACCCGAACCGCCACCCGACCCGCCGCCCGAGCCGAGTCCGGCGCCGGCGCCGGACTCCGTCTGGATTCCCGGGCCGCTGAACTGGTTCAGTGCCTCCGCGGCCTGCTTCTTCGCCGCCTCGGCCGCCTGCTGCTTGGCCGCTTCCGCCGCGGCCGCGCCATCATCCTGGCCGCCCGGCGACCCGGAACCCCCGCCCGCGGAACCCCCGCCCGCGGAACCGCCGCCGGACGAGGATCCGTCCGGGATCGACGGCACCGGCCCGCCGCCGCCACCCGACCCCGAGCCGCTGCCGCCGCCCGCGCCGCTACCGGCGCCCGCGCCGCTCGGCAGGTCCGTGCCCGAACCGCCGCCGGAGCCCGAACCCCCGCCCGGCACGCCGGACCCCGAACTCGTCTCGGGAATCGACGGCACCGGCCCGCCGGAGCCGCCGGAACCCGAGCCGGACCCGCCGGAGCCCGAGCCGCCCGAGCCGGAACCACCGCCCGACCCGGAACCCGAACCGCCGGGACCACCGCCGGAGCCGCCGGAGCCGCCGGCGGCACCCGAGCCGCCCGAACCCGAACCCGAGCCGGCCCCGCCGCCGGTACCACTCGGCACGCCGGGACCGCCGGACGTTCCCTGCCCCCCGGGCAGCGCAACGCCCTCGAACTCGTTCCGGATCCCGCCCATCACCTTGTCGAGCGCGTCATACGCCTGGTCGACGAGATCCTTCGTGTCCTTGCAGGTCTTCACGAACCCCTGGTACAGCCGGTCCCACATGTCGGGGTTGAACTGGTTCTGGATCCACTGCTTGGCCAGGTCCTGGCCGTGCTTCTTGATCTCGTCGCCGTCGCAGCAGCCCTGGTCGTTGAGCGTCTTGACCAGGTTCGTCCCGAAGTTCAGGTCCATCCAGCCCGCGATCTGGGCCAGGTCCTTCTCGTTGCCGTGCTCGCCGCTGGCGACCGCGACGACCTTCTGCGCCATCGTGTAGTCGGCCTTGCCGACCAGGTCGGTGTACATCCCGATGACGGCGTCGGCCTTGCCCTTGCACAGCTGGAACACCGTCGTGGCCGTGCTCAGCGTCGCCTCGCTCGCGTTGCCGAGCGTCTGGGACAGCTTCGCCGCCTTCGGCTGGATCTTGTCGTTGTAGGTGTCCGACGCCGCATCGGCACCCGCGCCGGTCCAGCTGCGGAACAGGCTGCCCAGCTGCGAGCCGGTGTCCTGCTCCGTCCGGTCCACCGTCTCCGAACCGCGCTTGAAGTGCCCGGCGTCGGCGACGAAGTCCGCGAAGCTGATCCCCCGCTGCTCGTCGAACGGCGTGCGGATGTCCTTGTCGAGGTCGAGCGCGCGGGTGTTGCCGCGGCAGTCGGCCGGGATCTTCGCCAGCAGCGACCCGAAGGTCTCGAACACCTTCAGGGCCGGGGCGGCCGCGTCGAAGATCTCGTCGGACGTCTTGGTCCCGCCGCTGCTCTCGGCCGCCGGCGGCCGGGTTTCGTCGAGCTTCTTCTTGCCGTCGTCGACGGCCTTCTTCTCCTGGTCTTCGTTGTAGCTGTTCTGGTCGCCGCTCTTCTTCGCCTTGTCGTAGGCCTCGTCGACCGACTGGCCGGCGAACAGCGGGTTCGCGTTGAACGCCTGCGCGTACTTGCCGGCCTCCGCGCGCTTCTGCTTGATCTCGTCCGGCTCCTGGTCGGCCAGGAACGGCGGCGGTGGCGGGTTTTCCCGCAGCCAGCTGCTGATCAGCGCGCTCTTCTGCGCGGGCGGCACACTCGGGTCGTCGAGCAGCGCCTTGACGTCGGACCACTTCTTCTTCTCGGCCATCAGAGCGCGCCCCCGGCGTTCGTGATGGTGCCCGCCTGGTTGCCCTCGTTGCTGCTGTAGCTCGATCCGGCGGTCCCGATGTTCGTGCCGAACGAGCCGAGAGTGCTGCTGTAGCCGGAAACCGCGGCCCACAACGCCTGCGCGCCGGCGGTGTACTTGGTCGCGTGGGCACCGTGCGCCCGGCCGAACTTCTCCGCTGTCACCTGCGCCGTCTGCAGGTCCGGGTTGTCGTCCAGCAGGTGCTCCGCCAGGTCCCCGATGGTCTTGGACGCCGCCGACAACGCCTCGGTCGTCGCGGTGTAGCCCCCGCCGCTCATTTCCGCGCCTCTCCTGAAGATCCTCGAGTTCCCAGTGCTTCCGCCAGCACGCCGGCCACGGATCCCACGTCGGTGAACCGGTCGAGCCGGTCCAGGTCGATCGTCACCCCGTAATAGATCTCCAGCGCCGCCAGCAGCTTGATCCGGCCCTTCGAGTCGATGCCCAGCTCCTCCAGGGGCGCGTCGGGCTCGACGAGAGCCGGGTCGAGCCGGAAGGTGTCGCAGACGACCTTCGTGACCTCGGCGCGGTGATCACTCACGGTCGCCACCATAACGTGCTTTCGCGGCCGACCGGGCGACCTTGCCGCTCGATGTGCGCGGAAGTCCACCGGAAGGGACCAGACGTACCGCCCGCAGCGTGAGACCGTGCTCGCGCGACACCGCCCGCAGCACCGCCCGGGTCACCTCCCGGTCGTCGGCGTCGGCGCCGCGCACCCGCTCGGCCACCACCACCGCGCCCTCGCCGCCGGAGTCGGAGACACCGAACGCGGCGACCCGGTCGCGGCGGACCGCCGGGTGGGCCTCCCCCGCCGCCGCTTCGATGTCCTGCGGGTGGAAGTTGCGGCCGTCGATGACGATGAGGTCCTTGAGCCGTCCGGTGACGTACAGGTCCCCGCGGTGCACGACGCCGAGGTCGCCGGTGCGCAGCCAGCCGCCGAGGCCGTCGAGCGTGGCCCCGAACGCGGCGGCGTCGCCACGGCCCCAGTAACCGTCCGCGACGTTCGGGCCGTGCACCCAGATCTCGCCGACCAGGCCTTCGGGCTGCTCCCGGCCGTCGTGGACGACCCGGACCAGCTGCCCGACCGGACGTCCGACCGACACGAGTTCCTGCCCGCCCTCGGTTTCGACGGCCCGGCCCTGCGCGAGGGCTTCGCGGTCGAACACCGCGCCGCGCGGCCCTTCCTCGCCCGCGCTCGCGACGTACACGGTGGCTTCGGCGAGCCCGTACGACGGCCGGTGCGCCGCACGCGGGAAGCCGCGTGGCCCGAACACCTCGTGGAACCGCTCGATCGTGCGCGGCCGGACGGGTTCGCTGCCGTTCAGCGCGATCCGGACTCCCCCCAGGTCGAAGTCTTCGCCGGTGTCGTCGTCGGCGGCGAGGTCGTAGGCGAAGTTCGGCGCGGCGGTGAACACCGCGGGGTACGCCGCGAGCTGCCGCAGCCACCGCGCCGGCCGGTGCACGAACTCGGCCGGGGCCATGAACACCGATCGCCCGCCGGCGAAGACGGGCAGGCACAGCAGCTGGATCAGGCCCATGTCGTGGAAGAACGGGATCCACCCGGCGCAGGTGGTGCCCTCGTCGACGCCGTACGCGAGGCTGCCCTGCCAGCAGGCGGCCACGATCGCGCGGTGCGGGATCACGGCGCCGGCCGGCTCGCGCGTCGAGCCGGACGTGTACTGCAGGTAGGCCGGGCTCTCCGGCGGCACCGATACCGGGTCGGCGCCGGGCCCGGTGAGCTCGTCGACCACCACGACGTGCTCGTGCGCGGGCAGTCGCGCCACCTCGGCCGAGGACGTCAGCCAGATCCGCGCGCCGCAGTCGGCGAGGACCCCGGAGAGCCGCCCGGCCTGCGCGGGACTCGACGGCGCCATCAGCGGGACGGCGATCAAACCGGCCGCCAGTGCGCCGAAGAACGCCAGCGGGTAGGCGAGTTCCTGGCCCGCGAGGATCGCGACGCGCTCCCCCGGCGCGGCCACCCGGCGCAGCTCGCCCGCCACCACCCGGACGCGGGCGGCGAACTCTGTCCACGTCAGCGTGTGTTCGGCGCCGCGGGCGTGGTCCTGGTGGGTGAACAGCGGGCGCCCGTCGTCGGCCCGGGCGAACAGGCGCTCGACGATCGAGGTGCGCAGCACCGCCTCGGGCACGGTCACCGGCGCGGTCGGACTGGGCACCCCGGGCAACCTACCGGCCTTCCGAAACCCGGTTCACCCCCGGGGCGAGCGCGGGTACGGTCGCAGACCATGGCCGCACCGGAAGCGCTGGTCTCCGCTCTCGCGGACGAAGACCGGCTGCAGCTCTTCGCCCGCATCTGCACCGCCCCCGACGGCCTCGAGGCGTCCGGCGCTTCGGCCAAGCTCGCCAAGCGGCTCGTCGACGTGGGACTCGTCGCCGAAGCCGGGGGCCGCTACCTCGCCGTGCCGTCGGTGTTCCGCGACGCGCTCGCCAAGGCCCCGGTCGATCCGCTCGACGCCCTCTTCCGCCACGGACGGCTCCTCTCCATCCCGCATTCGGGCAACCGGCGGCAGTTGCTGCTGGCCTACCTGGTCGAGCGCTTCGAACCGGGCCGGCTCTACTCCGAGCGGGACGTCCGCGAAAAGCTCTCGATGGTCCACGACGACCACGCGACGCTGCGCCGCTACCTCGTCGACGAGGGCCTCCTGCAGCGCAGCAACGACGGCGGCACCTACGGCCGTCCGTCGGAAGCCCGCGCCGCCGGCTGAGTCGCCGGGAGGTCGAACAGCGCCAGGACGTCCGCGTCGGCGAACACGACGTTGTGCGCGACCCGCCCGCCCCGCACGGTGAGCACCTGCAGGGTGTGCAGCCGGAACACGCCGGCGTCGTCGCGGCAGTAGGCCACGAGCGCGGGCAGGCCGTTGGCGGCCGTGCGGGTCATGCGCCACGCCGGGCCGCGCATCGCGAACAGCCGTTCCATGAACCGGCCGTAGTCGCCGCGGCCGCGGAACCACAGCGGCACCGGCGGCATCTCCAGCACGACATCGCCGGTGAGCAGTTCGACCAACCCGGTGACGTCGGCGCGTTCGAACGCCCGCACGTAGCGGTCCAGCACCGCTTCGACCGCGGCGTCGTCCGGTTCGGGCACCTCGTCGGCCGACAGACCGCCGAGTCCCGCGCGGGCCCGTTGCAGGGCGCTGTTGACCGCGGCCGGCGTCGTGCCGAGGAAGCCGGCGACCTCCGCCGCGCTGAACTCCAGGACGTCCCGCAGGATCAGCACCGCGCGCTGCTTCGGCGGGAGGGTCTGCATCGCCGCCAGCAGCGCCAGCCGGAGCGTGCCGCGGCGGGCCAGGCGAAGGCCGGGGTCGTCGAGGCGGGTGTCCGGGAACGGGTGCAGCCACGGGATTTCGAACGACGGGGTCAGCGGTGCACCGGGGTCGTCGCTCGGGCCGCCGAGCCCGGACGGCAGCGGCCGCCGGGCCCGCCCTTCCAGCGCGGTGAGGCAGGCGTTGGTGGCGATCCGGTAGAGCCAGGTGCGCACCGAAGCGCGGGCGGGGTCGTAGCCCGCCCACGCCTTCCAGGCGCGGACCAGCGTCTCCTGCACCAGGTCCTCGGCTTCGTGGACCGAGCCGAGCATCCGGTAGCAGTGCGCCAGCAGCTCACGCCGGTGCGGTTCGGTACGCGTCGCGAAATCCTGCATCGTTCTCCCGTCGGACGGCCGCGGTGGGTGTACCGGCGCCGCCGCCGGAATTCATCGATCCGGCCAAAAGCAGGCCGA
The DNA here is from genome assembly GCF_046548995.1 of Amycolatopsis sp. lyj-109. Lineage (NCBI taxonomy): Bacteria > Bacillati > Actinomycetota > Actinomycetes > Pseudonocardiales > Pseudonocardiaceae > Amycolatopsis > Amycolatopsis sp. lyj-109. The sequence continues at coordinate 149,659 of NZ_JAJPWR010000010.1, forward strand.
CCCCTGCGCGGCGCGTAACCGTCGCCACGAAAGTCATTCGGCCGTGGCTGTGGTCGGATCGGTGAATATCAGCACAGCATCGATCCGGCCAAAAGCAGGCCGACCCTTGCGCGGCGCGTAACCGTCGCCACGAAAGTCATTCGGCCGTGGCTGTGGTCGGATCGGTGAATATCAGCACAGCATCGATCCGGCGGAGAACGATTCTCTACAGATCGTCGAAATCCTCCGGCCGCAGGCCGTCGAGCTCGGCGCGGAACCGCTCGACCTCGGCCTCGGCGTCGAGCGCGTCGACGGCCGGCCCTTCGGCCTCCTGCTCGACCTCGAGCTGCACCGAGGCGACGTCCAGCACCTCTTCGGCGACGCGGATGGGCGCGCCCTGGCGCAAGCCGAGCGCGACGGCGTCGCTCGGGCGGGCCGAGACGCGGGTGCCGGAGGCGAGCACGAGGTCGGCGTAGAAGATGCCGTCCCGCACCTCGGTCAGCTCGACCGCGGCGAGGCCCTGGCCGAACGCGGCGAGCACGTCGCCGAGCAGCTCGATCGTGCCCGGGCGCGGCTGCGCGATCTGTTCCCGCGCGCGGACGAGGGCCTCGGCCTCGCCGTACCCGATCATGATCGCCAGCCAGCGGCGCGCGCCCTCGGGCTCGCGCAGCAGCATCAGGGGCGCCTCGCCGGGTACCGGAACCGCCATCCCCACCACTTCGATCGGGATCACGCTGACCACCGCGCCCTCCGTGTCGTAGACCCCTTCGCGCGCGTAATACCCACAACTGCCGGCCCGCAACCCGACCCGGGCGGCCGGGTTTTCCGGCGCGGGCTCTTCTCGGCTGCGGACTACGCTCCGGCGCCTTGCCCGGCCGCGGCGGCCGCTGTCACCGTCGGAGCGTGGAACCGACCATTTCGCGCAGTGTGACCGTCCCCGCCGACCCGGGCACGGTGTGGTCGTGGGTCACCGACCTGCCGCGGATGGGCGAGCTGAGCCCGGAGAACGTGGGCGGCCGCTGGCTGGACGGCACCGGGCCGGCCCTGGGCGCGCGGTTCCGCGGCCGCAACCGCAACGGCGAGCTGCAGTGGTGGACGCGGGTGCGGGTGGTCGCGTTCGAGCCCGGCCGCCGGTTCGCCTTCGACGTGCGCACGCCGTTCGGCTCGCGGGTCTCGCGCTGGGAGTACGTGCTGACGCCGGCCGCGAACGGCTGCGTCGTCACCGAGAACTGGTACCGGATCGGCAGCTGGGTGGTGCGGAAGTTCATGGGGCCGCGGGTCACCGGCCGCGCCGACCGGCCCGGGTACAACGTCCGGTCGATCGAGCACACCCTCGCGGCACTGAAGACCCGGGCCGCGTCAGTCTCTTGATAAAACCGAGGTTCTCCAGCTAGGTTGCTTTATCGAACCTAGGAGGACCATGCCCGACGGCACGCCGAAGCCCGGCCTCGTGCTGCTGGTCGTCTCGACGGCCGCGTTCCTCGCGAGCCTGGACACCTTCATCGTCACGATCGCCTTCCCCGGCATCCGGGCCGCGTTCCCCGACGACGACCTGGCGACCCTGTCCTGGGTGCTCAACGGCTACACGGTGCTGTTCGCGGCCTGCCTCGCCCCGGCCGGGCGGCTGGCCGACCGCTACGGCAGGCGTCGGCTGTTCCTCGCCGGCGTGGCGGTGTTCACCCTGGCCTCGGCGGCCTGCGCGGCCGCGCCGACGATCCCGGCGCTGATCGCCTTCCGCGCGGTGCAGGCGATCGGCGCCGCGCTCGTCATGCCGACGTCGCTGGCGCTGCTGCTGACGGCGTTCCCGCCGCACCGGCGGCCGATGGCGGTCGGGGTCTGGGCGTCGGTCGGCGCGGCGGCCGCGGCGCTCGGCCCGCCGGTCGGCGGCCTGCTCGTCGAGGCGTCCTGGCGCTGGGTTTTCCTGGTCAACCTGCCGATCTGCGCGGTGACGCTGCTGGCCGGGCCGCGCGTGCTGCGCGAGTCGCGGGACACCTCGACCGGCGTCCCGGACGTCCTGGGCGCCGCCGGGCTGCTGGTGGGCGTCGGCGCCCTGGCCTACGCGCTGGTCGAGGCGTCCGACCGCGGCTGGGGCGCGCGGCCGGTGCTGCTGGCGTTCGCGGTGGCCGCCGTCGCGCTGGCCTGGGTCCCGTGGCGCTCGGCCCGGCACCCGGTGCCCGTGGTGGACCTGCCGGCGCTGCGCGTCCCGACGTTGTGGCTGGCCTGCCTGACCACCGGGGTGTTCGCGGCCGGCTTCGCGGCGATGCTGTTCGGCAACGTCCTGTTCCTGACGTCGATCTGGCACGACTCGATCCTGGTGGCCGGGCTGTCCCTGGCGCCGGGCCCGCTGGTGGTGGTCCCGGTGTCGATCATCGGCGGCCGGTTCGTGCACCGCTTCGGCCCGGGCCCGGTGGTCGCCCTCGGCGGCGTCGCGTTCGGAGCGGGGGTGCTGATCTGGTTGCTGCGCATGGGAGCGACGCCCGACTACGCGGCGTCGATGCTGCCAGGACAGCTGCTGACCGGCCTCGGCGTCGGGCTGATCCTGCCGAGCCTGTCCGGAGTGGTGGGCACGGTCCTGCCGCCGGCCCGCTGGGGCGCGGGCTCGTCGATGGTGAACACGGCCCGGCAGATCGGCACGGTCCTGGGCACGGCGGTGCTGGTCGCGGTCTTCGCGGGAACCCCGGACCTGGCGGACTTCCGGCGGGGCTGGCTGGTGATCCTGACGACGGCGGCGGCCACCGGTGCCGGCGGCCTGCTGATCGCCGCGCGGCGGCGGACGGACCATCACGTCGAGGAGCCTGCCGCAGCCGTCGTGAGTGGTAATTCGGGTTAGAACCCGAATTACCACTCACGACCCCAGGCGCGGTCGAGAGCCGCGAGCCCGGCGTCGATGCTGTCCAGGGGGATCGAGCCGTAGCCGAGGACCACGCCCTGGCGCGGGAAGCCGCCGCAGAGGTCGGACAGCGTCTGGATCGCCGCCCCGGCCGTGGCCGCGCGGGCCGCGATCGGCTCCAGGTCCGCGCCGTCCTCCCCGAGGGCGCACAGGTGCAGGCCCGCCGCCGAGGGCACCGCACGGAGCCGGCCGCCGAAAACCCGGTCCAGGGTCGTCGTGATGCGCTCGTGGCGGTCCGCGTAGACCTTCGTCGCGCGGCGGAGGTGGCGGGCGAACAGGCCTTCGTCGATGAACCCCGCCAGCGCGGCCTGCGCGGGCAGGTCGCCGTGCCAGCCCGACAACTGCCGGGCGTGGTGCAACGCGTCGCGCAGTGAAGCCGGGGCGATCAGGAAACCTAGGCGCAGCATGGGAAGCAGCGTCTTCGAGAACGAGCCGACGTAAGCGACCCGGCCGTCGCGGTCCAAGCTCTGCAGCGGTTCCAGGGGCCGGTCGGAAAACCGGAATTCGCTGTCGTAGTCGTCCTCGACGACCACCGCGCCGGCGCGGTCCGCCCACGCCAGCAACGCCGTGCGCCGGACGAGCGACATCGGGGTGCCGAGCGGGAACTGGTGCGACGGCGTGACGTACACCAGCTTCGCGCGCGAGGGCAGCGCGGCGACGTCGAGACCTTCGCCGTCCACCGGCACGCCGACCACTTCGGCGCCGTGCGAAGCGAAAAGCAGCCTGGCCATCCGGTAGCCCGGCTCCTCGACGGCGACGCGGTCGCCCGGTTCGAGCAGCACCCGGCACAACAGGTCCAGGGCCTGCTGGGCGCCCTGGGTGACGAGCACGTCGCCGGCTTCGGCCCGCACCGAACGCGAGACGCCGACGTGCCGGGCGATCGCCGCGCGCAGCCCGGGATGGCCGCCCGGCTCGGCGTAGTGCGCGAACCCGGCGGTGTCCCGGAGTTCCCGCGCGAGCAGGCGCCGCCAGGTGCCGAGGGGGAACAGGGTGGCGTCGGGGATGCCGACGCGGAAGTCGAACGCCGGGTCGGCCGCCGTGACGGCCGGGGACGGGAGCGAGCGCCACACCGCTTTCGGCTGCGGACCCCGCGCCGAAGGCGCCTTGCGCGGCTTCGGCTCCGGGAGTTCCGCGCAGACGTACGTCCCGGCGCCGACGCGGCCGGCGAGGAAGCCGTCGGCGGTGAGGCGGTCGTAGGCGACCGCGACGGTGTTGCGCGAGACGGCCAGGCGCCGGGCCAGCTCCCGCGTCGGTGGCAGCCGCTCCCCCGCACGCAGCCTGCCGTCCAGCACGGCGTCGCGCAGTTGGCGGTAGATGCGGACGCTGAGGTCGCCACGGCCGGCCAGGCTGACGTGGAAGTCCATCCGGCGATCCTATATTGGCCCAATCAAGTGGGCCAGAATTGGATCTGGGATCGGGCCAAGTCGCGCCTTACCGTTCTTGCCATGACAGTGCTTCCCGAACGGCTTCTCGAACGGCTTCCCGAACGTCCGAAGACCCGGCAGGCCGGCCGCCTGCTCGCCGCCGCCCAGCTGGCCGGCTCGCTCGGCGACGGCGCGTTCCTGACCTGCTCGGTGCTGTTCTTCACGCGGGTCGTCGGCCTGACGCCGGCGCAGGTGGGCCTCGGGCTCACGCTCGGCTGGGCGGTCGGCTCGGTCGCCGGCGTACCTCTCGGGCACCTGGCCGACCGCCACGGCGCCCGCGGCTCGGCGGTGCTGCTGGCCCTGGCGACGGCCATGTCGATCCTCGCGTTCCTCGTCGTGCGCTCGCCGGTGGCGTTCACGCTGGCCGCGTGCGTCTACGGCAGCTGCCAGACCGGGCAGGCCGCGGTCCGCCAGGCGCTGCTCGCCGCACTCGCCGATCCGGAGCGGCGGACGCGCATCCGGGCGCACCTGCAGTCCGCGGGCAACGCGGGACTCGCCGTCGGCGCCGGGCTGGGCGGCCTCGCCCTCTCGGCCGACACGGCTTCGGCGTACCTGACGGTCTTCGTCCTCGACGCGGCGGCGTTCGTGGTGACGGCGGCGCTGCTGCGCGCACTCCCGGCGGTCCCCCCGGCGGCGTCGCCGCGCCCGGGTGCGCCGAAGTCCGCCGTGCTGCGCGACCGGCCGTACGCGCTGGTGACGCTGCTCAACGCGATCCTGCTGCTGCGCATGCCGCTGCTGAGCGTCGCCATCCCGCTGTGGATCGTCGAACGCACCGCGGCGCCGGGCTGGACGGTGTCGGCGTTGTTCGTGCTGAACACGGTCGTGGTGGTGGTCCTGCAGGTCCGCGTCGCGGGCCGCCTCGGATCGCTCGATTCGGCGGCGCGGATGGTGCGCCGGTCGGGTGTGGTGCTGCTGGCCTCCTGCGTGGCGTTCGCGCTGTCGGCGCTGGGGACGTCGCCGGCGGTGGCGTTCGCGGTGCTCGTCGTGGGAGCGCTGGTGCAGGTGCTCGGCGAGATGCTGCAGTCGGCGGGCTCGTGGGAGATCGGCTTCGCACTGTCCCCGGCGGACAAGCAGGGCGAATACCAGGGCTTCTTCGGCAGCGGGACGTCGGTGGCCCGCGCGATCGGTCCCGTCCTGCTGAGCACCGTGGTGATCGGCTGGGGCTTCGTCGGGTGGCTCCTGATGGGCGCGGTGTTCCTGGCCGCGGGCTGGGCGATGGGCCCGGCGGTCCGCTGGGCCGCCGCGACCCGCTGACCCGAGCGCCCCAAGGCGGCCTTGGTTGCGTCAGACGCACCCAAGGCGGCCTTCGGTGCGTCTGACGCACCGAAGGCCACATTGGGGCGCTTGGGCCGGCGTTACTCGCTGGGCTGGGCCGCCGCGGTCTGGTGCAGTGAGAGGTCCTGGCCGGTGGCGGAATCGTCCGCCCAGGCACCCGACTCCGCCGTCCACGTCCGGCCGGCGAAACTCACCTTGTCCACGCCCAGCGCCTCCGCGCGGCCGACCAGCCAGGTCGCGTAGGTCCAGCCCTGCGCCGCCGGGTGGGCGCCGCTCAGGCCGGCCGTCCCCAGCTCCGCCGTCGCCGCCGCGGCGAGGTCCGCGGGGGCCGCCAGGGTCAGGTTGCGGCAGGTCAGCGCGGCCGGGAACTGGCCGTTGAAGGCCGCCGCCATGGTGCGGGACTGCGGCTCCCACTGCGCGTACGCGTCCGGGACGCCGGAGCGCTGGACCGCCTGGGCGGCCTCGGTGATCGGCAGCGTCTCCCAGTTCGGCAGCTTCTCGAGCTTCTCGTAGAACTCCGTCGCCGCGTAGACCGGGTCGCGCAGCTGGGCGATCGTGCCCCAGCCCTGGCTGGGCCGCTGCTGGAACAGCCCGACCGAGTCGCGGTCACCGCCCTCGAGGTTGCGCAGCTTCGACTCCTGCAACGCCGTCGCCAGCGCGACCGTCGCCGCGTGGGCGGGCAGCCCCATCTTGGTGCCGACCGCCGCGATCGTCGCCGCGTTGTTCATCTGCTCCGGGGTGAACGTGTAGGCGGACGCGTTGTCCCCCGGCAACGCCACCGTGCACCCCGGCGTCTTGACCGAGTCGCCGGTGAACGCCACCACCACGACGATCGCCGCGCCCAGCACGATGACCGCTCCCAGGACCATGGCCACCTTCAGGCCACAACCGCGCACCCTGCCTCCCCATCACCCGTTCGCACCAGTCTGTCAAAGGAGGACGCGGTGCCCCGGGTGCGGGTTCAGTGGCCGGGGCCGAGGAAGATCGGGTTGGACATCGCGACCATCGCGTTCGGCACCGTCGTGTTCGGGCCGCCGGCCGGGCGACGGACTTCGACGCGCACCCAGCGGCTGTAGCGGGGGTAGGTCGTCCAGGTGACCGTCGCCGCGCCGGAGTCGCCGATCGGCTCGGTGTGTTCCGGGCCGAGCTGGTCCAGGAACGTCACCGTCGTCCCCGGCACACCGGCGACCACGGCGCTGACGGTCACCGGTGTCCCGGTGCCGGCGGCGAGCCGCTCGCCGATACCCGCGCTGGTGCCGCCGCCGGAGACCGTGAAGTCCAGGTGCACGGACGCCGACTCGGCCAGCCACGAGCGCCCGGCTTTGAGCCCGGCCAGCAGCTCCCGGCGGCGCAGCCGGTCGGCGAGCACGACGGTGTGCGGCAGGGCCACCCGCTGGTCCGGGTGGTGCGCGTCGGAGTCGCCGATCGCCGGGATGAAGCGGCCGCCGCGCAGCAAGCCGTCCCAGTGGATGACGCTCGCCTCGTCGTCCTGGGTCCACGGGCCGTTCCAGACCTCGACCAGGTCGGCGAGCTCGTAGGCGAATTCGTAGGTGCAGCCGAAGCAGCCGGCGAACGGGTGCGCCGCGGTGACCAGGCCGCCGGCGCGGTGCACCTGGTCGGTGAAGCGCCGGAAGTCCCGCGGGTCGCCCGCGCGGTAGCGCCAGTCGATCCAGGCGCCGGCGGGCAGGCCGATCGCGGGCCAGTGCCCGGACCGGGTCGTCACCTCTTCGCCGTTGAGGATCAGCAGGTCGTCGGTGGCGTGGTCACCCCAGACCAGTTGCGAGCTGGAGGTGTTGTGGTCGGTGGAGACGATGAAGTCGAGCCCGGCGGCCCGGGCGTCGGCGACGAGCTGCCCGGGCGTCCGGCGGCCGTCGGAGTGGACGGTGTGCAGGTGGCTGTCGCCGCGGTACCAGGCGCGGCCGCGTTCGCGGGCGGGCGCGGACTCCGGAGCGGGGTTCGGCTTGAAGGACGGGCCGTCCGGGCCGAAGGTGAGCGTGATGCCGACCCGGTAGTTCAGCCCCTGCGGCGCGACGGTGTACGGGCCGAGGACGACGTGCCACCGGCCGGGCGTGATCGGGCCGGCGAGGTAGCCGGGCGTGGCCTCGGACGCGCTGATCGAGAACCGGTCGCGGAAGCCGCCGGACCAGCCGCGGAAGCCCCGCGCGGTGCCCAAGTCGTGGCCTTCGGGGCCGAAGATGCCGATGTCGCAGGCGTTCCCGCGGGTGCCGGCGGGCACCGGAGGCTTGTCGTAGGAGTACACGACGTCGATCTGCCGCACGCCGCGCGGGACATCGACGGGCAGGTAGTACCAGTCCGGCACGTCCGGTTTCAGCGTGCCGGTGACGGTCTTCGCCCGGCTGCCCTCGCCGGTCGGCGGGGCGGCGAACGCCACCCCGGGCAGCATCCCCGCGGCGGCCGCCACCCCACCGGCCCGCAGCAGCGTCCGCCGGCTGAAGTTCCCGGATTCCATGTGCACCTCCGCATCCGACGCTAGGCGCTCCAGGCCAACGCGGATGGGAACCGGCGGTGAACTTTCGACTGAACTCGATCAGGGTGCGGTGCGTTTCGCCAGGATCTTCGCGAGGGCGACGACGGTGACGGCGGCGGCCAGCCCGAGTCGCGTGACGTCGACGGCGGGGACCCAGGTGACCGCGCCGTCCCGGACGACGAAGGCACCGACGGGCCGGGCGAGCACCCCGAAGCCGACGCCCTCCCGGACCGGCAGCGCACCGGTGTCGTCGCCGCCCCCGCCGCCACCCCCGAAGACCGCCGCGGCCGGGATCACGGTGGTGCCGTCCCGCTCGACCGGATCGCCGTAGACGAGCCGGGCGGAGAAGATCCGCCGCGCGGCCGACGCCACCTGCCCCAGTTCCATCCCGCCATTCTGGCCGCAAACCGGTTGCAGCGCACCGAAACTTCCGCGATCCTGCTCTGTTCCGCACCGGGCGGGACGTTCGGAGAAGAGACGATGATCCCGTCGCTGCGCGGCCTGGCCGCCAACCCCGCCCTGCCCGCTCCCCTGCTCGATCACCTCGTCGCGACGGCCGACGACGAGCTGGGACCGATCCTCGCCGCCCGCGACGATCTCACCCGGGATCACGCGCAGGCGCTCGCGGCGCGCTGCGGCCCGGGCGTGCTGTACCCGTTGCTCGAACGCGGCCTCCTCACCCCGGCCGACGTCCCCTTCGGCGATCCCTGGCGCGGACTGGCGATCCTGGAGCACCCGGACGCGGACCCCGCCTGGTTCGACCGGCTCGCCCGCGACCCCGACCCGGTGATCCGCGCCGAGCTGGGCGCCCGGTTCCCGCTCCCGGAGCCGATCATCGACCTCCTGGCCGCGGATCCGGACCTCGACGTGGTCACCTCGGCGGCGCGCTGCCAGCGGCCGACCGCCCGCCTGGCCGCCGACCCTCGCCACGAAGTCCGCCAAGCCCTGGCCGCCAACGAGCAGTCGCCCCCGGACCTCCTGCGCACCATCGCGGCCGAAGCCGAAAACCGTCGGTGGTCCCCGGTAGCGTGGAAACCGGGGGCGGCGCCCAACGACGTGCTCACCACCCTGGCCGGAAACCCCGCCACCCCACCGGATTCCCTCCCCGTCGACGCGCACGAGCTCGTCCGCTGGGCGATGGCGTCCCGCACCGACCTCGCCGACGACGTCTACGCGAAACTCGCCGAAGACGACCTGCCGGGCGTCCGGTGGGAGCTCGCGGGCAACCCGGCCGCCGCCGCGTTCCTGCCGCGGCTGCTCGCCCGCGACCGCAGCCGCGAGATCCGGCACGCGGCCGCGCACAACCCGCGCGTCCCTCTCGAACTGCTCGCGGAGCTCGCGCTCGAGACCAAGGTCGGGCGTGCCCTCGTACCGCGCGTCGCCGCCGCGACCGAACCTGAGCTGCGGATCCTCGCCGGCTCCCCCGCGGCGCAGGTCAGACGGCTGGCCGCCGCCCGACCCGACCTTCCCCGAGACCTCGTCGCCCGGTTCGCCGAAGACCCCGACGCCGGCGTCGCCCGGGCCGTCGCGGCGAACCCGGACCTAAGCCCGGCGCAGCTGCGGACCCTCGCCCGCCACGGGACGACGGTGTCCGCCCGGATCGCCGGGAACCCGCGCTGCCCGGCCGACCTGGCCCGGGAACTGCTCGCCGACGCGCCGGTCCGCGCCCTGCGCGTACTCGCCCGCCACCCGGGCCTGCGGCCGGCGTCCATTGTGGCCCTGACCGGCCACCCCGACGACCGCGTGGCCACCGCCGCCGCGGCCAACCCGGCGCTGCCCGTCACGGTGCTGTCCACTTTGACCGGAAGCGCCGCGGAACCGGAAACCTCCCACGGAATCGGTGCAGCGCTGAAAAAATTGCGCTGAAGGTGTGGCAAAAAGATGTATCCGAATGTTTTCACCGCGTTGACGGCTACCGTCCGATCGCTGCATTCTGCCACCCACGGGGAGGAATCATGGCACTGCTCAAGAACGGCGTGGTCACCGCGCCACCGGGCGCTCCCGCCGGCGCGCGGGCGCTGACCTCGGCCGATCCGTTCGGCTCCGGCACCGGCGTGGCCGCCGACCGGGGCGCGAACCGGTACGGCGTCTGCTCCATCGAGGACTTCCCGCCCGGCATGAACGACCTTTCCTACACCCACGACGACGCGGGTGGTTTCTACAATTACGTCAAGCAGTTCACCGCACCGAACTTCTGGTACACCGACGGCGGCGTGCTGTCGTGGATCTACGGCGAGCAGTACGACGACTGGCAGGGCACCTACGGCTTCGACGCCTGCGTCGCCGAGTACCACTCCGGGCACGGGACAATGGACGGCAACGGCGTCTTCTGGATGCCGATGGGCGGCACCTGGGGCGGGTCGGCCTGGGCGAGCTCGGCCGACATGCGGCTGGGCAACGAGGTCGCGCGCTACCTGTTCTTCTCCACCTGCCTCTCGCTGCGCATCGGCGACGGCAACAGCCCGATCCGCACCTGGGACGCGGCCAACCTCGGCCTGCGGATGATCTTCGGCTTCGAGACGACCAGCGTCGACAGCCCCAATTACGGCGCCTACTTCTTCAGCAAGTGGAACGGCAACGGCCACAAGTTCAGCAAGGCGTGGCTGGACGCGTCCTGGGACATCGACCACCACCAGGCGCCCTCGGCCGTCGCGTGCGGGGCGACGCAGGCCGAGGCGCAGGACCGGCTGTGGAACGAGGGGTCCTTCTCGACCGCCGCCGCGTCGAAGAACTGGTGGTGGTGGACCTGGTACGACGCCGCCAAGAGCATCCGGGCGCCGCGGCTGGAGCTGCCCGGCTCGGCGCAGACCGCCCGGTTCGCGCCGCCGCGGCTTTCGCCGGCGCGGCTGGCCGAGCTGGCCGGCCACTACGGCGTCCGGCTCGGCGGCGGGGTCCCGGCCGACGCGCTGGGCCCGCACGGTGTCGTGCTGGGCGACGGCCAGAGCGGGCCTCGGCTGAGCGTCGACCACCGCGGCGTCCGCGAGATCACCTTCGCCGACGCCGACGGCAGCGGCCGGGACGCGCCGAGCGCGGACGAAGCCGTCCGGATCGCCCAGGACGCCATCGAGACGTTCGGCCTGGCCGACCGCGTCGACCTGGTCGCCGACAAGGTGCGCCACCAGTACCACGCGGGCGGCACCGCCGAAGACATCGCCGACCCGCGGGTCCGCGAGACCCACGTGGTGTTCACGCAGCTGGTCGACGGCCACCCGGTCGTCACGCCCGGCCTCGGCGAGGTGCGGGTCGGCATCGACGGCGGCGGCACGGTGACGACGATCGTCGACGCCACCCGCGAGGTCGAGCGGCTCAGCGACGGCGCGCCCGCCACGCCGCCGTCGGCCGGCGGGGCCGCCCGGGAGCCGTCCACTGTGGACGAGGCGCTCGACGCGCCGCTGCAGCGGCTGCTGCGCCGGCTGACCGCCGGTGGCCGCGTGCCCGCCGAGGTGCGCACGATCCCGGACTCGACGGCGGTCGGCTACGCGCTGCGCGGCGACGACGGCGCGCCGGTCGTCCGGCGGACCGTCGAGGTCGACTGCGGCGCGGGCCTCGCGAAGCGGTACGTCCTGGAGGCGCCCCTGCGCTGACCACCGCCGGACCGGGCGGGCCGGCACCGCGTCGGGGGGTGCCGGCCCGCCGTTTCGCGCGTTCGGGTGTAAACCCGAGGTATCCGGGGCATCACCAGGGGACTCCTGTACTCCGGGGAGTGCGCCGTACCGAGGGGAGACCGCGATGACCTTCGATTTCGTCAGTCGTTGGCTGGGCAGGCATCGCGAACGCCCCGGCGTCACCGTGGACCTGGCGTGCGGTGGCCGCGTCACGCTGCGGGAGATCGACGGACGGCCCGTGCTGGTGGTCACCACCGCGCCCGGGCCGGACGGGCGGTGCGACGTCGCCGCCGTCCCGCTGTCCGAGGCCGAACGCCGCGAGCTGGGCCAGGTGCTGGAGTCCGACGTCCTGCTCGCCTCCTGATCGCTTCCGCGCCACCCGCCGTTCGCGCGCTTGTCGGGTGCTTTGTCGCGAACCTCGCGTGAAAGCGCGTCCCCACGGTGTGGCGCGGGTCGCTTTTTGTGGGGTTCCCACAACTCAGCCGCCCCGGCATGCGCCATCGCGGACATTGGTCCGAGCCGTCGTCATCCACCAGGGTGTAGACAGGTGCAGGCGACGTTCCAGGACAGGTACGTCGCCTTCTGCGCGTGGTACTTGGGAGGCTCAGCCGGTGTTCAGTCGTGTCGCCATCGTCAACCGCGGAGAGGCCGCGATGCGGCTCATCCACGCCGTCCGGGATCTGTCGGCGGAAACCGGGACGCGGATCGAGACGGTCGCCCTCTACACCGACGCCGATCGCACCGCCACGTTCGTGCGCGAGGCCGACCTGGCCTACGACCTGGGCCCGGCGTCGGCGCGCCCCTACCTCGACCTGGCCAAGCTGGAGAAGGCGCTGGTCGAGACGAAGGCCGACGCCGCCTGGGTCGGCTGGGGCTTCGTGGCCGAGGACCCGGCGTTCGCCGAGCTGTGCGAGAAGGTCGGCGTCACCTTCGTCGGGCCGAGCGCGGACGCGATGCGCAAGCTCGGCGACAAGATCGGCGCGAAGCTGATCGCCGAAGAGGTCGGCGTGCCGGTCGCGCCGTGGAGCCGCGGCGAGGTCGCCACCCTCGAAGACGCGCTGAAGGCCGGTGAGCGGATCGGTTACCCGCTGATGCTCAAGGCCACCGCGGGCGGCGGCGGGCGCGGCATCCGCATGGTCGCCTCCGGCGCGGACCTCACCGACGCCTACGAGCGCACCAGCTCCGAAGCGCTGCGCGCATTCGGCTCCGGCGTCGTGTTCCTGGAGCGCCTGGTCACCGGCGCGCGGCACGTCGAGGTCCAGGTGATCTCCGACGGCGCGACGGCGTGGGCGCTCGGCGTCCGCGACTGCTCGGTGCAGCGGCGCAACCAGAAGATCATCGAGGAGTCGGCGTCACCGGTCCTCGCGCCGCCGCAGACGGCCGAGTTGAAGGCGTCGGCGGAGCGGCTCGCGGTGGCCGTGGGCTACCGCGGCGCGTGCACCGTCGAGTTCCTGTACCACCCGGGCGAGAAGCTGTTCGCCTTCCTCGAGGTCAACACCCGGCTGCAGGTCGAGCACCCGATCACCGAGATCACCACCGGCACCGACCTGGTCAAGCTGCAGCTGCACGTCGCGGGCGGCGGGAAGCTCGAGGGCGAGCAGCCCGCCGAACTCGGCCACGCCGTCGAGGCGCGGCTCAACGCCGAAGACCCGGACCGCGACTTCGCGCCCTCCCCCGGCCGCATCGCGCGGCTGGCCCTGCCCGCCGGGCCCGGCATCCGCGTCGACACCGGCGTCAGCGAGGGCGACACCATCCCGGCCGACTTCGACTCGATGATCGCCAAGATCATCGCCTACGGCCGCGACCGCGACGAGGCGCTCGGCCGCCTGCGCCGCGCGCTGGCCGAGACCACCGTGATCATCGACGGCGGCGCGACCAACAAGAGCTTCGTGCTCGACCTGCTCGACCAGCCCGAGGTGATCGACGCCAGCGCCGACACCGGCTGGATCGACCGCGTCCGCGCCGAGGGCCGGCTGGTCACCCACCGGCACTCCGCGATCGCGCTCGCCGCGGCCGCCATCGAGGCCTACCGGGACGAAGAAGAGGTCTCCGTCCAGCGCCTGCTGTCCACCGCACACGGCGGCCGCCCGCAGGTCCAGCACGAGAGCGGCCGCCCGCTCGACCTCAAGCTCCGCGGCGTCGGCTACCGCGTCTCCGTCGCCCGGGCCGGCCGCAGCCGCTTCCGCGTCGGCATCTCGGCCGGCGCGTCCGACGTCCACCACGCCGACATCGAGATCGACCGGTTCGACGCCCACAGCGGCCGGATCCTGGTCAACGGGCGGCGCTTCCGGCTGACTTCGGCCACGCACGGCCCGATCCACCTCGTCGAGGTCGACGGCGTCACCCACCGCATCAGCCGTGACGAGGGCGGCGTCGTCCGCTCCCCCGCGCCCGCGCTGGTCGTCGCCACGCCGCTGGCCGTCGGCGACGAGGTCGAGGCGAACGCGCCGATCCTCGTGCTCGAGAGCATGAAGATGGAGACGGTGCTGCGAGCGCCGTTCCGCGCCCGCGTCCGCGAATGCCCGGTGTCCGTCGGCAGCCAGGTCGAGACCGGCGCGCCGCTGATGCGCCTGGAACCCCTCGCCGACGACGACGCCGAGGAAGCCGCCGACACCGGCGAGACCGTCGAGATCGAGCTGCCCTCGGTGCCGGACGGCGTGTCCGCGGCCGAGCGCGTCGAACGCGGCCTGCAGGACCTGCGGAGCCTGCTGCTCGGCTTCGACGTCGACCCGGCCGAGCGCAAGCGGCTCGTCGCGGCCTACCTGGAGGCCCGCACCGAGCTGGGAAACCGGCCGGTCGAGGGCGAACTCGAGCTGCTCACCGTCTTCGCCGACCTGTCCGAGCTGAGCCGCAACACCCCGGGCGGCGAGCTCGACACCGAGCCGGGCAGCCCGGTGCACAGCTCGCGCGAGTTCTTCCACAGCTACCTGCAGAGCCTCGACGTCGAACGCGCCGGTGTCACCGATGGCTTCCAGACGAAGCTGAAGCGCGTCCTCGCGCACTACGGCGTCGACGACCTCGAGCGCACGCCGGAACTGGAGGCCGCGGTCTTCCGGGTTTTCCTGGCCCAGCAGCGGATGGCGGCCGACGTCGCGGTGGTCTCGGAGCTGCTGCGGCAGTGGCTGACCGGCGCCCAGCCGGCCGAGGCGCTGAGCGAGCGCGCCGGGCTCACCCTGGAACACCTGGTCGAGGCCACGCAGGTGCGCTTCCCCACGGTGTCCGACCTGGCCCGCGGCGTGGTCTTCCGCTGGTTCGCCCAGCCGCTGCTGCGCCGCAACCGCGCCCGCGTCTACGCCGCCGTCCGCACCGAGCTGACCTACCTCGACCAGCACCCGGACGCGCCGGACCGCGCCGAGCGGATCCAAGCCATGATCACCGGTTCGCAGCCGCTGGTCCGGCTGATCGGCCAGCGGATCGGACGGCCGGGCCGCGACCACGCGCCGCTGCTGGAGGTGCTGACCCGCCGGTACTACGGCAACCGCCGGCTCTCCGGGGTCGCCGTGCGCGAAGCCGGCGGCCACCGCTGGCTGACCGCCGAGCTGAACGCCCCCGAAGGCGTGCTGCCGCTGGTCACCACCGCCGTCGACATCGCCGCCCTGCCCGACGCGCTGCGCGCGCTCGGCGAGGTGGCCACCGAAGGCGTGGTCGCCGACCTGTACCTGCGCTGGGAAGACCAGCCGGACGTCGACGCGACCGCGGAGCGGCTCGGCACGCTGCTGGGCGAAAACCCGCTGCCCGCGGGAGTGCGCCGGATCGTGGTCACCGTGGCCGGTACCGGCGGCGCGGTGATGCACCACCACTTCACCTTCGAGCGCGCCGGCGACAGTTTCACTGAAGACCGCCTGATCCGCGGCCTGCACCCGCAGATCGCGCAGCGCCTGCAGCTGCAGCGGCTGCGCGAGTTCGACCTCACCCGGCTGCCGTCGGCGGACGAGGAGATCTACCTGTTCAAGGCCGCGGCGAAGACCAACCCGGCCGACGAGCGGCTGATCGCGATGGGCCAGGTCCGCGACCTGACGCCACTGCGCGAAGCCGACGGACGGCTGGTCGCACTGCCGGCGCTCGAGGACGCGGTCACCGCCTGCCTCGACTCGATCCGCAACATCCAGGCGCAGCGGCCGCAGAACAAGCGGTTCGACACGAACCGGATCATGATGTACGTCTGGCCGCCGACCGACCTGACCACCGAAGAGCTGAACACCCTCGTCCAGCGCATCCTGCCGACCTCGGTCGGCGCCGGGCTCGAAGAGGTCCAGTTCCTGGCGCGGCGGCGCACGGACGCGGGCAAGCTGACCGAGCTGGCCGTCCGGATCACCCTCGACCCCGGGCACGGGGCGCGGCTGCACGTCGAGGCGCCGTCGACCGAGCCGGTGAAGCCCCACGACGACTACCGCCTGAAGGTGCTGCGCGCGGCGCGGCGCGGGACGGTCTACCCGTACGAGCTGACCGGCCTGCTTTCCGGGCCGGAGGGCACCTTCGTCGAATACGACCTCGACACTGGGTCCGATGCGCCCTCGGCGGGGAAGAGTGCCTCGGGCGGCGGTGTCCTGGTCCCGGTCGACCGGCCGAAGGGCAAGAACGCCGCGGCGATCATCGCCGGCGTCGTCACGACCCCGACCGAGCGGCACCCCGAAGGCGTCACCCGCGTCGTGTTGCTCGGCGACCCGACGAAGTCGCTCGGCGCGCTTTCGGAGCCGGAGTGCTCGCGCGTCATCGCGGCGCTCGACCTGGCCGAGCGGATGCAGGTGCCACTGGAGTGGTTCGCGCTGTCGTCGGGCGCGCGGATTTCGATGTCGTCGGGCACCGAGAACATGGACTGGGTCGCCGCGGCGCTCAAGCGGATCGTCACGTTCACCCAGGACGGCGGCGAGATCAACATCATCGTCAACGGCATCAACGTCGGCGCCCAGCCGTACTGGAACGCCGAAGCCACGATGCTCATGCACACCAAGGGCATCCTGGTGATGACGCCGGATTCGGCGATGGTGCTCACCGGCAAGCAGGCGCTCGACTTCTCGGGTGGCGTGTCGGCCGAGGACAACTTCGGCATCGGCGGCTACGACCGCGTCATGGGCCCGAACGGCCAGGCGCAGTACTGGGCGCCGAACCTGCCCGCTGCGCGGCAGGTGCTGATGGCGCACTACGACCACACGTACGTGGTGCCGGGTGAGGCCGGGCCGCGGAAGGTGGGCACGAGCGACCCGGTCGACCGGGACGTCTCGCCGTTCCCGCACGCGATCGTCGGCAGCGATTTCACGACGGTCGGCCAGATCTTCTCGGCCGAGCACAACCCGGACCGCAAGAAGCCGTTCGACATCCGCACCGTGATGCGCGCGCTGTCCGACCAGGACCACCCGGTGCTGGAGCGCTGGGCGGGCATGGCCGACGCGGACACCGCGGCGGTGCAGGACGTGCACATCGGCGGCCGCCCGGTCTGCCTGGTCGGCATCGAGTCGCGGTCGGTCCCCCGCCGCGGCTTCCCGCCCACCGACGGGCCGGACACCTACACCGCGGGCACGCTGTTCCCGCGGTCGTCGAAGAAGACGGCGCGAGCGATCAACGCGGCGTCGGGCAACCGGCCGCTGGTGGTGCTGGCGAACCTGTCGGGCTTCGACGGCTCCCCGGAGTCGCTGCGCAAGCTGCAACTGGAGTACGGCGCGGAGATCGGCCGGGCGATCGTCAACTTCGAGGGCCCGATCGTGTTCACCGTGATCTCGCGCTACCACGGCGGCGCGTTCGTGGTGTTCTCCAAGGCGTTGAACCCGAACATGACGGTGCTGGCCCTGGAAGGCTCGTTCGCCTCGGTGCTGGGCGGCGCCCCGGCGGCGGCGGTGGTGTTCGCCGGCGAGGTCAACAACCGCACGGCGAACGACCCGCGCGTGACGGAGCTGCAGGCCCAGGTGGCGGCGGCCACCGGCGCTTCCCGCGCCGCGGTGAACGCCCAACTGGCGGAGGTCCAGTCGGCGGTCCGCGCGGAGAAGGTCAGCGAGGTGGCGGCGGAGTTCGACCGGGTGCACAGCATCCAGCGCGCGGTCGAGGTCGGCTCGGTGGACGCGATCATCTCGGCGGCGGAACTGCGGCCGCGGATCATCGAGGCGATCGAACACGGCCTGAAGCGCTAGCAAGTCCGAGGTCTGCCGCAGCTCGTCGTGAGTGGTAATTCGGGTTCTAACCCTAATTACCACTCACGACCGGGCCGCGGTGGACTCGCGACTTTCGGGGGTATGGCCCCTTTGCCCCGTACCGACACACTGTGCGTGCCGGTACGGTGACCACGGGTTCCGACCGGACCTCCATCCGTGCGGCGTGAGGAGATCCCCCGATGGCCTCAAGGTCCCTGTCCCGGCTCGCCCTCGCGGCGTCCGGTGTCCTGCTCACCTCCCTGCTCGGCGGCACCGCCGTCGCGCAGACGGCGGACACACCGGTGTTCTGGCGCGTCCCGGCCACCGTCACCCAGGCGCAGGCGCTGGCCGCGGCCGGTTTCGACGTCGAAGAAGGGGATGACGCCGGCAGCGTCAACGTCGTCGGCGGCCGTGCTGTCGCCGCGAAGCTGCGGGCGCTCGGTTACCGGCCCTCGTTCTTCGACACCGTCTACAAGGAACTGCCCGCCGAGACGAACAGGCTGGCGGCGGACACCTACTACGGCGGGTACCGGACCGTCACCGCGCACGAGAGCCACCTCGCGCAGGTCGCCTCGGCGCACCCCGACCTGGCCACGAAGTACACGATCGGCCAGTCGTGGAAGAAGACGAAGGGCCAGGGCGGCCACGACATCCAGGCGATCTGCCTCACCAAGAAGCAGGCCGGCGACTGCACGCTGTCGACGACGTCGACCAAGCCGAAGTTCTTCCTGATGGCCCAGATCCACGCGCGTGAGCTGTCGACCGGCGAGCTCGCCTGGCGCTGGATCGACTACCTCGCCGACGGCTACGCCACCGACGCCACCGCGAAGTCCATTCTGGACACGACGGAGGTGTGGGTGGTGCCGATCGCCAACCCTGACGGCGTCGACATCGTCGCCTCCGGCGGCAACTCGCCGAAGCTGCAGCGCAAGAACGCCAACAACTCCCGCGGCTGCAGTGGCACGAGCATCGGCGTCGACCTCAACCGCAACTCGACGTTCAAGTGGGGCGGCGACTCCAACTCCGCCTGCTCCGAGACCTACCAGGGCGTCAGCGCGGGTTCGGAGCCGGAGGTGCAGGCGCTGGAGAAGCTGGCCCGCGCGATCTACCCGGACCAGCGCGGCACCGGCAACAACGACCCGGCGCCGTCGACCGCCAAGGGCACGATGATCACGCTGCACAGCTACGGCAACGACATCATCATCCCGTGGGGCTTCACCCAGGCCACCTCACCGAACGACGCCCAGTACCGCAAGCTCGGCGCGAAGATGGCCGCGTCCAATGGCTACCTCGTCGGCACCAACGAGGAGACCGTCGGCTACGACACGACCGGCACCACCGACGACTTCACCTACGGCGAACTCGGCGTCGCCAGCGTGACGTTCGAGGTCGGCAGCTCGAGCGGTACCTGCGGCGGCTTCCTGCCGAAGTACACGTGCGTCGACAGCACGTTCTGGCCGAAGAACAAGGGCGCGCTGGTCACCGCAGCCAAGGCCGCCGCGGCGCCGTACCAGCAGTGATTCACGGGCGGCAGGCGTAGATGCAGTTCTGCGGGCGCGGGGATTCGAGCACTTCGACGTGCCGGAACCCCGCGTCCGCGAGCATTTCCGACGCCTTTTCGGTGCCCCACACGGCACCGAGCGCGGCGCCGCCTTCGGCCAGTGACGTCGTCGTGCAGTACAGCAGGCTGATCGAGTAGGTGAGGGCCGCCAGCGGGTTGCCGACGTTCTTTTCCAGGTGGCTGGAGAAGTTGGTGTCCACCATGAAGAACAGCCCGTCCGGGGCGAGCGCTTCGCGGATCCGGCGCAGCACGACGTCCGGGCGGTCCTGGTCGTGGATCGCGTCGAACGCGGTGATGACGTCGTAGGGCGGATCGGCGCTCAGCTCGGCGGCGTCCCCGACGATGAAGCCGATGTTCGGCAGGCGGTGTTCTCTCGCCTGCTCGACGACACCGGCGTTGATGTCCAGGCCGGTGAAGTGGGAGGCAGGGAACGCGCGCGCGGCGACGGCGACGGCGTTCCCGGTGCCGCAGCCGAGGTCGAGCACGCGGGCGCCGGCCGTGAGCCGATCCTCGAGACCGGGGACCGCGCCGAAGAAGCCGTCCACGAGGTGCTCGCGGTAGATGTGCTTCCAGCTGTCGCCGGCTTTCGCGCCGAGGGTCTCGAGGTAGGGCCCGTAGGCCGACCTCGGGACGCCGCCGCCTTCGGCGAACGCGCGTTCCAGGTCGGGGAGGATGCCGGTGAACGCGGACAGGGTCAGCAGCGAGGGCATGAGGTTCGACGCGGTTTCGCCGAGCAGGAACTTGGCGTGCTGCGGCGGGAAGGTGTACTCGCGGCCGTCGTAGGTGAAGACGCCGCCGGTGACCATGGCGCCGAGCCACTCGCGGACGTAGCGTTCGTGCAGCCCGGCGCGCTCGGCGAGCCCGGCACTGGTGGCGGGCCCCCAGGCGGCGGCGGTGAGAAGGCCGGTGCGGTGGCCGACGCCGATGAGCATGGTGAGGGCGCTGCCGGTCATGGCCGCGGTCAGGTGCGCGGCGAAGTCCTTCTCCTCCATGGGTGAAGCTTACCCGCCGGCCGGACCGTCCGATGTGGACGATCCGGCCGGCAGGGACGGCATGACAGGCCGTCAGGCGTCCTCGTCCTCCAAGCCCGCGTCCGCCAGTACCGCGTAGACCCGGCGACGCGCGTCCGCGAGGATCTTCTTGACCTCCGCGACCTGGGCCTCGTTCCCGCTGTACCCCACCTGGGCCGCCGCTCCCGACAGTTCGCCCAATGCGTGCCACAGCGCCGCGAAACGGTCGGCGCCCGGCTCCTCCTCCGGTTCCTCCCACAGCGCCGCGAACTCCGCCTCGCGGCCCGCCACGTGCTCGCGCCCGGCGTCGGTCAGTTCCGCTACCCGGCGACCGGCCGTCTCGACCGTGTGGACCATGCCTTCGTCCTCCAGCTGCTGCAGGATCGGGTACACCGAGCCCGGGCTCGGCCGCCAGCGGTCGTGCGTGCGGCGGCGGATCTCCTGCATCAGCTGGTACCCGTGCCTCGGCTCCTCGGCCAGCAGCGCCAGCACCGCCGGCCGCACCGGGCGGGCCGGTGGGCGGCCGCCGCGGAACTCACGTACCCGCTGGAACGGCCCGGCACTGCCGAACCAGCCTCCCGGGCCGCCGAACGAGCCCGGGCCGCCCGGGAAGCCGGGGAAACCCGGCCCGCCCGGCGGCTGGGGTGGGTGCGGTGGCGGCGGTGGGAAGCCGCGCGCCAGCTCCGGGCCGCCGTCCCAGTCCTCGTGCCCCGGCACGCCGTGCTCCGGCCCGAAGTGGCCGTGCCCCACCCCGGCATGCCCCGGCCCGCCGTACCCCGGGTGCCCGAGGTGGTGCTGCCCCCCGAACCCGGCGAAGATCCGTCCCGCTCCCGCGCTCATCTCCATGATGACCTCCTAGTCGTATCGGCGACATTCACACGATATATCGCCGCTCGATCGACGGCAAGGAAGGTCAGCCGAAGTGAGTGCCCGGCGTAGCCGTGCCGGCCCACCTCACCAGCCCGGAGACGCCCGCCACCGAACGTCCTGAATGAGTCGTTCAGGACGCCGCCGGTCATGCGTTTCCGGACTTCACCGCCAGCGTCAGCAGGTCCGCCGCCGGGCCCGCCAGGCGTCGGCCGGCAGGCCACACCGCGCGCAACACCCGGTTCAGCTCCATCCCCTCCACCGGCACCGGCACCAACCGTCGGCCCGCCACTTCGCGCACCACGTCGAGCTCGCTGATCACCGCCGGCCCGGCGCCCGCGATCACCGCGTTGCGCACCGCCGAAGCCGAACCCAGCTCCAGCAACGGCTTCACCGGCCCCGCCCCGGCCCGGCGCAGCGCCGCCTCGACCGTCTCGCGGGTTCCCGAACCCGGCTCGCGCACCACCAGCGGCGTCGCGGCCAGCTCGTCGGCCCGCAACGGACGACGGCGCCGGGCCCAGGCGTGCCCGGCCGGGACCACCACGACGAGCCGGTCCGTCGCGACCCGGCGCGTGGCCAGGCCTGGCCACGGCCCCGGCGACTCGACGAATCCCAGGTCCACCCGGCCGCGCGCGACCAGCTCGGCGACCTGCTCGGAGTTGACCACCTCGAGCCCGACGTAGGTGTCCGGTCCGGTCCGCTTGACCTCGCCGATCCAGACGGGCACGAAGTGCTCGGCGAGCGTCATGCTCGCCGCGACCCGCAGCTGCGCGCCGCGCTGCGTGCGCAGCGCCTCCGCGCCGGTGCGCAGTCCGTCCACTTCGGCCAGGACGCGATGGGCCCAGCCCGCGATCACCCGGCCGTCCGGGGTCAGCGCCGAGCCGCGCCGGGTCCGGTCCACCAGGGACAGTCCCAGCTGACGCTCCAAAGTGGACAGGCGTTTGCTCGCCGACGGCTGGGCAATACCGAGCGCCCCGGCCGCCTGGCCGATGCTGCCGAGGTCGTCGACGAGCACCAGCAGGCGCAGGGAGTCCAGATCCGGTCCGGTCATAGCTTCAGTCTATGACCTCAGCACGAATCACCGGCTACCGCGCATGCCCGGCACCGGCGACGCTGGAGGCATGGCACTGACGACGGCCAAGACTTCCGGCCTGGCGATCACCGGGCTCGGCGTCGCCGTGGCGTACGCGTTCAGCTCGGTGTGGCCGGTGGCCGGCGCGCTCACCGTCGCCGTCGTGCTCGGCGTCGCCTTGGGCAGCACACCCGTCCTGAGCGACGAGCACCGCCGGGCCGTCGCCCGCCTCACGAAACGCCTGTTGCGCGCGGGCGTCGTCCTGCTCGGGCTCCAGCTCGCCGTCCCCACCGTGCTCGCGCTCGGCCCCGGCACGCTCGCTGCGGTCGTGCTGACGGTCGCGGTCACCTTCCTCGGCACACTCGGCCTCGCCCGCCTGGTCCGAGTGCCGCGCCCGCTCGCCCTGCTGGTGGCCACCGGCTTCTCGATCTGCGGTGCCTCGGCGATCGCCGCCGTGGAAGGCGTGATCGAGCGCGACGACGAAGACGTCGCCACCGCCGTCGCGCTCGTCACCTGTTACGGCAGCTTCGCGTTGGCCGCGCTCCCCCTGCTCGCCCGCGCGCTCGGCCTCGACGCCACCAGGACCGGCAGCTGGGCCGGGATCTCGGTGCACGAGGTCGCCCAGGTCGTCGCGGCGGCCGGCCCCGCGGGTGCCGCCGCGGTCGGCATCGCCGTCGTGGTGAAGCTCAGCCGCGTCGTCCTACTCGCCCCGGTGGTCGCGCTCGTCGGCGCCACCGAACGCGGCCGCCGCGACGCGCACGCTCCGCTCGTGCCGCTGTTCGTCCTCGGCTTCCTCGCGATGGTCGCGGTCCGGAGCACCGGCTTGGTCCCGGGGTTCGTGCTCGACGTCGCGAAGACCGCGTCGACGCTCCTGCTCGCGGGCGCGCTGTTCGGCCTCGGCTGCGCCGTCCGGCTCGGCGCGTTGCTGCGCGGCGGCGGACGGGCGCTGCTCCTGGGTCTCCTTTCCACGCTTCTGGTGCTGGCGACCGGATTCGGCACGCTGGCCGCGTTCACCTGAATCTTCCCTCGCGGTCACGCATAGTTCGTTATACGCGCCGTTGTACGGGGCTTGTACGGGCCGGGTCGACGCTTCTGCCCAAGACATCGGACGTAGAACGAACTCGTAGGGAGTTTCCCCGTGAAGATCACCCGACTCGCGCAGGGCCTGCTGGCCGGGCTGCTGGGGTGCGCCGCCCTGGCGGTCCCGGCGGCTGTCGGCGCCGCCACCGCTCAGGCCGACGTGGCCAGCTCGGTGGTGTTCGCCAGGGGCACCGACAACCATGACTGTTACCGCATCCCCACCATCGTCAAGGCGAACAACGGCGACCTGCTCGCCTTCGCCGAGGGCCGCAACGACGGCGCCAGCTGGTGCAACGACCTCGGCAAGATCGACCTCGTGATGAAGCGCTCCACCGACGGCGGCAAGTCTTGGGGAGAGCTGAACACCGTCATCACCGCGTTCGGCGACGTGAAGGGCAACCCCGCGCCGATCGTCATCCCGGGCAGCAACCGGATCGTGCTGCTGTCGACCATGGAGTGCTTCACCAGTCCCGACTGCGGCCGGGTCCCGCGCGTGTCCATCAGCGACAACAACGGGGCCACGTGGAGCGCGCCGAAGACGCTGACCACGGAACTCGGCTTCTCGACCGCGCCGAAATGGCTGGCCACCGGACCGTCCCACGGGATCGTGCTCACGCGCGGCGCCCACGCCGGGCGGCTCGTCGCCGGGATGGGCTACTCGAACGTCGGCGCGCTGATCTACAGCGACGACAAGGGCAGCACCTGGCACCTCGGTGCCAAGGACCAGCCCTCGTCGAGCGCGATGAACCCGCAGGAAATCAGCGTCACCGAGCTGGCTGACGGCCGGATCTACACCGCCGCGCGCAACCACGCGAACAGCGGCAAGTGCGACAATGGTGGCACGCAGAACCACGCCTTCGCGATCAGTTCGGACGGCGGCGCGAGCTTCAGCCAGAAGTTCGCCTACACGACCGACCTGGTCGCCCCGGACGTGGAGGGCTCGACGGGCCGGATGAGCGCCACCGACACCGGCGGCAAGTACAACCGCCTCCTGTTCGCCGCGCCGTCCCTCTGCGACGACCGCAAGGAACTCCGGATCCACTCGTCGTTCGACGAGGGCGCCAACTGGACCGGCACCGCCGGCAGCTTGCTCGTGTGGGGCCAGGACGCGGCGTACTCGGACATGGTTCCGCTGTCCCAGTCGTCGACCGGAGTGATCTTCGAAGCGGGAACCGGGGGCGAATACCGCAACTCGATCCGCTACGCCACGATCACCGAAGCCGCGCTCGGCGCGCCGGCCTGCGGCGGCGGCTACACCGTGATCGAATCGCAGCCGCTCGGCACCGCGGGCACGGCTTACCTGTCCTACAACGCCGCCAACGGCAAGAACTGCGTCAGCACGATGAAGAGCGCGTCCGCCGGGACGGCCACCACGACCTCGGCCTACCTGGAGGTCAAGGGCTCGGCACGGGTCACGGACTCCGGCTCGTTCTCCTACTTCGCCGGACCGGTCTCGGCCGTCGCCGCGGACAAGTGCGTGAAGTGGGGCGGCTCGACCGGGGGCGAGTCGTTCAACAGCGAGTTCTCGCACTGCAGCTGAACGCGAAGGGTGGGACCCGCCCCCTGGCCGGGTCCCACCCTCTTCCCGGTGCCACCCGGCCCCCTCAGCCGGGTGGCACCGGCGGTTCAGAAGCCGGTGCAGGTGGCGACGGCTCCGGCGCCGGCCGCGGTCGCGGTCTTGGCCTCCTTGCCGTCGACGATCACCTTGCAGCTGACCGAACCGCCGTCGGGGCCGGCGGTCGCGGTGAACTGCGCCCCGGCGAGAAACCCGGTGGCTTCGACGGTCTTGGTCCACGGCACCGCGGCGCCGGCCTCGGTGTTGATCAGGATCGTGTTCCGGTCGAAGGTGCTGTAGTCGATGTCGACGGCCTTCGCGTCGCCACTCACCTGGTAGACGATGGTGTGGTGCGCGGTGGCCTCCTGGTTGACGTCGTTGATCGCCTTGCCGATCACCACCGTCCACAGGATGCACACGACGAGGCCCAGCAGCGACACGATGACGCCGGCGATCGCGAGCCCCTTGTTGGTCGCCTTCCCGGACCGCACTCTGGCGACGCCGACCGCCGACAGGATCAGGCCGAGCACCACCAGCGGCCAGGCGACCACGCCGACGATCGGGATCGGCGAAAACACCAGCCCGAGCAGGCCGAGGACGAACCCCGCCGTGCCGAGGCCGTTGCGGGGCGGCGCGGCCTGCGGGGCCGCGTGCTGCTGGAGCGGGGTGTAGTCGGTCATCGGGATTCCCTTTCGCCTCTGCTTGACGGCGAGAAGGAAACCAGCGGCGCGG
Source organism: Amycolatopsis sp. lyj-109 (assembly GCF_046548995.1). Taxonomy (NCBI): domain Bacteria; kingdom Bacillati; phylum Actinomycetota; class Actinomycetes; order Pseudonocardiales; family Pseudonocardiaceae; genus Amycolatopsis; species Amycolatopsis sp. lyj-109. Next base: position 175,319 of record NZ_JAJPWR010000010.1, read on the forward strand.
CCCGGCCCGCGTCGTCCGCAGGCCTCGACCCGGTACGACGAAAGTCGTCACCGGCCGGGCGGTGAACGAGCGGAACGGCTGATGGGGCCGCGGTGGCCACCTCGTAGGCTGATCCCCATGGGACGGTCCGTGCTGGGCGTGGTGTGCACCGTGCTGGCAGTCGCCGCGAGCCTGGTGACGGGCATCGTGAATGTATCGCTGGAGATCAGCCTGCCGGGCACCGACGAACTGCACGTGACCGCCCCGGCGGTGCTCGGCTGGTTCCTCGGGGTCGGCGCGTCGATCCTGCTGGTGTGGCGATGGCAGTGGCCCCTGGTGGTGACGGGCATCGCCGTGGTGCCACCGTTGCTGCTGGTGTCCGACTCGCTGGCCGCGTTGATCGCCCTGGCCGCGCTCGCGACCCGCTTCACCGGCTGGTGGCGCTGGAGCGCGGCGGCGCTCGTGTTCGCCGCGACGGGGCTCGCGGTGTGGCGCGACGCGAGCCGGTACCAGGACTCGTCGCTGGCGGAGGCCTGGATCTCGACCGAGACGACCACCGCCAAGCTGATCGGCGTCGCCGTCACCGCGGCGGTCTACACGGCGGTTCCGCTCACCCTGGGGATCGTCCGGCACACGATCACCGAGAAACGCCGCCTGGCCGCCGAGGAGGCGACCCTGCGCGACCAGGTCGCACGCCGGGAAGAGCAGGCGCGGATCGCCCGCGAGATGCACGACGTCCTCGGGCACCGGCTGTCCCTGCTGTCCCTGCAGGCGGGCGCGCTGGAGGTCACCACCGCCACGACGCCGGACGCGGTGGAGGCGGCCAAAACGGTCCGGACCACCGCCCGGCAGTCGCTCGACGACCTGCGTCAGGTGATCGGCGTCCTGCGTGGCGCGGGCTTCGCCGACCGGGCGCCCGGCGGGCCCGCGGAGCCGCCCCAGCCGACCCTGGCCGACATCCCCGACCTGATCACCGGCGCCCGGCAGGCGGGCTTGCCGATCAACCTGACGATCCTGCTCGACCAGTCGTCGGCGGCCCCGGCCCCGCTGGGCACGGCGGCGTACCGGATCCTCCAGGAGGCCCTGACCAACGTCCTGCGGCACGCACCGGGGGCGACGGCGGAGGTGCTGGTGCGGGGCGGCCCGGGCGCGGGGCTGTCCGTCGAGGTGTTCAACCCGCTGCCGCCGCACCCGGTGCCGTCGCCGGGGTCGGGCACCGGCCTCACCGGCGTCAACGAGCGCATTTCCCTGCTCGGCGGCGCCCTCACCGCGGGCCCGGTCGACGAGCGGACGTTCGCGTTGCGGGCCTGGCTGCCGTGGGTGACAGCGGCGCCCTAGCATGGGCGGGTGAGCGTGCGCGTACTGCTCGTCGACGACGACCCGCTGGTCCGCACCGGACTGTCCATGATCCTGGGCAGCACGCCGGATCTGCGGGTGGTGGCCGAAGCGGGCGACGGCGACGAAGCGGTCCAGCAGGTCGCCCTGCACGCGCCGGACGTGGTGATCATGGACATCCGCATGCGCCGCATGAACGGGCTGGTGGCCACGGCGGCGGTGCTGGCCCAGCCCCGCCCGCCGAAGGTCCTGATCCTGACGACGTTCGATCTGGACGAGTACGTGTTCGAGGCACTGGCGGCGGGAGCGAGCGGCTTCCTGCTGAAGGAAGGCTCGCCGCAGGAGATCATCGAGGGCGTCCGGGTGGTCGCGAACGGCGACGCGATGTTGTCGCCGCGGACGACGAAGCAACTGATCGGCCAGTTCGTGGCGTCGCGGGCGAACCCGCGGCGGGGCCGGGCCCAGGCGAAACTGGAACTGCTCAGCGACCGGGAACGCGAGATCGTGACGGCGGTGGCGCAGGGGAAACCGAACGCGGCGATCGCGGCGGAGCTGTTCCTCAGCGAAGCGACGGTGAAGACGCACATCACGCGGACGTTCGCGAAGCTCGATGTGTCAAACCGGGTGCAGTTGACGATCTTCGCCTATGAAGCGGCGCTCGTGACGCCCTGAGCTACTTCGAACCGGCCGGGGCCGTCGCCACCGCGGACTCGCCGAACCTGATCCCCTTCGCCTCCTTCCCGATCGCCGTCAGCACCGCCACCGCGATCAACCCCGGCACCACCGTCCACACCAGAGCCGACGGGTACCCGTGGGACTCCGCGATCGCCTGCTGGATCGGCAGGTTCAACGCCGCCAGCAGGTTCCCCAGCTGGTACGTCACGCCCGGGTAGAAGCCGCGGATCGCGTCCGGGGACATCTCCGTCAGGTGCGCCGGGATCACGCCCCACGCCCCCTGCACCATGATCTGCATCAGGAAGGACCCCAGGGCCAGCATCCCCGCCCCGTGGTCGACCGCGAAGATCGGGACCACCGGCAACCCCAGCACCGCCGCCGCCACGATGGTCCGGCGGCGGCCCAGCCGCTCGGACAGCGTCCCGAATGTCAGGCCGCCGATGATGGCGCCGATGTTGTACAGCACCGCTATCCACGTGCTCGTCGCCGCGCTCAGGCCCGCGCCGCCGTTGTCGTGGGCCTTCAGGAAGCTCGGGTAGACGTCCTGGGTCCCGTGGCTCATCCAGTTGAACGCCGTCATCAGCAGGATGAGATACCCGAAGCGGCGGATCACCTTCGGGTTCAGCAGGATGTCCTTCACCGACGTCCGCGTCACCTTCAGCTTCTCGCGAGCCGTCTCCCACACCTCCGACTCGCGTACGCGCGCGCGGATCAGCAGGCTGATCAGCGCCGGGAAGATGCTCAGGACGAAGATCCACCGCCACTGCAGGTCGAGCGCCGAATGGAACAGCAGGTACGCCAGCGCCGCCAGCAGGTAGCCGATCGAATAGCCGACCTGCAGCAGGCCGGAGAAGAACCCGCGGCGTTCCGCGGGGATCTTCTCCATCGCCAGCGCCGCGCCCAGGCCCCACTCGCCGCCCATGCCGATGCCGTAGACGAACCGCAGCACCAGCAGCACCGTGTAGTTCGGGGCGAACGCGCACAGCAGGCCGGCCACCGAGTACAGCACGACATCGGCCATCAGCGGGATGCGGCGGCCGACCCGGTCGGCCCACAGGCCGAACAGGAGCGCGCCGACCGGGCGCATCACCAGCGTCGCCGTCGTGATGAACGCCAGTTGCGTGGCCGTCGCTCCGAACGAGGAGTCCTTCGCGATGTCGGCCAGCACGAAGACGACGAGGAAGTAGTCGAACGAGTCCATGCTCCAGCCGAGCAGCGCCGCGAGGAACGCGTTGCGCTGATCGGAAGTAAGCGCTTTCCGGTCCGTCACGTTCGCCCCGTTCCGTCGGTTTCCCACCGGAATACCTCAGGATCGGTCTAGCACCCACCACCCCCGACGGGCAAGAGGTCAGTGCGCGACGCGGGTGCGGACCCGGCGGCCGACGTCCCGGGCCCACGCCCTGATCCGGTCCCAGTCCCGGAAATCGCCGGCGCGCCGGCCCGACGCCAGCAGCTTCGGGATCAGGCCGCGCACGGTCGCCGGGTCCAGCCGGCCGCCGAAGGTGGCCGTGCGCTCCGCGTCGATGCGCGCGGCGAGCAGGGCCACGTTCGCCGGCAGGCTGACCTGGTGCGTGGCCGCGCCGGGGCCGCACGGTCCGCTGTGGAACAGCCACACCGGACGCTCGGCGAGCGCGCGGGCGTTGCGTTCCAGCAGCCGGACGGCTTCCGGCCGCCACCGGTGGTAGTACAGGGCACTGCCGATGACGACCGCGGCGTAGTGCTCGACGCCGGCCACGTCGGCGGCGTCGCGCACCTCGACGGTCAGGCCGGCTTCGCCGAGCTCGGCGGCGATGACCTCGGCGATCTGCCGGGTTCCGCCGTGACGCCCGGCGTAGGCGACGAGGACTGCGGTCATGGGCTCCATTGTCGGGCCTCACGGACGGGACTGCCCCGTGGGTTGCACACGATCCGCCGAACGGGCGCTTCCACGCTACTCTCCGCATTCCTCATGACGGCGGCAGGAACGCGGGTCGCTCCGAAGGGTCCGCTTCGTCGTAATAGCGGTGGAAGACCGCGGTCTGCGCACCGGACAACGGCGGCACGATCCAGCTCCACTCCGCCGGGCACCGGCGCCCGGCGCGCTCCTCGCGTTCCAGGTGGGACAGGAACCGGTGGGACTCGGTGTGGTGGTCGGCCATCGTGATGCCGGCCGCGTCGAAGGAGTGCTGCACCGCCAGCGTCACCTCCACCAGCGCGCGATCGCGCCACAGCGTGCGTTCGGACGCGGTGTCCAGGCCCATCAGCTCGGCGACGACCGGCAGCAGGTCGTAACGCCGCTCGTCGGCCAGGTTGCGCGCGCCGACCTCGGTGCCGAGGTACCAGCCGTTGAACGGCGCCGCCGGGTAGGTGACGCCGCCGATCTCCAGCGGCATGTTGCTGATCGCGGGCACGGCGTGCCAGCGCAGTCCCAGCCCGGCGAACCAGCGGTGGTCGGGGTGGGTCAGCGGGACCTCCAGGACGGCGTCCGGCGGCAGCGTGAACAGCCGCGGCTCGCCGGGCGCGGCCTCGATCAGCAGTGGCAGGACGTCGAAGGAACCTCTTCGTTCCGGCGGGCGCCAGCCGAGTCTTCGCACCTGCTCGGTGAACTCGGCGTACCGCGGGTCGCCGAGGACCGAGCCGTCCTCGAAGCGGTAGCCGGCGTAGCGGATGAGCTGTTCGTTGTGGATGCGCGGGCCCGGCGTGCCCGGGGTGTCCGGCGCGAACACGGTGACCGTCGGCCGGATCCGGCCGCCCCGGGTCGCCTGGCGGAGGTGGGCGACGCATTCGCCGGCGATCGCGGCGGGGTCGGTGACCCCGCGGCGGTCCCGGATCCGCAGGCTGCGCCAGTACAGCCGGCCGATGCAGCGCGCCGAGTTGCGCCACGCGACGCGCGCGCCGTACGCCAGTTCGGCCGGCGTGTGCCGATAGGTGCCGGTTTCCTGGATTTCCGCGCGCACCGCCGTCAGCCGCGTCTCGAACCGCTCACCTTCTTCCGCGGCGCCTTCGGCGAACATCCGGTCCAGGAATTCCTCCGCCTCCGCGGAATTGACGCTCTGCTCCTCCGAGACGCGCTGGGGACAGAGCGACAGCGAGGGCGTCACCCGCTCGGGTGTAACGGTCACCTCGGTTCCCCACTCTCCGAAATCGCGATCTGCAGCCCGACGAAAAGGTTCACCGTTCCTCCGAAGGTCGCCGACGACACTGCCGGCCGGAAGTCCCCCTGCCCTGGGAAATCCGGTCAGGCCGGGGAGGATACCCCACGTTCCACGAGGCAGGCTCCGCCACTCGGGAACAACGTCCCGGCGAACCCGGAATTCCGGCGAAAGCCGGGCGGGGGCCGAAAAAATAACTGCTACCAAGCGTTATTCGGACATGGCTCAGCGCATTTTTCGTCAATCGATCACTCCGGGCGGCGAAATCCGCGTGATCCTTTCCCGCGTGGCCACCTTCGTCTTTTCGTGGGCATTCGCCGAACGGCCTTCACCGAGGGCGGCCACCCGGGTACGCGCGCCCGCGTTAGAGTCGCGGTGATCAGCAGAGGAGGAGTTCAGTGAACGCCAGGCGCATCCCCGTGGTCCTCGTCGCCGGGTTCCTCGGCGCGGGCAAGACGACGCTGCTCAACCACCTGCTCGCCAACCGCGAGGGTGCCCGGGTCGGCGTCGTGGTCAACGACTTCGGCCAGGTGAACGTCGACGCGCTCGCCGTCGCGGGCCAGGTCGACACGATGGTCTCCCTCGGCAACGGCTGCCTCTGCTGCGCCGTCGACGCGAGCGGGCTGGACGCGATGCTCACGAAGCTCTCGAGCGCGGAGGCGGGCATCGACGTCATCGTCGTCGAAGCCAGCGGCATCGCCGAACCCCGCGACCTCATCCGGCTGATGATCGCCAGCGAGAACCCGGACATCCGCTACGGCGGGCTGGCCGAGGTCGTCGACGCCGCGGAGTTCGAAGCCGCCCGCGAACGCCACCCCGAACTGGCCGACCACCTGCGGCTGGCCGACCTCGTGGTGCTGAACAAGGCCGACCGGGTGCCCGCCGAGGCGCTCGCGAAGCTCGCCGCGACCGTCGAAGAGCTGGCGCCGGGCCGGCCGCTGCTGGTCACCGAGCACGGCCGGGTCGACCCGCGGCTGTTCTTCGACCCGGAACCCCGCGGCGAACGGGCCGGCCAGCTGTCGTTCGACGACCTGCGCGAGGACGACCACGACCACTCGCGGCACCTGCACGCCGAGTACCAGACGGTCACCTTCACCGCCGGGACCCCGCTCGCGCCGCGCGCCTTCGTCGAGTTCCTCGAGCGGCGGCCGGCCGGGCTCTACCGGATGAAGGGGCAGGCCGACTTCGGCCCCACCGGCCCGAAGTCGCGCTTCCACCTGCACACCGTCGGCGGGTTCGTGCAGCTGGACCGATCCGCCTGGCCGCCGGGCGAGCCGCGGCGGACCGAGCTGGTACTGATCGGCGCCGGCATCGACACCGACGCCGTGCTCGCCGACCTGGGCCGCTGCCTCGCCGAAGACCCGGACACCGTGGACGAACGCGGCCTGTTGCACGTCCTGCGCTACCTGCCCGACCAGGCCTGACCGCCCCGCCACGCCGAAGATCGGCAAATGCGGTCCGGTCCCGGCCACCGCGACGGACACTGACCGCCATGACGACCACCGCGGTGAGCGCACCACGCTGGTACCTGGTCGGCGCGCTGCCCGAAGACATCCCCCTGGCCCACCTGATGACCCGCTCCGGCGACCTCCGCTACCGGCGTTCGGCCTGCGGGGCGCGGGAGTCCCGCAGCTGGAAGCCGGTGGACCTGACCACAGCGGAGCTCACGCCGTGCCCGGCGTGCGTCGCGACGCTGTCCGGCGTCGGCGCGGACCGCGGCCAGCTCACCCTCGACCTGGAGGTCTAGGCGGTCAACGTTCGCGCCAACCGCTTCGCCGTCTCGAACGGCTGCGAGCTCTGCGCGACGACCGAGGTGACCGCGGCGCCCTCCAGCAGGAGCATCAGCTCGTCGGCCAAGGCGTCGGCACGCCCGGGTTCGCCGGTCCTCAGCTGCGCCCGCAGATAGCCGTGCAACGCGGTCTTGTGGTGGCGGACCACCTCGCGGACCGGATCGGCGGGGTCGGGGAACTCCGAGGTCGCGTTCAGGAAGGCGCAGCCGCGGTAGCCGTCGCGCGAAACCCAGGCTTCATAGGCGTCGAAGACCGCCGGCACCCGCTCTCGTGGATCGGGGTGCGCGACGGTGATCCGGTCGATCTCCTCCTGCCACCGCCGGTCGCGTTCCCGCAGGTACGCGACGACGAGCCCGCTCTTCGAACCGAAGTTGCCGTAGAGGGCCGCCTTCGTCACCCCCGCCTCGGCCGCCACCGTGTCGACGCCGACGGCGTGGATGCCGTCGCGGTAGAACAACGTCGACGCGGCTTTGAGCACCTTCGCGCCCGCATCCCCGGGACGGGTCCGGCCCACAGCAGTCCTCCGAACAGGTTGGTATCACCACCTAACTGCGGTGACCCTACCATCGCTTGACACAAGACAGACCTGTCTGTTCAGTGGCGGTGATGGCGACACAGACGAAGACGGACCGCTGGTGGTCCACGGCCGCGGTCGGCGCGGTCGTGATCGCCCTCTGCTACGGGTTCGCGCGCTACGCGTATGGGCCGTTCGTGCCCCGGTTCAGTGAGACGTTCGGACTGACAACGGTCGGCGTCGGCGTACTCGGCGGCCTCTCCACCGCGGGATACGGCCTCGGGCTGCTGCTCGCGCCGAGAACGTCGGCGCGGTCGGCGCGCGGCACCGTGCTGCTGGCCGCGGCGTCGGCGGCGCTCGGACTCGGCCTCATGGCGTCGGCTCCGCACGTCGTGGTGTTCGGCGCCGGGATCGCCGTCGCGGGCGCCGGCGCGGGACTCGTGTCGCCGGGCGTCGCCCAGCTCATCGGCGAGACGGTCGGAGCGCGCACTCGCGACCGGGCGCAGACCTGGGCCAACACCGGGACCGGCCTGGGGCTGGCCGCGTCGGCGTTCACTCCCCTGCTGGCCTTCGGCTGGCCGGTGATCTGGGCGGCGTTCGCCGCCCTCGGCGTGGCGGTGACGCTCGGTGCGTGGCGGACGTTGCCGCGGTCACCCGGCGTCCCGGCGGCCGCCGGTCCCGTCCGCGGGATGGTCCCGCTCGTGGTCAACTCCGTCCTCATCGGCGTGACCAGCGCGCCGTACTGGACGTTCGCCACCTCCCGGCTCGCCGAAACCGGGCTGAGCCCGGTGGCCGCGACCTGGTGCTGGGCCGCGATCGGCGTGGCCGGGTTGCTCGGCGGCCTCGCGGGACGGGCGGCCGGGCGCGCGGGCCTGCGGACGGTCAACCTTGCGACGTGGACACTCGCGGCCGCGGGCATCGCCCTCCTCGCGCTACCCGAGCCGGGGGTACCCGTCGCCCTGCTTTCCAGCGCCCTGTTCGGCAGCACCTACATGGCGCTGACCGGGCTGTGCATCCTGTGGGCGGCGCGCCTATTCCCCGAACGGCCCGCGCGGGGCATCACCTGGTCGTTCGCCGGGCTCGGCGCGGGCCAGACCGTGGCCTCACCCCTGGCCGGCGCGGTGGCCGCGGGCATCGGCTCCGGGGCGGTGTTCGGCCTGGCCGCGCTGGTGGCGCTCGCGGCGTGGAGCCAGCTCCACGTCCGTCTTGCGCCGCCACCGCGGTGACGCCGCTGGGGGCGCAGGCGGCGTCAGCTCGCCGTTACGCCTTCTTCGCGCGGCTCGGTGCCACCCGCGGCGGTTCGTTGGGCATCTTCGGGTACACCGGCGGCCACGGCGCGTCCATCAACCCGGCCGCCATGTCGCGTCCGGACATCTCGAGCAGCGGCTCGATCGACTGCGGCCGCTCCCCCGCGCCGGCCCACGGATCGCCTCGCTCCGCGACCCGCGCGGGCACCGTGCTCAGCGTCAGCGTGCCGGGCTCGACGGTGTCCAGCTCGTCCCAGCCGATCGGCGTGGACACCTGGCCGCCGGTGCGCGGGCGCACGCACCACGCGCCGAACACCGTTTTGTGCGGGGCGTTCTGGTTGAAGTCGACGAACACGCGGCTGCCGCGTTCTTCCTTCCACCACTGCGCGGTGATCTTGTCGGGGTGACGGCGTTCGAGCGCCCGCGCCAGCGCGACCGCGGCCGCCCGCACCTGGAAGCCGTCCCAGCGCGGCTCGAGCTGCACGTACAGGTGCAGCCCGCGCGAGCCCGACGTCTTCAGGCGGCCCTCGATGCCGTGCTCGGCCAGGAACTCCCTGGTCAGCACCGCGGCTTCGCGCAGTTCGTCGAAGCCGATGCCGGGCGACGGGTCGAGGTCGACGCGGAGTTCGTCGGTGACCTCGGGCGTGTCGGCGAGGTAGGGCCAGACGTGGAAGCCGAGGCAGCCGAGGTTCACCGCCCAGAGGATGTGGGCGAGGTCCTTGGCCACCAGCGCGTCGCTCGTCGTGCCGTTCGGCGTCGAGACGACGGTGGTGGTCAGCCACGGCGGCGCGCCTTTCGGGACGCGCTTCTGGTACCAGTTCTTGCCGCCGGCGCCGTCCGGGTAGCGCTCCAGCAGCAGCGGGCGGCCGCCGAGCCGGGCCAGCAGCGGCCCGGACACCGCCCGGTAGTACTCGACGAGGTCGAGCTTCGTCTCGCCGCGGTCCGGGAAGTAGACCTTGTCCGGACTGCTGATCTTGACCTCGACGCCGTCGACGTCGAGCAGGACCGCCCCGCTCATCGTGCCTCCCCGAACAGCTTCGCGAGCTCGGCCGGCGGCGCCTCGTCGAGCTGGGCGTACGTGCAGGACTCCGGCGTGCGGTCGGGGCGGAAGCGGACCAGCCGACCGCCGTGCCGGAACCGGCCGCCCTGCAGGTGCTCGTAGCGGACCTCCGCCACCCACTCCGGGCGCAGCGGCTCCCACGAGAGGTCCTTCTGCGGCGCCCACCGGCTGTTGACGCCCGGTTGCCGCCCCGGCTCGGGCTCGTACTCGGCCCAGGACCGCCACGGGTGGTTCTCGAGCGCGTTCTCGCGCAGCGGCGCCAGTTCTTCGACCAGCTCGACCCGCCGGGCCTTGGTGAAACTGCTGGCCACCCCGACGTGGTGCAGGACGCCCTCGTCGTCGAACAGGCCGAGCAGCAGCGAACCGACGCCCACGCCGTCCTTGTGCCAGCGGAACCCGGTGACCACGCAGTCGGCCGTGCGCTCGTGCTTGACCTTCAGCATGACGCGCTTGTCCTGCTCGTACGGCAGGTCACCGGGCTTGGCCATGACGCCGTCGAAGCCCGCGCCCTCGAACCGGGTGAACCAGTCCTCGGCCTGTGCCGGGTCCTCGCTCAGCGGGGTCAGGTGGACGCGCTGCAGCCCCTCGGCGGTCGTGGAGAGCACGCTTTCGAGCAGCTTGCGCCGCTCGCGGAAGGGCTGCTCGGTGAGATCGGTGTCGCCCAGGGCGAGCAGGTCGAAGGCGATGAAGCTGGCCGGTGTCTCCTCGGCGAGCTTGCGCACGCGCGAAGCCGCCGGATGCAGCCGCAGTTGCAGCACCTCGAAGTCGAGCCCCTGTGGCGTGACCAGCACGATCTCGCCGTCGACGACGCACCGGGGCGGCAACGCGGCGGCCAGCAGCTCCACCAGCTCCGGGAAGTAGCGGGTCAGTGGGCGGTCGTTGCGGGAGCCGAGCTCGATCTCGTCGCCGTCGCGGAAGACGACGCAGCGGAAGCCGTCCCACTTGGGTTCGTACAGCAGCCCCGGTGCACGAGGTACCTCGTGCACCGCTTTCGCGAGCATCGGCCGCACCGGCGGCATGACGGGCAAGTCCACGACCGAGAGCTTAAAACACGGGTACGACAATTCTCGGCGAAAGACAGATCTGGGCGTGATACACACTCCTTCGTGACCACCGAACGCCCCGCACCGCCCCTCACCGGCGGCGAGCGCGAAATGCTGCGCACCTTCCTCGACTTCCACCGCGCCACCCTCGCGATGAAGTGCGACGGACTGTCCGACGAGGACCTCCGCCGCGCCTCGAGCCCGCCGTCCACCCTGTCGCTGCTCGGCCTGGTCCGGCACATGGCCGAGGTCGAGCGCACCTGGTTCCGGCGGGTGATCAACGCCGAGGACGTCCCGCTGCGGTGGTCGTCCGAAGGGGACTTCCAGGCCGCCTACGACGCGAGTTCGTCGACGCGCGCCGAAGCTTTCGAAGCGTGGCAGGCCGAGGTCGAGCAGTCGCGCAAGATCGAAGAGGCGGCGGAGTCCCTGGACGTCACCGGGCACCAGCCGCGCTGGGGCGAGGACGTCTCGCTGCGGCTGGTGATGCTGCACATGATCCACGAGTACGCCCGGCACAACGGCCACGCGGACTTCCTGCGCGAGGCCATCGACGGCGTCACGGGAGCCTGATGGACGTGCTCGCCTGGCTGCGCGACGCCGATCCGGCCCTCCGCTGGCAGGTGGAGCGCGACCTGGCGGGCGAACCGTCCTCGGTTTGGGAAGCGACGCGCGCGCGGATCGCCACCGAAGGGTTCGGTGCGCGGCTCCTCGGCCTTCAGGACCCCGACGGCCGATGGGCGGGCGGCGCGTTCTTCCCGGCGGGCTTCCGCGGGGACGAGGACCAGCCGTGGACGGCGACGACGTGGTCGTTGAACGCCCTGCGCGAATGGGGCCTCGACGGCGCCGTCCTGCGCGGCACGGCCGAGCGGCTCGCCCGGAACTGCCGCTGGGAGTACGACGACCTGCCGTACTGGGACGGCGAAGTCGACTGCTGCATCAACGCCTGGACCCTGGCCAACGGGGTGTGGCTCGGCGCGGACGTCACCGGCATCGCCGAGTGGTTCGCCGGGCACCGGCTCCCCGACGGCGGCTGGAACTGCGCGTGGGTCGAGGGCTCGACGCGTTCGTCGGTCCACTCGACGCTCAACGCGCTGAAGGGCCTGCTGGCCTGGGAAACCGCGACGGGCGGCACCCCGGCGTCCCGGGCGGCACGGCTCTCGGGCGAGGAGTACCTGCTGGAGCGCGGGCTGTTGCGCCGCCTGTCGACGGGCGAGCCGATCGGCTCGTGGGTGCGCGAGTTCGGCTACCCGTTCCGCTGGCGCTACGACGTGCTCAACGCGGCGTCCTACTTCCGTGACGCCGGCCGCCCGGACGAGCGGCTGGCCGAGGCGATCGCGCTGATCCGCGACGCCCGGCAGCCCGACGGGACGTGGCTGCAGGTACGGACGGATGCCGGCCGGGTGTGGTTCGACGTGGACGTCCCGGCCGGGCAGCCGTCGAAGTGGCTGACGCTCCACGCCACCCGGGTCCTGAACTGGTGGGACGCCCGCTAAAGCTCCGCCAGTACGAGCCCGCTGCGCGGCTTCGGCGTGAAGTACGTGGCCTTCCGCGGCATCCGGCGGCCGGACGCGTGCACGGCGAGGACGTCCGCGTAGCTCACCGGCGCCAGCAGCACCACCGCGTCCGCGTCCGGCGGCAGCGGGCGCCCCGCCGGGAGCGGGCGGACGCACGGCCCGTCCGGATCGACGCCGAGTGCGTGGGCGAACAGGACCTGCTCCACGAGCTCGTGGTCGATCACCGGCCAGGGTCCCTCCCGGGCCGGGAGCGGCACCCGCAGCACGACCGCGCCGGCGCGCACCACGGCCTCGCCGGTCACCGGCACCGCGTGCTCGTCGTAGCGGACGTCCAGCCCGGCCGCGCACCAGCGCGTCACCAGGTCCTCCGGGCCGAAGCCGGTGCCGGTGAGGACGCGGTGGATCGCGCCGATCTCCAGGGCCGGTCCCGCGGTGACCAGGGCGAGCAGTGCGCCGTGGCCGGCCGCCGCCGCGGCGGCCACGCGGTGGTTGCCGTCGGCGACCAGCAGGTCCGTGCCGGCCACCGCGGCCAGCAACCGGCGCTGCAGTGGTCCTTCGGGCACCACCCACAGGTCGTGCCGCCGCCCGGCCGCGTCCGAAGTGGACAGATCGGGCAGGCCGAGGCCCGCGCAGGCCTGCTCGACCTGCTCGGTCAGCTCCGGGCCGCCGGCGGCCGGGACGAGCAGCGCCGCGCTCGTCGCGCAGCCCAGGCCGGCGAGCACCGCGGCCCGCTCGGCGACGACATCGGGGTAGACGTCTTCGGTGTGGCGGACACGCGCGGCGCCGTCGTCGGCCACCGCCGCCGGGTCGACGAGGCAGAGCAGCCCGAGCGCGATGCCGTCGGGCCCTTCCACCCGGTAGGGCGCGACGATGTTCCGCACCGGCCGGTAGAACCGCTTGCGGAGCCGTTCGAGCACGGCGCGCGCGACCGGGACGGCGGCCGTCAGGTCCAGGCCCCGCGCCAGGGCGGCCGGCGTGCGCGCGGGGTGCTGCACGGCCAGCAGGCTGTCCGCGGCACCGGACGCGGCCAGCGCGGCGATCACCCGCTCGGGCTCGGCGAACTCGTCGACGTCGGGGCCGGGGACCGCGTCGCGGACCACCCAGCCACGCCCGATCGGCCGGATCCAGTCGCTCATCCTGACCATCTTGCGCCACGGGCACCGGGAAATTCGCTGGGGCCGGTGCCGCCGGGATGGAATGCTTAGGACTGCAAAGTAGTTGACCCCGGTCATGACCGTTTCGAGGAGCACCCCGCCGATGACGACACCCGCCGCCACGCCGGGGGTCGGCTTCCGGTCCGAACGCGGCCCGGTGCTGATCGCGGTCATGCTCAGCACGGCGCTGGTCGCGCTGGACAGCACGATCATCGCGACCGCCGTCCCGTCGGTGGTGCGCGACCTCGGCGGGTTCGCGCAGTTCCCGTGGCTGTTCTCGATCTACCTGCTCACCCAGGCCGTCACAGTGCCGCTGTATGGCAAGTTCGCCGACGTCCTCGGCCGGCGGCCGGTGATGTTCTTCGGCATCGCGGCGTTCCTGGTCGGTTCGGTCCTGTGCGGCGTGGCGTGGAGCATGCCGGTGCTGATCGCCGCCCGCGCGGTCCAGGGCATCGGCGCCGGCGCGATCCAGCCGATGTCGATGACGGTGATCGGCGACCTGTACACGGTGGAGGAACGCGCGCGGGTCCAGGGCTACGTGGCCAGCGTCTGGGGCGTGGCTTCGGTGATCGGCCCGACACTCGGCGGCGTGTTCGCCGAGTACCTGGACTGGCGCTGGATCTTCTTCATCAACCTGCCGCTGGGCGCGATCGCCGCGCTGATGCTGTTCCGCGGCTTCCGCGAGCGCGTGGAGCGCAAGCCGCACAAGGTCGACTACCTGGGCGCGAGCCTGCTCACCATCGGCTGTTCCCTGATCATCCTCGGCCTGCTCGAGGGCGGCGTCGCGTGGGCGTGGGGTTCGGTGCCGAGCGTGGCGATCTTCGTCTCCGGCGCGGTGCTGCTGGCGGCGTTCGTGCTGGTGGAGAAGCGCGCGGCGGAGCCGGTGCTGCCGCTGTGGGTGTTCACCCGGCGGGTCCTGGTCGGCGGCAACCTGGTGGCGGTGGTGGTCGGCGCGGTCCTGATGGGACTGACGTCGTACCTGCCGACGTACGCGCAGGGCGTCCTCGGCGCGGGAGCGCTGGTGGCGGGCTTCGCGGTGGCGGCGTTGACCGTGGGCTGGCCGATTTCGGCGTCCCTGGCGGGCAAGATCTACCTGCGCATCGGTTTCCGCGACACGGCACTGATCGGCAGTGTGTTCATCATCGCGGGCGGCGTCCTGGTGGCGCTCTTGGGCGCGGGTTCGTCGCTTTGGGCGGCGGCTTTTGCGGCGTTCGTCCTGGGGATCGGGCTGGGGCTGGCGGCGAGCCCGACGCTGGTGGCGATCCAGTCGGTGGTGGGCTGGGACCGCCGGGGCGTGGTGACGGCGACGAACCTGTTCAGCCGGTCGCTGGGCAGCGCGGTCGGAGCGGCGGTGTTCGGGGCGATCGCGAACGCGACGCTGGCTTCGCGGTTCGCTTCTCCGCCGCCGGAGGTCGGGCCCCTGCCGCCTTCGGTGGACGCGACGAGCCTGGTGCTGGGCGGGCACGCGGACGATTCGCCGGCAGCGGTGTTCGTGCGCGGGGCGTTGGCGGATGCGACGCACTATGTTTTCCTGGGGTTGCTGGCGGTGGCCGTGTTGTCCGTTGGGGCACTGCTGCTGATGCCGCGGAAGACCGAGCAACTGGAGTTCTGACTGGCCACGGAGAACTTCCTGCTGATCACCTCGGTCGGGGTTCGGCGGCAACTGACCGTCCCGGCCGGGCCGGTGAACCGTCCGTCAGGATCAGGAACCACCGGCAACCAGGAAGGCCCGACCTTGTCCGTCGCCGAACTCCCGCCGTACCGGGCCCTGCTGGTGGTCGACACCAAGGGGTTCGGCAGCAATCCCGACGCCACCCAGGCGATGCTGTCCGCCGCCATCCCCGATGTGCTCTCCCAGGCCTTCACCCGCGCCGGGCTGCGGGAAGTCTGGGAAACCGCACTGTTCCCGCATGGCACCGGTGACGGCTACGGCCTGGGCTTCGACCCGCGGTTCCTGCCCGCCGTGGTCACCCGGTTCTTCGACGAACTCCAGGCGGTGCTCGCCGAGCGGGACGCGCGGCTGCGGTCGGTCGCGCGGTCGGTGCGCCTGCGGATGCGGGCCAGCCTGAACGTCGGCCCGATCCTCGAGCCGGCGCCGGGCACGACCTCGGCGGCCGCGATCGGCAGCGCCGTGATCACCACGCACCGGCTGCTCGACGCCGCCCCGGTGCGTGCGGTGCTGGAGCGGTCCGACCCCGATGAGACGTTCCTCGCGGTGGCGCTGTCCCAGCGGGTCTTCGAGGACGTGCTGGCCAGCGGGTACGCCGAACTGCCCGAGTCGAAGGTGGTGCCGGCGGACGTCCGGATCAAGGAGTACGGCGGCACCGTTTACCTCTACATCCCGAACCCGAGCGGGGACCTGCTGCGGCACGGCGCCGGCGGCGCCTACGAGAAGGAGCTGGCCGTGGCCAAGGCGAAGATCGAGCCGCCGGGGCCGGGCAGCACGACGAACACCATCAGCGGAACGGTGAGCGGGACCGCGATCCAGGTCGGCCAGGTGCACGGCAATCTCAGCCAGAGCTAGTTCTGCAGCGGCACCAGTTCCGCCTGGAACCTCTCCAGGAAGCCGTCGAAATCGGCGTGCGCCGGCCGGATCACGAACTTCGAAAGCCCGGCCTCGATGTGCTGCTCCACCAGCCGCCGGGCTTCCGGCCAGCTCGTCGCCACGAGATCTTCCAGCGGGGCGTCCGGGCGACGCCGGGCCGCCGCCGCCGCGAGTTCGTCCGGGATCCCCTGGTCCGCGACCGCCAGGCTGAGTCCGAAGTGGTCCTCCTCGATCTCGCGGCCCGCCTCCGCCGCGGCCTGCTGGATCGCGATCCGGGCGTCGCGGGCCTGCGACGGTGTCTGGAAACTGCCCAGCCAGCCGTCCGCGAGGCGGCCCGTCCGGCGCAGGGCGGCCGGGGCGGATCCGCCGAGCCAGACGTCGAGCCGTTTCTGCGGGCGCGGGCCGAGGCGGACACCGTCGACCTGGAAGAACTCGCCGTGGAAGGAGACCTCGTCCTCCTCCAGGAGGCGGCGCAGCAGCACCAGCGATTCGTCGAACACCGCGGCGCGGCGGCCCGCCGGTACCGGGAACAGATCGGCTTCGGCCGCGCGGGCCGGGCGGAGGCCGAACACCGGCAGGACCCGCTTGGGCGCGAGCCCGGCCAGGGTGCGCAGTTGCTTGGCCACCAGCACCGGGTGCCGGCCCGGCAGGATCGCGACGCCGGTGCCGACCTTGAGCTTCGACGTCCGGGCCAGCGCGTGTGCCATGCCGATCATCGGGTCGACTTCGGGCGAGTAGACCAGCTCGGACAGCCACAGCGAGTCGACGCCGGCGTCTTCCAGCCTGGTCGCGAGCCCGGCGAACTCCGCCGGCCCGGTTCCGGCCGCGGGCGCGACGCCCAGCCTGATCTTCAGCAAGGTTCCTCCCGGAGGTTCTCCGGGAGCAACGCGCCGGGCGGCCGGGAATTCCTCAGGCGGTCGCGTCGATGACCCGGATCAGCACGCCGTGCAAGGCTTCCAGCTCCGAGACGTCCATGCCCAGCGTCTCGACCACCTTGTACGGGATCTTCTCCGCCTCCGCCCGCAGCGCCCGGCCCTGCCCGGTCAGCTCGACCGTCAGCCGGCGTTCGTCCGAGCGGCTGCGGGTGCGCGTCACGTACCCGAGCGCCTCCAGCCGTTTGAGCAGCGGTGACAGCGTCGCGGGTTCGTGCCGCAGGGCCGCGCCGAGGTCCTTCACCGACCGGGGCGACCGCTCCCACAACGCCAACATCACCAGGTACTGCGGATGGGTCAGGCCGTACGGCTCGAGCAGCGGCCGGTAGATCGCGATCACGCTGCGCGAAGCCACCGACAGCGCGAAGCACACCTGCCGGTCCAGCTTCAGGGGGTCCTCACCCAGGTCGATCATGTCCCGATCCTACTGTGTCGTCGATCGCGCTAATGATTAGTGCACTAAGCATTAGTGTACTATCAGAGTCATGGAACGACCGAGTGTGCTCCGCTGGTTCGGTTACGCCGTGGGCGTGCGGCTCCCCGAGCGCTACAACGACTGGGCGTTGCACGATGCGACGTCGAAGCACTGGCGAGCCCGGTACGTGCTCCAGCGGTCGGTCGGCATCGCGCCGCTGTGTGCCGTCTGGCTGCTGCTTCCCGGCTCGATCTGGCTGCGGCTCTCGCTGGTCCTGATGGCCGCCCTGGTCGCGTACTTCTACTCGTGCGCGTACATGGAAGAGAGTGTCGAGCACCGGCTCGGCCGGCAGGGCTTCTCGCACAACAGCGGACGCCGCCTCCGCGCCGAGGCCGCCGAAGTGAAGAACGCCGAGGTCACCGCCCGCTACCTCGCGCGCTACCGGACGCCGTCGGAGGGTTAGCTGTGCCGATGGCTGCCAATCCGACCACAGCCACGGCCGAATGGCTTCGTAGCAAGGGTTACGTTCGCCGTGGGGGTCGGCCTACTTTTGGCCGGATCGGCAGTTACAGTCGGGGGACGATGAGACGCAAGCTCCGCCCGCCGATCCCGCCCCGCCACGGCCTCGACCCCGCCCGGCTCAAGCTGCCCGCCGACGGCGATTGGCCCACCTTGCTGGCACACCTCGTCGACCGGCTGCCGCGCGTCGCACCCGATCGCATCGAGCAGATGCTGCGCGAAGAGCGGATCCACGGCACCGACGGCCCGCTCGGCGTCGACACGCCGTACGCGCCCGGCTCGTTCATCTGGTTCCACCGCGACCTCCCCGACGAGGTGCCGGTGCCCTTCGCGATCGACGTCGTGCACCGCGACGAGCACCTGCTCGTCGTCGACAAGCCGCACTTCCTGGCGACCATCCCGCGCGGGCAGCACATCCTGGAGACGGCGCTCGTGCGGCTGCGCCGCGACCTCGACCTGCCGCACCTCTCCCCCGCACACCGGCTGGACCGCGTCACCGCGGGGCTGGTGATGTTCGTGATCACCCCCGAACTGCGCGGCAAGTACCAGACGCTGTTCCGCGACCGCCGGGTGCACAAGGAGTACGAGGCGATCGCGCCGTACGACCCGGCTCTTACGCTCCCCCGGACTGTCCGCAGCCGGATCGTGAAGGAACGCGGGGTGCTCGCCGCCCAGGAGATACCCGGCGAACCGAACGCCGAGACCTACGTCGACCTGCTGGAGCACCGCGACGGGCTGGGCCGGTACCGGCTGGCCCCGTCGACCGGCCGGACCCACCAGCTGCGCGTGCACCTGAGCGGCCTCGGTGTCCCCATCCTCGGCGACGACTTCTACCCGGTGCTGCGCGAGAAACCCCTGGGCGACTTCACGAAACCACTGCAGCTGCTGGCCAAGGTGCTCGACTTCGACGACCCGCTGACCGGCGCGCACCGCCGGTTCACCAGCGCGCGGCGGCTGGCCGCCTGGGACGACCCCGAGGCCTGGGCGGCGCCTCCGGCGTGACCCGGGGACGCCGCCGCGGGCTTCACTTGTGCCAGAACCTGATGCCGCTCCACTCCACCGTGATCGGCCCCTTGCCGCTCGCGGTGCGGTAGCTGCCGAACTTGTCGTAGTAGCTGCCGCCGGGACTCGAAACCGAGTCCTTCTGCGAGCCGTTGATGTACACCTTGTGCGTGCTGCCGACCTGGTTGATCGTGTTCACCCGGACGCTCGTGCCCACGGTCGCGCCGGTGGCGATCGTCTCCCCGCCGTGCACGGCGTAGAGCCGGCCGCCCTTCTCCACCGCCAGCATGAAGTACGGCCCCGCGTCCGAGCCGTCCCGGAAGGTCTGCTTGAGGCTGATCCGGGAGCCGGTCATGCTGGTGATCTTGAAGGAGCCTTCGAACTGGTGGGTGCCGCCGGTGTAGGTGGTGTAGCGGCGTTCCGCGCGCTGGTCGCCGCTGCCGGTCGAGCAGGTGAGCTTGAACGTCAACCCGGAGATGTCACCGCACCCCCGCTCCTGCTCCGAGTAGCCCGGCGAGTCCGCGATCCACGGACCCGTCCCGACCTGGGCGTCCGCCACCGGGGTGAGCACCGCGAGCCCCAGCGCCGCCGCCGCGAGCACGCCCGCACCGTGAAGTCTGCGCACCGTCAACCTCCTGTGTCACTCGAGGCGGCGGTGGCTCGGATAAAGGTCCAGACCTTTATCCGGCGTGCCAGTGACTGTACGAGCCCGCGCGGCCACGGGCAAGACCCACTTTCCGGCCGTGCGGTGTGTCGGAAGTTTCCGCGGCCGCCGTGTCGAATCCGGCTTGCCCCGTTCGACAGACTTGCAGAAGCAAGATCGACCACCGAGGAGCACCGCATGCGCACCCTGATCTCCACCTCGTTCGTTTCGCTCGACGGTGTCGTCGAGGCCCCCGGCGGCGAGCCGGGCTACCGCAACGCGGGCTGGACGTTCAAGGACATCGAGTTCGACCCCCGCCGCCTACGCGATCAAGGGCAGCGAGCAGGAAGAAGCCACCGCACTGCTGCTGGGCCGGGTCAGCTACGAGGCGTTCGCGCCGGCCTGGCCGGGCATGACCGTCGAGTTCGCCGGGTACAACGCGATGCCGAAGTACGTCGTGTCGACCACCCTCGGCGAGGCGGACCTGGTGGACAACTGGGGCAAGACGACCATCCTGCGTTCGCTGGACGAGGTCGCGGCCCTGAAGGAGACCGAGGGCGGGCCGATCATCGTCAACGGCAGCGCCACCCTGAACCGCGCGTTGGCCGACGCGGGCCTGATCGACCGCTACCACCTGCTGGTCTTCCCGGTCCTGCTCGGCGCCGGCAAGCGGCTGTTCGGCGAGACCGACAAGGACAAGCAGAGCCTGAAGCTCGTCGAGAGCGAGGCCTACGGCAACGGGGTCCAGAAGCTCGTCTACGACGTCGCGCACTGACCACCGGCGGGGCTCGGCCGGCATTCGCGATGTTTCACGTAGAACATCTGTTCGAACATCGTGTACGGTCGGACCCATGACGACCCCGGCCCTGCAGGCATCGCTGTTCGGCGAGTCCGGCCCCGTCACGCTGCACACCCTGGCGCCCCGCCGGACCGAACTCGGCGCCGGCGCATGGGTCGATGTGCAGCCGGGCTGGCTCGCCGGCGCCGACGAGGTGTTCACCGACCTCGCCACCGGCGTCCCGTGGCAGGCGGAACGGCGGAAGATGTACGACCGGGTCGTCGACGTTCCGCGGCTGCTGTGCTTCTACCGGGAGGAGGCGCCTCTCCCCCACCCCGTGCTGGCGGAGGCCCGCGCCGCGCTGAGCGAGCACTACGCCGGCGAACTCGGCGAGCCGTTCCGCACGGCGGGCCTGTGCTACTACCGCGACGGCCGGGACAGCGTCGCGTGGCACGGCGACACCATCGGCCGCGGCAGCACCGAGGACACGATGGTCGCGATCCTCTCGGTGGGCACGGCACGCCAGCTGGCCCTGCGTCCCCACGGCGGCGGCGAGTCGCACCGCTACGCGCTCGGCCACGGCGACCTGATCGTGATGGGCGGCTCGTGCCAGCGCACGTGGGAACACGCGGTTCCGAAGACGACCCGGGCGGCCGGGCCGCGGATCAGCATCCAGTTCCGGCCCCGCGGAGTCCGCTGAGCTCAGTCCACCAGCACCGGCAGCTCGTCCAGACCGTACACAATGGACACCTGACGGAAGGACAGCTTCTCCTCGGGCACCGCGAGCCGCAGGTTCGGGAAGCGGCTGATCAGCGCCGGGTACGCCGTGCGCAGCTCCATCCGGGCCAGCTCCGCGCCGATGCAGCGGTGGATGCCGTAGCTGAACGCCAGGTGCGACGTCGGGTCGCGGGTCGCGTCGAACGTCTCCATGTCCGGGCCCAGCTTCGGGTCGCGGTCGGCCGCCGACAGCGACACCAGCACGATGTCGCCCTCGGCGATGCGCACGCCGCCGATCTCCATGTCCTCCTTGGCGAACCGGGGGAACGCCATCTGCACCACGGTCAGGTAGCGCAGCAGCTCCTCGACGAAGCGGTGCACGGACTCGTCGTCGCCGCGGACGGCGTCCATCGCCTTCTCGTCGCGCAGCAGCACCAGCGCGCCGAGCGCCAGCATGCTCGCCGTGGTCTCCAGGCCGCCGGTGAGCACGCCGTCGGCCAGGCCGGCCAGCTCGCGGTCGTCGATCTCGTCGCCGTGTTCCTTGATCAGCATGCCGAGCAGGCCGTCGCCGGGCTGTTCGCGCTGCTTCTTGACGATGTCGAGCAGGTAGGTCAGCGACTCCGACATCGCGCCGAGCGAGGCGCCCGCGCCGCCGAAGAGGTCGAAGCGGGCGGTGCTCAGCCGCTGGAAGTCCTCGCGGTCCTCATAGGACACACCGAGCAGCTCGCAGATGGTCAGCGACGGGATCGGCAGCGCGAACGCCTGCCACAGGTCGACCGGGCCGTCGGCCGCGGCCATCGCGTCGAGCTGCTCGGCGACGATCTCGTCGATGCGCGGGGCCAGCCTGTTCAGCCGGCGCATGGTGAACTCCGGCGTGAGCAGCTTCCGCAGCCGCGTGTGCACCGGCGGGTCCGCGAAGCCGAGCCCGCCGGGGTTCTGGTCGGCGGTGACGCCGGCGTTGCCGACGAGGTTGCCGAAGTCGCTGGAGAACCCGGTGGCCTTCCCGAGGACCGCCTTCGCCTCGTCGTAGCCGGTGACGAGCCAGGCGTTCATCCCGAACGGCAGGTCGAGCTTGCCGATCGGCGCCTCACTCCGTTGCGCGGCCATCGCGGGGACCGGGTCGAGACCCTCCCGCCGCAGCGGCAGCAACGCCGAATCGGGCAGGAGGGACGACATCTTTTCGAGGTCGAAGCCCTTTTTCGACTGCCGGGCGAGGTAGCGCCGGCCGACCCAGCCCAGAACTCGTGAGCGGAGACTCCCCATGGGACCGACAGTACCGTACTAGCCCGATCGGGTGACGGGGAGCGAGACGGGGTTCACCCCGGCCTGCGGCCAGCAGGTAGGCCTGCGGCGTCTTCTCGGGCGGCCGCGGCGCCCGGACCAGCCGCGCTTCCACGACCAGCCCGGCGGCGGCGCACAGTTCGGCGACGAAGTCCGGCTGCAACCGGTACGCGTCCAGGGAAACGTCGTGGCCGTAGCCGTGGGCGACGTGGCGGCGCTCGTCGCCGACCTGGAACGCCGTCAGCAGCCGGCCGCCCGGCGCCAGCACCCGCGCCAGCTCCGCCACCACCGGCGGCAGTTCCTCCGGCGGGGTGTGGATCAGCGAATACCACGCCAGGACACCCGCCAGGCCGCCGTCGGCCAAGTCCAGGGCGGCCAGCGAACCGACCTCGAAGCGCAGCCCGGGGTGCGCCCGGCGGGCCACCTCGACCATGCCGGGCGAGAGGTCCACGCCGAACACCTCCAGCCCGAGCGAGGCCAGGTACCCGGTCGGCCGGCCCGGGCCGCAGCCGAGATCACCGACCGGACCGCTTCCCCCGACCAGTTCGGCGAACGTGCCCAGCATCGCCCGGTCCCACGGACTGTCGTCCAGGTGATCCCGCGACTGCTCGGCGTAGGAGTCGGCGACGGTGTCGTAGGCGATCCGGGTCTCGGTGACGAAGGCGGGTTCGGTCATGGGCCGGACCCTATCCGCGGCCACCGACAATTCGGTTCTCGGTGATCAGCCCGTGCTCGGTCGCGACGTAGTGGAAGTACGGCCGGCCCACGTCGTCCGAGCCGGTGAACAGCGTCTTCGAGCGGCCGTCGGCCTCGGTGTTCACGCCGTTCGTGCGGGCCAGCACGCCGGCCGAGGCCAGCCACTCACGCGACGCGCGCACCGGTCGCCAGTTCCGGCCGTCGCCGGTCAGGTCGCCGAGGATCTTCGTCATGTCCACCGAGCCGGAGATCCGCAGGTTCTGGTCGTCGGTGATGGTGGCGGTCGCGTCGGTGGTCAGGGGGTAGGACCAGGTGTGCCGGGCCGCCGACCGGACTCGCCCGTCCACTGTGGACACCGATGTCTGCTGCCCGGCGTCGGCCTGCACGACGTGCTGGGTGAAGCCGCCGCCGGTGACGTCGTCGCTGTTGCGGTAGTCGCGGGTGCGCTCGACGCGCGTGTACACCCGGCCGGCGGAGGTGTCGACGTAGCCGGCCGTGACGTCGTCGCGCTTCGCGGTGACCGTGACGTTCACGCCGCCGGAGATGTCCTTGACCGTCGTCTGCCGGGCCGGCGCGGCGGCGACGTCGTGCCGGGTGAGGGCGCCGGACGTCCGCGCGGCGTTTTTGTCGGTGTAGAGCAGTAGCGTCGGGACGACGGTGAATTCGCCGCCGATGTCCGGGAAGGAGAAGGAGAGGTCATGGGTACCGCCGTCGACGAGGCGCCCCGCGAAGGGCGTGACGTCGTAGGTCTCGGCGTGCAGGCTGAAGGTGTCGATCGCGACGACCGGCCGCCACAGCTGCGGCACGATCCCGCCGGAGTAGATGTGCGGGAAGGTGAACGCGCTCCCGGCGGGGGTTCCGTCGATCGCGAAGTTCGCCTCGCGGTAGGGGCCCTTCCCGCAGAGCCCGGCCGCCGGGTACTTCGCGGCCACCTCGTCAGGGACGTCGTCGAACCACTGCTCGTCGCAGGCGTGGCCCTCCAGCGTCACCTCGAGGTAGGCGCGGGTGATGTTGCGTGGCAGGCCTTGCGCGGTGAAGTACACGGTGGGCGCGGCGGGCGTCGCGTCGGCGTGCCCGAACCCGGCGACGTGGCCGGGCGTCTCGGGCGCCGGGTGCGTGCGGTCGGCCTGGTAGTAGGTGAGCGTCACGGTCTGGGCGTAGACGCCGGTGTAGACCGAGGAGGTGTAGTTCTCGACACCGCCGTGGAAGGGCTGCGGGGTCCGCAGCAGCGCGGTGTAGGGCGTGAGGTCCTTGTCGAAGTGGTAGGTGATCGCGCGGCGGCCCTCGCCGCTGGGCTCCTCGGTCGTGCCCCACCAGACTTCGGTACCGCCGATCTTCAGGTCACCGATCCGGTCGTACTGCCGCCCGCTCACGGTGACGGTCTGATCCATGACGACCTTCGCCCACGGCCCCGGGCAGGCCTTCGGCGGCGCGAGGGTGCCTTCGTAGTACTGCGGGCTGCCGTCGGCGGCGTTGGAGCGGAAGCCGTCGGCGAGCGTGACGCTGCAGTGCGGCGTGTCCGGCCGCGTGACGCCGGGCGCGGCGGTGACGGGATTGTCGGTATCGCCTTCCACCACCGGCGAAGCCGAGGCGACCCCGGGGAGGAGCAGCAGGGACGAAAGGACCGCACCGATCAACACCAGTCGATTCCGCACGCGGCCACCCTATCCCTGCGGGTTCCCGACGAACGGCTGGACATTCTGCGGACAAAGCCCGGTCACCCGGGTCTGAGCCCTTGGTCCCGACCACGCACGTCCGTAGCATGCTCGGCGGGCGAGGGAGGTCGGCGTGAGCAGCCTGACCGGGGACTTTCCCCCGGGCAGCTTCCTGGCGAAGCTGCCGGAGACGTCAAGAACCGGCCTGCTCGGCCTGGGCACATTGCGCGAATATTCCCCGGGCAAAGTGCTGCTCCGGGAGGGCGAAAGGACCTCCCACACCTTCGTGCTCGTGACCGGGTTCGTCAAGGTGACGGCCACGACGCCCGAAGGACACCTGGCGTTGCTCGCGATCCGTGCCGCCGGAGAGCTGATCGGTGAGCTCGCAAGTATGGACGGGCAGCCCCGGGTCGCGACAGTCACCTGTGCCGGGCGGGTCCGCGCCCAGCTCGTCCCCCAGCCCGAGTTCCGCCGCTTCCTCACCGGCCACCCCGACGTGGCCCTCGCGGTCGGCAGCAGCGTGGCCGGCAAGTTGCGCTGGGCCACCCGGCGCCGGGTCGATTTCGGGAGCCGCGAAGTGCGGATCCGGCTCGCCAGGGTACTGCTCGAGCTCGCCGCCGCCTACGGATCGGTCGGCGGCGGCGGCGTCGAAATCGGCGTGGACCTCACCCAGCCCGAGCTCGCCGGACTGGTCGGTGCCGCCGAGCCGACGGTGCATCGCGCACTCGCCGGGTTCCGGCATGCCGGTCTCGTCGGCACGGGCTACCGGCGGATCACCGTGATCGACCACGCGCGACTGGAAGCCGTCGCCGACGGGTGATCAAGCGAGCGCGGTGACCACGAGCAGCAGTGGACCGCACAGGAACAGGACCACAGTGCCGGCCAGGGCCCGCCGGACGTGGCGGTGCTTGACCATCGCCAGGTCCGCCAGGAGCCGCGACAACTGATGGGCTTCGGCGCACTGTCGGCGCACCGGGCCGGGCACAGTCGTGACGCCGCCGCCCGCGACGGTCGGGAAGGCGAACCGGTTGGGTACCGCGAGGCGCTCCGTCCGCGGCCTCAGGGCTTGGACCAGCTCATAGGCCGAATAGCCGTAGCCCATGACGAAGCAGGCCAAGATCGCGAACACGGCGGTCCGCAGCCAGGCAGCCGGCTGGACCGCCGGCAGGAATGCCAGCTGCGCGGCGACGAGCGCTGTGATCGTGCTCTGCACGGCGACCACGGTGCGCACTTTGTCGTCCGCGTGCTGCACCGCGCCCTGGAACGACGTGATGGTGCTCAACGCGGTGTCCAGCTCGCGCACCAGGTCCGAATCCTTCGCCTGCGCGCGGTCGGCTGCTCTGAGGCTCATCAACGACTCCGTTCTCCCGCTCCCAGATTCGCGTGGTCCACTCGGCCGTACCCCATCGGAAGACGGGTTCACCGGAAGCGATCCGGGCTTGCCTGGCGTAACAACCCACGCACGCGCCGCGACTGGAGCGTTCGGACCCCGGGGGTAGCGCTGAACCAGCAACGGAATTGGCCGGCGGACTCGGTGCTCGGGCTGTTGGGCGCGCGCACCCGGAGCGCCCTGCTCGACCTCGGCAACTCGGTGACCTACGGACGCCGGCAGATCGTCATCAGGCAAGGCGAGCCGAGCCACCACGTCGTGATTCCGCTGACTGGCGCGCTCAAGGTCGTCGTCGACACCGAGTTCGGCCGTCCGGTCCTGCTCGCGCTGCGCGGACCCGGTGACATCCTCGGTGAGATGTCCGTCTTCGAGGGGCGGTCGCGTTCGGCCAACGTGCAAACCTGCACGCCGGTGCAGGCGAGACTCGTCGGCAAGGCCCCGTTCAACGAATTCCTGGACCGCCACCCCGACGTCTGGCGAGCGGTGGCCAGTTCCCTGAGCACCCGGCTCCACTGGGCGAACAGCCGCCGTGCCGAAATCCTCAGCTGTCCGGCGCCCCTGCGCGTCGGCCGGGTGCTGGCCGACATCGTCCAGCGCCACGGTCACCGCTCCGGCGACGGCTGGGTCCTCGACCTGTCGCTCACCCAGGCCGAACTCGCTTCGCTCAGCGGAGTCGCGCTGAGCACCTTCGAAAAGACGACGCAGCGCCTCCACCGGCGAGGTGTCCTACGCAGCGAGTATCGACGCATCGTCGTCGACGACCTCGCCGCGCTGCTCCGATTCGGCCGCCTCGCCGAGCAGAACCCGTATCTGTACGGGGTCGACGACGCGGATGTGGCTCAGAGTTAGGAGAACGCACAGTCGATCACCGGAGGTCACCGTGACGGATGAAGGCCAGTTCGCCCGGATGCTCCTGCTCGCGGTAGACGCCTGGCGGTACGGGACCCGCGACGACCGGCAGCAACACGATCTGCAGCGAGCGCTCGCCGAGGCCCTCCGGGTGGCAGCTACGCGCAGCGGGCTCGATCCGGCGCGGTGGCGGCGGCAGGAGGCCGGCGACGGGCTGTTCGCCATCGTCACCGACGAAAGCGCCGAGCCCAAAGTGATCGGTCCCTTCATCCGGGAGCTGGACGAGTGGCTCGGACGGCACAACCACGACCTCCGGCTCCGCGCCCGGCTGCGGCTGCGGGTGGCGGTCCACCACGGCGTCACACTGCCGGCGGCCCTCGGGTACGCCGGCGACGCGCCGGTCCACGTCTGCAGACTCCGCGATGCCCGTGCGGTCCGGGAAACGCTTGAAGTGTTTCCCGAGGTGAACCTCGTTCTCGCGGTGTCCGAACCGATCTTCGACGGCTCGGTCCGCCAACGCCACACGTCGTTGGCGGCGAAGGACTTCACGCGTGTCGAAGTCGCCGACCCGGCGAAGCAGTTCTTCGCGACGACGTGGGTGTACGTGCCCGGAGTCACGAGCGAACGTGTCGGCGCCTGTCTCGGCACCTTGGCCGTGAGCCTGCGGTTCGCCGGGGCGGCCGCACCTCCCCCCGGTTTCTTCGAACAGGTCCTTCGGCCGTCCTTCGAAGCCGTCGGCGTGGCCGCGCCGGACGGCGAGGAGCCGACGTTCCGCGTGCCCGCAGAGCTCGCCGGAACGGCCCTGACCGGGCGGTGGCTCGAGGAGGTGCGCACGGCTGTCACCGCGCACTGCCCCCTGGCCCGCATAGCCGTCGGCATTGCGTTGGCCCCGGACCCGGCGGCCGCCAGCGCCGAGGCCGCCGAACTCGCCGACGCGGAACCTGCGGCCCGCCTGCTGGCCGCCACCGACCGAGGGCGAATCGTGATCGTCGTGTCCGAGCGGGTCCACGAGGTGGTGGTTGCCCGAGGCGGTCGCCTGGTGTTCCCGGAGTCATACCGACGGTCCCAAGGGAAAACCGGTTGCTGGATCAGGGTTCCCGGGCACTCGGTGCCCCCGGAGGCCGCGCCGGGCCCTGATTCGCCGCCGGCCGGCCGCGAGGTTCCGGCCGCCGACCAGTCCTTCTCCGCCATGACGCACGGAGAGCGCTCGCCGATCCTCGGCCAGAGCACTTTCACCGCCCCGGTCATCCTGGGCGACGTCCACCGTCATGGAGGTCCCCGATGACCGACGCATCGAGCGCGCCGTCGGACAGCTCCACCCCGGCGGCCGCAGACCAGCCGGATGCCCAGACGGGGCCGGGCTCCGGGGACAAGACCCCCGACAATCTGCTCGGGGACGAGAAGCGCGGTTTCACCGAAAGTTTCAAGCAGGGGCAGCACTTCTTGTCCCCGGAGGTCAACCAGTACGCCCGATCCGCGTTGCTCACCGGGAACAACATCAAAGAGCTGCAGATCGGCGACCGGACCCAGATCTTCGTCGGGCACACCGTGTCACGCACGTCCGGATCGGTCCGAGAGGAGGTCCTGAGCTGGATCCGGGAGCGCTACCTCGAGGTTTCCGGGTACGGGGAAATGCTCCGTGCGCTCCGCACCAACCGGGTGCTCCTGCTGCGCGGTCAGCCGGGTACCGGACGTGTCACCACCGCTCTGCACCTGCTGGACCACCTGACGCCCGGTCGGGTGTTCCGCTTGGACAGCGGCGAGACCGTCAAGTCGCTGACCGAGGCCGGGCTGCCCGAAAACAACGCCGGGTACGTCGCCGAGGTCCCGCGCCGGATCGCGGGCTCGCTCACCGAGACACACCTCGAGAAACTGCACGGGCTGTTGAAAGACCATGACGCTTACTGCGTCCTGGTCGGCGAAACCGATCCCCGGCCTTCCGGCGTCTTCGGCGACTACGCGCACGACTACACCGCCCCGGACGCCGGGGCGCTGCTGGAGAGGCACGCTTCGCATGAAGCCCGCACCGAGGACGCGGAGGACTTCGAAGACCGGATGTCCGAGTTGCGGGAGACGGACTGGGTCGCCAAGGCACTGGGCCCCTGCCCCCGCCCCCTCGAATCCGTTCGCATGGCGGCCATGCTCGCCCGGCACGCGAGAGGCCGGATCACCCGGATCGACGTCGAGCGCGAGGCCGCGCGCGCGGTGTACTTCCAGATCACCGAATGGTTCGCCGGGCTCCAGGCCGTGCCCCCCGGCGAGGAGCGGGACGAGGCACTGCGCCTCGCCGCCTTCCGGATCGCGCTGGCCGTGCTCAACAAATCGCCGTACCACCTCGTCGCCGATGCCGCCGGGCGGCTGGCCGGCCGGCTCATCGCCGCGACCGGCGCGACCGGGACGCGGCGCACGTCCCTGTTCACCGACGATCAGGAGCACCGCCTCCCCGCCCTTCGCGCGAAGGTGATCGACGGCTACACCACCTTCGGCCAAGAGCTCGTTCCCATGCCGCTGCTGGTCTTCCACGACGAGCGGTACCCCAGCACCGTGCTCGAGTACGTCTGGGACAACCACCACCGCATGCGGGACGCCATCACCTGGTGGCTGACCAAGCTCAGCAAGGATGCTCGTGCTCTCGTGTGGGTTCGCGCCGCCCAAGCAACCGGTTACCTCTGTGGGCTCGACTTCGTCTACGGGTACACGAAAATGATCGCCTCCGGAGCCTTCGTCGCCCCCACCAAGAAGAACTCGTGGCAGCGCCGCATGTCCGCGGCCATCGCACTGGACCAGGCAGCGCAGAACGAAGACCTCCGTCCGGCGATCCGGCGCATGCTGCGTCGCTGGTGCCGTTCCGGGAGTTACACCGCACGGTGGACCGCCGCAGCGGCACAGGGATTCACCCTCGGACGGCGCTACGTCACGGAATCCTTGAACGAGCTGCGCATCATCGGGACACCCGCGGAGCGCCCCTCGTTCGGCGGAGTCGACGAAGGGCTCGTCTGGGCTGCCGGCTTCAGCGTCGCGAAACTGCTGGCGTTCGGTGAGATCCGTCCGGTACTCGACTGTCTCGGCCAGTGGATCCGGAGTGAGCGCAGCAGTCTCCGCCGGCTGGCGCTGAACGCGGTCGACCAGTTGACGGACCTATACGGGTTCGAACTCGACTATCTGCACATCGCCGCGGGCAGCGAACGGCCCGAGCTGCCCGCCGCGGCGCAGAAGTGGCCGTTGCTGCTCACGCTTCAGTGGCAACAGCCCGCGCTCACCGAGCCGATCGCCGACCTGCTCCGCCAGTCGCTACGCGCCCGGGCCGGCGGGTCCGTGGCCAAACAGGTCCTCGGCAAATGGGTCCGCGTAGCCGAACGCGACGCCGAATGCCTGGAGACGCTGGCCCGATTCCTCCCCTACGTCGTCGACGCGGAAAGCGACCGGCTCCGGCTGAAGCACCTGGTCGACCGGCTCCAGGTGGATTGGGCCGATCCGCTCCGGCCGGAGGTGGCGGCCCGGTTGACCGACGCGGTCCACGCCCGAGAAGAAAGGTGTCTACCGGCATGAATGACGAAGAGAAACCGGACGAAACCCCGCAGCCGGCCACCACGCCGGAGCCGTCCGCCCCACAGGCAGCCAACTGGCGGGAAGACGCGAAGCAGGAGGACGCCCCGGAAGAGGAGGTCCGGACCGTCGAGCCGTCCAACTTCGCACCGCTCGTCGGGGAGTACCGGGTCGGTCGACTGGACTTCCTCGTCCGCCGCGCCCCGGCTCGGCCCTGGACGGCGACGGTCTTCGTCCGCAAGAACGGGGCCATGACGACCTTCCGCGGCGGGAAGCAGCCGACCGTGCGCAAGATGCTGTGGGGCGGGTTCCGCAGCCAGTACGAAGTGGACATGTCCCTACGCCGGCTGACACTGGGCGTCACCCTGCCGAGCGCCGGGGAGGCCTTCGTCTTCCGGGCGGCGGTCGACGTGCAGTGGCGGGTCGTCGACCCGGAACTGGTGGTGCAGAGCGGCATCACGGACGTTCGCCGGGTCCTGGTCCCGCAGCTGCTCGAAGGGTTGCGGCAGGAGACCAGGTCGCTGCAGATCGGTGACGTCGAATCCGCGGAGAAGGCAGCGGCCGCCCGCTTCGAGTCGGCCTGGCTGGAGGGGGAACACGGGCTGTGGACGAAGGTGCTCGTGCGGCTGCGTATGGACAAGCAGACTGAGCAAAACCTGCGCCTGACGTCCGAGGTACAGGCCTTCAAGACGCTGATCGAAGGCGGCGACATCGACCAGTTCGCGCTCCAGCTGGCGCAGAACCCGCAGCAGGTGGCCCCGGTGGTCGACGCGCTCGTCAAGGAGCGGGACACCCATCGGAGGGAGGTGTTCGACTTCGTCAACAACCTGCTTGCATCGGACGCGCTGGACCGCTGGCAGATCGATGACCAGGTTCGGGTCACGCTGGAGTGGCTCAAGGTCTCGATCAACCGCGTCATCTCCGGGACCGACGAGGCTCGTCAGCTATCGTTCGGTGGTGCTCAGCCGGCACCGGCGAGCGGTCGGGAAAACGGGATGGCTCCTGAGGCCTGAAACGTTTCAGATCGTGATAGGCTCACGCCTTCTCAGCGAGGGGGTCCGGTGGTCGGCATCAAGGACGTCGCGAAGCGCGCGGGCGTCTCGATCGGCACGGTGTCCAATGTGGTCAACCGGCCGCACGTCGTCGCGGCCGCGACGCGGAGCCGGGTGCTTTCGGTGATCGAGGAACTCGGGTACGTCCGGGACGAGTCCGCCCGGCAGCTGCGCGCCGGGCGCAGCCGCGTGCTGGGGCTGCTCGTCCTCGATCTGGGGAACCCCTTCTTCGTCGACGTCGCCCGCGGGGCCGAGCAGGCCGCGCACGCCGAGGGCCTCAACATCATCACCTGCAACAGCGGGCAGCGGTCCGAACTGGAAGCGTCGTACCTGGCGATGTTCGCCGAGCAGCGGGTGCGCGGGGTGTTGCTGAGCCCGGTCGCGACCTCCGGCGAGGCCCTGCGGACGTTCCGGCGCAGCGGCACGCCGTACGTCTTCGTCGACCGCAAGGCCCCGGCGGCCGAGGCCAGTTCCGTGTCGGTCGACGACGTCGCCGGCGGGGCGCTCGGCGGACGGCACCTGCTGGAGACCGGGCACCGGCGGATCGCGTTCGTCAACGGCCCCGCCATCCTCGCCCAGTGCCGCGATCGCGAGCAGGGCCTGCGCACCGCGCTGACCGGCTCGGGCGCGGAACTGACGGTACTGGAGGCGATCGGCCTCGACGTCTCCTCGGGCCGCGACGCCGGCGCGCGTCTCCTGGGCGCGAGCCCTCGCCCGACGGCGGTGTTCTGCGCGAACGACCTGCTCGCCCTGGGCGTGCTGCAGGCGATGGTCGGCGCGGGCGTCCGCGTCCCGGACGAGATGGCGATCGTCGGCTACGACGACATCGAGTTCGCGGGTGCGGCGGCGGTCCCGCTGACCTCGGTCCGCCAGCCCGCCCGCCGCCTCGGCCGCACGGCCGCGGAGTTGCTGCTGGCGGAGACGTCGGACACCAAACCCGAACGGCAGGCCGTGGTGTTCACCCCGGAGCTGGTCGTGCGCGAATCGACCCGGGTGCGCCGCTGAGTCCCGCGGCTCAGGTCGTGGCGAACAGCCGGTAGTTCAGCACGATGTAGCCGGACACCTTCACGTCGTTGCAGCCGACCCAGCCCACCTTGCCATCGGAAGTCCGCATGCAGAACTGGTATCCGGCAGCCAGGACGACCTGACCGCTCTGGGCGGGCTTGTCGTTGGCCACCGCTTTGGGGCAGGCGGCGCTCGCCGCTTGCTCGCCGCCGTTGTAGTAGTACGTCGCGGACCGGTTGGCCGTGATCAGGACACCCGAGTAGTAGAGGTCGATGTCCCCGTTCGGGCCGGTGGTTTCGACGGCGCGGGGATCGGCCGCGTCGAGGTCGACGCCGGTCCCGGCTTCGAGCCGCACCTGGGCGGACACCCCACTTGCCTGCGCCGCGCCGGTCGACGCGGGCGGAGGCGCGTTCGGCGGCGCCGTGGCCGTGACGGTCACCGTCCGCGGTGGGACCTCGGCAGCGCCCTGGTCGTTGCCGACCTTGTAGGCCGCGAACAGGCCGCCGATCAACGCGGCGATGACCGTGGCCATCGCGGTGATCAGCGTGCCGCGGCGGTTGATGCGCGCCGCCTGGATCGCCGGGTCGACCGGACCGCCTGCACCTCGCCTGCCCAACTGCTTCCCTTCGCCGAGGACGCCCACCGGCGCGCCACGGGTCATGAGTCTCGGATTCGCTCCGCAGCGTTACGACGGCGCGGCGCGGGAGATCCCTCCCTCACCGGCGGCTAAATCGGTTGGAATTCACCGATCGCTTCGGCAAGCTCGGGATCATGGCGTCCAGGTGGGTGCGGCTGCAGGCCGTCGCGGTGTCCGGTTCGTCCGCCGAAGGCCTGATGCTGGCCGCTCTTCCCCTGCTCGCGGTGTCGATCACCACCGATCCGCGCGAGGTGTCGCTGGTCAACATCGCCGGTCAGGCACCGTGGCTGCTGCTCTCGCTGTTCGCCGGGGTGCTCATCGACCGGGTACGCCGGACCACCGTGCTCGCGTGGGCCTACGCCGTGCAGGCCGGGGCCGCCGTCCTGCTCGCCGCCGTCGCGTCCGCCCATCTGCTGACCCTGCCCGTGCTGCTGCTGGTCGCCTTCGTCGTCACCTCGGCGCAGGTGCTCGGGGACGGCGCCAGCGGCGCGCTGGTGCCGGAGCTCGTCGAGCCGGACCGGCTCGCCCACGCCAACGCGCGGCTCACCGTGATCGACCAGGGGGTCGTGCGGTTCGTCGTGCCGCCGCTGACCGGGTTCCTGATCGCGTTCGCCGCCGGCTCGCCCGCCTGGCTGGCCGCCGGCTGCGCGCTCGTCGCCCTGCTGCTCGCCCGCCGGATTCCGTCGCAGTCCGTGGTGGCCGCGACGACGCACCCGCTGCGGGACCTCTCCGGCGGCCTGCGGCACCTGGTGCGGACGCCGCTGCTGCGGTCGATCACCATCAACGTCGCCCTCGGCTCGTTCGCCGCGAGCGCCGGCAGCTCGATGTTCGTGCTCTACGCGACGCAGGTCCTGCACGTCGGCTCGGTCGGCTACGGCCTGCTGCTCGCCTGCCTCGCCGTCGGCTGGGTGGTGTCGTCGTTCGTGGTGCAGAAGGTGGTGGACCGGCTCGGCTACTCGTGGTCGATGCGGTTCGCGCAGAGCTTCGGCGCGGTCGCGGACCTGCTGATCGCCGTCGTCCCGCCGTGGCCGCCGCTGGTGGGCCTCGTGCTGGTGTCGCTGACGGCGTCCGTGCTGATCTGGAACGTCTGCTCGCAGTCCAGCCGACAGCGCTTCACACCCGCACCCCTGCTGGGCCGGGTGCTCACCAGCCACCGTGCGCTGGCCTGGGGCCTCACGCCGCTGGGCGCGCTGGCCGGCGGCCTGGTCGCGGCGCACTGGGGCCTGCGCGCCGTCTGGGTGATGGGCGCGGCCGTCCAGGCCGTCAGCGCGGTCCTCGTGTGGGTCCAGCTCTCCCCCGCCGCGTTCCGGCGGACCGAGGAACTCGCCGCGGCCGGAACCTGACCCGCTGAAGCCGGGTGGTGTGCCGGGTCGGGGCACCGGCACACCACCCGGACGCTCAACCGCCCAGGGCCAGCGCCACCGCGCCCAGCAGCGCCGCGTCCTGGTCGAAGCGGGCCGCCACCAGCTGTGGCGGGAACGGCACCGCGTGCGCGAGCCGGTCCGCCAGCGCCGGCAGCAGCACGTCCGCCGAGCGCACGAGCCCGCCGCCGACCGCGATGCGCTCCGGATCCAGCGCGATCGCCAGGTTGGCCACGTGCATCGACAGCTCGTCGAGCGCGGCCGTGACCAGTTCCTTGGCCTGGACGTTCTCCTTGGCCAGTGCGAACAGTTCCCCCGCGGTGACCGGGCGGCCGAGCAGTTCGCTCGCCCGGCCGCCCAGCCCACGCCCACCGACGGCTTCCTCGAGCGGCGCCGCTCCGCTCGCGAAACCCTCGGTGTCCTGCGGCGAGAGCAGGTTGTACCCGATCTCGCCGGCAGCTCCGTTGGCGCCGGTCAGCAGCCGGCCGCCGACCAGCACCGCGGCCGCGATGCCGGTGCCCAGTGACAGGAACACCGCCGGGTCGGCCCCGGCCAGCGCGCCCCAGCGCCACTCCGCCAGGGCCGCCGCCTTCGCGTCCGTGCCCACCGAGATCGACACGGCGGGGAACGCCGCGGCCACCAGCTCCGCCAGCCGCAACTGCTCCCAGCCCGGCACGTTCGGCGCGAGCAGGATGCGATCCGGCAGCACGATCCCCGGGCTGACGACGCCGATGCAGGCGGGCTCCGCGCCCTCGTCGGACAGGAGGGCCCTGGCCGCGGCGAGCGCGCGCACCACCACCTGCCTGGCCCCCGCGTGCGCGTCGGTGTCCAGCCGGCGGGTCGCCAGCAGGGTGCCGTCGCGGTCGGCGAGCCCCAGCGCCACTTTCGTGCCGCCGAAGTCGATCCCGAGAATCCGATCCTCGCTCACGCGTGCGCCCCTCCCGTCCCCCGCACCACGATCCGGCCGGCGTTGAAGCCGTCGACGCTGATCACCGGCACCGCGCCGCGCAGGTCGGCGGCCCGGTAGGTGACGGTCAGCGTCTGCGACTGGCCCGGCCAGAGCGTGATGTCGTTGTCGTCCCAGGTCGCGTTCGCGAGCTGGTTGTCCCCCGGCGCTTCCCGCCCGTCCGGCGTGCCGCGGCGGACGTCGGCCCGCAGGAAGAACGCCGCACCCGGCGTCTTCGAGGTGTTGGTGATCGTCACCGCGGTGACCAGGCCCGTCCCGTCCGGCCGGGTCGACGCCACCGCGGCGACCTGCGACTTCGGCAGGTTCTGCAGGGCCTGCAGGTTGCCGTACTGCGACAGCGTCGCCTGCGGGTTCCCCAGCGTCTTGGCCCAGTCGACGACGTCCTTCTGCGTGGAAAGCCAGTAGACGTTCCGGTCGACGACCTTCCCGCCCTGCTTCACCTGCAACTCGACGAAATAGACCTGCGCGGGCGCCGGCGCCTTCGTCTCGGCGGGCACCTTCGGCTTCAGCACCCCGGTCTTGACGCCCTGCGACGCGAGCGAGAGCCCCGAAGCGGTCTGGTCGTCGAGCACCTTGCCCGCGGTGTCGAGCACGCGCGCCTGCACCGAAAGCCCGGACTGCGTCGCCGCCCCGAGGTTGTCCAGGGTGACCGACCCGTTGTCGTAGCCGTAGATCGCGTGCAGCGGCTTGTTCGCCTTCTGCGCGCCGAAGTACGCGCCCGCCTGGTCGCCGTCGTCGTTGTAGAGCGACCACAGCAGCGTCGGCCAGCCCTTGTTCAGCTGCCAGTAGACGACGCCGGTCGCCGGGTTGGCCTTGTCCGTCGAGTGGTGCAGGAACGCCTCGAACTGCGAACGGGTGTTCTCGTAGTTCGCGATGTTCGCCAGGTCCACATAGGACTTGAGCGAGCCCCACTTCCCGTACCGCCGCGCGATCGACTGGTCCAGTGTGTACAGCGTGCCGAAGGCGTAGCCGCCGTGGCCCGGCTCGAAGTTCGCGTGGTACTGGTTGTACGCCGGGTCCTGCCACAGCTTCGCCTGCTCGGCGGGCGAGAGGAACCGCCTGATCGAGTCGAGCGTCGGCACGGTGTGCCCGGCGCTCTGCTCGCTCGCGAAGCCCCACGCGCCACCCGCGTTCGTGCGGGAGGAGTCCTCGGCGTCGAAGTGCGAGCTGTCGTACCAGTACGACGGCGGGACCCAGTCGTACGGGCCTTCCTTCTCCCCGGACTGGCCAAGCGTCGGCGTGCTCTTGTACTCCGCCGAGGCGATCACCGGGACCTGGAAGTCGGCTTCCTTGAACGCCTTGAGCGTCTCGGACTCCTGGCGCGGCACCGGCTCGTTGTCGCTCCAGCCGTAGTTGAAGACGCTCGGGTGGTTCCGCTCCAGCTGCGCGATCGTGTAAGCCGAGTCGTGCATGATCCGGTAGTCGCGCTCGGTCAGCGTCGAGGCGTCCTCCGGCTGCCAGGCGTCACAGCACAGGAACCCGCCGATCACCAGCAGCCCGGCGCGGTCGGCCTGGTCGTAGAAGTCCGGCGGCATGTCGTGGCCTTCGAGGCGGACACCGGTCAAGCCCAGGTTCTTGATCAGCGCGAGCTGGTGGGCGGTGTCGGCCTTGTCGTAGCGCAGGAACAGGTCCGGGGCGAACCCGCCGCCGCGGAACACGAAGTCCTTGCCGTTGATCGTGAACTGCCGCGCGCCTTCGGGCAGCGGCGCGGACTTCCCGACCAGGCGCGAGGTCACCGTGCGGATGCCGAAGGTGCTCTTCGACGACGTCGACAGCACGCCGTCCTGCGAGACCGCGGTGGTCAGCGTGTACAGCGGCTGGTCGCCCATCGAGTACGGCCACCAGACCTGCGGGTGCGCGATCTCGATCGGCGCGAACGTCACCGTCCGCTTGCTGTTCGCCGGGATCGTGACGCGCTGCTTGACGACGACCGGCGCGCCCGAGGGCGCGGTGACCGTCGCGGCGACGTCCCCGGTCTGCGCCGTGCCCGCGTTGTTGGTGACGTCGAGCTTCACGGTCAGCTTCGAGCTGGAGAGATCGGGCGTGTTGTCCTGCACGACGTGGGCGTTGTCGCCGGTGAGCGCGTCGGAGACCTGTAGGGTGGGCGGGAACTGGATGCCGGTGTCGTTGTCCGGCGGGATCTGACCCCAGTCGACCTGGTCGAGGGTGTACATCTTCAGCGGGTCGTTCGGGTAGACCTTGATCGCCAGGGTGTTGCGGCCCGGCTTCACCAGCTTCGTGACGTCGAAGGTGTGTCCGGCGAACGCGCCGCTCACGATGTCCTTCGTGGCGACGAGCGTGCCGTTCACCCAGACGTCGCCCTCGCCGACGATGCCGGGGATGGTCAGCTTCGCGTGCTGCCCCGGGCGGAAGTCCGGGGCGAAGTCGGCGCGGTACCACCACGGGTCGGAGAACGGCTTGGTGACGACGGGCCCGAGCTTGTCGACGTACCCGAAGCACTTGCGCATGGTATCCGAGTAGAAGACGTCCGGGCACTTGCCGTTCTGGACGAGGGCGGTGATCTCGGTGCCGGGCGCGCCGGCGTCGTCCGGCTTCACCGGAAGCCAGCCGCCGGTGGCGTACCCGGGGGTGGAGACCTGGTCGCCGCCGTCCTTGACGCTCGCCGTCGTCAGGACCTGCCAGCCCTGCAGCCCGATGGTGGTGAGCCCGTGGGGCTTCCCGAGGGTTCGGACGTCTTGCGCGGCGGCGGGTCCGGCCACGCTGAGCACGCCCGGTACGAGGAGCAGCGCGGCGAGCACCGCGAGCTTCTTCGTCATGCCTGAGCCCCTTCCGGTTCGGTGGCGAAGGCTTCGTTGATTTCCTTGGGACCGAACGGCCAGGTGTTCTCGGCCTTGGCGTAGACCAGGTAGGCGAGGCCGCCGATGGCGATCCAGCCCAGGGACAGGCCGATCGAGAGCCAGTCGGCCGAGAGGTAGATGTAAACCCAGCCGACGAGCGCGACGGCCGTCGGCATCGGGAAGAGCCACTGCCGGTACGGCCGCCTCAGGTTCGGCTGCCGGAAGCGGAGCACGAAGATCGCGGCGACCTGGGCCAGCGACTGGATGATGACCAGCGTCGCGACCGCCGCGTTGATCACCGTGGTCAGGGTGAACAGCGAGCCGAGGATCGTGATGGCACCCATGGTGAGCACGCCGGCGGTCGGCAGGTGCAGCTTCGGGTGCAGCTTGCCGAACACGGGCAGGAACACCTTGTCACGCGCGGCTTCGAACGGCACCCGGGAGCCGCCGAGCAGCCCGGCGAACACCGACCCGATGGCGGCGATCACGATCAGCACGGTGACGGCCTTCGCCGTGCCGGTGCCCCACGCCTGTTCCAGCACCGACGACGCGACCGACTTCGCGTCCTTCAACTGGTCCAGCGGGATCGACCCGAGCACGCCGACTTGCAGCAGGAAGTACAGGCCCATGATGCCGAGGATGGAGAAGATGATCGAGCGGGGCAGCGTGCGGCCCGGGGTGCGCACCTCGCCGCCGAGGTAGGCGGAAGTGTTGTAGCCGAGGTAGTCGTAGATGGCGATGATCAGGCCGGCGCCGAGGCCGCCCCAGAACGTGCCGTGGCCGAAGGAGCTGAATGCGCCCGGGGTGAAGGCGAACGCCTGCGCCGCGCTGAAGTGCGAGAACGCCGCGACGATCGTCGTCAGCACCGCGACGAGCATGATGACGAACAGCACCGTGGTGAGCTTCGAGATCTGGCCGATCTTGCGGAAGAGCGCCAGGATGATCATCAGCGTGATGCCGACACCGATGATCTTGCCCAGCGGCGTGGTGCCCGCGTCGTCGGTGACGCCGGGGATCAGGTAGCCCAGGTACTGCACCAGGCCGATGATGCCGGTCGACATGATCAGCGGGATGAACAGCACCGCGCTCCACACGAACAGGAACGGCATCAGCCGTCCGGTGCGGTATTGGAACGCTTCGCGCAGGTACAGGTAGGTGCCTCCCGCGCCCGGCATGGCTGCGCCGAGTTCGGCCCAGATCAGCCCGTCGGCCAGCGCGACGATCGCCCCGATGAGCCAGCCGAACATCGCCTGCGGGCCGCCCATGGTGGCGACCATGGCGGGGATGGTGACGAACGGGCCGATCCCGCACATCTGGGTCATGTTGATCGCGGTCGCCTGCAGCGGGCCGATCCTCCGTTCAAGGGCGGGCGACTCCCCGGAACGAGTGGGTGAACTCACGACGTGCCTCCGGCTAGTAGTTAGTAAAGTTTCTTAACATAGAACGCCCCGAGCCGGAAGGGTTCGCGGATAAACTTGCGGCAACTCGGGAGGACGCGCGGGACGAATCGGGCCGCAGGTCGGGACTCCGGCACGGCCCGCGAGCCGACCTTCGACCGCCGGGGCCACCTCAACGCCCCAAGGCGGCCTTCGGTGCGTCAGACGCACCGAAGGCCGCCTTGGGTGCGTCTGACGCAACCAAGGCCACATTGGGGCGCTTGAGTCAGGCGCCGGTGACCGGTTCGCGTAGCAGCGAGCGTGTCCGAGGGGCGGCCGGAACGCATCCACAGTGGACTAGTCGGACGGCCTCCGCAGGGTGAGCACCACCCGCAGCACGTACTCCACCGCCGTCGGGAACGGCGCGCCGCGTAGTTCGCCGCGATCGGCGAGATTGCGGGCGGCGAACTCCAGCTCACGCTCCGGGCCGCCCCGGCGGACGACGAGCGCCGCGATCTCCTCGAGGTCGAGGTCCGGGTGGTCCATGCGCCTCAAGGCGAACTCGATGATCAGTTCCTCGGCCGTCACATCCGCCCCCTCTCACTGCCTTCAGCTTACCCGTGGGCCACGTCACCAGGGTTACTGTACCGTCCAGACGGTATAGTAAACGGCATGACCACCACCCTGCCGACCTCCGCCGGGCTGGTGAGCCCCCGGCGCCGCTGGGCCGCGCTGGGCGTCCTCGTCGGCGCCGTGCTCCTGCTCGCGGTCGACGGCACCGTGCTGTACCTGGCCGTGCCGTCACTCACCCGCGAACTCGCGCCGACCGCCACCGAAATCCTCTGGATCGGGGACGTCTACTCCCTCGCCCTGGCCGGGCTGCTCGTCACGGCCGGGAACCTCGCCGACCGCTTCGGGCGCAAGAAGGTGCTGCTCATCGGCACCGCGGCGTTCGGGATCGCCTCCGCGCTGGCCGCCTTCTCCCCCACCGCCGGCGTACTCGTCGTCGCGCGGCTGCTGCTGGGTGTCGCGGGCGCGACGATCATGCCGTCGACGCTGTCGCTCATCCGGACGCTGTTCGCCGACCCGCGCGAGCGCACCCGCGCCATCGCGATCTGGTCGGCTGGGTCCGGCGGCGGCATCGCGCTGGGCCCACTGGTCGGCGGGATGGTGCTCGAGCACTACTGGTGGGGCTCGGTGTTCCTGATCAACGTCCCGATCGTCGTCCTCTTCCTGATCGCGGGCACCTGGCTGCTGCCGGAGTCGCGGGATCCGGACCCGGGCCGGTTCGATCTGCTGTCGGCCGCCCTGTCGCTGGCGGCGATCGTCCCGCTGGTCTACGCGGTCAAGCACGCCGTCGGCTCGGGCCCCGACGTCCAGGTGGCGATCGCCGCCCTGCTCGGGCTTGCGGCGGGTGTCCTGTTCGTCCGCCGCCAGCGGCGGGCCGCGGCGCCGTTGATCGACGTCACGCTGTTCCGGCACGGCGCCTTCAGCGGCGCGGTGCTGGCGAACTTCATCGCGGTCTTCGCGCTGATGGGCCTGCTGTTCTTCTTCTCGCAGTACCTGCAGCTCGTCCGCGGCTTCTCGCCGCTGCAGGCGGGGTTCGCGGAGATGCCCGCGACGCTCGCCTCGATCGCCGTGGTGGCGGCGGTCGGCGTGGTCGCCGGGCGGCTCGGCCGGGGCCGGGCCGTCGCGGCGGGGCTCGCCGTCGCTGCGCTGGGCCTCGCGCTGGTCGCGGGCGCCGAACGGGCGCCGCAGTACTGGTGGCTGGGCCTGACGCTCGTGCCGGTCGGGCTCGGCGTCGGACTGGCGCTCACGCTGACCGTCGATTCGGTGCTGTCCGCCGTCCCGCGGGACAAGGCCGGTTCGGCGTCGGCGATCTCCGAGACCGCCTACGAACTCGGGGCGGCCCTGGGCATCGCGATCCTCGGCTCGGTGGTGAACCTCGTCTACCGCGCGCTCCTGCCGGCCGGCCCGGTCCCGGGCGAGGTCCGCGACTCCCTCGCCGGCGCCGCGAGCGTGCTCGACCCGGACTCGGAACTCGCCCGCGCCGCACGGGAGGCCTTCACCGGCGCGATGCAGGTGACGTCGCTCGCGGCGGCCGCCGTGACCGCCGTCGCCGCGGTGATCGCCTGGCGTACGATTCCGTCCGGAAAGGACTGACATGCCACGCAAGGCCGGGCGCAGCCCGGAAGAGACCCGCC
The DNA here is from genome assembly GCF_046548995.1 of Amycolatopsis sp. lyj-109. Classification (NCBI taxonomy): domain Bacteria; kingdom Bacillati; phylum Actinomycetota; class Actinomycetes; order Pseudonocardiales; family Pseudonocardiaceae; genus Amycolatopsis; species Amycolatopsis sp. lyj-109. Next base: position 217,129 of record NZ_JAJPWR010000010.1, read on the forward strand.
GCGCCCTGCTCGACGCCGCCGCGACGGTCATCCGCACCCGCGGCGTGTCGGCCTCCCTCGACGACATCGCCCGGGCGGCCGGCGTGTCGAAAGGCGGGCTGCTGTACCACTTCCCCGCCAAGGACGCACTGGTGCGCACCCTCGCCCAGGACCTGCTCGACGCCTTCCGCGCCGAGGTACAGGCCGCGCTCGACCCGGCCGACACCGCCCCGGGCCGGCTGACCCGGGCGTACGTCCGGGCGTCGCTCGACACGTCTTACGACGAGGTCGCGATCCGCGAGACCATCACCCTGATCGCCCAGCTGATCTCGATCCCCGAGATCGCCGGGCTCGCCCGCGCGGACGCACAGCGCTGGGACCGCGAACTCCACGACGACGGCCTCCCCGGCGACGTGGTCACGCTGGTGGTCGCGGCGGCCGACGGCGCGAGCACGGCGCCGCTGTGGGGCGCGGGCATCGACGTGGCGGCCGCACGGAAGCTGGAACAGCAGCTGCTCGCCCTGACCCTCAGGTGAGCAGCCCGGCCGGGGCTCCCGCCCGCACAGCGTGAACCCGGCGATGTCAACCCGACTTTGGTGTTGGGAAATCACCAGTTTCCGGGCCCTACGTTAGTCGGCTCCGGCGAAGGTGTCTTCCGGGTAAATTCTCGACAGCGCGCGCAATTCCGGCAAATCCCCGTCCCCTCACGAGGAGTCTTCCGATGTCGAGGAAGTTCGCCCTGGCCGGCGCCGTTGCGCTCGCCTTGACCGTGACCCCGCTCGCCGCGGGCACCGCGTCGGCCGCCACCGAGCAGGAAGCCGCCGTCACCACGGTCTACTACAGCACCGCCAGCGCACCGACGTTCCGCTCGGTGATCAACGCCGGTGCCGCCAACTGGAACCGCAGCGTCACCAACGTCCGGCTCGTCGAGCGCAACTCCGGCGCGAGCCTGCGCTACACCGAAGGCAACGACCCCCGCGGCTCCTACGCCTCGACCAACGGGCACGGCAGCGGCACCATCTTCATCGACTACAGCCAAGCCCGCCAGTACAACCCGACCCGCATCGCGGCGCACGAGACCGGGCACGCCCTCGGGCTGCCCGACCACTACTCGGGCCCGTGCTCCGAGCTGATGTCGGGTGGCGGCCCCGGCACGTCCTGCACCAACGCTGTCCCCAACGCCGCCGAGCGCAGCCGGGTGAACTCGCTGTGGGCCAACGGGCTCGCCGCGACCGACGCCGGGCAGCGGGTCTACGAAACCGTCTACGGCTTCTGAGCACGAGGGCTGTGGCCCGGGCCCGGTGCCCGGGCCACACCCCTGTCCGGTCGATCTCGGTGATCATCCCGATGTGGAACACTCCGGCCGTCAAAACGGTCAAAGCATGCGAAAACCACCTCTCGTCGCCGGGCTTGCCGGCATCCTTTTACTGACCGCGCTGCCCGCCTCCGCGGCCGCGGCCACCCGGCTCGCCCTGCCCGCGCCCACCGGGTCCTATTCCGTCGGCAGCGTCGATCTGCACCTCGTCGACCACGCACGGCCGGATCCCCGGGTCGCCGGGAGGACGCGGGAGCTCATGGTGACCGTCCGGTACCCCGCGTGCTCCGGAGGGTGGCCCGAAAACTCCTTACCTGGCACCGGAAGCCGCCCGGCTCATCGCCGAGGAAGACGCGCGGACGCTCGGCATCGCCGCCGACCGGCTCGACTACACCTTTCCCACGCACGCCCGCACCGGCGTGCCCGCGGCCGGTGGACGGCGGCCGGTCGTGCTCTATTCGCCCAGCGCCAAGTACCCGCGCTCGGTCGGCACCGCGCAGCTGGAGCAGCTCGCGAGCGAGGGTTACGTGACGGTGGCGATCGACCACACCCACGAGCCGGCGGCCGTGGAGTTCCCCGGCGGCCGCGTCGAACGTCAGGTGCTGCCCTCCGGTCCCGACGCGGGCCGGCAGCTGATCGCCACCCGGGTGGCCGACACCCGGTTCGTCCTCGACGCACTGGAAACGCTGGCCCGCGGCGGAAACCCCGACGCCGAGCGCCGGGCGCTCCCGGCCGGGCTGGCACCGGATGTCTCCCGCGCCGGCATGTTCGGGCACTCCGCGGGCGGGTTCACCACGGGCGAAACCATGGTGTCGGACGCCCGCCTCGACGCCGGAGCCGACCTCGACGGCAGCATGGCGTACTCCCGGTCGAACCGTGAGTACGGCCGGGTCGCCGACGAAGGCCTCGACCAGCCCTTCCTGCTGTTGAGCGCAGGCGACCACAGCGCGGTTTCCGACCCGTCGTGGCAGGAGTTCCTCGCCCGCCGGCGCGGTCCCGTGCGCACGCAGCACCTGCCGGACGGCGAGCACTTCAGCTACACCGACTACCAGGTGCTCCTCCCCCAGCTCGGCCTGGACCCCGCGGCGCTCGCGCCGTTCATCGGAACCGTCGAGGCGGGGCGAAGCCTGGCCACCCAGAAGGCAGCCCTCAGCGCATTCTTCTGCCGATATCTCGCGCAAGGATAATCCCTTCACCGCAGCACCGGATAGCCGATTCCCGAAACCGGGGATCGGCTGTTCTTTTGGGCTTTTTCCTGTTCGCGTGACCATTTCCGGCGTAAGGTCGCAGGCTCCGGGTTTCTCTCCTTCTGTCGATGTGAGGGCACAATGCGGCGATCACCCTGGCCGGCGGCGGCGATTCTGCTGACCGGCCTCTTCACGGCGGCACCCGCGCGCGCGGCGACCACGTTCAGCAGCACGATGGTGAACCAGGGCAGCGGAAACTGCGCCGAGGTGCCCGACGGATCGAGCGCGGTGCAGCTCGTCCAGCGTGGTTGTTCGGCCGCGGCGAACCAGAGTTTCACGTTCACCCCGTACCAGAACAGCACCGACGTCTACACCCTCGCGACGATGACCGCGGGCAGCTGCGTCGACATCTACGGCGCGTCCACGGCCGACAACGCGACCGTAATCCAGTACGCCTGCCATTCCGGCACGAACCAGCAATTCCGCCTGCAGGCGGTCGGCACGAACACGTTCACCGTCGTCTCGGTCGGTTCCGGGAAATGCGTCTCCCCGGCGGCGAGCGGGGCCGGGCTCGTGCAACTGCCGTGCACGACGGCGGCGAACGGCGTCTGGCGGATCGCCGCCGGGACGAGCGCGGCCACCTTCACCAACCCGCTGAGCCAGCACGGCCCGGACCCGTGGCTGCAGTACCACAACGGCTACTACTACCTCGCCACCACGACGTGGAACTCGACGATCACCATGCGGAAGTCCCGCACGCTCGGCGGGCTGGCCTCCGCGCCGGACACGGTGCTCTTCACCCTCACCCGGCCCAACGGCGCCGGGACGATGTGGGCGCCCGAATTCCACCTGCTCACCGGGCCGAACGGGCCGCGCTGGTACCTCTACTACGTCGCCGGGCGCGAGCCGTACGACCTCGGCACGCAGCGCATCCACGTGCTCGAGAGCGCCGGCACCGACCCGATGGGGCCGTACAGCTTCAAGGCCGACCTGCTCGATCCCACCCAGGACAACACCTGGGAGCTGGACCCGAGCATCCTGCAGCTCGACGGCAAGCTGTACCTGCTGGGCACGTTCTACAACGGCTCCCAGCCGAACTTCATCCGGCCGCTGTCCAACCCGTGGACGGCGAGCGGGACGCGGCACCTCCTCTCCAGCCCGAACTACAGCTGGGAGACCGTGGGCGGCGCGGTCAACGAAGGCGCCGAAGTGCTGCAGCGCAACGGGAAGACGTTCATCGTGTTCTCCGCCAGCCACTGCTCCACTCCCGACTACAAGCTCGGCATCCTGACCTACAACGGCGGCGACCCGCTGCAGCAGTCGTCGTGGGTCAAGGCCGCGCAGCCGGTCTTTCAGCGCAGCAACGCCAACTCGGTGTTCGGCCCGGGGCACAACGGGTTCTTCAAGTCCCCCGACGGCACCGAGGACTGGATCGTCTACCACGCCAACAACTCCGTGAACGGCGGCTGCGACCTCAACCGCACCACCCGCGCCCAGAAGTTCACCTGGAACGCGGACGGGACGCCGAACTTCGGCACCCCGGTCGCGCTGGGCACCCGGCTGGCGGTCCCCTCCGGCGAGCCCGCGCAGTGAGATTCGTGAAGGCCACCTTGAGGAACTTGAAGTTCCTCAAGGTGGCCTTCACGAACTTTCAGCCGACGATGATCCGGTCGATGTCCGGTGCCCAGCCCGAGCCGTTGCCGAGGCGGATCGTGTTCGCGCCCGCGGCGAGCGTCAGCGTCACCTGCACCGATCCGACCGTGTCCCAGCCACCCGTGCTCGGCGTGGCGACGGAGACCGCGGCACCACCGTTGACGCTCACCGTCAGCGAACGGGCCTCACCCGAGGCGTAGCAGATCGTCACCGGATGCGCGCCCGCGGTCGAGTTCACGCCGGAGAACTGCAGGTAGTTCGCGCTGCCGTTCCCGACGTAACCCACCAGGGCACCACCCGACGCACCGGAGGAACTCCGCACCGCGGCCTGACCGGCGAGGGTGCCCGCCTCCGCTTCGTACGACGTCCCGGTGGGCGGCGTGCCGGTCAGCCGCCAGTACACCGTGTACCGCTGGTGGTGCGTGGCGTAGAACGGCAGCAGGGTGACCGCGCCCGTGCTCGCCGTCCCGGTGAAACGCAGCGGGTTCGCGGAGTCCTGGACCAGCGAGCCCGTCTGCAACGTCGGCAAGGCGCTGAGGTTCGTCGAGCCGTACTGGCCCGCGAGCACGATCGCGCCGTACTTCGCCGCTCCGACACCTCCGTCGTCGGCGGTCCGCGGGAAGGTCAGGGACGCCGGGACCGCCACGTCGACGACGTCACCGGAGGCCCAGGTCCGGTCGAGCGTGAAGTAAGTCCCTGCCGCCGGGCTGCCCTGGGCGACGCCGTTGACCTTCACCACCGCCCCGGACGTCCACTTCGGAATGCGGAGCTTCAGCGCGATGTGGCCCGACCCCCCGATGGTCAGCTTCGTCCCGGACGACGCCGGGAACGTCGTGTCCTGCCGGACGGTGATCCCGCGGCCCGGCCACGTCAGCACCGACGCGATGAACAGGTTGACGTACAGCGTCTCGCCGGTGAAGAAGTAGACGCTGTCGGCGAACTTGGTCTGCGACTCCATGCCGGAGCCGTGGTCGCAGGTGAAGTCGTCGTAGTCGTTGGCGTAGGTCTTGATCCCGCCCGCGCGCAGCGGCGTGTAGTAGGTGACGAACCCGTGGCTCGAGTTCGGGTCCTGCTCGCCGAGGATCTGGTTGAACAGCGCCAGCTCGTAGTAGTCCATGTACTCGGGCACCGGGTTGGTGAAGAACAGCTGCCGGGTCAGCTTGAGCATGTTGTAGGTGTTGCAGACTTCGCACGTGGTGTCCGACAGCCGGCCGGCGATCGCGTCCGGGGTCTGGAAGTACTCGCCGTCGGAGTTGCCGCCGATCACGTACGAGTGGTGGTCGAGCACGATCCGCCAGAAGTTCGTCGCGATGTCGCGGTAGCGGGTCGTGCCGGTGGCGTGGTACTCGCGGATGGCGCCGATGATCTTGGGGATCTGGGTGTTGGCGTGGAACCCGGACAACCGGTCCTGGTTCGCCGCGAGGGGGTCGAGGATCTGGGCGTGGTCGAACCGCTGGGCCGTGGCGAGGTGGTTCGCGTCGCCGGTGACCTGGTACAGGTTCGTCAGAACTTCCGGCATCCCGCCGAACTCCGTGCGCAGCGCGGCCTGCATCTGCGTGACCGACAGCGGATCGGTGCGGGTCTTCGTCCAGGCCGCCTTGCGCAGCAGGACGTCGAGGGCCTGCTGATTGCCGGCGAGCAGGTACTGGTCGAGCAGCCCGGCCATGATCTTGTGCAGCGTGTAGTAGGGCGCCCAGACCGACTGGCCGCTCTCCAGCCGGTCGAAGAAGTTCTCCGGGAACGCCGAGAGGTAGCCGGCGTGGAAGCCGCGACCCGGCGAGGCCGCCTGGCACACGGCCAGGGCGTCGACCAGGTAGTCGCCCTTGCTCTGGTACGCGGTGTCGCCGGTGTTGGCGTACGCCTGCGCCAGCCCGGACAGCAGGTGGCCGGTCGAGTGCCCGCGCAGTTCCGTGCCGGGGCTTTCCCAGCCACCGCACGGCTGGGCCGAGCTGGCAAGCCCGGCGTTGGTCCGGAACGTGTGCAGCAGGCGGTCGGCGTCGACGAACCGGAAGTACGCCAGCTGCCGGTTCATGTTGTCGAGGAACGGCCCGGCCTGCAGCCGCACCGCGCCCAGCGGGAACGGGAACACCGAGACGCCGATGTCGGGCCGGGAGGCGGCGGCAGCGGTCCCGGCGAGGACGGGGGTCAGCGCCGCGCTCGCGGAGAGCGCGCCCACGGCTTTGAGCAGCAGGCGACGGTCGAAGGTGGGTTCGCGCATCATCATGCCTTTCCGAGTGCGCGGCTTGTCGTGAGTGGTAATTAGGGTTAGAACCCGAATTACCACTCACGACAGCCACGGCAGACTCAGCTCGCGAGGGTGATGGTCACGGTGTTCGCGCTGGCGGTGACCGTGTGCGTGGCGGCGTCGTAGCTGCCGCCGCTGACGGAGTTGACGCCGGTCGTGAGGAACGCCGGCAGCTGGATGGCGACCGCGCCGCCGGGCAGGGTGCCCGACAGCGACACCGTGACGACGCGCGCGCCGCTCGAGCCGCTCACCGCGAGGGAGACCCCGTAGGTGGACCGGCTGCCCGAGGCGACGTCGTAGGTGGTGGTCAGGTTGCCCACCGAGATCGTCTGGCCGGGTGTGAGCCAGGCGTTCGGGACGCCGCGGCCGATGTAGAGCGGCCGGGTGAACGTGTACGGCCCGGAGCCGCTCGACGCGAGGCCTTCGGCCACCAGCGACTCCAGCAGGCCCTGCTGTTGCCCGGCAATCGGCCACGCGTACGGGCACGCGCCGAACTGCGGGCCGGCGTGGCTGCCGATCCACGGGTTGGCCGTGCTCGGCCCGCTGCCGTTGGCCTCCCACCAGGCGTTCGGGCCGCCGGTGGTGGTCTTGAGCTGCCAGGCGTAGCTGGTGATCGGCAGGTCGCGGTAGTTGTTGGAGAACAACCCGTCGGAGGAGTACGACGTGTTGTAGGCCGTCGAGTACCCATTGAACGCCCCGAAGGTCGGGAACGGGTAGCCGTTGGCCGACAGCCGGTTGAAGCCCCACTGGTACATCCGGTCGATCTGGCCCGGGTCGCCCATGATGCCGGTCAGCGCGCCGCCGGACAGCATCGTCGACCACTGGTTCTGCCCGACCCACCCGGGCGAGGCCCAGTTGGCGTCATTGAACGTGTTGCAGCGGTTGGCGCTGTTCGGCTTGTCCACCTCACAGGGCAGGTAGTTGAAGCCGTTCGCGGACTGGTTGCGGCCCACGACGGTGTTCAGCGCGTTCAGCAACGAGCTATACGCGGTGTTCGCCCACGTCGCTTCGGCGGTCTGGCCGATCTTGGTCGCGATGTACTTGTAGGACGCCAGCATCTGCAACGCCGAGAAGTTGCTGAACAGCCAGCGCCCGGTGGAGTCGTTGTCGAAGTTGGTCTGCAGCGTCCCGTCCGAGGCGAGCTGGGCGGGGTACTTCACCCGGGCGATGGTGCGGAGGCTGGGCCCCCACGCGCCGGTGTCGTTGAAGTACTGGCTGACGAACGCGGTGTCGTTCGTCTTCGCCAGGTACGTCGCCCAGGAGCCCATCGTCTTCCAGACGCCGTCCCAGTACCAGTTGGCGCCGACCTCGTCCCAGCCGTCCTGCTGGGAGATCCGGGCGGTGAGCAGCAGGTTGCGTGCGTCCCGGAAGTCGCCGGTCTGGAACTTGGCGGTCAGCTCGCCGGGGACGTCATGGTTGAGGATCCAGTTGTAGTTGTTGGCGCCGGAGAACTGCGCCTTGCCCACCTGCATGATCAGGTTGTAGATGGTCCCCGCCTTATAGGCGTTCGTCATCGCGGTACCCGGGTTCGCCAGGTTCCCGGTGTTGGGCAGGGTCGTGTTCGGCAGGCTGAAGGTGTTCGTCTCGGCCAGCCGCGAGGTCCAGTACGACGTCATCTGGGTGTAGGCGGTGTCGTAGTTCGGCGCGTTCGAGGACAACGTCGAGCCGGTCGGCAGCGCGACGCCGCTGCCGAAGTTGTCCACGGCCACCACGAAGTCGTGGTTGCTGGTCTGACCGGCCGCGACGGTGTCCAATGAGGACGACGTCAGCCGGACGAGACCCGGACCGGAACCACCCGGCGGGACCGTCACCGAGCCGGAGCCGTTGTTCTTTATGGACACCCGCGTGTAGACGAGCATGACCGCGGAGCCGTTGATGGTGACCTTGTCGGCGAAGTTCTTGATGGTGATCCCGACACTGCCGGAGGTCCGGGACGTCGTCATCGCCGGCAGGTAGCCGTTGTCCTCGGTCCACTGCACCGACTGCGCGCCCGGGTTGCCGCCGTAGGTGTAGGCGCTGAACGAGTACATCCCGCCGCACAGGCCGTTGTACGTCGTGTTCACGCCGCGGGCGAAGAACGAGCCGGACAGGTAGCTGAAGACCGGCCAGTAGTTGCCGTCCCAGCCGATCGCGGTGGTGTTCTGGAAACCCTGGCCGTACGGGTCGTTCGGCGTCTGGAAGTTCGTGCCGTACGACCTGGGCAGCCCGGAGTTCTTGCACGCGTTCGGCGCAAGATTGGGAATGCCCTGGTAGGCGTCGGACGTGCCGGGGACGTAACCCGGGACGCGCCAGGCGCTCGCGCTCGAACACGGCAGCTGGACGAGCGCGTTGTTCGCCGGGGTGATGCACTTGCCCGAGCTGACCGCCACGACGTCGAACGTGTTCGTCCCGACCGACTGCAGGCGGAACTGCTGGTTGGTCTCCCCGTGGCAGGCGTACTGGATCACCGCGGCGTTGTCCGCGGTGGACGCGCCGTAGATGTCGACGCAGCTGCCCGAGGTGAAGGTGCCGATGGTGTAGACGTCACCGGACGCCGGGGTGAAGGTGTACGACTGCCCGGCACCGGAGGTGCAGGCGGTCTGGGTGAGCTGGGCGGCGCTGTCGCCGTTGGGGACGGTGGCGCACTGGCCGCTCGTGGAGTTGACCATCGTGCTGGTGAACGTGGCCGCGGCGCGTGCCGGGGCCACCACGGCGAATCCCGCCACCAGGAGGGCAGCGGTGAGCAATACCGGACGTCTCATCGGGGTCTCCGGTTCAGAAGAGGAAGGAGCCGTACGGGCCGGTGAGGATCCCGTTCTTCTGGCTCTGGCTGAAGTGCGTGTTCGGGTAGTCGTAGAACGACGCCGACATCGGCGTCCCGTCGGTCGAAGTGGAGTCCGGCAGGCCGAAGGCGTGGCCGAGCTCGTGCACCATGCCGCCGTACCACCGGTTCATCGGGCCGTTGATCCCGGCCGCGCCGTCGGCGTCGTGCTGGCAGAGGATCACCCAGCCGTTGCCTCCGCCGCCGCCCGCGCCCTGGCCCTCGGCGATGACCTCGCCCACGTTGAGCCACCGGCTGTCCCCGTCGCGGACGTCGAACCGGCGCACCAGCTCCTGCTGCATGTTGAACACGGCCCACCAGTAGCGGTCGCCGCCGTTGGGCGTGTTCTCGTACCAGCTCTTCACGTGCTCGCCGGTGACGACCTGGACGACGGGCTCGTTCAGCCGGAACGTCTTGCCCAGCTCCTGCCGGTAGTACCGCTGGGCTTCGCGCAGCACGTTCGCGATGCCGTCCGGGTAGCGCTGGTCGAAGGGCACGTCGGACGGCCGCAGCAGCCACACCCGCACGGTCTTCTCCGGCGGCACCTGGGGGTCACCGCCGGACTGGTAGCCGGGCAGCCGCCACGCGCTCGCCGCGGCGCAGGGCAGCTGGACGAGCCCGTTGTTCGCCGGGGTGACGCACTTGCCGGAGCCGACCGCGACCAGTTTGAAAGCGCTTTCTGTAGCCTGGAGGCGGAACTGCTGGTTCGTCCCGGAATGGCAGGCGTACTGGATCACCGTGGCGTTGTCCGCGGTGGACGCCCCGTAGATGTCCACGCAGCTGCCCGAGGTGAACGTGCCGACGGTGTAGACGTCACCGGACACCGGGGTGAACCGGAACGACTGCCCGGCGCCGGAACTGCAGCCGGACTGGGTCAGCTGGACAGCACTGTTGCCGTTCGGGACGGTGGCGCACTGGCCGCTCGAGGAGTTGACCACCGTGCTGGTGAAGGCGGTCGCGGCCTGCGCGCTGCCCACGGAGAGCAGCGCGGCCACCAGGCACAGCACCACGGCAGCAGCCAGCCTGAGCACGCCACGCGGATGCCGAAAAACAGGACGCATCATCGAGTCCTCGCAATCTTCGGTTTTGTGAGCGTTAACAGTGACGGCCGGGTGCGCTCCCGTGCTCGTGAGTGGTAATTCGGGTTAGAACCCGAATTACCACTCACGACCGTCAGGTGAGGTGGTTGTGGGCGGCGACCGGGATCCAGACCCGCATCGGGCCGGGTTCCCGGTTGCCCCAGAGGAAGTACGGGATGGCGGTCAGCTCGACCGGCTCGCCGGGCGCCCCGGCGCCCGCGCCGTACAACTCCGCCGACGCGGGAACCTCGACGCGGCCGTGCGCGGTGAGGGCCACCGGCACGTCGGGCAGCGGCCCGGACGAAAACGACGCCGCCGGGTCGATCCGCACATCCTCGAGGATGACGCCCTCAGGCAGGTCGGCCTGCTCCAGGCAGTACACGAGCGGCCCGCGCGTCACGGCGACGCAGCCGCGCACGGCGTCGATCCGCGGGTGCGGCCGGACGACCCGGGCGGGCATCGGCAGTTCGAGCGTCACCGTGGTACCGGCCGTCCAGTCGCGCCGCACCTCCGCGTAGCCGTCGCGGACCTCCGCCGGGACGCCGTCGATCAGGGCCACCTCGGCCCAGCCGGGGACACGCAGTGAAAGCATGAGCGGGGTCGGCGTGGTCACGGTCAGCTCGACCCGGCCGTCCCACGGGTATCCGGTGCGCGTCTCGACACGGACGTCGACACCGTCCACAGTGGTCTGGATCGACCCGGCGGCGTACAGGTGCACCTGCAGCCCGCCGGGGTCGGTGGTGGCCACGTAGCCGGACAGCGACGCGACCAGCCGGGCGAGGTTGGGCGGGCAGCAGGCGCACGAATACCACGGCAGCCGCCGCGACGGCGCGTCTTCGTGCGAGCCGTCGTGCCCGGTCCGCAGATGCAGCGGGTTGGCGTAGAAGAAGTGCGTGCCGTCGAGGGCGGTCGACCCGGCGACGGCGTTGTACAGCGCGCGTTCCATCTCGTCGGCGTACTTGCCTTCGCCGGTGGCCAGCAGCAGCCGCCAGTTCCACTGGAAGCTCGCGATCGCGGCGCAGGTTTCGCCGTACGCCCGGTCCGGCGGCAGTTCGTACGGGTCGCCGTACGCCTCGTCGCGGTGGCGGGAGCCCTGGGCGCCGGTGAGGTAGGTCTTGGCGCCGAACGCGTCGGCCCACAGCCGGCGAGCGGCCTCGAAGAGCGCGTCGTCCCGGGTCTCGACGGCGACGTCCACGACGCCGGCCAGCAGGTAGAGCTGGCGCACGACGTGCCCGGCGACCTCGTCGGCGTCCCGGACCGGGACGTGGTCCTGCAGGTACCGCGGGCCGAACCGCTCGCCGTTGAGCAGGCCGCGTCCGCGCAGGTCGAGGAACCGCAGCGCCAGGTCCAGGTACGGCCGGTGCCCGGTCACCCGGTACAGCTCCACCAGCGCGGTCTCGATCTCCGGGTGCCCGTCGACGTCATCGACGGTGGCGAAGCGCTCGACGATCAGGTCCGCGAAGCGGCGGGCGACCGTGACGAGCTGGGCCCCGACCCCGGCCCGGGCGGCGGCGACGGCGGCCTGGATGAGGTGGCCCGCGCAGTACAGCTCGTGGCTCCAGTGCAGCTCCCGCCACTTCAGGTCCGGCTTGTCGATGCTGAAGTAGGAGTTCAGGTAGCCGTCCTCCTCCTGGGCCTTGGCCACCAGCGCCGCGGTGGAGTCGAGGAACGCGCGCAGTTCGGCGTCGCCCGGGTCGCGGCCGAGCTGCCAGGCGGCGGCTTCGAGGGTCTTGTAGACGTCGGAGTCGGAGAACCACATGTTGCGGCGGTCGCCGTCGACCTCGCCGGTGACGCGGCGGAGGTTGTCCAGTGCGCCCGCCGCGTCGAGCTGCTCGACGCAGTGCGGCAGGGTCCGGCTCGCGTTGCGTGTCTGCCAGCCGCCCAGGAGGCTGTCCGGTGCGAAGGAGACCGCGCCGAGGAAGAGCGGCCGCAACGCCGACTTCGCGGCGGACGTGGGGTGGACGGGCCCGAGGATGCGTTCGGTCATCGAGGTGCTCCTGTCTCAGCCCTTGAGGGCTCCCGAGGTGAAGCCGCGGACGTAGTACCGCTGCAGGACGAGGAAGACCGCCACGCACGGCAGGGCGGAAACCACCACTCCCGCTTGCAGGGCCCCGAAATCGACCGAGCCGAGGCTGCCGGACTGGAGGTTGAACAGCGCGACTGGCAGGGTGAACTTCTCACCGTCGGTGAGGAAGATCAGCGGGGCGACGAACTCGTTCCAGGCCGCCAGGAACGAGAACAGCGCGACGGTGACGACGCCCGGGAGGACGCCACGCAGCAGCACCCTTCGCAGCGCGCCACCGATCGAGCAGCCGTCGATCAGCGCCGCCTCCTCCAGTTCCACCGGCAGTGCCTCGAACGAGTTGCGCATCATGAATAGGCCGAATGGCAGCTGGAGCACGGCCATCACCAGGCCGAGGCCGAGCAACGAGTTCTGCAGACCGAGCCAGCCGAGCAGGATGTAGAGCGGCACCAGGATCGTCGTGTAGGGCACCATCAGGATGGCCAGGGTGACCAGGAACAGCAGGGTGCGCCCGGGGAAGGCGAGCCGGGCCATCGCGTAGCCGCCGAGCGTGGTCGCCACCACCGTGACGCTCACCGCGACCAGCGCGACCACCGTCGTGTTGACCAGGTAGGTGCCGAGGCCGCTGCCGTAGTCGGCGAGCCGCCGGTAGTTGTCGGTTCCGGCGTCCCCCGCCTCCCGCCCGGTCAGCGACGAGTACAGCGTCCACAGCAGCGGCAGCAGGAACAGCACCGCGAGGGCGGCGCTGGTGACGTGCAGGCCCGCGGCCCGGAGCCGGTTCACTTCCCCTCCCGGCGGATGAGCCGCAGCTGGGCGACGTTGAGGACGATGAGCACGGCGAGCGTGGCCACCGAAACCGCGGCGGCGCGCCCCAGGTCCTGGGACAGGAACGCCTCGCGATAGATGTCGATGACGACCGTGGCCGTGTCGTGGCGGCCGCCGGTGAGGATGAAGAACTGGTCGAACGCCAGCAGCGAGCCGGTCAGCGACAGCACCATCGCGAGCGCGAGGGTCGGCCGCAGCAGCGGCAGCGTCACCCGCCACAGGATCTGCCACCGGTTCGCGCCGTCGATGCGCGCGGCCTCGTACAGCGCCGGGTCGATGCCCTGCAGGCCGGTCATCAGGATGAGCATGTAGAACCCGGCGAACCGCCAGGTGATCATCCCGACCGTCGAGCCGAGCGCGCCGCCGCCGGAGCCGAGCCAGTCGACCCGGCCCAGCCCGAGGAAGTCCACCACCTGATTGAGGGCCGACGAGTCGGTGTTGAACAGGCCGTAGAACAGCAGGCTCGTCGAAGCCAGGCCGACTGCGCTGGGCAGGAAGAAGACGGTGCGGGCGAAGCCGGTGCCGCGCCGGTCGTGCTGCACCAGCAGCGCCAGCCCGAAGGCCACGAGGCTGAGCACGACGGTCGTGACCAGCGTGTACTTGAGCGTGAACCCCACAGCACGGAGGAACAGCGGGTCGCTCAGCGCGTCGAAGTTCCCGACCCCGTTGGGGTAGGACGCGCCGACCAGCGGCCAGTGGTTGATTGACATCCACAGCATCAGCCCGAGCGGGATGACGAAGAAGACGGCGACCAGCACGGCCATCGGCGCCGCGTAGGCGATCCCCAGCCGGCGCCGGCCCCGGGCGATCGAGCCGCGGCGGCGGGGTGCCGGCGCCGGGGTCTCCGGCGCCGACACCCCCGGGGAAAGGAGCGAAACCATGGTCAGCTGCCACCGGAGAGGGACTCGGTGACGGCCGCGTTGTGCTGTTTCAGGGCCGATCCGGCGTCACCGCTGCCGAAGACCGCGTCGATCACCGTCGCCGTCCAGGGCCCGTTGGCGTCGTTGAACGTCTTGCCGAAGTTGACCGAGATCGGCGTCTGGCCCTGGCTCGCGAGCCGGTTGAACACGCCGAGCCGGGCATCCTGCTTGGCGTAGGTGTTGTCGGCCAGATCGGACCGGACGGTGATGTTCTTGCTCTTCGCGACGACGTCGACCTGGGCCTGGTCGGAGAGCGTCCAGGCGATGAAGTCCCACGCGGCCGCGGCGTGCGTGCTGTTGCTGCCGATGCCGAGCACGTCCCCGCCGACGAAGGACGAGCTGCCGCCCTTCAGCCCGGGGATCGGGGCGACGCCGACCTGCAGGTCCGGCCCCTCCTTCATGCCCTGCAACGCGGTGGCGCCCAGCGGCTGGATGCCGATCTTGCCGTCGAGGAAGGACTGCGTCCAGGTGGGTCCGGACTCGTTCTTCGCCGACGCCGGCACGACACCCTCGGCGTAGAGCTGCCGCAGGAAGGAGTAGACCTGCGCCGCCTGGGGGCTGTCGAGCGTGGCAGCGGTGCCCTGCTCGTTGAGCACCGTCCCGCCGGAGGCCCAGATCATCGGCCAGCTGGTGAAGAGCTGGCAGCCCGGGCAGGCGCCGCCGAAGAAGTAGCCCTTGGTGTCCCCGCCGAGCGCGGCGATCCTGCGCGCGTCGGCGGCGATCTCGTCCAAGGTGGACGGTGGCTTCTCCGGGTCGAGACCGGCGCGGGTGAACAGGACCTTGTTGTAGAACACCGCCGACAGGTCGATGTCGTGCGGCACGGCGTAGTGCTTGCCGCCCGCGGTGGCCGCCTTCATGTGCGCCGCGGCGAGACTGCCGCTGAACGGCAGCTGCGTCACGCGGGCGGTGAGGTCGAGGAACAAGCCCTTGGCCGCGTAGTTGGGCGCGTAGACGACGTCGGCCGCCAGCAGGTCGGGCAGCTGTTTCGCCCCCGCGGCGGTGCCGACCTTCTGCTGGTAGGAGTCGGCCGGGAAGACGGTCAGTTTCACCTTGTTCTGGTGGCTCGCGTTGTAGGCGTCGATCAGCGTCTGGCTGAACGTCGCCGTCGGCGAGCGGGTCCACATGGTGATCGTGGTGCCGTCGTCCACGCTCGCGGTGTCCCCCGCGGCCGCCCCGGACGGGCCGCTCTGGCAGGCCGCGAGGACGAGCACGCCGGCGACGGCGGCTGCGGCACGCCCCCACCGTGCCCTGGTTCGGATGTGCGAAGTCATCGACTCTCTCCTATCGGGAGGCCGCCGCCTGCGGGTGTCGAAGAACGAAACCGGGAAAATTCAGAAACCGGTTTCCGACTCAAGCTAGGGCCGCTCGACCAGCTCGTCAAGGGGCTGTTTGCCGTAGTCCACGGGTGTTGCGTTGGGTTGCAGCGGGCGCGGAGGTACTGTGCCACCATGCCCTCGCGGAAACTTTCGGAAACTCCCGGCGCTGTTGCGAAGCCGGCCACGATCAGCGAAGTCGCGCTGCTGGCCGGGGTCTCGGTCGGCACCGCGTCGAAGGCGCTCAACGGGCGCGGGTCGCTCCGCGCGGAAACCCGGCAGCGAGTGCTGTCCGCGGCCGAGCAGCTGGGGTTCCAGCCCAACCGCGCGGCGGTGACGCTCAACTCCGGGCGCACCTACACCGTCGGCATGATCACCACCGACACCATCGGCCGGTTCAGCATCCCGCTGATGATGGGCGCCGAGGATGCGCTGGGCGCCGGGGAGATGTCGGTCTTCCTCTGCGATGCCCGCGACGATCCGATCCGCGAGCAGTACTACCTGCGCACGCTGCTGTCCCGCCGGGTCGACGGCATCATCGTCACCGGCCGCCGGACCCAGGCCCGCCCGCCGATCGGCGCGGACCTGCCGATCCCGGTCGTGTACGCCTTCATCAGCTCGACCGACCCGCACGACTGTTCCGTCGTGCCGGACGAAGCCGGCGGGGCACGCAAGGCCGTCGAGCACCTCCTGGCCACCGGACGGCGCCGCGTCGCCCACATCACCGGCCCCGAACGGCACCACTCGGCGACCGTGCGCGCGGCGGCCGCGACCGAGCGGCTCGCCGAGGCCGGGCTCGACCTGGCCGGCGCCCCGATGTTCGGCGAGTGGAGCGAGGCGTGGGGCCGGCAGGCGGTCCGGATGCTACTGGGCACGGAGACCCCGTTCGACGCCGTCTTCTGCGGCAGCGATCAGATCGCCCGCGGTGCCGCCGACGCGCTGCAGGCGGCCGGCCGCCACGTGCCGGGTGACGTCGCCCTGGTCGGGTTCGACAACTGGGACGTCATGGCCCTGGCCTGCCAGCCACCGCTGACCAGCGTCGACATGGAGCTGGAGGCGCTCGGCCGGACCGCCGCCGAAATGCTGCTGGCGGCGATCAACGGCGAGCCCTCCCCCGGACGGCACACCCGGCCGTGCCGGCTGGTCATCCGGGAATCGACGGCCTGAGTCAGCGCCGGGTCCACCGCTGGTTGGCGCCCCCGCTGCAGGACCAGAGGATGATCTTCGTACCGTTCGCGGTGGCCGCGCCGCTCGCGTCCAGGCAGAGCCCGGACACCGCGTTGGTGACGGTCCCGTTCGCGTTGAGCGTCCACTGCTGGTTGCGCTGGCCGTTGCAGTCCCAGACGACCACCGCGGTGCCGTTCGCCGTCCCGCTGTTGTAGGCGTCGAGGCACTTGGTGCCGTTGACGACGAGCTGCCCGCGGACCGGCACCCAGGTCTGGTTCGGCCCCGCCGCGCAGTCCCACAGCTGGGCCTGGATCCCGTTGGTGATGCCGTTGTCGTTCACGTCGAGGCAGCGGCCCGCCTGCGCGCCGACCACCTCGACACCGGTGGTGCCCGGGAGGGGGAGAATGGCGACATCGGTGACCTGCGGCGGGGTGCCCGAGAACGTCAGGGAGTTCGTCCCGTTGCCCAGCGAGACCACCGCCGAGACGGTCTTGGCCGCTCCCCCGGTCGCCGGGAAGGCCACGACGGTCGGCTGCTGGCCGTTCACCGCGAGGGTCGAGGTTTGCGTGGTGGTCGCGTTGTAGGTGAAGGTCGCGACAGCCAGACCCGTGGCACCCGCGGTGACCGTCGTGCCGTGCGTGGCCGCGGCGTCGGTCCCCTCGACGGTCAGCAGCACCGAGTCGCCGGCGGGGACATTGATGCTGTAGCCGGTGGCGAAGCTCCCGGCATTGCTTGCGCCCCAGACGTTCCGGACCTGCGCGGCGGCCGTGGTCAGGCCGAGATCGGCCCACCGCACGGACATCGCCGCCGCCGAGGACGTCCGGTTGAGCAGCACCACCGCGCGCTTGCCGGATCCACTGAGGACCTTCGAGTAGACCTGGAGGCCGGCGGCGTCCTCGGCGACCTTGACGCCCTGCAGGCCGCGCGGGTCCTGGTCGACGGCGATGACTTCCCGGTTCGCCAGGATCGACTTCGTGGCGGCGCTCATCGTCGCGAGGTTGTTGCCCGCCAGCAGCGGCGCACCCGAAACCGACCACAGGCTCAGCTCCGTGCGTGCCTGCGCGTCGGTGAGGCCGGGCATGCCCACGGTCAGCATGTCCGGGTCGTTGACGTAGCCGGTGTGCTGCGAAACCGGGTGCTGCGCCTGGTCGAAGTTGGTCAGCACCTGGCCCAGGTTTGCCGTCTGGCCGTAGTAGATGATGTCCGTGCTGGTGCGCCACATCGGTGCCGTCCCGGCACCCCAGTTCCAGGGGTTCTTCTTGCCCCAGTTGCAGACCGACAGCGTGAGGGTGCGTCCGGTCTGCGCGGTCGCGGCCTTGTTGGCGTCGCTGATCGCCTGGTAGGTGCTCTTCGGGTCGAGACCCTCGGCGTCACCGCCGCACCAGTCGACCTTGACGAAGTCGAAGCCCCAGCGCTGGAACTGCAGCATGTCCTGCAGGTAGTGGCCTTCGCTGCCGCTCCCGGGCGCCGCGGGGCGGCCGGTCGGGAAGTAGTAGCCGCAGCCGTCGCGACCGGCGTCGGTGTAGATCCCGGCCTTGAGTCCCTTGCCGTGCAGGTAGTCCGCGATCGCCTTCATCCCGCCGGGCCATTCGGCGGTGTCCACGGTGATGTTCCCGCCGCTGTCGCGGGTGCCCTGCCACCAGCCCTCGTCGATGTTGACGTAGCTGTATCCGGCGTCCTTGAGGCCGGCCGACACGAGCGCATCGGCCTGGGCCTTGATGGTGTCGTAGTCGATCTTGGCGACGAAGGTGTTCCACGACGCCCAGCCCATCGCCGGCGCCGGGACGGCCACCTCGGCGGCGGTCGTGCTCGCCGCGGCGACCCCGAATCCCGGGACGGCTCCGGCGATCAGCACGAGCGCGGACAATCCGAGGCGCAGCTTCATGGCGGGCTCCGACTTCGTCGTCGAGAACTGTTAGCGCTAACAAGAACGCCTGGATTGTTGACCTCGCGCGGCGTGACGTCAAGATGCGGACGGCGGGACTTGCGAACTTAGCTTGCTAGCATGCTAGCCTCGGCGGGTGGGCGATGACGACGTCAAGCAGTTCAACGTGTACCTGCCGATCGGGTTGATCCGGCAGGTCAAGTACCGGGCCGTCGAGACGGAGCAGTCACTGTCGGCGCTCGTCGCCGCGGCACTGCGCGCCTACCTCGAGACCGATCCCGAAGAGGAGCACTGACATGACGACCGAGGGCATCGAGGCGATGTACCTGGAGACGCACAACTGGGGCAAGGCGGCCAAGTTCTTCCAGTCGCTGGGCTACGAAATCGACTTCGCGACCGACCACAACTCCGGGCAGCTGCGCAACGGCGACGGACCCTGGCTGTTCATCGCCGAGGTACCCGAGAGCCAGGAGCCGCGGACGCAGATCGTGTTCAAGGTCCCGGACGCGGACAAGTTCGAGGCCGGCGACCTCGTCGAGGTGGTCACCCCGTTCGAAGAAACCCATTACGGCACCAGGGAAATGACGGTTCGCGATCCCGACGGGCGGACGTGGAAGCTGTCGGCGCCGGGTGCGGCCTGAGGTGGCCGCCCCGAACAGCACGGCGGTGCGGACCGCGTTGTGGCGCGCTCTGCACCTCGCCGTCGACCCACCGCCCCACGCGTGTTCGCCGACGAACTCGGCCTGCGGCTGGCCGGCCCGGACGACGGCTGGCGGCACCGCGACGACATGGATCCGGCCACCGCCGGCCGCTACCGGGCCGGCATGGTGGCGCGGGCCCGGTTCGTCGAGGACCTGGTCGCCGAGCAGGCGGACCGGGGTGTCGGGCAGTACGTGATCCTCGGGGCCGGGCTGGACACTTTCGCCCAGCGCCGTCCGGAGCTCGCGTCCCGGCTGCAGGTGTTCGAAGTGGACCGGCCGGGGCCGCAGGCGTGGAAGCGTGCGCGGCTGGCCGAGCTCGGCCTGGGCGTGCCGGACGGGCTGCATTTCGTCCCGGTCGACTTCGAGACGACGTCGTGGTGGGACCGGCTCACGGCCGCGGGCTTCTCCCCGGGCGAACCGGCCGTCGTCGCCTCCACCGGCGTCAGCATGTACCTGACGAAGGAGGCGAACGCGGCCACGCTGCGCCGGATCGCCGGGTTCGCCCCGGGATCCACCCTGGCGATGACGTTCATGCTGCCGGCCGAGCTCCTCGACGACGGCGAACGCGCCCGGCACCAGGCCACCGCTCGCCGAGCCGAAGCGGCGGGGACGCCCTTCGTCAGCTCGTTCTCCCCCGCGGAAATGCTGGCGATGGCCCGGGACGCCGGATTCCGCGACGCCGTCCACGTTTCGGGCGCCGAGCTCGACGAGCGGTACTTCGCTGACCGGGCCGACGGGCTCCGCGTCGTGCGAGGCGAGGAATTCCTCGTCTGCGCCACCGATCAGGTGCCTTCGGCCCGGTCGAGGCGTGGCTAGAGGCCGCTCTCGCGGAAGCCCAGCAGGTCGGTCACGGATCCTGCGGAGATGCCCGGGCCCGCACCGGTCAGCCGGCCGGAGCTTTGGAAGCCGCCGATGTCCACCGCGTGCCCGGCGTTCCACCGGTTGCCGGCCGCGGCGACCGCCCGGGCGTTCTCGGTGGCCGCCAGCGCGCGGTTCGCCGCGGCCGCCGCGACGACGATCGCCTCGGCGAAGTAGCAGGACACCGGCATTTCGGGTGTCGTCAGTTCGAGCGGGCGCACCGCGAGTTCGCCGTCTGTCCATTGTGTCGAGGCCGCGAGTTCGAGCCGGTTCACCATCGTCATCTCTTCCTGTGTGCTGAGCGATACCGCTCGATCTCAGCACAACGCCCGGACCGGTGATGCGGTTGCCGGGAATTATCCGCTGCCCTCGGAAAGGATTTCCGAAACAAGCCGTGACCGGCGCTACGGCCGCGGCTGCTGCCCGAGGTACGCCCGCAGCATCGTCTTGACCGGCTCCAGGAGTTCCGGGGCGCCGTCGCCGCGGAAGGCCTCCTGGATCACGGCGTCGGCGGCGAGGAAGGCCGTGCGGCATGCGACCGCGGCTTCGTAGTCGTCGTACAGCAGGCCCTGCGCGACGAGGATGCGGTGGACGCCGGTGGCCATCACGCGCTTGTGCCCGACGTCGGCTTCCCGGGTTCCGTCGGTGAGGCCGCGGCCGAACCACAGCGCACGGAACCCGGGTTCCGCTCGGTAGAGCCCGGCGAAGGCGTCGACGAGGAGACCGACGGGATCTTCCCAGGCCTCTTCGGCCGCTCGTTCGGCGAACGACGTCATGAGGTCTTCCAGGCGGGCGAGGTACACCTCGCCCAGCGCCTCGGCGATGGCGTCACGGTCCGGCAGGTACTGGTACAGCGCGCCCACCGAGACGCCGGCCTCCGCGGCCACGCGGGTGGTGGTCAGCGCCTCGACGCCGTCCGTGGCGAGCAGCCGGTCGGCGGCCGCCAGCACCTGGGCCAGCTTCTGCCGCGAACGTGCCTGGCGGGGCACCCGGCGCAGGCGGACGCCCGCTTCGATCGGCTCCGGGCCGGCCATGCGGCCTCCAACCTGAACGTGACTTTGATTCAGATTCCAGTCTACCTCGCCCGCTCGTCTCCGGCAGCCCGGAAACCGCCCCCGGCCGCACGGCGAGAGAGCCTGCGGAAAAGTCGGTCGCCGCGATTCCCGCGGCGGTTTATGGTTGCCGTGCGGGAAATCGCCCGGAGCTCCGCCTCCGCGCCCCGCACCTTGGAGTAGTTCAGCAGGCAGAACACCCGGCTCGAATCCGGGAAGGCGCAGGTTCGATTCCTGCCTCCAAGTCCAGGTCCACAGGGGGAGTCCAGATGGCACAGGAGGCCGCGCCCGGTTACGCCTACGGGCAGCTCGAGCACGCGCTGCGCACCGCGTCGTCCACAACGGACGGCGAGGTCCGCCGCCGCGCGCTCGCCAAGGCCGGGCGGTGGCACGCGGTGCTCACCGGCATGGCCGACGGGTCGCTGACGATCGGCTCGCGGACCCCGGTCGCGGACACCCCGGCGTGGGTGACTCTCGAGGTCGCGCACGGCGGGTTCGCCACCGGCCGGTACCTCGCCGAGGTTCCGGTGCGCCCGGAGGAACTGGCCGCCGTACCGGCCGGCGCGCCGGGCAGCACCGCACGCGAGCGCGTCAACCTCGGGTACCTCACCGACGCCGGGCTCGCCGCTCTGCGTGCGGCCCTGGCCACCGAGGCCTACCGGGTCGAGATCCCGGAGGACGCCGCGCTCCCCGTGGTCGCCTGGCTGCTCGACCACGGGCACGCCGAGGCCGCCCTCGACCTGGTCGCCGAGCTGCGGCCGCTGCTGCACCGGCTGCGCCTGGCCCCGCTGCCCGGCGCCGCACCGCGGCCGTCCGGCGCGCTGGTGCGGCTGGCCACGGTCGGCGAGGTCCGCGCAACGCTGCGGTCGGCGACGACCAAGCCCGCGATCGCAGCGATGCTGGAGACGCTGCGGGTCTGGCACCCGCTGTACGACCGGCTGGTCGCCCTCTGGGCGGAGACGGTCGAGGGCGAACTGCCGCGGCTGACCGAGGACGGCGTCACCGGCGGCTGGCCGTGCCGGACCTGGCCCGAGGGCTGGGGATCGCGGCGGGCGCGATGGCTCGCGGACTACGCGACGGCGTGCGTCCAGCACCGGGCCTCGACGTCCCACACGCAGCCGAAGGGCAACTTCGCGCGGCTGTACCGGGCGTTGCAGCTCTGTCAGTTCGCGAGTGCGCGGCTCACCGGCCGCGACGTCGGCTGGATCCGCCGGGCGCTGGCCAACACCGTCACCAAGCACGGCGAGCCGGGCTCGGAGCGGCGGGCCGCCCTGCGGGCGGTGCAGGCGGAGGTGGCCGCGCGCCCGACGCACGCCGAGCTCGCGGCCGTGCTGGCCGGCCGGCTCGACGGCTACCCCGCCGACGGTGGTCTTCCCGCGCTCGACCCGGTCGTCGAGCCGGCGGACGACGTCCCGCCGCACCTGGTCGCGAAGGTGACCCGCGCCCTGGAGGCACCGGTCGAGGAGCTGGTCGCGCGCGGCGTGATCACCTCGGGCGACGTCCTGGCGGCGGTGCTGCCGCAGATCACGGCGCAGCTGATGGCGGCGAACGTCGAGGACGAGCGGCTGGCGGCGTTGTACGCGCAGACGTACGCGGCCTTCCGCCGTCGCCGCGGGCTGCTGCTGCTCGACCTCGAGCAGCAGGTCCGGCTCGAAGAGCTGCCGTGGATCCGGGTGCTGGAGCCGTTCCGGGCCCGGCGTCCCGACGTCGCCCGGGCGGCGCTGCAGACGCTGACGCAGACGGTGCTGCTGGCGCTCGGCTCGTTCCCGCAGGCGATCCTGCCGAACACGCTGCTGCGCGAACTCGGCGCACTGGCCAAGCAGGCGGGGCGCCCGATGCCGCTGCTGGAGGAGCTGGCGGCCGACATCTTCGTGGGCACGTTCACGGAGAAGTGGCGCACCGCGGCGGCGGCGACCGGCCGTATCATGGCGGGCACGCTGTACGCCCGGTACTACGACCTGCCGGACGAGAGCCGGTGGGCGGCACCCCGGCGGCGCCTGTTCGGACGCACGGCGGACGACTTCGCAGCGGTGTGCGAGGCCCGGGCGGGCCGCCGGCGCAGGTCGGTGGCGGGCAACGGGATGGTGATCGAGCAGAGCCAGATCCTCACGACGCACAACCTGGCGGTGCTGACGGAAACCCTCGGTCTGGGACCGCGTCTGGCGGGCCCGGAACGGGCCGGACAGGTGTTCACGTGGGTGGTGCGCCACCTCGGCGGACAGCACCACTGGAACCGGCAGCTGGTCAAGAACGTCGCGTATGCCTGGCGGCAGGCGCTCTTCTTCCTGAGCTTCTGCGAGCCGGACGAGCAGCGGGCCGCGGTGGCGCGGCTGGGCGAGCTGGTGACGCAGGCGGGTCTGGAAGAGCGGTTCGGCCCGGCGGTGACCGGCCTGGCGGAAGTGGTGGAGGGCGCACAGTTCTTGCCCGACGGCACGCTCCCGGGCACCTCGGGACGGCGGCTGCTCGGCTGGACCACCGGCCCGCACTGGTGCCGGTAACGACGGGAACAGGGGCACTTTCACGTGAAAGTGCCCCTTGGGGGGCGCAGGTCAGGCGCGGCCGAACAGCCGAGCCCCCGCTCCCCTGCGCCGCACCGCCAGCCGGCCGGCCACCACGTCCTCCAGCAGTGCCCCCACCGTCTCCCGCGCGCACGCCTTGTTCGCGCCGATCCCACCCGACGGCCCGCGCTTGATCCACCCCGCCACGTACACCCCCGGCCGCCCGGCGACCCGGCCCGACTCGTTCGGCACGATTCCCGCCTCGTCGTCGAACGGCAGGCCCGGCACCGGAGCCCCGCGGAACCCCGCCGCCCGGACCACGCGGCCCGTCGCGATCTCGACGTCCCCCTCCGGCCCCGACGTCACCACCGCGCGGACTTCGGTGTCCCCGCCGAACGCCAGTGGCGCTGAATGGAACCGCAGCACGATGCGACGTCCGTCCGGCGGCGGGGCCGGCCAGTCCACCCGCTCGCGCGGCACTCCCCGCAGCCACGCCGCCTTCTCCCCCGGCTCCGCGCCGTCGATGGCCGCCGGAACGCGGGGGTCGTGCGTGTCCACCACCAAGCCGCCGCGGGCCGCCAAGGCCTGCAGCTCCGGTCGCGTGTAGGCCGCCGTCTCCGGACCGCGGCGAGCCAGCACCACCACCTCGCGGACCTTGGCCGAGCGCAATCGCGCCAGCGCGGCCGGCGCGATCGACGTCTCCGCGAGGGCCTCCGGGTCCGCCGTGAGAATGCGGGCGATGTCCAGGGCGACGTTGCCCGTGCCCACGACGACCACGCGCTCCACCGAGAGGTCGACGGCGTCCGGCGCGACGTCCGGGTGGCCGTTGTACCAGCCGACCACCGTCGCGGCCGGCAAGCTGCCGGGCAGGTCCTCGCCCGGGACGCCGAGGCGGCGGGCGTCCGTCGCGCCGACCGCGTAGATCACCGCGTCGTGGCGGTCGGCCAGTTCGGGACCGGCCGGCACGCCGAGCCGCAGGCGCAGCCGCGGGTGGTCGTGGAACCGCGCGAACGTCTCGCCGATCTTCTTCGTCGACGGGTGATCGGGCGCGACGCCGTAGCGGATCAGGCCGCCGGCCACCGGCAGGCGGTCGACGAGCGTCACGCGGGCGTTCGTGTGCAGCAGCAGGTCCTCCACCGCATACATCCCGGCCGGGCCGGTGCCGACGACTGCGACGTCCAACGCCGGGAAGTCGCTCGGCAGCACCCGCGTGAACGACGGCGGGGCCCACCGGTGGAAGTTCGGCGCGACCGGGACGCCGGCCAGCAAGTCTTTGCCCGCGTAGTAGTCCGCGTTGAGCTGCTCGTAGGCCCGCAGCGGCCCGGTCAGGTCACCGGCCGGGAAGATCGCGTCGACCGGGCAGGCGTCCGCGCACGCACCGCAGTCGATGCAGGTGGCCGGGTCGATGTAGAGCAGGTCCGTCGTCCCGAACTCGGGTTCGTCCGGCGTCGGGTGGATGCAGTTGACCGGGCAGACCGACACGCAGGACGCGTCGGCGCAGCAGGTCTGGGTGATCGCGAAGGCCATCTCAGATCAGGTTCGCGCGCTTGTAGAACCACAGCGCAGGCTTGGTGAGCAGCCCGGCCGAGTGCAGGAACTCCATCAGCCCGGAACAGCTGGACCGCAGCATCGACTTGTGGTGCTCGTTCGCCTTCGCCTCGCGGCGCGCCCGCTCGCC
Source organism: Amycolatopsis sp. lyj-109 (assembly GCF_046548995.1). Classification (NCBI taxonomy): domain Bacteria; kingdom Bacillati; phylum Actinomycetota; class Actinomycetes; order Pseudonocardiales; family Pseudonocardiaceae; genus Amycolatopsis; species Amycolatopsis sp. lyj-109. Next base: position 242,307 of record NZ_JAJPWR010000010.1, read on the forward strand.
GTCGAGCCCGGCGTTCTCGTAGACCTTGCCGTTCACCATGCTCGTCACGATGAAGTACGACGCGATCGCGACGACCAGGCCGTTGAGCTGCCGCCGCAGCCGCCCGGCGCTCTTCAGCCGCTCGCGGGTCTCCTCGCGGGCGAACTTCATGTGCCGCGACTCCTCGACGACGTGGATGTTGTTGATGGTGCGCACGAACGGGACCACGCGCTCGTCGCGCATCCAGTCACGCTGCATGACGTCGAGGACCTCTTCGGCCACGAGGATCGCCGCGTAGGCGGCTTCGCCGGTCGCCGTGGCCTTGAAGACCCGGCCCAGCTCGACGACGAACCGGCGCGGCCGGTAGGCGGGCGCCCGCAGCTTCGCCGCGCCGCGGGCGAACATGATCGAGTGCCGGCACTCGTCGGCGATCTCGGTCAGCGCCCACTGGAAGGCCGGATCCGTGGGGTCCTTGGCGTAGAAGTCGCGCAGCACCATCTGCTGCAGGATCATTTCGAACCAGATCCCGGTGCTGGCCACCGACGCCGCTTCTTGGCGGGTCAGCTCGCGCTGCTGTTCCGGGGTCAGGTCCGTCCAGTAGGAGGTGCCGTAGAGCGTGCTCCACTCCGGACTCGCGCCGTGGTAGTCCGTGTCCAGCGGCGTCTCCCAGTCGACCTCCTTGACGGGGTCGTAGGACAGCTGCTCCGCCGAGTCGAGCAGCCGCCGCGCCACGGTCTCCCGATCCGGCACGCCCGATTCGCTGATGCTCGTCACGACCGACCTCCTCGTCAGGTGTTACTCAGGTTCACTGTTACCAAACGTAACACATACACCCGAACCCGTCTGCGAGCAATTCAGTGAACGACCGTACACTCAAATGGTGACCCCAGGACGCGCCCCGGCGGAGCCGTTCGGCTCCGGCCTGCTCGGGCCGCTCGACCAGAACGCCACCGCGTTGCGCCGGCGCGTCCAAGGCCTGCTCACGGCCACTTTGATCGCCACCAACGTGATCGGCGCCCTGGTCGTGGCCGGGCTCGCGGCGCTGCTCATGCCGGCGCCGGGCATGTCCCGCGAACTCGTGCGCGTCACGGCGGTCGCAGTACCCGTGTACGTCGTTTCGGCCGTGGTCGCCGGCACGCTCTGGGGCACCCGCGGCGCTCTCCGGACCCTGCGCTGGGCGGCCGACGGACGCCGTCCCACCGACGACGAACGCGCCGCGAGCCTGCGTGTTCCCTTGCGGCTGACGGTCGTGCAAGCGGTGCTGTGGGGCATCGCGACCCTGCTCTTCGGCGGCCTGGCCGCCCTGGTGCAGCCGGAGGTCGTGCTCACCGAGTTCCTCGTCGTGGCCTTCGCCGCGGTCGTCGTCTGCGCGATCGCCTACCTGTTCGGCGAGTTCGCGCTGCGGCCGTACGCGGCGCTCGCGCTGGCGGACACCACGCCGCCGCGGCCGGTCAGCGGCGGTGTCAACCGGCGGATGCTGCTGTTCTGGTGCCTGGGTACCGGCGTGCCGGTGGCCGGGCTGGTCGTCACGGCGGTGCTGGCCTGGGTGCGCGGCGACGTCTCCACCACGAAGCTCGCCGTGTCGGTGATCGCGCTCGGGCTGGTCGTGCTGTGCTTCGGGCTGCTGGTCACCGTGTTCACCGCCCGCTCGGTGGTCAACCCGATCTCCTCGGTCCACCACGCGCTCGGGCGCGTCCGCGCCGGGGACTTCACCGTCGAAATCCCGGTCTACGACGGCACCGAGCTGGGCCTGCTGCAGGCCGGGTTCAACGACATGACGGCCGGGCTGGCCGAGCGCGAACGGCTGCGCGACCTGTTCGGCCGGCACGTCGGGCACGAGGTCGCGGTCGCGGCCATGCGCACGTCGACCGAGCTGGGCGGCACCGTCCGCACGGTGTCGGTGCTGTTCGCCGACCTCGTCGGATCGACGGCGCTGGCCGCGAGCCGCCCGCCGGAGGAGGTCGTCGGCCTGCTCAACCGGTTCTTCGCGGTGGTGGTCGACGAGGTCGACCGGCACCACGGGCTGGTCAACAAGTTCGTCGGCGACGCCGCCTTGGCCGTGTTCGGCGCGCCCGCGCCGCTCGGCGACCACGCCACCTGCGCGCTGGCCGCGAGCCGCGCGATCGCCCGCCGGCTGGCCGCGGAGGTGCCGGACGGCCCGGCCGGCATCGGCGTGGCGACCGGGGACGCGGTCGCCGGGAACGTCGGGGACCCGCGCCGCTTCGAGTACACGGTGATCGGCGACCCGGTCAACGAAGCCGCGCGGCTGACCGAGCTGGCCAAGAACGCGCCCGGCCGCCTGCTGGCCTCCTGGACGGCCGTCGAGGCCGCGGACGCGGACGAAGCGGCCCGGTGGACGGCGACCGGGGACGTCACCCTGCGCGGCCGCACCCGGCCGACGACGCTCGCCTCGCCGCTTCCGGCCGCGAACGGCTGATGCCGTACGGTCCGTTGTGGACACGGCGAACAGGAGACACGAATGCCCACGCACCGGACCGTCGACGTCGGCGGCCTGCGCATGCAGATCGCCGAAGAGGGCACCGGGCCACTGGTGCTGCTGCTGCACGGCTGGCCGGAGACGTCGTACTCGTGGCGCCACCAGCTGGGACCGCTGGCCGCCGCCGGCTACCACGTCGTGGCGCCGGACCAGCGCGGCTACGGCGGCACCGACGCCCCCGCCGACCCGAGCCGGTACACGCTCCTGCACCTCGTCGGCGACGTCGTCGGGCTGATCCACGCGCTCGGCGAGCGCGAGGCGATCGTGGTGGGCCACGACTGGGGCGCGCCCGTCGCGTGGCACACCGCGCTGCTGCGCCCGGACGTGGTCCGCGGGGTCGCCGGCATCAGCGTCCCGCCCAGCCTCCGGGCTCCCGCACCGCCGCTGAGCCTGCTGCGCGAGCGGTTCGGCGACGGTTTCTACCAGAACTACTTCCAGCGGCCGGGCGTCGCGGAGGCCGAGTTCGGTGCGGACCTGCGCACGACGTTCCGCAAGCTGCTCGGCGGGAACGCGGACGCCCCGGTCGTCCGGGACGGCGAGGGCTTCCTCGACCGGTTCACCGAGCCGGAGACGCTGCCCGCCTGGTTGAGCGACGAGGACGTCGACACCTCGGTCGAGGCGTTCGGCCGCTCGGGGTTCACCGGCGGGCTCAACTGGTACCGCAACATCGACCGCAACTGGGACCTCCTGGCCGCGTGGCGGGACACCCCGATCACCCGGCCGGCCTTCTATCTGTGCGGCGACGGCGACCTCACCCTGGCGTTCACCGACACCAGCCGGATCGCCGAAGCCGCGACCGATCTGCGTGGCTTCGTCGACGTCCCGGGCGCCGCGCACTGGGTCCAGCTGGAACGCCCGGACGCGGTGAACGCGGCCCTGCTGGAGTTCTTCGAGCAGCTCTGAGCGCCTCAGCGGCGCGGGTCGATGTGGACTTTCGGGCCCGCGCCGCCGATCCGCTCGCCCGCGAGCACCGCTCCGACGTCACCGAGGCCGACGGTCGCGGCGACGAGCGGGCGCGGGTCGACGGCACCGCCCGCGTACGCGGCGATCGTCTCGGCCAAGCCCGGGGAGGCGGAGAGCACCCCGACCGCCGTGACGTCCTTCAGCACCAGCGCGCGGGTATCGAGCCGGCTGGGCTGCCCGGACAGTCCGATGTAGACGACCCGGCCCGCGGGCTCCACCAGTTCCACGGCCAGCGCGGGCGAGCCGGCGGCGCCGGTCGCGTCGACGACCGCGTCGAAGGGCAGGCCGGGCAGCGTTTCCCGGGTCCAGGTGTTCGCGAAGCCGAGGCTGCGGGCGAACTCGGGGGAACCGAGGCCCAGCACGTGCACTTCGGCGCCCGCCGCGCGCAGGAACATCGCCGTGAGCAGCCCGATCGTCCCCGGGCCCAGGACCAGCGCCCGGTCCCCCGCGCCGACACCGGCCGCGCGGGCCGCGCGCAGTGCGTTGCCGCCCGGCTCGACGAGGGCGCCGAGGACGGCGTCCACCGCGTCGGGCAGGGCGTGCAGCGACCACGCGGGGACGGCGAGCCGTTCGGCCAGCGCGCCGGCCCGGCCGCCGCGGATGCCGACTTCCTGGCGCCGCTCGCAGGTGTGCTGGTGCCCCCGGCGGCAGCGGCGGCACGTCCGGTCGCCGAGCATGGTGTCGCCCATGACCCGGCGGCCGAGCCAGGCCGGGTCCACCCCGGCCCCCACCTCGGTGACCGTGCCCGCCCACTCGTGGCCGAGCCGCATCGGGTAGGCGGAGTGCCCCTGGTGGAGGTAGGCCATCGCGCCGGTGAAGAACTCGACGTCGGTGCCGCACACCCCGGCCCGTTCGACGTCGACGACGACCTCGCCCGCGACGGCCCGTGGCGCGGGCACCTCCCGCACCGAACATTCCCGCGGCCCGGTAAGCACGAAGGCTCGCATGGTCGAAGACATGGCCGCATCCTCGCATCCCGCAGAACGCCCAGGTTACCGAACACTTGCTATTTTCTTGACACCTGTCCATTATCGACGCCGTGACCGACGACTGGACGACCGAAGCGCCCGCCAAGGACCGGCGGGTGCGCCGGTCGCGCGCGGCGCTGATGCGGGCCGCGGTCGAGCTCGTGTCCGAACGCGACTCCACCGCCGTCCCGGTGTCCGAGATCGCCGAAGCCGCCGACGTCAGCCGCCAGGTGCTGTACCAGCAGTTCGGCGACCGCGACACGCTGCTGCTGGAGGCCGCGCTCGACCTCGTCCGGCGCGAACTGCTGGACAACCTGCCCGACGACACGACGCCGGACGGCGAGCGGGCGTCGATGCTCGCCTTGGGCCGGCACTTCGCCGCTCACCGGCAGTTCTACCGGGCCCTGCTGACCAGCTCGTCCTCGTTCGCCCTCAACAAGGCGCTGACCGGCTTGTTCCTGCCGATCAACCGGCAGCACATCGCCCGGCTGCTCGGCAGGCGGCTCGACGCGCGCGGGGTCGAAGACCTGGCCGCCTTCCTGACCGGCGGCGCCGCCGCGGTAGTCAACACGTGGGTCATCGAGGGGCCGGAGCCGCTCGACCCGGAAGAGTTCACCGGCAGACTGATGCGGATCCGCACGGTCGTGACGGCGATGATCACGAAGGAGCCCCGGTGAACCCGATCAGTCATCTGCTCGAGCGGTTGCTGAAGCTGCCCGCCCCCGCCACGCGGAACCTCGTCGTCCAGCGGGACCTGCGTGTCCCGATGCCCGACGGCGTCGAGCTGCTCGCCGACCGGTGGGCGCCTCGCACGGGTGGTGAGGGACTGCCGACCGCGTTGGTGCGCAGTCCCTACGGCCGGAAGGGCGCGTTCGGCGCGGGCCTCGCCAGGCCCTTGGCGGAGCGCGGTTTCCAGGTGCTGATGCAGAGCACCCGCGGCGGCTTCGGCTCCGGTGGCGCCTTCGACCCGCTGCGCCAGGAACGCGAAGACGGCCTCGCGACACTCGACTGGGTCGTGAAGCAGCCGTGGTTCGGCGACGCGATCGTGCTCACCGGCGCCAGCTACCTGGGTTACGTGCAGTGGGCCGTGGCCGACCGCCTGCCGCCTCAGGTCAAGGCGATGATCCCGCACATCACCGAGTCGCGGCTGACGCTGGAGTTCCTGCGGGAGGACGGCCTGTCGCTGGAAACACCGTTCGGCTGGGGCGTCCAGGTCGCGACCCAGGAGCGCCGCTTCGCGCTGCTCCGGCAGCGCAGCCAGGCGAAAAAGGTGCACCAGGCGCTGAACACGCTGCCACTCGCCCAGGCCGACGTCGTCGCCATCGGGCACCGCTCGGACTACATCCAGGACGTCCTCGCCCACCCGGAGACCAGCCCGCGCTGGACGGCGCTCGACCACCGGGACCGCGTCGCCGACGTCACCGTGCCGGTCAGCTCGATCGGCGGCTGGTACGACATCTTCCTGCCCGGCCAGCTCCGCGACTTCCGGACGCTGCAGGACGCCGGACGGCGGCCGCGGCTCACGGTCGGGCCGTGGACCCACGCCGGCGAACTGCTCGCCGGCGCGAGCGTCTCCCTCCGGGAAACCCTGGAGTTCGGGCTCGCGCACGCCCGCGGCGAGGAACCGCCGGAACGCGCGCCGGTCCGGTTGTTCGTGATGGGCGAGGAAGCCTGGCGCGACTTCGCATCGTGGCCGCCGGAAGGCTATGCGCCGCAACGCTTCCACCTACAGCCCGGCGGCACGTTGTCCCCGGAGTTGCCCGGCGGGTCAGCGCCGGACACCTACCGCTACGACCCCGCCGACCCGACCCCCGCGGCCGGCGGCGTGCGCATGGCCCCCGACGCGGGGCGGGCGGACAACACCGCGCTCGAAGCCCGTGCCGACGTCCTCACCTACACCACGGCCGTCCTCGGCGAAGACGTCGAAGTGATCGGGGACGTGCAGGCGGAGATCTGGTTCCGGTCGAGCCTGCCGTTCGCCGACGTCTTCGTCCGGCTCTGCGACGTCGGCCCGGACGGCCGTTCGGTCAACGTCTGCGACGGCCTCACCAGCCTGCGCGACGCGGCCGAGCTGACGGCCGTCACGGTCCGGCTGTGGCCGACGGCGCACCGGTTCCGGCGCGGGCACCGCATCCGGGTCCAGGTCTCCAGCGGCGCTTTCCCGCGCTACGCCCGGAATCCCGGCACCGGTGAACCCCACGCCACCGCCGTCACGCTGCGCGCCGCGGACCAGGAGGTCCACCACGACCCCGTGCACGCGTCGGCGATCGTGCTTCCCGTGCGTGCGTGAAAAAGTCCTTCCCGCGACGCGCCGCCCACCGTGTAACACCTCTTCCGGCGCCGCGACTAACGCGGTGTTCCGGCTTGCGGGAGGCATGGTGGACGTCAAGACGGACCGGCAGTCCGAGCAGGAGGCGGCCGCGGCCGCGCGGGCCGCGGAGCGCACCGGCGAACGGCAGGCCAAGATCGCGTTGCTGCGCAAGCCCGGCGGGATCGCCGAGGCCGACGAGCCGAGCCGGGTGGCGACCCGGATCGCCCGGCTCGGCGGCTACCACCCCGACCTCCGGCCGGTGAGCCCGGCGGCGATCGCGGCCGGGGATCCGGCCGCAATGACGGCCGCGGGCGCGATCCTCGAACGCATCGCCGGAACGAACGACCTGCTCGGCGTCGGCTACCTCGAAGGCGGCGTCACGGCCTCGGCCGCCGTCGGCCGGGTGCACATCCGGAACGGCCAGGGCCGGCTGGTCGGCTACGGCACGGGATCGCTGGTGTCGCCGGACCTGCTGCTGACCAACCACCACGTGCTGCCGGACGCCGGGGCCGCCGGGTTCAGCGTCATCGAGTTCGGCTACCAGGACGGCATCGACGGCCTGCCCCGGCCGGTACGGGCCTTCCCGCTCGACCCGGACCGCTTCTTCGCCGCCGACCGCGAGCTCGATTTCGCGCTCGTGGCGGTGAAGGCGACCGCGGACGAACTGCGCCCGTTCGGCTTCAACCGGCTGATCGGCAGCGAGGGCAAGGCGATCGTCGGCGACTTCGTCACCATCGTCCAGCACCCCGGCGGCCGCAAGAAACAGGTCGCACTGCGGGAAAACCGGGTCGTCGACGTCCTCGACGAGTTCCTGCACTACGAAACCGACACCGAACCGGGGTCGTCCGGGTCGCCGGTGTTCAACGACCAGTGGGAGATCGTGGCGCTGCACCACGCGAGCGTCCCGGCGGCGGGCCACGCGGAGTACGGCGAGTTCCTCAACGAAGGCATCCGGGTCAGCAAGCTGCTGAAGTTCCTGCGGGAGCAGCCCCTCGAACCGGCGCAGCGGGCGCTGCTCGACCGGCTGCGCGCCGAACCGGCCACCGGGCGGATCGACCCGGACTACTCGGACCGGGAAGGGTACGACCCGGCCTTCCTGCCCGGGCACACCGTGCCGCTGCCCGGCCTGTCCGACGCGCTCGCCGGACTGGCGGCGATCAACCGGGAGGCCACTGGCGAACCGCGGTACGTCCTGCCGTACCACCACTTCAGCGTCGTCATGCACCGGGAGCGGCGGCTGGCGATGTTCACCGCGGTCAACATCGACGGGCGCACGAGCCGGTCGCTGCGGCGCGAAACCGACCACTGGTCGCTCGACCCGCGCGTCGCCGTGACCGAGCAGATCGGCGAGGAGATCTACCGGGCCAACCCGCTGGATCGCGGGCACCTGGTGCGCCGGCTCGACCCGGCGTGGGGCGCGACCGAGCCGATCGCGCAGCAGGGCAACGACGACACGTTCCACTTCACGAACTGCTCGCCGCAGCACAAGGACTTCAACCAGAACAAGACGACGTGGGCCGGGCTCGAGGACTACGTGCTGAACAACGCGGACAACTTCGACCTGAAGGTCAGCGTGGTGACCGGCCCGGTACTGGCCACCGGCGACGACCCGTACCGCGGTGTGCAGCTGCCGCGCCAGTTCTGGAAGGTCGTCGCCATGGTCAGGTCCGACGGGACCCTGTCGGCGACGGCGTACCTGCTGAGCCAGGAGGAGCTCATCCACGGCCTGGAGGCGGCGGCCGAGTTCAGCTACGGCGCCTACCGCACCTACCAGGTGCCGGTGCGCCGGATCGCCGAGCTGACGGACCTGTCGTTCGGTGCCCTCGAGGCCGCCGACCCCCTCGCCGGCCTGGAGTCCACGAGCCGGATCCAGGAGATCCGGACGGCCGAGGACGTGGTGCTCTGAGGCGTTTCCGCGCTACGCCGGGTCACCGAAGAGCAGAGCCGTTCCGTGGGCCCGCTTGAAGTACAGGTGGGCGTCGTGCTCCCAGGTGATCGCGATGCCGCCGTGGAGCTGGATCATCTCCGCCGCCGCGTGGGCGAACGCCTCGCCGCACACGACCTCCGCGGTCGTGACCGCCTCCGGGTCACCGTCCACCAAGGCCGCGTACAGCGCCGAGCGGGCCGCTTCGACGTGGACGTGCACGTCGGCCATCCGGTGCTTCAGCGCCTGGAACGACCCGATCGGGCGGCCGAACTGACGGCGTTGCTTCGTGTACTCGACCGTCAGCTCCAACGCCCGTGCGGCCGCGCCGACCTGCTCGGCGGCGACGGCGACCGCCGCCGTGTCGCGCAGCTGCCGCAACGGCTCGGTGAAGCCGCCGGCGTCGAGCCGGCGGGCCGGTGTCGACGCGCACTCCACGACCGCCAGGCGCCGGCCCGGATCCAGGCCGGTGACCCGGTCGCGCCGGACGCCCTCGACGGGCACCTCGAAGAGACCGACCCCGTCGTCCGTGCGGGCCACGGCGAGCAGGACGTCGGCGATGTCGCCGTCCAGGACGTAGTGGGCACGCCCGTCGAGGCCCGCGTCCGACGCGCTCAAGGCCGGCGTCCACCGGCCGTCCGCGCCGGAACAGGCCAGCGCCGCCAGGGTCGTGCCCGCGGCGATGCCCGGCAGCAGCCGTTCGCAGGCTTCGTCGTTCCCGGTGCGGAGCAGCGCTTCGCCGCACAACACGGCCGAGCCCAGCATCGGTGCGGGGGTGAGCGTCCGGCCGAGTTCCGCCAGGACGACGCACACCTCGGCGAGCCCGGCGCCCGCGCCGCCGTAGTGCTCCGGGATCGCCAGCGCGGCGACGCCGATCTGCTCGCAGAGCGTCGACCACAGCTTGTCGTCATGACCCAGCGGCGAGTCCATCGCGGCCCGCACCGCCTCGGGCCCGGACCGGCGCGTCAGCAGGGCCCGGACGGCGTCCCGCAGCGCCCGGGCTTCCTCGGTCTCCATCGGATCGGTCATCGCAGGACCCGCGCCCGGTGGAACGACCCGGTCCCCCAGGCGCCGGCGAGGGCCCGGACCTTCGTCAGCCGGAGACCGAGGTCGTGCTCGGCCGTGTAGCCGATGGCGCCGTGCACCTGCAGGGCGGTCCGCGCGGCGAGGAGGGCGGCGTCCCCGGCCAGCACCTTCGCCGCCGAGACGTCGCGGGCGAAGGTCTCTCCGGCGACGGCGGCGACGGCGGCGCCGCGGACCAGCGGCCGGGCCAGTTCGAGCCGGGTGGCGACGTCGGCCAGGAGGTGCTTGATCGCCTGGTACTCGCCGATGGCCCGGCCGTACTGCTTGCGCTGTTTCGCGTACGCCACCGACGTGTCGAGGAGCCACTGCCCCGCGCCCAGCAGCTGGGCGGAGACCGCCAGCACACCGCGGTCGAACGCGACGCCACTCGAAACACCGGCCGCGGCCGGGACCCGGAACAACCGCCGCGGCGGGTCGATCGAGCGCACCGGCTCGGCCCCGGCTCCGGTGAGCAACGCACCGGTGAGGTCGAGGACCACGCCCGCGACGTCGGCGTCGAGGGCCAGGGGGACTTCCGGCGGCGCGACGACGGTGGCCACGAGGTCACCCTCGGCGAGCGAGGTGAGCCGGTGGCCGGTCAGCAGCGCCGGGGCGACCGCGGCCGACTCGACGAGCGGGCCCGGGACGGCGTGGTAGCCGAGCGCTTCGCAGGCGACCACCAGGTCGACCGGGCCGGCGCCGAGGCCGCCGTAATCCTCGCTCACCAGCAGCGCGAAGACGCCGACGTCGGCGAGCGCGCGCCAGAGCTTGAGGCCGCGCTCGTGCTCCCCCGCCGCCCAGGCGCGGGCGGCGGCCGCGGTGTCCGCCCCGCCGAGCAGCTCGTGCAGCGTCGCGGCGAACTGCCGTTGCTCCGGCGAGAGCTGGAACCTCATCGGCGGGCCTCCCTCGGGAGCTTCAGCAGCCGTTCGGCGATGGTGTTGCGCTGGATCTGGTCGGTGCCGCCGTAGATCGGGCCGGCGAGGGAGAACAGGTAGCCGTCGACCCAGGCCCGGTCGGTCTCCGCGGCCGGGCCGAGCACGTCGAGCGCGGTTTCGTGCAGTTCGACGTCGAGGTGCGACCAGAACAGCTTGTTCACACTCGACTCCGGCCCCAGCTCACCGCCGTCGGCCAGCCTGCTGACCGTGCCGAACGTGTAGAGCTGATACGCACGGGCGCCGATCCACGCGTCCGCCACGCGGTCCCGGGTGGACGATGGCTCGCCGTGCTCCCGCCACCGGTCCACCAGCCGATCGGCGGCAGCGACGAACCGGCCCGGGCTGCGCAACGACAGGCCGCGTTCGTTGTTCGCGGTGGTCATCGCGACCCGCCAGCCCTGCCCGACCTCGCCGATCACGTCCGCATCCGGCACGAACACCCCGTCGAGGAAGATCTCCGCGAACCCCGGCTCGCCGTCCAGCTGCGGAATCGGCCGCACGGTGACGCCCTCGGCCCGCAAGTCGAGCATGAAGTAGGTGAGGCCGTGGTGGCGTTGGGCATCCGGATCACTGCGGAACAGCCCGAACGCCCGATCCGCGAACGTGGCCCGGGAACTCCAGGTCTTCTGGCCCGACAACAGCCAGCCGCCCTCGGTGCGGACCGCCGCGGCGCGCAACGCGGCGATGTCACTGCCCGCTTCGGGTTCCGACCACGCCTGCGCCCAGACCTGCGCACCCGTCGCCATCGGCGGGAGGATCCGGTCGCGCTGCTCCTGGGTGCCGTGGGCGAACAGCGTCGGGCCGAGCATGAAGATCCCGTTCTGGCTCACCCGGCCCGGCGCGCCCGAGGCGTAGTACTCCTCCTCGAACAACAGCCACTGCAGCATCGAGGCGTCCCGACCGTGGTACTCGGCGGGCCACGAGACCACCGACCAGCGTGCCTCGGCGAGTTCGGCTTCCCATTCGCGGTGGGCTTCGAAGCCCTCGGCGGTGTCCATCGAGGGCAGCGCGCGGACGTGCGTCGCGAGCCAGTCCCGGGCCTCGTCCCGGAACGCGGCCGAGGCTTCGTCGATGTCGAGGTCCATCACGCCCCCTTGTTCGCGTCGCGCATCGACCGCGCGGACTGCCCGCCGAGCGAATCCTCCGAGGTCTCGGCGTTGTGGGCGTGGGCGAGGTGGTGCAACCCGAAGACCGAGTCCATTCCGGACCGCAGCCCCATCAGGTCTTCGGCCTGGTTGACGGCCTTCTTCGCCAGCGCCAGCCCGAACGGCGGCATCCCGGCGATCTTCTCCGCGAGTTCCAAGGTGTGCTGCTCCAGCTCGGCGCGGGGCACGATCCGGGTGACCATGCCCCATTCCTTGGCCTGCTGGACGGTGAACCGCTCGCCGGTGAACAGGACCTCCTTCGCCGCGCGGGGCCCGAGGACCCAGGGGTGGGCGAAGTACTCGACACCCGGAATGCCCATCCGCACCACCGGATCGGCGAAAAACGCGTCATCGGACGCCACGATCAGATCGCACACCCAGGCCAGCATCAACCCACCCGCGATGCACGCACCCTGGACACTGGCGATCATCGGCTTCGGGATCTCCCGCCAGCGACGGCACATCCCCAGGTAGACCTCGGATTCGCGGGCGAACCGCTGATCACCGCCGACCTTGTCGGTGTGGTCCCACCACATCACCGCCCGCCGGTCGAAGGGGACGTCCACATCGCGCCCAGGCGTGCCGATGTCATGCCCCGCCGAGAAGTGCTTGCCTTCGCCCGCCAGCACGATCACCTTCACCTCGGGATCGTTCACCGCGTCGGTGAAGGCGTCGTCGAGGGCGTAGGTCATGGCCGAGTTCTGGGCGTTGCGGTATTCCGGCCGGTTCATCGTCACCACCGCGACCGGCCCGCGCCGTTCGTAGCGGACCACCGATTCACTCATGCCGTCTCCTCGGTCAGCAGCCGCTTCAGCACCTTGCCGGAAGCGTTGCGGGGCAGTGCGTCCACGAACTCGACGAACTTCGGGTTCTTGTAGTTGGCGAGCCGCTCACGGCAGAAGCCGAGGACCGCCTCCGCCGTCAGCCCGGTTCCGACGACGAAGGCCTTGCCGACCTCGCCGAGCCGCTCGTCCGGGACGCCGACCACGGCGACGTCGCGGACGCCGGCCAGCTCGGTCAGCGCGCTCTCGACCTCGGCCGGGTAGACGTTGAAGCCGCCGCAGATGTACATGTCCTTGAGCCGGCCGGTGATGGTGAGGTTGCCGTCGACGTCGAGCTCGCCGACGTCACCGGTGTGCAGCCAGCCTTCCTCGTCGATCGCCTTCGCCGTCGCCTCGGGGTCGTCGAGGTAGCCGAGCATCACGTTCGGCCCGCGCAGGACGATCTCGCCCGGCGAACCGTGGATCGCCACTTCGAAGCCCGCGGTCGCCCGGCCCGACGTGCTCGCGACGAGGTCCGCGGAGTCGCCGGGGCGGCACATCGTCACCATGACGGCTTCGGTGAGGCCGTAGGCGGTCAGGACGGTCTCGAACCCGAGCTCGGCCCCCATCCGCCGGACCAGGGAGGCGGGCACGCTGGCCGCCCCGGTGACCGCGAGCCGCAGCGAGGAGAGGTCGCCCTTGCGCGGCTCGTGCAGCAGGGACTGGAAGACCGTCGGCGCGCCCGGCAGCACGGAGATCCGCTCCCGTTCGATGACTTCCAGGGCCTTGCGGACGTCGAAGACCGCCTGCGGGACGATCGTCGCGCCGGTCAGCAGGCCCACCACGATGCCGGCCTTGTAGCCGAAGCTGTGGAAGAACGGGTTGATCACCAGGTACCGGTCGTCGGCGGTGACCTGGCCGCACTCCGCCCACGCCGCGGCGACCTCGACGGTCTGGCGGTGCGCCGAGAGCACGCCCTTGGAGCGGCCGCTGGTGCCGGAGGTGAAGAGGATGTCGCTGACGTCGTCCGGGGCGACGGCGTCCGCCCGTGCCTCGGCTTCGGCCGGCGTGACCCGCTCGGCCGTAGCCAGGAACTCGTCCCATCCCAGCGTGCCCTCGACCGGCCGGTGCGGCTCCTGCAGTGGCACCCGGACGACGGTGCCGAGGTCCGGCAGCTCGACGCCGGTGTCCCGGATCGCGGCGTGGCGATCGGCGCCGAGGAAGTCGGCGGCCACGACGAGTGCCTTGGCCCGGCCGCGGACGAGCAGGTCCACCGTTTCGGTGGCGGTGAAGCGGGTGTTGACCGGAATCAGGGTCGCGCCGGCGTAGAGGGCGCCGAGTGCCGCGAAGACCCAGTGGTGTGTGTTGGGGAGGGCGATCGCGACCCGGTCGCCCGCTCGGACACCGCAGGCGGCGAACGCCCGCGCGGCGGTTTGAACACGTTCCAGAAGCTGGTCGTAGCCGAGCCGCAGCGGACCGTCGACCAGTGCCTCCGCGGATCCGAACTTCGCGGCGGCATCGCGGACGACGGCCGGGATCGTGGTCTGTCCCACCACAGCCTCCTCTGGACCGACAAAGTAGAACGTGTTCTCATTACCCTAGGTGCCGGACCGGCCCGGCAGCAAGGAGGCGTGCGTGGAACCGTCGCGATTCCGCCGCGAAGTCGCGGACTGGCTCGCCGCCAACCTGACCGGCGCGTTCGCCCGGCTGCGCGGTCTCGGCGGGCCGGGGCGGGAACACGAGGAGTTCGACCTGCGCCTCGCCTGGGAACGCCACCTCGCCGCGGCGGGCTGGACCTGCGTGGGCTGGCCGGTCGACCACGGCGGCCGGGGCTTCTCCCTGGACGAACAGGTCGCCTTCCACGAGGAATACGCCGCTTCCGGCGCCCCGGCCCGGGTCAACCACATCGGCGAGCAGCTGCTCGGCCCGACCCTGATCGCCTTCGGCACGCGCGAACAGCAGGAACGGTTCCTCCCCGGGATCGCCGCCGTGCGGGAGCTGTGGTGCCAGGGCTACTCCGAACCCGGTGCCGGCTCCGACCTCGCCGCCGTCTCGACGTCCGCGGTCCTGCGTGACGGCGAATGGGTGCTCAACGGCCAGAAGATCTGGACGTCACTGGCCCACGTGGCCGACTGGTGCTTCGTCGTCGCCCGCACCGAACCCGGCTCCCAGCGCCACCACGGCCTCTCCTACCTACTGGTCCCCCTGCACCAGGACGGCGTCACCATCCGCCCGATCCAGCAGCTCACCGGCACCTCCGAATTCAACGAAGTCTTCTTCGACGACGCGCGCACCCCCGCCGGGCACATCGTCGGCGAACCGGGCGAGGGCTGGAAGATCGCCATGGCCACCCTCGGCTTCGAACGCGGCGTCTCCACCCTCGGCCAGCAGATCGGCTTCCGCCGCGAACTCGACGACATCACCGCCGAGGCGAAACGGCTCGGCACCTACGACGACCCGCTCCTGCGCGCGGACCTCACCCGGGCCCGCATCGGCCTGCGCGTTCTCCGCGCCCACGCCCTGCGCACCCTCGGGCAGCCCGCCGGGCCGGAAGTCGCGGTCGGGAAGCTGCTGTGGGCCCAGTGGCACCGCGGGCTCGGCGAACTCGCGGTGCGTGCCCGGGGGGCGCGGTCTCTCGTTTCCGACGGTGCCGAGCTGGACGAGTGGCAGCGGCTGTTCCTCTTCACCCGCGCCGACACCATTTACGGCGGCTCCGACGAAATCGAACGCAACATCATCGCCGAGCGCGTGCTCGGCCTGCCCAGGGAGGCCCGCCCGTGATCCCGACCTACCCACCCGGCCACGACCTGCTCGCCGGCAAAGTCGTCGTGGTCACCGCGGCGGCGGGCACCGGGATCGGCTCCGCCGTCGCTCGCCGGTGTCTCGAAGAAGGCGCGAGCGTGGTCATCAGCGACTGGCACGAACGCCGCCTCGCCGAAAAGGCGGCCGAACTGGCCGAACTGGGCAAGGTCCACGCCATCACCTGCGACGTCACGCGCGAAGACCACGTCCAGGCGTTGATCGGCGGCGCCGTGGACCACTTCGGGCGCCTCGACGTCATGGTCAACAACGCGGGCCTCGGCGGCACGAAGTCCGTGCTGGAGATGGCCGACGACGAGTGGTCGAAGGTCCTCGACATCACCCTCACCGGCACCTTCCGCTGCACCCGCGCGGCCTTGAAGCAGTTCGTCGCCCAGGGCGGCGGTGGCGCGATCGTCAACAACGCGTCCGTGATCGGCTGGCGCGCCCAAGCAGGCCAGGCCCACTACGCGGCCGCCAAGGCCGGTGTGATGGCCCTGACCCGGTGCTCGGCGCTGGACGCGGCCGAACACGGCGTCCGGATCAACGCCGTCGCCCCCAGCCTCGCCATGCACCCGTTCCTCGCCAAGGTGACCAGCGACGAACTCCTCGAAGACCTCACCAGGCGCGAAGCCTTCGGCCGCGCCGCCGAACCCTGGGAGGTCGCCAACGTCATGGTCTTCCTCGCCAGCGACTACGCGAGCTACCTCACCGGCGAAGTCGTCTCCGTCAGCAGCCAGCACCCCTAGGAGCCCCCGTGCCCGAAGCCTTCCTCCTCGACGCGGTCCGCACCCCCGTCGGCCGGCGCGGCGGCGCACTGTCCGGGTGGCACCCGGCCGACCTCGGCGCGCACGTCATCAAGGCCGTCGTCGCCCGCGCCGGCGTCGACCCCGACCTGGTCGACGACGTCATCCTCGGCTGCACCGACACCCTCGGCCCCCAGTCGGGCAACATCGCGCGCACCGCGTGGCTGGCCGCCGGCTTCCCCGACCACGTGCCGGGGGTGACGATCGACCGGCAGTGCGGGTCGAGCCAGCAGGCCGTGCACTTCGCCGCCCAGGCGGTCATGTCGGGCACCCAGGACCTGGTGCTGGCCGGGGGCGTGCAGAACATGAGCCGGATCCCGATCAGCGCGGCGATGCTCGCCGGGCGGGAGTACGGCTTCGACGACCCGTTCTCCGGCTCGAAGGGCTGGCAGGAGCGCTACGGCAGCGCCGAGGTCTCCCAGTTCCGCAGCGCGGACATGATCGCCGAGCACTGGGACATCAGCCGCGCGGACATGGAGGAGTACGCGCTGCGCAGCCACCGGCGGGCCCTGGCCGCCATCGACGAAGGCCGGTTCGCCGCCGAAACCGTGCCGGTGGAGGAGTTCCGGCACGACGAGGGCCCCCGCCGGGACACCACCCTGGAGCGCATGCGCGGCCTGAAACCGCTGAACGAAGGTTCGCGGCTGACGGCGGCGGTGGCCAGCCAGATCTCCGACGGCGCGAGCGCGGCCCTGCTGGCGTCGGAGGCGTTCGTGACGGAACACGGCCTGCGGCCGAAGGCGCGCATCCACCACCTGTCGGTGCGTGCGGCGGACCCGGTGTGGATGCTGACCGGCCCGATCCCGGCGACGGCGCACGCGCTGCGCAACGCCGGGCTGAAGGTCGAGGACATCGACCTGTTCGAGGTCAACGAGGCGTTCGCCAGCGTCGTCCTGGCCTGGCTGGACGAAACCGGCGCGGACCCCGACCGGGTCAACGTGAACGGGGGCGGGATCGCCCTCGGCCACCCGATCGGGGCCACCGGCACCAAGCTCCTCGCCACGCTCCTGCACGAACTGGAGCGCCGCGGTGGTCGTTACGGCCTGCAGACGATGTGCGAAGGCGGCGGCACCGCCAACGTCACCATCATCGAACGCCTGTAAGGAGTCTGCCGCGGCTCTCGTGAGTGGTAATTCGGGTTAGAACCCGAATTACCACTCACGAGGACTTGCGCCGAGATCAGGCGAGGGCGCGCAGCTTCGGCAGCACGTCCTCGGAGAACTGGGTCAGGAAGCGTTCCTGGTCGTGCCCCGGTCCGTGGAAGACGAGGTGGTTGAGGCCCGCGTCGAGGTACGGCTTGATCTGGGCCACGGCCTCGTCCGGGTCCGACGCCACGATCCACCGCTTGGCGACCTGCTCGATCGGCAACTCGTCCGCCAGCCGCTCCATCTCCTCGGCCGAGGAGACCGTGTGCTTCTGCTCCGCGGTCAGCGACAGCGGCGCCCAGAAGCGCGTGTTCTCCAGCGCCTTCTCGTGGTCGCGGTCGTACGACAGCTTGATCTCGATGGTCCGGTCGATCGCCTCGGCATCGCGCTCCGCCGCGGACGCGCCTTCCTTGACCGCCGGCATCAGCTTCTCGGTGTAGAGATCCATCCCCTTGCCCGAGGTGCAGATGAACCCCTCGCCCGACCGGCCCGCGTACTTCGCCACGACCGGGCCGCCCGCGGCGACGTAGATCGGCACCGGCTGCTCCGGCCGGTCGTAGATCTTCGCGTTCACCAGCTGGTAGTACTCGCCGTCGAAGTTGACGTTGTCGCTGGTCCACAGCTCCCGGATCAGCTTGATCGACTCCCGCAGCCGGGCGAAGCGCTCCTTGAACTCCGGCCACTCCCGCCCCGACACCGCAATCTCGTTCAACGCCTCCCCCGTGCCGACACCCAGGATCACCCGGCCGTTCGACAGCAGCGACATCGTCGCGAACGCCTGCGCGATCACCGCCGGGTTGTACCGGAACGTCGGGGTCAGCACGCTCGTCCCGATCTGCACCCGGCTGGTCCGCTCGGCCACCGCCGGCATCCACGCCAGCGCCCACGGCGCGTGCCCGCCCTCGTGCCGCCACGGCAGGAAGTGATCGGACACCCACACCGAGTCCAGGCCCACCTCTTCGGCGCGCACCGCGTACTCGACCAGGTCCCGCGGCCCGAACTGCTCCGCAGACGCCTTGTATCCGACCTTCAACGCCACGCTCTCATCCTCCCGTTTGCCGGCCGAGGCGCTGCAGGATCTCACCTGCCTCGGCCACTGCGCCTTCGACGATCTGCGCCACCGTGGGCAGGTCGTGGATCATGCCCACCACCTGTCCCGACGCTAGCACTCCCGCGTCCGTCCGGCCTTCGACCAGCCCCGCCCGCAGCAGCATCGGGGTGTTGGCCGCCATGACCAGCTGGCTCCACGTCAGATCGTTGCCGTGCTTCATCGCGAAGCCTTCTCGCACCATCGCAACCGGGGACAAGCCGGTGATATTCCGGAAGCGCAGGGCGTTGCGGGCCGCCTGCGCGAGACCGCGGATCCGGCCGGTGTGCTCGAGCTTCTCGACGAGGTCGGTGCGCAGCACGCGGTGCGGGAGGCCGTCGACCCGCTTGGTGACGACCGTCCCGGTGAGACCTTGCTCGAGGTAGAGGCGCTTGACCTCGTCGGGGACCGTGCTCTCCTTGCTCAGCAGGAACCGGGTGCCCATCGCGACCCCGGCCGCGCCGTAGGCCAACGCCGCGGCCAGGCCACGTCCGTCGAAGAACCCGCCAGCCGCGACGACCGGGATGTCGACCGTGTCCAGCACCGACGGCAGCAGCAGGGTGGTGGCCACTCCCCCGGTGTGCCCGCCGCCCTCGCCACCTTGGACGATGACGGCGTCCGCGCCCCAGGCCGCGACCTTTTCCGCGTGCCGGGCGGCCCCGACCGACGGGATCACGACGATCCCGTGGTCCCGCAGCTTCGCGATCATCTCCTTCCGCGGGGCGAGCGCGAAGGAAGCGACCTTCACGCCTTCGCGGATCAGCAGGTCCACCCGGTCACCGGCGTCGGCCGCGTCGGCGCGGAGGTTCACGCCGAACGGTTTCTCCGTCCGCTTCTTGACCTCGGCGATCGCCGCTTCCAGCTCGCCGAACGTCATCGTTGCGGACGCCAAGATGCCGAGGGCACCGGCTTCGGCGGTGGCCGAGACCAGCCGCGGCCCGGCGACCCAGCCCATCCCGGTCTGCACGACGGGGTGTTCGACCCCCACCAGCCGGGTGAGCGCGGTCTTCACGCCGGAACTTCCTTGTCCCGCAGGCTCTTCGGGTCCAGCACCTCGCGGATCAGCCGCAGTTCCTCGTCGGTCGGCTCGCGGCTGGTCCCGGTGCCGGTGAAGTCGATCTCGAACGTCGTCGCCGCCACGACGTCCTCGCGGGTGACGCCCGGGTGCAGCGACACCGCCCGCATGACGTGGTCCGGACCGCCGAAGTCGAACACCCCCAGGTTCGAGACGACCTGGTGGACGTCGTGGTACTTCTGCGCGGACGCGCCGGCCTTGGCCGCGTTGTCGTAGCCGACGCCCGACACGACGTCCACGCTCTCGACGAAGACCCGGGTGCCGTGCCGGGGCACCCAGTAGCTGGTGCGGTGGTTGATGGTGTTGCCCGGCGCGCCCCGCACCCCCAGCAGCTGCTTCTTCGGGCGGGCATGGTCGCCGATGGCGGAGATGTTCTGGTTGCCGTACCGGTCGATCTGGTTCGCGCCCATCACGACGTGCCGGCGTCCGTGCGGGACGATCGTGTCCAGCATCTTGCGGAACGGCTGCCAGCCCTCGACCACGCCGTCGGTGGTCAGCAGGTAGGCCTCGCCGTCGGACAGCAGCAGGTCCGGCTCGAACGTCAGCCGCGCGAGTTTCGCGCCCAGCTGCGGGATCAGGCCCATCGGGCTGGCCACGATCTCGCCGTCGCCGCGGAACAGCTCGGCCACCGCCACCACGGCGATTTCGGCCCGGGTCGCACTCATGCCGCCTCCGCCTCGAACTTGTCCACTTCGGACAGATACTGCGCGTCGCCGCCGGAGAGGAACCGGTCCACGAACCCGGGCCACGCGTCGAGATCCTTGGCGCAGGCCGCGTAGTGCCGCTGGAACCGCTCGTCACGCCCGTAGTCCGGGACCGCGGTCGTGAAATGCGCACCCCGCGGCGCCTCCACCACCCCATCGACGGCCCCGCGGTTGAGCAGCAGCGACTGCACCGGCCCACCCTCGGTCAGCTCGGCCGTCTCGACGACCTTTTCCACCGACACGAAGCACTTCTCCGCGGCCAGGCCGAACAGGTCGTCGAAGTACGGGTCCGGGCCCAGGTACTGGGCGTTGCCGCGGGCGTCCGCGCGGTTGAGGTGCACCAGCGCCACATCCAGGTGCTGCGCCGGCACCGCCACCAGCTCCTCGCCGTCCGCATAGGGCGATCGCACCGTGCGGAGCCCGGGGTTGGCGCGCATCACGTCCGACCCGAGCCCGGCCCGGGTCGGCAGGAACGGCAGCCGTTGCATCGCCGCCGACAACGCCGTGCCGAACATCCCCTCGTCGTACTCGGTCACCTCGATCGCGCCGGTCTCGCGGGCGCGGCCGAACCACGGATCGAACGGGATCGAGTCCAGGGTGACGAACCCGAACACGACCCGCTTCACCTTCCCGGCCGCACAGAGCAGGCCGACGTCCGGGCCACCGTAGGACACCACCGTGAGGTCCTTGACCGGGGTGCGCAGGATGGCCCGCACGAGGGCCATCGGCTTGCGCCGGGAGCCCCAGCCGCCGATCCCGACGGTCATGCCGTCCTTCAGCTCGGCCGCCACGTCGTCGGCGGTCGTGCGCTTATCGGCCATTCAAGAACTCCTCGCGGGCTTCGTCGGACGCGCCGAGCAGGTTGAGCTCGAAGGTGAAGCCCTGCTCGAAGCGGTAGCTGCGGTGCACGTGCTGGGTGTCGATGCCGTTCAGGGCCTCTTTCGCCGCCCGGATCACCCGCGGGTCCTTCTTCGCGATGTCCCGGGCGATGGCCAGCGCCGCGTCGTCCAGCTCCGCGCGTGGCACGACCTGGTAGACCGAGCCGTGAGCGTGCAGTTCGGCCGCGGTGATCTTGCGGGCGGTGAAGTACAAGGTGCGCATCAGGTGCTGCGGCACCAGCCGCGCCAGATGCGTTGCCGCGCCGAGTGCACCCCGCTCGACCTCCGGCACCCCGAACGTCGCATCCTCGGAAGCCACGATCACGTCGGCGTTGCCGACCAGGCCGATCCCGCCGCCCAGGCAGAAGCCGTGCACCGCGGCGACCACCGGAACTTCGCAGTCGTAGACCGCGCCGAACGCGGCATAGCAGCCGCGGTTCGCGCCGACCAGCGCGTCATAACCGGCGCTGCGCTGGATCTCCTTGATGTCCACCCCCGCGTTGAACCCGCGGCCTTCCGCGCGGAGGATCACCACGTGCACGTCGGGGTCGCGGCCCGCCTGTGTGAGCGCGTCGGCGAGATCGAACCATGCCTGCACCGGCAGCGCGTTCACCGGCGGGAAGTCGACCGTGACGACCTCGACGTGGCCGTCACGCTTGGTCAGGATGCCCATCAGCTCGCTCCGTAGACGGGTTCGGGCTCGGGCGCGCGCTCGAGCAGTTCCTTCACCACCGGACCGAGCTCGGCCGGGTCCCACCGCTCGCCCTTGTCCACCGCCGGGCCGTGCCGCCACGCCTGCGCCAGCGCAACCTTCCCGCCTTCGACCTCGAACACCCGGCCGGTGACGTGCCCGGACTCCGCACTGCCCAGCCACACCACCAGCGGCGAGACGTTCTCCGGCGCCATCGCGTCGAAGCCCTCGTCCGGCCGCGCCATTTCGGACGCGAACACCGCCTCGGTCATCCGAGTCCGCGCCGCCGGCGCGATCGCGTTCACCGTGATGCCGTACCGCGCCAGCTCCGCGGCCGCCACCACCGTCAACCCCGCGATACCCGCCTTCGCGGCCGAGTAGTTGCCCTGGCCGACGCTGCCGAGCAACCCCGCACCCGAACTGGTGTTGATCACCCGTGCGCTCGGCGTCCGCCCGGCCTTGGCCTCGGCTCGCCAATGTTCCGCAGCGTGCCGCAACGGCGCGAAATGCCCCTTGAGGTGCACCCGCACGACCGCGTCCCACTCGTCCTCGCCCAGGTTCACCAGCATCCGGTCCCGGAGGAACCCCGCGTTGTTGACCAGCACGTCCAGGCGCCCGAAGTTCTCGACAGCCGCGGCGATCAGCTCCCGGGCCCCGGCCCAGTCGGCCACGTCCGAGGTGTTGCCCAGGGCCTTCCCGCCAAGTTTCTCGATCTCGGTGACGACTTCGGCGGTCGCGTCCGCGTCCACGTCGTTCACCACCACCGGCGCGCCCTCGGCGGCGAACGCCAGCGCGTGCGCCCGCCCGATACCCCGCCCGGCGCCGGTCACCACGACCACACGGTCCTGGCACAACCCGCTCACGAATCCTCCCGATGATTGACGTCGGCCGCGGCGAGGAACGCCGGGACCTCACCTCCGCCGTGCACGCGCAGGGTCGCGCCGGAAACGTAGGAAGCCAGCCCGGAGGCCAGGAACGCGGCGCAGTGCCCCACCTCTTCAGGTTCGGCCAGCCGCCCGAGCGGGACGGTCTTCCCGACCGCCTCGACCGCAGCCTCGCTCCCGTAGTGCAGGTGCGCCTGCTCGGTCCGCACCATCCCCACGTCCAGGGCGTTGACCCGTACCTTCGGCGCCCACTCGACCGCCAGGCTCGCGGTCAGGTTGTCCAACCCGGCCTTGGCGGCGCCGTAGGCCGCCGTCCCGGGCGACGGCCGGGTACCGCTCACGCTGGAGATCATCACGATGGAGCCGCCGGAGTCCTGGCGCTGCATCACCGCGTTGGCGTGCTGCGAGACCAGCAGCGGGGCCAGCAGGTTCAGCTGCACGATCTTCTCGTGCAGCCTCGGCGACGCCTCCGCCGCCGAGCCGAACGGCGCCCCACCGGCGTTGTTGACGACGACGTCCAACCGCCCGTGCCGCTCGACGATCCCCTCGACCAGCGCGCCGACCTGCGTCTCGTCGCGGACGTCGCACGCGACGAACTCCGCCTCCGTGGGCGCCTCCCGGCGCGCGCAGACCACGACGTGGGCACCATGGGCGAGGAACACGTCGGCGATGCCCCGGCCGACGCCGCGGACGCCTCCGGTGACCAGCACCACCGTCCCGGCCAGGCCCAGCTCCGTCTTCACCGGCACACCACCTTCCGTCCCCAAAACTAGAACATGTTCTCGCTGGGGACAAGGTCGGGAGGTGAGCGGGGCGGCCTACTGGTCTTCGGGAGGGGAGAACTCGTTCCGGGCGATCCGCAGCCCCGACGCGCGCAGCGCGGCCTGCATGGCGAACCGCGCGTCGGGATCGTCGAGCCGATCACCGAAGGCCTGCTTCAGCTGGCGCACGCGGTAGCGGACCGTCTGCGGGTGCACCGAAAGGTCGACCGCGATCTTCTCGGAGTTCCCGCCGTTCTGCAGCCAGGACAGCAGAGTTTCGCCGAGCCGCCGGCGCGTCCGCTCCGGGAACTGGTCCAGGGGGGCCAGTTCCTGCCGGGCGACCTGCTCGGCCAGCGGCGAGTCCGACAGCAGCCACAGCTCCGTCAGGTGATCGGTGCACCAGGTCACGGGCGCGTCCGGGAGCGCGCCGTCCGCCACCAGCCGCAGCGCCGTGCGCGCCCAGCGCAGGGAATGGGCCGCCGCGCCGAGGTCCGTCGGCGGCCCGACCGCGACGCGCGTGCCGAGCCGAGTCAGGGCCTTCGCGTCCACCGGGGCGGGCAGCAGCAGGTACGGCTGGGGCGAGTCGAGGTCGGCGAGGACGTCGGAGCCCCACGAAGTGCTCACGGTCGTTTCGGCGGCGACCGCCGCCACCTCGCGGGGGACGGGCCAGCCCGCCGCGGCCGCGAGTTCGGCGAGGATCGCGTCCGGGATGGCGCCCGGGCCGGTCAGCAGCCGCAGCAGGCGTCGCCGCAGGTCCACCCGGGTGCCCTCGATCTCCGCCCACGCCTCGCGGTGGCCGCGGCTCGACATCCGGGCGAGTTCGTCCGCGTAGCCGAACAGCATCTCGGCCAGCTGCGCCATCACGGCGGAGGAAAGCCGGTGCCGCCGGCCCAGCCGCATGATCCAGCGCCAGCCGACCCGGGTGCCGACGCGGTAGGCCGCCTGCAGGTCGTCGAGGGTGCGACCCTCGCGCGCCTCGCCCGCGCCGAGCCGGCGGCACGTCTCGTACAGCCGGTCGCGTGAGGCCAGCGGATCCTCGACCAGATCCACGAAGAGCTCGACGGCGCACTCGACGCCGTGCCGGGTCTTGCGGCCGTAGGTCCCGTCGCCCGGCCGGGCGTAGATGGGGACGGCCCGCAGCACCTCCCGGACGATTCCGTCCACCAGCGCCGGGAGCGCCGGACGCATGAGCGCGGCCAGCTCTTTCCGCCGGACAGCTTCTTCGACGGCATCGCGGGGAGCCGGGACGGGTTGCCGAGCACTGTCGCGGGACACCAGGGTTCCTCCACCGGGGACGGCGATCGCAGCTCCGTCGGGGGTCCGGGTGGCGGAGCCCCCGGCCCGGGGCGAAGCCCCGGATGCCATGCTCCTTGCTTTACCGGACAGTAAAGCAAGGAGTCCGTACAGTACACCTCCATGAGCCGGCAGAGTCCTCCTGATCGATCCAGCGCTCGCCGCAGCCCGGCCGCCCGGCCCACCGACGACGAGCTGCTCGACGCCGCCCGCGCCGTGTTCGCCGAGCGGGGCTACGCGCAGGCGACCATGGGCCTGATCGCGGACCGCGCCGATTCCACCAAGCCGACCCTCTACGCCCATTTCGGTGACAAAGCCGCCCTGTTCCGCACCACCGTCCGGCGGGAGGTCGCCGCGTTGCGGGCCTGGGTGATCAGCGCGCACGAAACGGCGAACGCGCGCCCGCTGGAGGAGCGCGTCCGCCTGTCGGTGATGGCCATGTTCGGCTACGCCAGTGCCCACCCGGAAAGCTTCCGGCTGCTGTTCGACTCGGCCGTCGACGAGATGTCGAACGAGCGGCGCGCGCTGGCCGATTCCATCGCCGCCCACGTGATCGGCCAGGTCCGGGAGCACCTGCTCATGCACGGGAGACCGATCGGCCCCGGCGCGGACCTGCTCGGCGAGATGATGGTCGGCCTGGTCGGGCGGGCCGCGATGCACGTCTCCCACTCCCCCGGCCTCGATCCGATCGCCGCCGGGGAACTGGCCACCGGGTTCGTCATGGCCGCGCTGCGCGGGCTGGATCCCGTGCTGCTCAAACGCCTCGACTCCCCGCACCCGGCCGGGCAGTCCGCCACCTGAGCGTCCACACCGGACTGTTTGTCACCGGCTGAACAATTCCCGGCGCGCCCGGAAATCACCTCTTGCCGGGTTCGGCAACCACTGCGACGCTGCGATCACCGCAAGCGGCGCACGCATTTCCGTCCCCCACGGAAAGCGCTTGCCGACCCCTTTCCCACACAACGAGGTGTGATCAGCCATGATTCGTGCTCCCAGGAAACCCCTGTTCTCCGCCGCGGCCGCCGTCTGCTTCGCCGTCGCCGGGCTCACCGTGGCCGCCGCACCGGTCGCCTCGGCCGCGCCGTGCACCGACATCGACGTTCCGGTGGCCCGCGGCACGGGCGAACCCGGCACGCTGGGCTTCATCGTCGGCGACCCGGTCTTCTCGGCCGTGCAGAACCGGCTGCGCCCGCGGTCGGTGAGCAGCTACCGCGTCGACTACCCGGCCGACCTCGGCGAGCCCGCGTCGGTGCAGAAGGGCAACACCGACCTGGTCAACCACGTGCGGGCGCAGGCCGCGGCCTGCCCGTCCCAGCGGTTCGTCCTGGTCGGCTACTCCCAGGGCGCCAACGTCGTCGACAACTCGATCGGCATCAGCAGCGACGGCGCCATCGTCGGCGGCCCGATCGTCGCGACCATCCCCGCGGACCTGGCGCCCCGGATCGCCGCGATCCTGTTGTTCGGCAACCCGATCCGCGCGATCGGCCGTTCGGTCACCGGCACTTACCAGAGCCGCACCAAGGACTACTGCGCCCTCGGCGACCCGATCTGCCAGGCGGGCGGCTTCAACATCCTGGCCCACCTGAGCTACGGCGACAACGCCAACGACGCGGCCGCCTTCGCTGCCACCAAGGTCTGACGCTTCGTGAAGGCCACCTTCAGGAACTTGAACTTCCTCAAGGTGGCCTTCACGAACTTCGGCTCAGCAGTTCGAGGGTGCGGGTTCTCCGGTGAACCGCTTCACGATCCACTGGTGCGCGTCCGCGTTGCCGGCGAGGATCCCGCTGGCGTGCTCGGCCACGTAGGTGGTCCACTGTTCCCGCACCCCGGCCGCGCAGTACGCCCGGTGCAGCGTTTCCGCCTGCGGCGTGTTGACGATTTCATCGGTGCTCGCGTGGTACTGGAACACCGGCACCCGCGGCGGGTGGGCGCCCAGCTTGTTCTGCGCCAGCCGCGCCTGCCACTGCGGCGTCCCCAGTGGATTCGACGTCGTGAAATCACCGATCTTCTTGAAGGAATAGTTCAGCAGCAGTTCCGCGACGCAGGCGTTCTTCTTCGCGTCGCCCAGCTGCTGACGGCCGGTGTCGTTGAGGAAGGAATCGAGCTTCAGCTCCGGGTAGGCGGCGTCGAGCCCGATCGCGGCGAAGGCCAGGAACCCGAAGCCGAGGTAACCGTCGAGGCCCTTCGCGACCTCGGTCAGGTCAGCAGGCACGCCGCCCGCGACGACGCCGACGACGTTCAGCTCCGGCGCGTACGCGGGCTGCTTCTCGCCGGCCCACATCGATCCACCGCCGCCCTGCGAGTAACCCTGGAAGATCACCTTGGCGCTCTTCGCAAGCCGGGCGGACGGAAGGTCCTGCGCCGCTCGGACCGAGTCGATCACGGCGGGCCCCATGGACTGCCCGGTGATGTAGGTCGGCACGGTCGCCGGCGAATAGCCCTCGTAGTCGGTCACCGCGACCGCGTAGCCGCTGGACAGCGAGTCGTTGATGGCGGGCTGGTCGTACAGCGTGCCGCGTTCCATCGCCTTGGACGCCGTGCACTTGAACGCCGGGCCCTGCGTGCCGACCGCGTAGCCGATGATCGGTGCCTTGGCCGGGTCCACGCCCTTCGGCACCAGGATCGTCCCGGTCACCGCGTTCCGGTTCCCGAGGGCATTGGTCGACAGGTACATCACCTGCCAGGCGTCGGCGTTGAGCGCGTTCAGCAGCGGTACCGCCGGCCGCCACCGGATGACGTCACCGGCCTTCCCGGCCGGCAGGGGCGACGGCGGGGTGTAGAAGGAATCGTCGAACGGTCCCGGCAGCAGCGGCGCCGCGCCGGCGGGCGGGTTCGCGGCCGCGACGCCCAGCGCCACCAGGCAGCAGGTCAGGAGCGCCGAAAGCACGGCGCGACATCGGGCATGCTTCACCACAACCTCCATCGGGAAAGGGACTTGCGCTCAGGCCGGGAGGCCGAGCGCGCCGGCCAGAACCGGCCAGGACTGGTGCAGGGCCCGCTGCCAGTACGGCCAGCTGTGGGTGCCGGGCCCGTAGTAGTCGACGGTCACCGGGATACCGGCGGTCCGCAGGCGGTCGGTGAAGCTGCGGGACGACATTTCCGCCGTCGACTCCAGGAAGTCCGCCTGGTTCGGCGGATCGAGCGGCCCGGTCTGCCCGTTGCCGCAGGAGACGTAGAGCGCGGTGCCGCGCAACTGGTCGACGTGGTCGTACGGGTTGTTCGCCGACCAGCGCGCCGGATTGCCGAACGCGTCGCCCCAGAGGTTGAGGTAGCTGTAGAACCCGGCGCGCGCCAGGATGCCGATGATCCAGACCGGCAGCCCCGGGTAGAGCGTGTTCGGCACCCCGCTGTAGGACGCGGCCGCGCCGAACATCCCCGGGTGCTTGAACGCGTACGCCATCGCGCCGTACCCGCCGATCGACAGCCCGGCGACCGCGCGGCGCGTGCCGCCGCGGTAGCCGCGTTCGACGATCTGGCGCACTTCGGCGGTGTGGAAGGTGTCCCAGTCAGGGGTGTTCCAGAGGCCGAAGTTCCACCACTTCGTGTACATCCCCGCCGCCCCGTCCGTCGGCATCACGACCAGCGCGTCCTTGGCCGCGGTGAACGCCTTGACGTCGGTGAACTGGTCCCACGAGCGGTAGTCGACCGGTTCGCAGCAGCCGTGCAGCAGGTACAGCACGGGCCAGGTCCGGGTGGGCTGCGCCGCCCAGCCGGTCGGCACGATCAGCCGCACCATCCCGGTGGTGCCCAGGGCCGGCGAGCTGATCTGCAGGTCGACGGTCCGGGCGTCCACCCAGGTCTCCTGGACGACTTTCGCGCCGTCGTCGGCCACGGCCGGGCTCGCCTGGGCGGGCGCCACGGCCCCGGCAAGCAGGAGGGTGACGGACAGCGCCAGCAGGGCGATCCGCTTCATAGGGGCTCCTCAGAGGGGGATGTTTCCGTGTTTGCGGGCCGGCAGGCTCTGCCGTTTGGTGCGCAGCATCCGCAGGGCCCGCGCCACCTGGAGGCGGGTCTGCGACGGCGTGACGACTTGATCGACGTAACCGCGTTCGGCCGCGAGGTACGGGCCGCCGTGGTGTTTGCGGTACTCGTCGGTGAGCCGGTGGCGCGCCGCCTCCTGCTCTTCCGGGGGCAGCGCGGCCAGCTCGCGCCGGTAGAGCACCCGCACCGCGCCTTCGGCGCCCATCACGGCGATCTCCGCGGTGGGCCAGGCCAGCACGACGTCGGCGCCGAGGTGCTTGGAGCCCATCACCGCGTAGCCGCCGCCGTAGGCCTTGCGGACCACCACGGTCACCTTCGGCACGGTCGCCTCGGCGTAGGCGTAGATCAGCTTGGCGCCGCGGCGGATGATCCCGCCGCGTTCCTGATCGGTGCCCGGCAGGTAGCCGGGGACGTCGGCGAGGGTGAGCAGCGGGATCGAGAACGCGTCGCAGAAGCGCACGAACCGCGCGGCCTTCTCCGACGCGTCGATGTCGAGCACGCCGGCCTGGTGCCGCGGCTGGTTGGCCACGACGCCGACGGTGTGGCCCTGCACCCGCCCGAACGCGCAGATCATGTTGGCCGCGAAGGCGCTGTGCACCTCGGTGAACTCGCCGTCGTCGACCAGCGCGGCGATCAGCTCGGCCATGTCGTAGGTCTGGTGCGGCGAGTCGGGCACCAGCCGGTCGAGTTCGAGGTCGGCCGCGGTGAGCGCGGGGCTGGTGTCGTCGGCGTAGGCGGGCCCGGGGTCGAGGTTGTTCGCGGGCAGGTAGCCGAGCAGCGTCTGCACCCAGTCGACGGCGTCCTGTTCGTCGGCGGCCCGGTGGTGGGCGTTGCCGGCGACCTCGCTCTGCACGGCCGCCCCGCCGAGTTCCTGCGCGGTGACGCGTTCGCCGGTGACGGCTTGCACGACGTCCGGGCCGGTGACGAACATGTGCGAGGTGTCGTCGACCATCACGGTGAAGTCGGTGATGGCCGGCGCGTAGACCGCGCCGCCGGCGCACGGGCCCATGATCATCGAGATCTGCGGGATCACCCCGGACGCGTGGGCGTTGCGGCGGCCCAGCTCGGCGTAGTACGCCAGCGAGACGACGCCTTCCTGGATCCGGGCGCCGCCGGAGTCGTTGATCCCGACGACCGGGCAGCCGATGGTCATGGCCAGGTCCATCAGCTTGAGGACCTTCTCGCCGGAGACCTCGCCGAGGCTGCCGCCGAAGACGCTGAAGTCCTGGGAGAACACGCAGATCTGCCGCCCGTCGACGGTGCCGTGCCCGGTGACGACGCCGTCACCCCACGGCCGGTTCGTGTCCATCCCGAACTCGGTGCACCGGTGCCGCGCGAACTGGTCGGCCTCCACGAAGGACCCGGGGTCCAGCAGCAGCGCGATCCGTTCCCGCGCGGTCAGCTTCCCCTTGGCGTGCTGCCGGTCGACGGCCCGCTTTTCGGCGATCCGCACGGCCTCGTCCTGCCGGGCGGCGAGATCGGCGATCCGGAACGCGGTGGTGGGGGTGAGCTCGTCCATCACCGCACCACCGCCCCGAGCCGCCCGGCCAGGACGGCCACGTGCGGCGGGTCGATCATCGACACGTGATCGCCGGGTACCCGCACGACCTCGAGGTCGCCGCAGTGGGCGTCCCAGCCGAGGGTGTCGTCGGTGCGCAGGTACCGCGGGTCCAGTGCGGTGGTGAGCGGATGCGGTTCCGTTGCGCGCAGCAGGACCACGCGCCCGTCGTACGGTTCCGGCCGGTATCGCTCGGCCACCCGTGCGTCCACATAGGACTCGTATTGGTGCTTGAGGACACCGTCGCCCATGCCCGGCACCTGCTCGGCGAGCTTGGCCATGACCCAGTGGATCTGGGCGTCTTCGTCCAGCTTCGCCAGTTCCTCGCGGGGCACCTCGAACGGGACGCCGTAGGTCCGGGCGATGTGGCCGGCGAACCGGTCGAAGCGGTCCAGCACCAGGTCCGCCGGGGTCCCCTCGGCGGGCAGCGGCAGGATGGTGTCGATGAGGAAGACGAGTTCGGCGCCGCGCAGGCAGCGCGCGGTCTCGTAGGCGAGGCAGCCGCCGAACGACCAGCCGCCCAGCCGGTACGGGCCGTAAGGCTGGATGTCCCGGATCAACTCGGCGTACCGCGCGGCTTTGCCCTCGATGGTGTTCTCGTCGTCGAGGCGTTCGAACCCGTAGACGGGTGGGCCTTCCGGGAGCAGCCGGGCGAGTTCGCGGTAGACGCTCGCGGTGCCGCCGGCCGGGTGGAAGAGGAAGACGGCCTCGTCGGAGACGCCGTCGCGGAGCAGGCGCACCGGGCCACCGCCATGGCCTTCGAGCTCGGCGCGCAGCAGATCGGCCATCGCGGCGATGGTGGGGGTGGCGAAGAGCTGGTGGTCATCGGGAACGGCGGTGAGGTGTTCGGTGAAGGCCGCCCGCAGCTGCCGGGCCTGCGCGGGATCGCCGCCGAAATGCTCGTGAACGCTCGGTTCCCGGCCGCCGAGGACGGCTCGCCAGTGCCGGGCGACCCAGCGTTCGGCCGGATCCCGCGGCCCGGTCACGACCGCTGCGGGTGCAAGATCGGCCTGCGGTTCGGCAGGCCCGAAACCCGCCTGCTCCGCGAGATTCCCGGCAAGCTCCGCCAGACTCGCCCCCCGCAGCAGCAACGGAATCGGCAACGGCAGCCCGAAGTCCCGTTCCACCGCGCCGCGGGCCCGCATCGCCGACAGCGAATCCAACCCCAGCCGAGTGAGCGGGACCGTCCGGTCGACCTCCGCCAGCCCCAGCAGATCCGCGACCAACCCCGCCAGGTGCGAAGCGATCGCCGCGCGGGCCGCTTCCGGCGGCTCCGAGCGCAGCGCTTCGAGTCCGTCCCAAGTGGACGATTCGGTCCGCGGTGAGAAGAGCCCGAAGAACGGCCGCTCCCCCAGCCGCGGGAAGAGTTCCAGCACGGTCTCCGGGTCCACCCGGGCCACCCCGGTCGCCGCCCGGTCACGCGCCAGCACGAAGTCCAGCGCCGACAACGCTTCCTCGGTGCCGAGCGGGTCGAGCACCGGGTTGACCGACCCGGCCGCCGCTCCCACCTCGCCCCACGCGCCCCAGCCGATCGTCGCGGCCGGGAGGCCCTGGGCGCGGCGCCACGCGACCAGCGCGTCGGCCCACGCGTTCGCCGTCGCGTACGCTGCCTGGCCCGGCGATCCGAACAACGCTGCCGCCGACGAGTACACCAACCACCAGTCGAGGTCGTGCCCGGCCGTCGCCTCGTGCAGCCGCCACGCTCCCTGCGCCTTCGGCCGCCAGACGGCCTCAAGCGCGTCGCCGTCGAGGCTGATCGCGGCGCCGTCGGCCAGGACGCCGGCGGCATGCAGCACCCCGCGAAGCGGCACACCCCCTTCGACGGCCACCGCGACCAGGGTTTCGGCCGTGCCCGGGGCGGCGATGTCGCCGGGCACCACGCGGACGTCGATGCCCAGCTCGCCGAGCCCGGGGTCGGCGGCATGCCTGCTGTTCAGCACCAGCCGCGTCGCGCCCCGCGCGGCCAACCACTTCGCCGCTGCCAGCCCCAGGCCGCCGAGGCCGCCGGTGACGATATAAGCGCCGTCGCGGACCGGCTCGCGCGCCGGGTCGCCGAGGGCGGGACGGATCAGGCGCCGCGTGTACCGCACGCCGCCGCGCCAGGCGATTTCGTCGTCCGGCGCGCCCGCGCGGACCTCGTCCCGCAGCCGGTCCGCGCCGCCGTCGACCTGGCTCACCCGGAGTTCGGGGTGCTCGAACGCCAGGACGCGCACGAGCCCGCGCAAAGCGGCCAGTCCGGGGTCGCCCCGCTCGCCGGGCTCGACGGCGTGCGCTCCGGCGGTCACCAGCCACAACCTTGGTGCCACCGGCAGTTCGGCCAGTTCGGCGACGACCCCGGAGAGGGTCTCGACCAGCCGCGCCCCGCGCGCCGGGTCCGGTTCGACCGCGTCGCCGAGCAGGGCGAGGACCGCGGTCGGTTCCCCGTCGCGCAGCAGCTTCGCCAACTCGGCCCGGTCGCCGAGGCGGGCGGTCCGGACGTCCTCGCCGGCGAACTCCCGGTTGTCGGCGGACAGCACGATCCAGCGGTGCTCCCGCTTCGGCCCGCGGGGGCGCCCCCCGTTTTCCACACTACCGGCCGGCACCGACAATTCCGGCGCGGCGGGCAGCGGCGCCGGAAGCCAGGCCGCCTCGAACACCAGGCGCGCCAAGGCCGCGTCGCGGTAGCGGCGGCAGTAGACGTCGCGGAATTCGACGAGGACGACGTCGTCGGCGTCGACCAGCTGGACGCTGCCGAGCACGCCGTCGCCGGACTCCTTCAGGACGGCGTCCACCCGCACGCCGCGGCCGGGATCGCCGGCGACCACCACCTCACCGACGCTGAGCGGCAGGTAGAGGGCGTCCGCCTCGCCGACGGCCGCGGCCAGCGCGTGCAGGCAGGCGTCGGCGAGCGCGGGGTGCAGCACGTAGGCGGGATGGTCGGCTTCCGGCTGCCGGATCGACGCCGACGCACGCCCGGGCGCGGCCGTCACCCGGCGCAGTCCGCGGAAGGCCGGGCCGTAGGACTGCCCCAGCTCGGCCAGCGCCCGGTAGACGTCGACCGGCTCCCCGGTGGTTTCCCCGAACGGCGCCGACGGCGTGCCGCCGGTGCCGATCCGCGCGATGGCGTGGCGGACCCACTGCCCGGCTCGCGTGTGGACGCTCAGTTCGGTGCCGCGGAGGGTCGTGGTCACCTCGGTGTGCTCGCCGAGCGGGAGGACTTCCTGCAGTTCGAGGTCGTGGACGCGGCCACCGGGGCCGGCGGCGGCGAGCGCGAGTTCGAGGAAGCCGGTGGCCGGGAACACCGGGACGTCCCGGACGGTGTGGTCGGCCAGCCACGGCAGCGCCGCGGTGCCGATGTCGGCGCGCCACAGATGGCCACCGCCGGGGTCTTCGATGTGCACGCCGAGCAGGGGATGCGCCCCGCCGGTGTGGATCCTCCGGCGCGGCCAGAAGCGTTCGTGCCGCCACACCGGGCCGGGCAGCTCGACCGGCGGCGTCTGCGGCCGAGCGGCCAGCAGGCCGGGATGCCGGCTCTTTCGGGGGTCCGGGTGGCGGAGCCCCCGGCTCGGAGCGAAGCTCCGGTTGTCACCGTCGAGCACGTGCAGCCGGGCGAGGCTGCTGAGGAACGCCGTCCGCTCGTCGATGCGGCGGCTCGCCGAGGGCAGGCCGAGGACGCCGGCCTGCTCGAGCGCGGCCAGCGCCACCGGGTGCGGCGAGATCTCGACGAAGACGGGGTGCCCGTCGGCGGCCGCCGCGGCCACCGCCTGGCTGAACCGCACGGGACGGCGCAGGTTCGCCGCCCAGTACTCGACGTCGAAGGCGGGCGGTTCGCGCGGATCGTCCAGAACGCTGCTGTAGCAACGGATTCCGGGCGGGGCGGGGGTCAGCCCCGCTACCGCGGCGCGGAACGGGCCGAGCACCGGCTCGACGGCGGCGGAGTGCCCGGCGCCCCCGACCGGCAGCCGCCGGGCGAGCCTGCCGAGGGCTTCGGCGTGCGCGACCACCGCCTCGACGCGGTCGGCGGCCCCGCTGACGGTGCACTGGGCCGGCGAGGCGTAGACGGCGATGGTGACGTCGGGGAAGTCCGCGAGCTCGGCCGGCGAGAGTTCGACGACGGCCATCGCCCCACCACCGCGTTCGTCGAGTTCGGCGAGCAGTCGCGCCCGGGCGGCCATGACCTTCAGGCCACCGGCGACGTCGAGCGCCCCGGCCACGACGGCGGCGGCCACTTCGCCCATCGAGTGCCCGAGCACGGCGGCAGGCACGACACCGTGCGCGCGCCACAGAGCCGCCAAGGCGAGCTGCATCCCGAACAGGGCGAGCTGCGTCGCGGCCAGGTCGGGAAGGTCGTGCTCGAGCGCTTCGCGCAGCGAAAACCCGGCTTCGGCGCGGAAGACGGGATCGAGAGCCTCGATTTCGGCCCGGAAGGCGGGCTCGGAGCGCAGGAGCAGGCGCCCCATCCCGGCCCACTGCGACCCATACCCGGAAAAAACGAAAACGACCCCGAGCTCACCCAAGCGCCCCAAGGCGGCCTTGGTTGCGTCTGACGCACCCAAGGCGGCCTTCGGTGCGTCAGACGCACCGAAGGCCACATTGGGGCGCTCGGTGCCGGCGGCCAGGGCTCGCAGGGCCTCGACCACGTCACTTCGGCTCTCGGCGACCACCGCACCCCGCACGGGCAGGTGCTCCCGCCGGTGCGCCAGCGTCGCCGCCGCCGCGTCCAGCGGGACCGAGCCGTCCGCCAGCCGGTCCGCCAGCTCACCCGCCCGCGCCCGCAGCACCTCCTCCGAGCGAGCCGAAAGCGCGAACACCTGCGGACCGCCGTCACCGGCCCGGACCGGGAACGACGCCGCCGGCCACTCCTCCAGCACGACGTGCGCGTTCGTCCCGCCGAACCCGAACGCCGAGACCCCGGCCCGCGCCGTCCCGCAGTAGCGCGGCCAGTCCGTCCCCGACGCGACCACCCGCAACCCGGTGAAGTCGATGTGCGGGTTCGGTTCCCGGAAGCGCAGGCTCGGCGGCACCCTCCGGTGTGTCATCGCCAGCACCACCTTCACCAGCCCGGTGATCCCGGCCGCGCCTTCGAGGTGGCCCAGATTGCTCTTCACCGAACCCAGCAGCAGCGGACGGTCCGCGGGGCGCCCCGCCCCGAGCACCGCCGCCAGCGCACCCGCCTCCAGCGGATCACCCAGCGGCGTCCCGGTCCCGTGCGCCTCCACGTAGTCCACCGAGGACGGGTCGACGCCCGCCGTGGCGTAGGCGTCCCGCAGCAGCGCCGCCTGGGCGTCCGGGTTCGGCGCCGTCAGGCCGTTGGACCGGCCGTCGGAGTTCACCGCGCTGCCGCGGATCACCGCCAGCACCCGATCGCCCCGCGCCGCCCGCAACGGCTTCAGCACGACCACGCCGCAGCCCTCGCCGCGGGCGATGCCGTCGGCGCCGGCGTCGAACGGCTTGCAGTGGCCGTCCGCGGCCAGCACGCCCGCCCGGTGGAACCCGGCGGTGATGCCGGGCGAAAGCAGGACGTTCACCCCGGCGACCAGCGCCGTCTCGCTCTCGCCGCGGCGCAGGCTCTGCACCGCCTGGTGCACGGCGACCAGCGACGACGAGCACGCGGTGTCGAGAGTCAGGCTCGGCCCGCGCAGGTCCAGCAGGTACGACAGCCGGTTGGCCGCGATGCTCGCCGCCGCGCCGGTACCGGACCAGACGTCGACGCCCGCGACGTCGGTCATCGTCAGTGAGCCGTACTCGGTGGCCGACAGGCCGACGAACACCCCGGTCCGGCTGCCGCGCAGGGTGGCCGGCGGGATTCCGGCGTGCTCCAGCGCCGCCCAGACGACTTCCAGGAGGATCCGCTGCTGCGGGTCCATCGCCTCGGCTTCCCGCGGGGTGATGCCGAAGAACTCCGCGTCGAAGCCGGCGACGTCGTCGAGGAACCCGCCGCGCGACGGCACGCCGGCGAGGTCTTCGGCCGGGGCGAACGTCTCCCAGCGGCCCTCGGGGACGTCGCCGATGCCGTCGCCGCCCGCGTCGAGGAAGCGCCAGAAGGCCTCCGGGGACTCGATCCCGCCCGGCAGGCGGCAGCCGAGGCCGATGACGGCGATCGGCTCGCTCTCCTCGGCCAGCGGAACGTACGTCGAACCATGCTCCACAGTGGACAACTGCTCGGCGATGGCGGTGATCGTCGGGTACTGCCACACCAGCGTCGGGGCCAGCGGGCGGCCGACGAACGCGCCGAGGTCGGCCGCCAGGCTCGTCGCGTCCCGTGAGGACAGTCCGGTTTCGTGCAGCGGCCGGTCGGGGTCGACGACCCCGATCCGCGCGATCAGCCAGGCGCGGATCGCCGCGGCGTCCGGCGCGCTCATCCGAGCCGCCGGGCGGTGAGCGCACCGTCCAGATAGGACACCCGGCAGCGAGCCCGGCTGATCTTGCCGCTGGAGGTGCGGGGCACCTCGCCCGGCGCCAGGAAGACGACGTCGGTCAGGCGCAGGCCGTGCTCGGCCGACACCGCCGCCCGCAGGGCCGCCGTTGCCTCGGCGACGTCGGCTTCGGTGTCCTTCGCGCGCTCCAGGACGACGACCGCGGCTTCCCCGCCGTCGCCGTCGATCGCGAACGCCGCGGCCGAGTGCGGCCGGACGGCCGGGTGTTCTTCGACGGTCTGCTCGATGTCCTGCGGGTAGTGGTTGCGGCCGTCGACGACGACCAGGTCCTTCAACCGGCCCGTCACGAACAGCTCGCCGTCGAACACCACGCCGAGGTCGCCGGTCGCCAGCCAGCCCTCACCGGTCTCCGGATCGAGCGGGGGCAGGCCGAAGGTGGCCACCGAAGCTTCCGCCCGGCCCCAGTAGCCGCGGCCGACGTTCGGGCCGCTGACCCGGATTTCGCCGACCTCGCCCGGTTCGGCGGGCCGCCCGGTCACCGGGTCGGCGATCCGCACCCGCTGGCCGGCCGGACGGCCGCACGAGACGAGGGTCGTGGCGGACCCGCCCGCGTCGGCCGGGACCGCGTACCCGGCGGCGAGCCGGGCGCGGTCGAAGGTGATCTGCCGCGGTGGTTTCCCCGCGTCCGTCACCGAAACCAGCACGGTGGCCTCGGCCAGGCCGTAGGAGGACCGGTGCACCTCCGGTCGCAGCCCACAGCCGGCGAAGGTGTCGTGGAACTTCGCGATGGTCGCCGGGAGCACCGGTTCGCTGCCGTTGATCAGCGACACGACCCGGCTCAGCTCGAGGTAGACCTTCTCGGTCTCGGTGACGCGGGACGCACAGTAGGCGTAGGCGAAGTTGGGGGCCGCGCTGATCGCGCCGGGACTGGCCGAGAGCGCGCGCAGCCAGCGCGCGGGCCGTTCGAGGAACGCCAGGGGGTCCATCAGGACCGAGGACAAGCCGCCGGCCATCGGCGCGCCGATGCCGAGGATGAGCCCCATGTCGTGGAACAGCGGCAGCCAGCTGACCGTCGACGTGGTCCCGCTTTCGGCGCCGTAGGCGGCACACGCCTGGCGGGCGTTGGCGAGCACGTTGCGGTGGGTCAGCACGACCCCGGCGGGCGAACGCGTCGACCCGGACGTGTACTGCAGGTAGGCCGGGAAGTCGGGCTCGGGCGCGGGCCAGTCGTGCGACCCGGGCGCGACCGGCGGCACGGCGTCGACGTCGACCACCAGCGGGTCGACCGGGGAATCGGCGAGGAACCGGGTGACCGCTTCGCGCTCCCCGGCCGTGGTCAGCACGACGCGCGGGCCGCAGTCGGCGAGCGCCGCGGCCAGCCGGCCCGCGTGCCCGGGCAGGCCGGGCGCGAACAACGGCACGGCGATCAGCCCGGCCCGCTGCGCACCGAGGAACGCGACGACGTACCCGGTGGACTGCCCGGCCAGCACCGCCGCCCGCTCCCCCGGACCGGCCACTTCGGACAGCCGGGCCGCGACCGCCTCGACCCGGTCGTCGAGCTCGCGCCAGGTGAGCGTGCCGGCCCGGCCGTCGGCGCCGTCGCGGTGGTCGAGGTGGGTCACGGCGATCCGGTCGCCGAGGCGGCGCGCCCAGTGACCCAGCAGGGTCGCGAAGGAATCGCCGACGGCGACGGGGACGCCGGTGCCGGGAACCGGCTGGGAAATGGTTTCCATGCATCCTCGCAGAGAGCTTTTACCGGCGCAGTGAATAACCGCGCCGGCGCGGTTGTCAACGATTCAAACTCGGATACTCATGGGGAAACGGGTTACGGGACAGCGCGTTTGTCACGCGGCGACGAGGTATCGGCGGGCCGGGTCCCCGGCACGCGCACGGCCAGCAGCGCGCCCGCGAACGTCAGTCCGGCCGCGGCGAGCAGCCCGGCGGTGTACCCGCCGGCCAGCGCCGCGCCGGCGGGCACGCCCGCTTCGAGCCGCGCCGCGCGCACCGCCGTCAGCACCGCACCGATCAGCGCGACGCCGAGCGCGCTCGACAGTTCCCGGGCCGCGGTGAGCAAACCCGACGCCGTACCGGCATACCGCTCGGCCACCACGTCCAGCGCATGCGACGTCATCGGGACGGTGAACGCCGAGCCCGCGCCGATCAGGACCATGCCCGGCACGCGCGGCCACAGCGCGGGGACGTGGTTCACCGCGGCGAGGGCGAGCAGGCCCGCACCCACCACGGCCAGCCCCGCCGCCACCGTCCGAAGTGGACCGTGCCGGGCGACGGCCGCCGGCACCAGCGGGGTCGCGGCCACGACCGCCACCGCGACCAGCACCAGAGGCAGTCCGGCGCCGGCCGGGCCGAGGCCGAGGAACTCCTGGTGCAGCAACGGCGTGAAGAAGAAGATCCCGGAGATCCCCAGTCCCCACAGCAGCTGCAGGCCGAGCGAGCCCAGGAACACCCGGTTCGCGGTCAGGGCCGGCGGGACCAGCCGGTCGGCCGCGCGCCGTTCCCGGACGAGGAACGCCACGCCGAACGCCGTCCCGGCGACGAGCAGCGGGATCCGGAGGCCGGGTTCGGCCAGCGCGGTGGTGACCAGCACCAGGCTCGCCGTCACCAGGACCATCGCCGACGCCGGTGGCGCGCGGGTCCCGTCGTCGCGGCCAGGCCGCACGGTTCCCGGCAGCAGGACCAGCATCGCGGCCACGAACGGCAGGTTGACGAAGAAGATCCAGGCCCAGCCGCAGTATTCGCTCAGCACACCGCCGAGTGCCGGGCCCAGCGCCAGCGCCGCCGCCAGGCAGGCCGTCCACACCGCGGCGCCGAGCGTCCGGCCCCGCGCGTCGAGGTTGGTGCGCAGCAGGCTCAGCAGGCCCGGCACCAGGAACGCGGCCGCGATCCCCTGCAGCCCCCGGGCGGCGACCAGCAGCCACGCCGAGCCCGCCAGGCCACCCGCCGCCGCCCCGGCACCGAACGCCAGCAGAGCGCCGGTCAGGGCCGGGCGCCGGCCCCAGCGATCGATCAGCGCGCCCGCCACCGGCAGCAGCCCGGCGAACGGGAGCATGTACCCGAGCGCGACCCACTGCAGTGCCCCGACGTCGAGGGCGAGGTCGCGGGCGATGGACGGCGCGCCCGCGGCGACGATCGTGTTGTCCAGCGTCGTGACGAACGCGCCGAGCGCGAGCACGACCAGGGTCCGCCGGGTCATCGCGTGCTCCCCACCAGCTCGCCGGCGACCACGGCCGTCCGGCGCGGGAACCACCAGTTCGCCGCGCCCAGCCGGGCCATCACCGCGGGGACGAGCACGCACCGGACCACGACGGCGTCCAGGAGCACGGCGACGGTCAGCCCGACGCCGGCCTCGCGCACCACCCGGGCGTCGACGAAGGCGAACGACCCGAACACCAGCGCCATGATCAGCGCGGCCGCGGTGATGGTCCGGCCGGTCGCCGCGACCCCGTCGACGATGGCCGCGCGGGTGTCGCCGTGGTGGCGCCACGCCTCCTGGATCCGGCCGATGAGGAAGACCTCGTAGTCCATCGACAGCCCGAACAGCCCGGCGAACAGGAATACCGGCAGGTACGGCTCGATCGGGCCGCCGAAGACGAACACCACGACGCCGGTCGTCGCGGCCGCGGTCAGCAGGTTCATCACCGCCGCGGTGAGCGGGATCAGCACGCTGCGGAACACCCAGGCCAGCAGCAGGACCGAGATCCCGACGACGGCGGCCAGGAACAGCGGCAGGCGGTCGGTGATCGCCGCGGAGAAGTCGGCCCGGGCCGCGACGACCCCGCCGACGTGCGCGTCCGGGCTGCCGATGATCCTGGCCATCACCCGCGTCGAGGCGAGCAGCTCGCCGGTCGCCGGATCGTCGGCGGCCGTCCGCGGGATGACCGTGAGCAGCCAGCCGCCCCCGGGCAGCGCGGCGGGCGGGCCGACGCCGGCACTGGCCAGCAGCGCTTCCCGCAGGTCGCCCACCGCATCGCCGCCGCCGGTCCCGACCACCAGCAACGGCGCGCCGGCGCCCGGTCCGAAGCCCTCTTCCAGCAGTTCGGCGG
Source organism: Amycolatopsis sp. lyj-109 (assembly GCF_046548995.1). Taxonomy (NCBI): domain Bacteria; kingdom Bacillati; phylum Actinomycetota; class Actinomycetes; order Pseudonocardiales; family Pseudonocardiaceae; genus Amycolatopsis; species Amycolatopsis sp. lyj-109. The sequence goes on from NZ_JAJPWR010000010.1 coordinate 282,931, forward strand.
CGGTCCGCGTGACGCTGCCGGGCGGATCGAGCGCGGCGTCCGGCACGCCGAGCCGCAGCCCGGTCATCGGGAGCGCGAGCACGGCCACGACCAGCAGCGCGGCGAGGCTGTACGGGCCGGGGCGCGCGGTCACCGACCGGGCGAGCCGGGCCCACCGGCCGGCGCGGGCGTCCGGGCGCAGGCGCATCCGGCGGGCGAAGAGCCGCAGCAGCGCGGGCAACAGGGTCAGCGCGGCGACCGCGGTCAGCAGCACGGAGACCGCGGCGGCGGCCGCGATCCCGTTGAGGAACGGCAGGCCGACGGTGCACATCCCGGCCAGCGAGACACCCACGGTGACCCCGGCGAAGACCACGCTGCGGCCGGAGGTCGCGGCCGCGACGGCCAGCGCCGCCGCGGGCCCGGCGCCGTCCCGGCGGCCCTGCCGGTAGCGGGTGAGGACGAACAGCGCGTAGTCGACGCCGACGCCGAGCCCGAGCAGCGCGGCGATCTCGGTGCTGATCTTCGGCACGGTCATGACGTGCGACAACAGCGTGACGGCGGCCAGTGCGCAGCCCACCGACACGGCCGCGGTGAGAACCGGAAGCAGGACGCAGGTCACCGAGCCGAAGGCCACCAGCAGCACCACTGCCGCGGCGAGCAGGCCGATCCCGGCGTTGCCCAGGTCGGGGGCGGCGGCCGTCATCGAGGCGAGCTCCCCGGACGCGCCGGCGGTGAGCCCCTCGGCGTCCCTGACGACGGCGGCCAGCGCGTCGGCCGTCCCCGGCCCGAGGTCGGCGGCCGGCGCGTCGAAGCGCACGGTGAGCACCGCGGTCCGCCGGTCGGCGGACACCTCGCCGGGGGGTGGATCGACGGCCACGACGTGCGGCAACGCCGCCAGCCGGGCGGCGAGCGCATCGAGCCGGGCGCGGCCCGGGCCGCGGTCGACCGGGCCGTCCGGCGAGCGCACGACGACGCGTTCCCCTGCGCCGCCGGTCCCGGTGGCGCGCAGCAGGTTCGCCGCCGCCGTGCTGTCCGCGGCGGGCAGGTCCACCGTGTCGCGGAAGGCCGCGCCGGTGTGCAGTGCGGCGGCACCCAGCCCGCCCAGCGCCGCCAGCCACAGCACGATCACGACGCCGGCCCGGCGGAAACACCAGGAAACGAGCGCCGTCATCGGTGTTCTCCTCCCGCGTGCCGGTTGATCACGCTAACAACGGGAAGGGGCGCGAAGATACCGTCCCGGTTCACAAATCGAATTCCGGAAATCTATGCCGTGGTTAGCGTTCCGGGTTTGTCCGGCAGGTGACAAAAGCCGGTGCGGCCGTTGAGCCCGGCGTGACAGAACCCGCTCCGGAAGCAGGGACGGCGGTTGCCAAGTCCGATCCCGTGTGAGTACATGGCCTTCACGCCGACGACGGCGCGAACTCTCCACGAGGCGCGGCAGAATTCTCCAAGAGCGCGGCAAGGGGTGTGAGCCATGACCCGGACGATCACGCAGGTGACGATCCCACAGCCGCGGGGCACCGGCCGCGCACGGCAGCTGTGGTGCTCGCTGCCGACGGAACTCGCGCCGCGGTTCCGGCAGCACGCCGACCCGCTCGCCCGGCTGATCCTCGAGGAGGTCCAGCGGGCCGTTCCCGAGTACGCCAAGCCGCTCGAAGGCGAGTTCGGCAAGATGATCGTGCTGGCGATCGAGCAGGCGGTGCTCAGCTGCATCGACAGCATCGAGAACCTGGCGTCCACACAGGACAATTGGCCGAAGCTGTTCGTGGAGGTCGGCAAGCGCGTCCACCACGACGGCGGCAGCCTCAATTCCCTGCAGGCCGCCTACCGCGCGGGTGGGCGGGCGGCGTGGCGCTACGTGGCCGAGCTGGGCCAGGCCCACCGTTTCCCGGCGGCCGTGCTGTGCGTCGGCGCGGAAGCCATTTTCGCTTACGTGGAAGAGATTTCCTCGTACTCGGTCGAGGGGTACACCTTGGCACAGGCGATGGCGACCGGCACGCTCGAACGACGCCGGCGGCGGCTCTTCGAACTGCTGCTGGCCACCCCGCCGTCGTCCCCGGCGACGCTGGCGACGCTGGCCAAGGCGGCGCAATGGGCGATGCCCGAGTGGGTCACGGTCGTCGCGCTCGACCCGCGGACCGACCAGCAGCCACCGCCGACCCCGCAGCTGGCCGGCGACGTGCTGCTGGACCTCGATGGCCCCGAGCCGTGCCTGCTGACCCCGAACCCGGACCGCGACCTGCGCGGCCTCGAAGGCCGCCTCCCGGGCTGGCGCGCGGCCGTCGGTCCCCGCGTCCGCCCGGCCGACGCGGCGACGTCCCTGCTGTGGGCGCGCCGCACCCTCGACCTCGCCCGCCGCGGCCTGACCGGCGACGACCCGGTGACGCACACCGCCGACCACCTGGCGACGCACTGGCTGCTGATCGACCGCTTCCTGCTGGACGAGCTGTCGGCCACGGCGCTCGCCCCCTTCGCGGGTCTGACGGTGAAGCAGCAGACCCGGCTGGCCGAGACGCTGCTGAGCTGGCTGGAGCACAACGGGAGCACCCCGGAGATCGCCCATGCCCTGCACATCCACCCCCAGACGGTCCGCTACCGCGTGAGCCAGCTGAGCGAGCTGTTCGGCGACCGGCTGGCGGACCCGGCGAAGCGCCTGGAGATCCAGATGGCCCTGCGCGCCCACCGGCTGCTGGGCACCCGGCCCCAGGCCGGCGAGCGCTGACCGACCCGGGAGAGCTTTCGCCGGCGTCTTGAATGACTCATTCCTGGCGTCCGACGCCAGGAATGAGTCATTCAAGACGTTCGAACCCGCGGCCATACCGGCTGACAGGGGCAGCGCGGTCGGCTAAGGTCGTTCGAGGCTGTTAGCGCTAACAGCCGGTTGGAGGACCCACCGATGACCGCACCCGAACTCACCCGGGAGTTGTTCGGCCAGGCCGACGGCACCGACGTCCACCGGTACACGCTGGGACGTCCCGGCGGGCCGGTCGTGCGCGTGCTCGACTACGGCGGCGTCATCCAGTCGCTGGAAGCGCCGGACCGCGACGGCCGGCCCGGCAACGTCGTCCTCGGCTTCGCCGACCTCGACACCTACGTCGCCAACAACCGGCCCGGAGCGGACCGGGTGTTCCTGGGCGCGGTGATCGGGCGGTTCGCCAACCGGATCGCCGGCGGCACCTTCACCCTCGACGGCGTCCAGTACCGGGTGCCCCAGAACAACGGCAAGAACAGCCTGCACGGCGGCCCCGCCGGGTTCGACACGCGGGTCTGGTCGGCGGCCGAAATCCGGGACGGCGACGGCGTCGCCGTCCGGCTCACGCTGGTCAGCCCGGACGGCGACCAGGGCTACCCCGGCCGGCTCACCACCGAGGTCATCTACCGCGTCGACGCGCGCGACCGGCTGCACATCACCTACCTCGCGACCACCGACGCGCCGACCGTCGTCAACCTGACCAACCACACCTACTGGAACCTGGCCGGCGAAGGCGCGGGCGACGTCCACGAGCACCGGCTGGAGATCGCCGCGAGCCGGTTCTGCCCGACCGGCGACGACCTGATCCCGGCCGGCGACCCGGTCCCGGTCGAGGGCACGCCCTTCGACTTCCGCCGGTGGGCGCCGATCGGCGCCCGCGTCGGCGAGGCCGACCCCCAGTTGGTGATCGGCCAGGGTTACGACCACAACTGGGTGCTCGACGGCGGCGCACCGTTCGCCGCGCGGGCATGGGACCCGGCGTCCGGGCGCCTGCTGACCATGTGGACGACCGAGCCGGGCCTGCAGTTCTACTCGGGCAACTACCTCACCGCGAACCTGACCGGTACGAGCGGCCGCCCGTACCACCGCGGCGCCGGCTTCGCGCTGGAGGCCCAGCACTTCCCGGACTCCCCCAACCGGCCGGACTTCCCCGGCACGGTGCTGCGGCCCGGCGAGGTCTACCACCAGGAGACCGTGTTCGCCCTGACCACCGCGGACGAGCCGCCGGTGGCGTGAGCGACACTCGCGGGGCGCGCACCCGGTCCCGCCGATAGCCTCGCCGGTCATGGGAGATCTTTCCGCCATCACCGGGGACCTCGCGCCCACCGGCACGCTGCGCGCCGCCGTCAACCTCGGCAACCCCGTGCTCGCGCACGGCACGCCGGCGGACCCGGGCGGGGTCACGGTCGACCTCGCGCGGGAAGCGGCCGCGCGGCTCGGCGTCCCGGTGGAGTTCAGCTGCTTCGACGCGGCCCGCAAGTCGTTCGAGGCAGTGACCTCGGGCGCAGCCGACCTCGCTTTCCTGGCGATCGAGCCCGCCCGCGCGGCCGAGGTGGCGTTCACGGCGCCGTACGTCGTCATCGAAGGCGGGTACGTCGTGGCGGACGGCTCGCCCTTCGCCACGCCGGCCGACGTCGACCGGCCGGACGTCCGGATCGGCGTCAAGCAGGGCTCCGCGTACGACCTGTACCTGACCCGGACCCTCCGGCACGCCACGATCGTGCGCGGCGAGGACGGCGTCACGGCGTTCGAGGCCGAGGGCCTGGAAGTCGCCGCCGGGATCCGCCGGCCGCTGACCGCCTACGTCGCTTCCCACCCCGGGACCCGCCTGCTCCCGGGGCGCTTCATGGAGATCCGGCAGGCGGTCTGCACCACCCCGGACCGCCGTCCGGAGACGCTCGCGTTCCTGCACGAGCTGGTCGAAGAGCTGAAGGCCACCGGGTTCGTCGCCGACGCCCTGCGCCGCGCGAACCAGGACGCCACGGTCGCGCCCCCCGCCTGACGCGCTATTTGCCGGTCACGCCATCGACCAGCTCGCGGCCCACGTCCACGTGCCCGGCGTGCCGGGCGAAGCTCTGCACCAGGTGGAACAGGATCCACGCGAACGTCGGGTGCTCTTCGGCGCCGCCGCGGCGGGTCGTGCGGGCGGCCCGGCACTCCAGCGGCGTGACGGCGGCGACCCGGGCGCAGTTTTCGCGCTCCGCCAGGAAGAACGCCGTGATGTCGCCCGACGGTTCCTCCGGCGCGACGAACCACTCCTGTTCGGCCGTGCCGGGCCAGGAGAAGTCGACGTCCTCGCCGGCGAACAGGTACCGGATCCAGAAGCGTTCGGTGCAGGCGAGGTGCTTGACCATCCCCAGCGGCGTCCAATCCGACGGCAGCACGCTCCGGCGCAGTTCGTCCTCGGAGAGACCGTCGAGCTTGCGCAGGATGGCGGCGGCGTTGTGGTCGAGGTAGCCCAGCAGCAGCGCGCGCGGATCGGCCAGGGTGGGCGGGGGTTCGGGCGTCTCGGCCATGATCGAAAAGCTACGGGGCGGCGACCCGCGACGCCGTGTTCCCGCGCCCTCACGACGGGGTGACCGGCGGCGTCGGACGGGGCCCGGCGAATCTTCCCCGCGGGTCGCAGATCCGGACATGACTCTCCGGTTGCCGTCGTCATCACCACGACATTGCGTCTTTTCGACGGTCGCAACGAGTGCTACGTTCCAGGTGGTGCAGCTCGAACCAGAGGAGCCGCGATGAAGCTTTTTCCCAGCGCTCACCCGGACTCGTTCTGCCGCGACCGGCTGCCACCCGCCGACCAGTGGCCGCGGCTGGTGTTCGACCTGCCGGAGCTGCACTACCCCGGCCGCCTCAACGCCGCGACGACGTTGCTCGACGAGACCGCCGCCCGCCTCGGCCCGGACCGCCCCTGCCTGCGCTCACCGCACGAGACGTGGACCTACGGCGACGTCCTGGCCCGCGCCAACCGGATCGCGCACGTCCTCACGGCCGAGCTCGGGGTCGTGCCGGGCAACCGCGTGCTGCTGCGCGGCACCAACACGCCGTGGCTCGCGGCGTGCTGGCTCGGCGTCCTCAAGGCCGGCGCGGTCGCCGTCACGACGATGCCGATGCTGCGCCGCGGCGAGCTCGCCAAGATCACCGAACGGGCGCGGCCCACGGTGACCCTGTGCGACGAGCGCCTGCTCGACGAGCTGCCGCCCGCGCTGCCCGTGGTGGCCTACGGCACCGGCTCCGACAGCTCTGGGCGCGGCGACCTGGCCGAACGTTGCGCCCGCCACCCGGCGGCCTTCGCCGACGTGCCGACGGCCGCCGACGACGTCGCCCTGCTCGCCTTCACCTCCGGCACGACCGGGACGCCGAAGGCCACCATGCACTTCCACCGCGACCTGCTCGCCATCGCCGACACGTTCTCCCGGCACGTCGTCCGGCCCACCCCGGACGACCTGTTCTGCGGGACCCCGCCACTGGCCTTCACCTTCGGCCTCGGCGGCCTCTTGGTGTTCCCGCTGCGCGCCGGCGCGTCGGTGCTCCTGGTGGAACGCGCGACCCCCCGGGAGCTGGCCTCGATCGTCGCCGAACACGGCGTGACGGTGCTGTTCACCGCCCCGACCGCCTACCGCGCGATCCTCGGCGCCGGCGACGGTCCCCTGCTCGCCGGCGTCCGCCGCGCCGTCTCCGCCGGGGAAGCCCTCCCCGCCGCCGTGGCCGAGCGCTACCGCGAGGCCGTCGGATCGCCGTTGATCGACGGCATCGGCAGCACGGAGATGCTGCACGTGTTCATCTCCGCGGCCGGCGACGACGCCCGCCCCGGCCGGACCGGCAAGGTCGTCCCCGGCTTCCGCGCGGCCGTCCTGGACGTCGACGGCCGGCCGGCTCCGGACGGCACGCCCGGGCTGCTCGCCGTCCAGGGCCCCACCGGCTGCCGCTACCTGGGCGACCCGCGCCAGGCCGACTACGTCCGCGACGGCTGGAACATCACGGGCGACACGTACATCCGCGAACCGGACGGCTACTTCCGCTTCGTGGCGCGCAGCGACGACATGATCGTCTCTTCCGGTTACAACATCGCGGCTCCCGAGGTCGAAGAGGTGCTCCTGACGCACCCGGACGTCGAGGAGTGCGCGGTGGTGGGCACGCCCGATCCGGATCGGGGTGCGGTCGTGACCGCCTTCGTCGTGCTCCGGCCCGGCGTCGCCCCGGGCCCGGACGTCGTGCACGCCTTGCAGGAGCACGCCAAAGCCGTTGCCGCGCCGTACAAGTACCCGCGCCGGGTGCGGTTCCTCGACGCGCTGCCGCGCAGTGCCGGCGGGAAGCTGCAGCGGTACCTGCTGCGCGAGCGCCGGCGGGGGTGACGGGCCCGCTGCCGAGGTGGGGTGGCGGTGGGCCCGTCACGTCTGTGGGAGGTCGAGGACATGACTCGAGCCTAGCCGAGGATTCGAACACATGTTCACGGCCATTCGGGTGGACTCCAACTACGAACCGTCACCTGAACTCCGACTTTCTCCCGCATGGCAACACTTCCGGGTGACAAACAGTCCTCAATGGACACTGCGGGACCACGGCAGACCGGCCGTGGCCGCCGCGTGGGACGCCGTCACCCGGCCCGCCGGCCGCGCCACGCCGGAGCGCCCGATTCCGGGCCGTCACCGGTAAAACTCCTCACACCGCCCTGACCTGCACCGAGGACCATCACCCTGGCGCGCCGCCGAGGCGGTGACAGACCCGCCGAGCCAACCCAATAAAGTCTTCGCGCAGCCATCGGAGGTGACCACCCGCGTGCCCGACGTCGACTACTACGAGGTGCTCGGCCTCCGCCGCGACGCCACGGCGGCCGAAGTCAAGGCGGCCTACCGCCGGCTGGCCAAGACCATGCACCCGGACGGCGGCGGCACCGTCGGCACGTTCCGGCTGCTGCGCGAGGCCTACGACGTCCTGAGCGACCCGATCGCCCGCGCGCGCTACGACGCCGGCGGCGCGACCGTGGTGCCGGTGCCGGTCCGGCCGCGTCCCCGGCGGCGCTTCGGCGACGAGCCCGGCTTCGTCCCCGACCTGCCCGAACTGGACGCCGAAGAGCTGAGCTGGTGGCACTTCGCCGGCGAGGACACCCGGATGCGGCACGGCCGCCACCGCGGGCCCGGGCACACGCCCGTGGTGGTCGCGGTCGCCGGGATGGTGCTGGTACTCCTGCCGCTGGTCACCGGCGTCGGGTTCAGCACGCCGGTGCTCATCGTCTGGCTCCTGCTCACGGCCGGCACGGCGCTGCTGGTCCAGCGGCTGGCGCGCGGGTACCTGCGGGCCGCGAAGGCGCGCGAGGCCTACGCCGAGGAGTTCGGCGGCCGCACGGTGTTCGGCACTCCCGGCACCGAGCGCGACGAGCTGGCCGAGCGGCTCACCGCCGACCTGCTCGAGGGGTACCTGACCCGGCTGCCGGGCGCCCGCATCTTCCACGGGCTCGCCTGGCCGGGCTCGGTGTTCGCGGACGTGGACCACGCGGTGCTGTGCGGCAAGCGGCTGGTGCTCATCGAGTCGAAGCTGTGGCTGCCGGGCCACTACGAGACGGCGGAGGACGGCAGGCTGCTGCGCAACGGCCGCCCGTTCCGCGGCGGCGGCAGCCGGCTCGCGGAGAGCCTGGCGGCCTACCGCGGCTTGCTGCCGGGGGTGACGCTGCGGGGCGCGATGATCGTCTACCCGAGCCGCAGCGGAGACCTGACCACGGCGGACCCGGGTGATCTGCCGGTCGCCCCGATGACGCCGGACGAGTTCCTGCACGAGATCGGCGAATGGCTGGCCGCGGATCCGTCCACAGTGGACCACCAGACGCTGCGGACGATGCGCGACCAGGTGGTCGGCGGCGGCCGCGCGGCATGAGCCGGGGCCCGAGCGCCCCAATGTGGCCTTGGTTGCGTCTGACGCACCCAAGGCGGCCCGGGAGGCGGGCGGCGTGAGGCGGTTCCGGTGAACGCCGCCGCCACGCTCGGCACCGTGCTCCTGGCCTACCTCCCGGCCGCGATCACCCCCGGCCCCAACTTCGTCCTCATCGCCCACACGGCCGCCACCGCGACCCGGCGGGCGGCGGTGGCGATCGCGCTCGGCGTGGTCGCCGCGGGCGGGCTGCTGGCCGCGGTCGCGGTCTTCGGGCTGGGCGGCCTGCTCGCCCGCGCGCCGTGGCCGGCGACGGCGTTGCGCGTGGTGTGCGGCGGTTACCTGGCGTGGCTGGGGGTGCGGCTGTGGTGGCGCGCCCGCGCGCCCAGCGATCCCGTGGAGCCGCCGGACCGGGACGACGTGGCGCCCACCCCGCCGGACCGGCGGGGCACCGCGTTCGGCCGCGGCGTCCTCAGCAACCTCACCAACCCCAAGGCCGCCGCGTTCTTCGGCAGCGTCCTCACCGCCACCCTGCCACCCACCGAACCCACCGCCGTCAAGGCCGCCGCCGTCGCGCTGATCGTCGCCGCCTCCGCCGCCTGGCACCTGAGCGTCGCCCTGCTGTTCTCCTCCCCCGCCACCCAACGCTGGTACGCCCGCACCGAACCGGCCCTCAACCGCGTCGTGGGCACGGTTCTGGTCGTCCTGGGCGTCGCTCTGGCCGTAACGCCGTGAAGGCCACCTTCAGGAACTACAAGTTCCTCAAGGTGGCCTTCACGAACTTCGGTGAACCTAGCGGACGCCGCCCGAGGCGCGCTGCTTCTGCGCGTGCGCGGAGCGGGTGCAGACCTCGCCGACGTCGACCGTCTGACCGCGGTCGGCGTAGACGTCGGCCACACCGACGAGCTTGCCGTTCGGCGACGAGCAGGTCAGCTGGTAGGCCTCCTTCGTCCCGTACGTCGGCGGGATCGGCGACGAGAACGACACGTCGCCGGCCCAGTCGTCGACCGCGCCCGGGTTCGCCTGGTCGTAGTTGACCACCACGGCCTTGTAGTCGCCGGCCGGCGGGTCGAACAGCACGGCGTGCTCGGCCGTCGTGCCGCCGTTCGCCGACGAGCTGACCAGGTTGCCCGCCGAGTCGTAGATGTAGAGGTCCCAGTCGGTCGAGGTGCTCGCCCAGTTGATGTTGACGCTGAACTTCCCGTTGTCGACCTTCGGCAGGCCGTCGACGTGGAAGGTGAACGAGTCACCCGCCGGGTCGACCGGGTAGTTCTGGTTGATCGGCGGCACTCCGGCCGGGTTGGCGACCGCGTAGCCCTGCTGCGCGGGGCCTTGCGGGGTGCGCCCGTACCGACCGGCCACGTACGGCCGCGTGGACGGGTTGACCGACCACGCGAAGCGCCCGCCGGTGGCGGTGAACTTCGAGTTCAGGTCGTCGGTGATGTAGATCGGCGGCTTGGTGGAGCCGTCGGGCTGGATCACCGGCGACGTCGGCGTCTGGAACGTCTTGTGCAGCTTGAGCTGGTAGTTCTTCGGCGCCGAACCGATCAGCGTCGAGTGCTGCTGCGGGTCGGCCGCGTTGCCCAGCATGTCCAGGTACGCCTGGCGGTTGCCGCCCTTGCCCGCGCCGGCCGCCGGGGCCAAGCCCTCGTACTCGGCCACGACACTGTCGGCGTAGGGCCCGTGGAAGCCGTTGCCGCCGACCTCGATGGTGAAGCCCCAGCCGCCGGTGGCCCAGTACGACCAGTCCTCGGTGGTGCCGGTGGTGTCGTAGAGCGCCCAGCTCGGCTCGCTGGTGTAGCCGTTGCGCGAGGCCAGCTTGTCGCCGAGGGCCTTGTACTGCGGCTCCTCCAGCGGCGGGCGGACGTCCGCCACGCCCGGCGGGCGCAGCACCAGCGCGGCGACGGTGTGCATCGTGATCAGGTTGGTCACCTGGCGCGAGGACACGATCGAGCGCACGTTCCGCACCTCGGGCTCGCTGAACGGCGCGGACCCGCGGAAGGTGTCGCCGCTCCAGGCCAGCTCGGCGCCGGCGCCGCCCCAGAAGCCGCCGTAGTTGCGGTTCGGGTCGGTGCCGCGGATGCGGCCGCCCGGGTTCGCCTTGCACACGCCGGTCGCGAACTGCGGCGGCGAGTCGTTGACGTTGCAGTTCTTGCGCTTCATCTCGTAGTCGAACCGGGTGAAGTCGCCCTTGGGCTCGGCCTCGCGGGAGATCTCGAAGCCGTCCGGGTTGATGATCGGCACGACGATGTTGCGCGTCTTGCCGACCAGCGATCGGATGGCGGCGTCGCGCGAATAGCCGTTGACCAGCTCGTACGCCCATTCCATGACGTGCTCGCCGGCCGGCCACTCCCGGGCGTGGTGCACGCCCATGGTGAAGTTCACCGGCTTGCCGTCGGTGACGTTCTTGACGTCGGTGGCGATTTCGACGCCGACGACGTCCCGGCCCTCCCAGGTCGACTCCGGCATCGTGAACGCCGAAACCAGGCTGGGGTTCTTGCGGGCCAGTTCCTTCAGCTCGAAGTTGTACTCGTAGAGGTGCCGGTAGCTGGTGCGCCCGGACGGCAGCGCCGAAGCGGCGGTCTTGGCGGCGTACTGGCGGTCGGTCTTCGCGTCCTGGACGGACTTGGCGGACAGGTCCGCCTCGATGACCTTCGACTTGAAGCCGCTGTCCTTGAGCGTCTTGCGGTCGGCGTCGCCGGCGAGGACGACCTCGACCCCGGTTGCGTCACCCTTCTCCGTGACGTCGAGGCCGAGCGCGGTCAGCTTGCTCTTGTCGGCGCGCGTGGGCGTCTCGACGCGGACGAGCTCGGCGCGCTGGGTCGCCGGAGCGGTGCCGGTGGGCGTGCCTTGCGGCGTCAGCGCCAGGAAGTCCACGCCCAGCTGGGCCTGACCGGCCGAGCCGCCGTACCGGCAGCCCTGGACGACCAGTTCCTGCCCCTTCTTCACGAAGCTTTCGGCGAGTTCGTGGCTGCGCAACGCCGCCGAGGCGGCGACGACCGCGCCGGTGGCCTTGTCGAACACGGCGACGTCCCAGTCACCCTCCGCACCCTGCGCCGGCTTGAGCCGCGCCTGGACGAGACCGTCCACAGTGGACGTCAGCTCGCGGCGGTCGGTGCCGGAAGTGCCCTTGGGCAGGACCTTCGCGAAGCACGAACGGGCCACCGACTTGTCGGCGCGCAGGATGTTCTGCGCCGCGCCCGCCGTGCCGGACGGCAGCACGACGAACGTTCCGGCCAGCGCGACGGCCGAAGCCAGCATCACCAGCCGTCTTGGTGAATTCCCCACAGGAAGCGACCTCCTTGACCGAGACCGGCACGCACGGACGTACCGGAACCGAGCGACCATAATGGAGGAAATCCGGCCGCGGACACCGCCGTAAGTCGTACAGCGTTCAACCCGGCTTTTCACCGGGAGCTCAACCACCGGTCGGCTACTGTCGGTCCATGGTCACGTTCCCTGCGCGACGGGTGTCGGTCGCGGTCTCCCTGACGGGCATCGCGGCCTTGGTGATCGGCGCCGGCCTGGTGCTGCTGCTGCAGGTCATCCCGCCCACCGACCGGATCAGCGTTACCCGCCGCACGATCAGCGAATACGGCCTGTCCGATCACAAATGGGTCTTCGACCTCGCGGTGGTGCTGGTCGCCCTCGGCTCGGCGGCCGGTCTGGCGGTCCTGCGCGGCCAGCGGCGGCTCCCGGTGCCCGCGGCCATCCTCGGAACACTGTGGACGGTCGGGCTGCTGGTCATCGTGGCGTTCCCCAAGCCGGACTGGGCGACGGTCTCCCGCGCGGACTTCGGCGGCACCCTGCACCGGATCGCCAGCGTGGTGGCGTTCGTGGCGCTGCCGCTGGCGGTCCTGATCGCGGCGCGCACGGCCTTCCCGTCGTCGCCCGGTCGCCGCCGGCTGGCGCGCGTGCTGGCGATCCTGTCGCTGGGCTGGTTCGCGGTGATCCTGGGCGCGGTGGTGGTCGCCGCGGCGGAAGACGGCCGATGGTGGACGCTCATTCCGCTCGGCCTGGTGGAACGCGGGATGGCACTGACGGAACTGGTCGCCTTGGGCGTGCTGCTGGCGCCGGTCGGGGAACGGCGATGACCCCCGCCCGCGGCCGTCGATAACCTACACTGTAGGCACGCCGACCGTAGGGGGAAGCCGTGCTCGAAGGAGCCCTGGCCCGCGCGAAACCCGTCGTCCGCTGGAGCCTCGGCCACGCGCTCCCCCGGACCGTGCTGCGCCGCGAGGCCCGGCGCGGGGATCTGCAGGGGCGGATGGTGGTCGCCGCGGCCGAAGGCGAGGACCTGACCGGCCTGTTCGAGGAGATCCGCGGCGCCGGCCCGCTTGCGCGCACCCGGTTCGGCTGGATGACCACCACGCACGCCGCGGTCCGGGAGGTGCTCTCCAGCGAGGACTTCCGCGTCGGCGTCATCGGGTCCGACGGCTCGGCGCTCGGCCGGCTGGTCGAGTGGTCGGCCGGCGAGCACCTGCACCCGGTGCGGCCGCCGTCGCTGCTGGCCGTCAACCCGCCCGAGCACACCCGCTACCGCAAGCTGGTCACCGGCGTGTTCACGGTGCGCGCGGTCGAGCAGCTGCGCGGCCGGGTGCAGGAGATCGCGGACGGCCTGCTCGACGTGCTCGCCCCCGGCGCCCCGCTCGACCTCGTCGAGTCCTACTGCGGGCTGCTGCCGGTGACGGTGATCAGCGAGATCCTCGGCGTGCCGTCGTCCGACCTCGGCAAGGTGCTTTCGCTGGGTGCGGCCGCGGCGCCCAGCCTCGACCTCGGGCTCGGCTGGCGCACCTTCCGGCACGTCGAGACCGCGCTGGCCGAGTTCGACACCTGGCTCGGCGAGCACCTCGACCACCTGCGCCGCAACCCCGGCAACGACCTGTTCAGCAAGCTCGTCGCGGCCCGGGACGGCGGCGTCGGCCTCACCGAGACGGAGCTCAAGTCCACCGCGGGCCTGGTGCTGGCGGCCGGTTTCGAGACGACCGTCAACCTGCTGGGCAGCGGCATCGCGCTGCTCGCGGGCGATCCCGGGCAGCTCGCCGTGCTGCGCGAACGGCCCGAGCTGTGGGGCAACGCGGTCGAGGAGGTGCTGCGGTACGACCCGCCGGTGTTGCTGACCGGCCGGGTGTCCACCCGCGCCACCGAGGTCGCCGGGGTCCCGCTGCCCCGCGGGGCGCTGGTCACGACCGTGCTGGCGGGCGCCAACCGCGACCCCGGCGTGTTCGCCGATCCGGCCGTCTTCGACGTCACCAGGACCGGCGCGCGCGACCACGTGGCATTCGGCGCCGGCCGCCACCACTGCCTGGGGGCGTCGCTCGCGCGCATGGAGGGCGAGATCGGGTTGCGCACGATCTTCGACCGGTTCCCCGGCCTGCGCGTGCTGCCCGGGGGCCGCCGCCGGTCGACGCGCATCCTGCGTGGCTACGAGAACCTGCCCGCGGTGCTCACGCCGTGACGCCCCGGCGAGGCCGTCCGCCCCAGGGTGTCCTGTCACGCGAGCGGATCCTGCTCGCCGGGCTCGCCCTGGTCGACGAAGAGGGCCTGGCCGCCGTGAGCATGCGCAAGCTGGCGCGACGGCTCGGCGTCGACCCGATGAGCCTGTACAACCACGTCGACGGCAAGGACGCGCTGCTGGACGGGATCGCCGAGGTCCTGCTCGCGGAGATCCCCGCGCCGCCGGCGGAGGCGGACCTGCGGGAGACGATGTCGGCGCTGGCGCACGGGTTCCGGGCCGCGCTGCTCGGCCACCCACGGGCGGCACCGCTCGTGTTCACCCGCCGGCTCGCCTCGATGACGGCGCTGGCCCCGGTGGAGGCGGTGCTCGCCCCGCTGCTCGCGGCGGGTTATCCGCCGGACCGCGCGGTGCACGGGCTGCGGGCGGTGCTGGCGTTCCTCATCGGCACGCTGATGCGCGAGGTCGAGGCCGCACCGACGTTCGGCGGCAGCGTCCAGCGGCTCGCGGACCTCGAGGGTTCCGGGCTGCCCGCGGTCTCCCTGGCGGCGCCCTTCCTGGCGGTGTGCGACCACGAGGCGGAGTTCGAATTCGGGCTCCGGATCATGCTCGACGCCCTCGGCGAGCCCTAGTACTACAGGGACACTTGTGTGCGTGACCTGGGGAAACAAGGTCACCGTCTGCCGTGGCCGGTGGTCGTGAGTGGTAATTCGGGTTCTAACCCGAATTACCACTCACGACCAGCTGCGGCAGACCGGCAGGCCGACGTCCAGGATTGTCCTGGCAGGCTGTCTTCGGCCGCACTGAACAAAGATCTCGCCCTGCAGTACTAGGCCGCGGTCTCTTCCTGCTTTTCCTCTTCCGCTTGGTGGCGGCCGAGGCGCTTCTTCATGACGAAGAAGACGACGACACCGATGATGATCGCGGCGACCAGGCCGAACTTGGAGAACCGGCCGAGCCATTCTTCGGCGACCACACCGAGGTAGTAGACGGCCGCGGTGGTGCCGCCCGCCCAGACGATGCCGCCGGCCGCGTTCGCCAGCAGGAACTTCGGGTAGTGCATGCGCAGCGACCCGGCGAGCGGGCCGGCGAGGATCCGCAGGAACGCGATGAACCGGCCGAGGAAGACCGCCCACACGCCGCGTTTGTTGAAGATCCGTTCGGCGTTGGCGAGGTGCGTCGGCCCGAAATGCTTCGGGAATTTCCGGCCGGCCCAGGCGAACAGCCGTTGCCCACCGGTTTTTCCGATGAAGTAGCCGATGCTGTCGCCGATGATGGCGCCGGCACTGGCCAGGATCCCGATCCACAGCGGGCTCAGGTTGCTGTGCTGTGAGGCCAGGAGGGCCGCGCTGACCAGCACGATTTCCCCGGGCAGCGGAATGCCGAGGCTCTCGATCATGATCACCGCGCCGACGATCAGGTACACCGAGAGCGGCGGGATCGCCTCCAGCCATTGGTCGATGTGCACAGCCCGTACCCCCTGGTACCTACGTCCGGATTGGTGTTCGCTTTCCGAAGGGTACCGGGGGCGGTCCGCGCGGGGCGGCATCCTCAGGTATGGCCCGGGGTACGACTTTGGTCGGGGTCAGTCCAGCGCGGCGAGCGCGGGGGCGACCGGGAAGTCCCCGGAAACGACGTCGAAGCCACGATTTTCGGTGAGCGGCTCGGCCAGCGCCCCGACGAGCACGGCGGCCACGTCCGGCCGGCTGATCCGGCCCGGCTCGAGGTGCCCGCCGGCCTTGACCCGTCCGGTCGCCGGGCCGTCGGTGAGCGTGCCGGGCCGGACGATGGTCCAGGTCAGCGCCGATTTCCGCAGGACGCTGTCGGAGATCTGCTTGGCGAGCAGGATCGACCGCACGAGCCGGTCGCCTTGGTCGGGCGCGTCGGCGAACTGCGCGGAGAGCTGGACGTACCTTGGCACCCCGGCCAGTTCGGCGGCCCGGATGGCGGCGATCGCCCCGTCCCGGTCGACGAGGTTCACCGATTCGGGTTCCGGATCGGGCGCCCCGACAGCGCTGATGACGACGTCGGAGTTCGTGAAAACCTCGACGAGATCGGCGGCATCGGCGGTGACATCGGCGACGACGGGCTCGGCACCGAGGCCGCGGAGCACCTCGGCGCGGCCACGGCTACGCAGGCCGGCGCGGACGGTGTGTCCCCGCGCGACGAGCATCCGGACCACGTGGAGCCCGGTCCGGCCGGTGGCGCCCAGGACGGTGACCTGCATGGGTTCGATCGTGCCGTACGTGGGGAAGATCCGCCCGGCACCGGAGTTGTCCACAGGGTTCACCCCCATGTGGACAACTCCGGTGGATGGTTGGCGGTCAGGGCTTCAGGTCGACCGCCGCCCGCAGCGTCCCGTCCATGTGGAACGGCGTCGAATCGTGCACGTGGGTGATCCGCCACTGCCCGTCTTCCCGGCGGAAGCACACCGTCGACCGGAACCACAGCTCGAACCCCGCCGGCGCCCCCTTCGGCCTGGTCGCCATCCGGTTCAGCGCGTGGCAGTACGCGAGTTCCCCGCCGATCGTCACCTCCAGGTCGCGGATCTCGTACTCGATCGGTCCCTCGAACGTCTCGAACCACGCCCGGCGCCCGGCGACGTCGATGACCTCCGCACCGCGGTGCACCAGCGGCGGCGCCAACGTGAACGCCACGACGTCCGGCGCGTAGTGCGAGCCCAACGTCTCCGCGTCACGAGCCGCCATCGCCACCGCACGGGCCGTCATCAGGTCGCGGATCTGCTGCTCACTCATGCCATTCTCCTCAAGGTCGGTGGTTGCACGAGAGACGTCGGCGCCGCCGGGCGGACTTCGACATCCTCGAGGAGGCTTCGGTGAAATACGTCGTCCTGATCTACGGCAACCCCGAGTCGCGCGCCGCATGGGAAGGCATGAGCGATGCACAGCGGGCCGCCGGGCTGGCCCACTATCAACAGCTCAACGATGATCTCGACGCCTCCGGCGAGCGCATCGTCTCCGAACGGCTGGCCTTCCCCGAACTGACCAAGCGGGTCAGCGGGTCCATGACGACCGACGGGCCCTTCGCCGAGGCCAAGGAGTTCCTCGCCGGCTTCTACCTGCTCGACTGCGAGAGCGAAGAACGCGCCCTAGAGATCGCGCGCCGGATCCCGGAAGCGTCCTTCGGCGTCGTCGAAGTACGGCCCGTGATGGGGCTGCACGGGCCGGAGCTGTGACCGACGTCGAACTCCTGCTCCGCGAGCTCGCGCCGCAGGTCCTCGCCGCGCTGGTCCGGCGGTACGGCGGCTTCGACACCTGCGAGGACGCCGTCCAGGAGGCGCTGCTGGCCGCTTCGCGGCAGTGGCTGGTCGCAGGCGTTCCGGATCACCCGAAGGGGTGGCTGATCACGACGGCGTCCCGGCGCCGCATCGAGCTGTGGCGCAGTGAGACCGCCCGGCAACGGCGTGAGGAGTCCGCCGCGCTGGCCGAACCGCCCGAGCCCGAGCCGGTCAGCGGCGTCGACGACACCCTGACCCTGCTCCTGCTCTGCTGCCACCCCGCGCTGACGCGGCCGTCGCAGGTCGCGTTGACGCTGCGGGCGGTCGGCGGGCTGACCACCGCCGAGATCGCGCGGGCCTTCCTCGTCCCGGAAGCGACCATCGGGCAGCGGATCAGCCGCGCGAAGCAGAAGCTCCGCGGCGAACGGCTGACCGGCGACGACCGCCCCGAGCGGCTCGCCGCGGTGCTGCAGGTGCTCTACCTGATCTTCACCGAGGGCCACACGGCCAGCTCGGGGGACGCGCTGAGCCGCGTCGACCTGACCACCGAGGCCATCCGGCTGGTCCGGCAGCTGCGCGCCGAGCTGCCGGACGACGGCGAGGTCACCGGCTTGCTGGCACTCATGCTCCTCACCGAGGCCCGCCGGCCGGCCCGCGCCGACGCGACCGGGGCCCTCGTCCCGCTGGCCGAGCAGGACCGGACCCGCTGGAACCGGACGTTCATCGACGAAGGCGTCGCGCTGATCACGAAGGCGCTGGCGACCGCGCCCGTCGGCCCCTACCAGCTGCAGGCGGCGATCGCCGCGGTCCACGACGAAGCCGCGACCGCCGGCGAGACCGGCTGGGCCGAGATCCTCACGCTTTACGACCTGCTGCGGGTCGTGGCGCCCGGCCCGATGGTGACGTTGAACCGGGTGGTGGCGTTCGCGCAGGTCCACGGCCCCGAGGCCGGGCTGGCGGAGCTGGGGGAAGCGGCGACGGACTCCGCGCTCGCGCGGCACCACCGCGTGGACGCGATCCGGGCGCACCTGCTGGAGCTGTCCGGGGACGCGGCCGGGGCTCGCGCGGCGTACCTGGCCGCCGCCCGGCGGACGCTGAGCCTGCCGGAACAGGCATACCTGCAGTCGCGGGCCGCCAACCTCACGACCTGAGGGGCACTTTCACGTGAAAGTGCCCGGCGTCGCCACCGGGACACTTTCACGTGAAAGTGCCCTGCCTTAGAGGATCTCGGCGGAGGTGCCGATGTCCGGCGGGCGCAGGTCGGGGTTGAGTGCCGCGGTGAGCTCCACCAGTTCCGGCTTCACCTCGTGCGGCTGGATGCGCCCGTCGCGGATGTCCTCCGCGTAGTGGCACGCCACCCGGTGCCCGCCGCCGATTTCGCGCAGCTGCGGACGGTCGGTGTCGCACAGGCTCGCCTGCTTCCACGGGCAGCGCGTGTGGAAGCGGCAGCCCGACGGCGGGTTCGCCGGCGACGGCAGGTCACCGGCGAGCAGGATCTGCTCGCGGGTGTCCTCGACCTGCGGGTCCGGCACCGGGATGGCCGACAGCAGCGCCCGCGTGTACGGGTGCAGCGGGTCCCGGTACAGCGAGTCCGCGTCGGTCTCCTCGACCAGCGCGCCCAGGTACATCACGCCGATGCGGTCGGAGATGTGCCGCACCACCGCGAGGTCGTGGGCGATCACGACGTAGGTCAGGCCGAGCTGGGCCTGCAGGTCTTCCAGCAGGTTCACCACCTGGGCCTGCACCGAAACGTCCAATGCGGACACCGGCTCGTCGGCGACGATCAGGTCCGGCTCCACGGCCAGCGCCCGCGCGATGCCGATGCGCTGGCGCTGCCCGCCCGAGAACTCGTGCGGGTACTTCCGCAACGACGTCTCCGGCAGGCCGACCGCGGACAGCAGCTGACGCAGCCGCCGCTGGGTCGTTTCTTTGTCCTTGTCGAGGCCGTGCGCGTGCATGCCCTCGACCAGGATCGACTCGACCGACTGCCGCGGGTCCAAACTGGACATCGGGTCCTGGAAGATCATCTGCATCCGGCGCCGGGCCTTCCGCAGTTCTTCTCCCTTGAGGGCGGCGACGTCGGTGCCGTCGAACACCACGTGTCCGGAAGTCGGCTCGTTGAGCCGCAGGATCGCCCGGCCCAAAGTGGACTTGCCGCAGCCGGATTCGCCCACCAGGCCGTAGGTTTCGCCCCGCCGGATGGCCAGGTCGACGCCGTCGACCGCGTACACGTGCCCGACCGTCCGGTCGAACACGACGCCGCTCTTGATCGGGAAGTGCACCTTGAGATCGGTGACCTCGAGCAGCACGTCACCAGCAGGACGGGTCATCGGGTTCCTCCTCCCGCGGCGACCGGAGGCCGCACGGGGTTGTGACAGCGCAGCAGCGCAGCCCGGTCGGGCACCAGCTGCGGCTGGACCTCGCGGCAGACCGGCAGCGCGTTGGGGCACCGCGGCGCGAACGCACACCCGTGGTCCCACGGGATGTTGTCGGCCACCGAACCCCGGATGGGGATCAGCTTCTCGCCGCGGCCCGCGTCCAGGCGCGGGATCGACGCGAGCAGGCCGTGCGTGTACGGGTGCCGCGGCTCGGCGAACAGCTGGTGCCGCTGCGCCCGCTCGACGATCTTGCCGCCGTAGAGGACGTTGACCTCGTCGCACAGCCCGGCGACGACGCCGAGGTCGTGCGTGATCATGATCAGCGCCGTGCCGGTGTCCTGCACCAGTTCCCGCAGCAGCGCCAGGATCTGCGCCTGGATGGTGACGTCCAGCGCGGTCGTCGGCTCGTCGGCTATGAGCAGCCGCGGCCGGCACGCCAGCGCGATCGCGATCAGCGCGCGCTGCCGCATCCCGCCGGAAAGCTGGTGCGGGTACTCGGAAAGCCGCCGGGACGGGTCCGGGATGCCGACCTTGTCCAGCAGGTCCACCGCTTCGACGGACGCCGCCTTGCGCGACATCCCGCGGTGGCGCTCCAGCACCTCGGTGATCTGCAGCCCGATCGGGATGACCGGGTTCAGCGAGGACAGCGGGTCCTGGAACACCATGCCGAGGTCGCGGCCGCGGCGGTCGCGCATCTCGCGGTCGGACAGCTTGAGCAGGTCGGTGCCCTCGAAGCGCACCGAGCCGCTGACTTCGTTGCCGCGCCGGGCGAGCAACCGCATGATCGCCAGCGACGTCACGGACTTGCCGCAGCCGGACTCGCCGACCAAGCCGACCGTCTGGCCCGGTTCGACGTCGAAGCTCACGCCGTCCACCGCGGTGAACGACCGCTCGCCTCGGCGGACGAAGTCGACCTTGAGATCACGGACTTCAAGGAGTGCCATCAGTGCTTCACCGCCTGTTCTTCGGGTCGAGGGCTTCGCGGAGGGACTCGCCGAGCAGCGTGAACCCGAGCGCCACCACGATGATCGCGATGGCCGGGTAGTACGCGAGCTCCGGCCGGACGTCGAGGAACTGCCGGGCCGCGCGGCTCAGCATGATGCCCCACTCCGCCCGGTTCGGGTCCGGGTCGCCCAAGCCGAGGAACGACAGCGCCGCGGCTTCGAGGATGGCGGTGGCCAGGGTCAGCGTCGCCTGCACGATGACCGGGCCCAGCGAGTTCGGCAGCATGTGCCGGAACACGATGGACGTCCGCTTCACACCGAGCGACGTCGCGGCGAGCACGTGATCGCTGCTGCGTTGCACCAGCATGGAACCGCGCAGCAGCCGGGCGAAGATCGGCACGCCGATCATCGACACGGCCAGGATCACCGTCCACTGGCTGGGCTTCTGGAACAGCGCCGCCACCGAAATGGCCAGCAGCAGCGAAGGCACCGACAGCATGACGTCGACCAGTCGCATGAGGACGGTGTCGACCCAGCCGCCGAACGCGCCGGCCAGCCCGCCGATGAGGACGCCGACCAGCACGCCGATCACCGTGGCCAGCACGCCGACCAGCAGCGTCTGCTGGGCGCCGACGAGCAGCCGCGAGAGGTAGTCGCGGCCGAAGTCGTCCACGCCGAGCGGGAAACCGGGCTGGGCACCGGGGATGATGCCCTGGCCGAGGGAAACCTTGTCCTGCAGGTAGCGCTCGTAGGGGTCCTTCGGCGCAAGGAGCGGCGCAAAGATCGCCACCAGGAGGAACAGCGCGGTGATCACGCCGCCGGTGATGGCCACCGGGCTGCGCAACATCCGCCGCAGCGCTTCGGCGCCGAGGCTGTGCCCGGACGCCGACGCGAGCTTGTCGATCGGTTCCTTCTTCTTGTTCAGCAGAGTGTTCATCGCACACGCACCCTCGGGTCGATGATCCCGTACGAGACGTCGACCAGCATGTTCACCAGCACGTACACCAGTGCCCCGAACAGCAGCAGCGCCTGCAGCCGGGGGTAGTCACGTCGTTCGATCCCTTCGGCCAGCAGGAAGCCGAGGCCACGGAAGTTGAACACCCGCTCGGTCAGCACCGCGCCGCCGAGCAGCGCGCCGGTCTGCAGGCCGATGGTGGTGACCACCGGGAGCAAGCCGTTGCGCAGCACGTGCCGCCGTCGCACCACCGACTGGGTCAGGCCCTTGGAGTGGGCCGTGCGGATGAAGTCCTCGTTGAACACCTCGAGCACCGAGGCGCGGGTGATCCGGGTGATCACCGCCAGCGGGATGGTGGCCAGTGCGAACGCGGGCAGGATGAGGTGCAGGATGGCGTCCCAGACCGCGTCCCACTCGCTGGTCATGATGCCGTCGAGGACGGCGAAGTTGGTGATGGAAGTGGCGTCGAGCCCGGCCGTCTGCCGTCCCTGCGACGGCAGGCCCAGCGGCCCGGCCAGCAGGTCCTGCATCATGTAGCCGAGGAAGAACACCGGCACCGCGACCCCGACCAGGGTCAGCAGGATGATCACGTTGTCGGCGACGCCGCCGCGGTAGCGGGCCGAGAGGTAGCCCGCCGGAATGCCGATGGCCACCGCGACGATCATCGCGCAGATGCCCAGCTCGATGGTGGCGGGCAGGTACGTGCCGATCTCGCCCATCACCGGCTGGCTGGAGACCAGCGAACTGCCGAAGTCACCGGTGATCGCGCGGCCGAGGAACTTGAAGTACTGGATGATGACGGGCTGGTCGAGCCCGAGCACGTGGTTGAGGTTGGCGATCTTCTCCGGCGTCGCCTTGTCGCCCAGCAGGGCCGCCGCGGGGCCGCCGGGCAAGGCGCGCAGCCAGGCGAAGATCAGGATGGACAGGATGAGCAGCGTCGGGATCGCTTGTAGCAGCCGACGCACGAGAAAACGGAGCACTTGCAGTCCTTAGGTGGCAGCCCGCTGAGTACGGAACATGGGGTGGGCGCGGTAGCACCCACCCCATGCCTCGCAAAGTGGAACCGTCAGTTGACAGTCACGGTGTTGAACCGCTCGTCGGTCAGCGGGCTGGCGACCAAGCCCTTGACCTTCGGGCCGACCACGATCGCGGGCGGGCCGTAGGAGATCGGGATGGACGGCAGGTAGTCCATGATCTGCTTGTTGACTTCCTGGTACGCCTTGGCGTGCGCGTCGCCGGCGGGCGAAGCGTCCGCGGCGGCGAGCGCCTGGAACAGCTGCGGGTTGTCGAACCCGAACTCCTTCTTCGTGCGGCCGAAGAAGGTGCCGACGAAGTTCCCGGCGTCGTTGTAGTCACCGGTCCAGCCGAGCAGGTGGAGGTCGTGGTAACCGAACTTCTGGACGTCGTCCTTGTAGCCACCGTTCCACGGCTTGGCGACCGGCTCGATCTTGATGCCGATGGCCTTCAGGTCCTCCGAGAACGAGGTGAAGACGTCCGCCGGGTTCGGCATGTACGGCCGGGTGACCTCGGTCGGGTAGTAGAACTTCAGCGTCAGGTTCGTCGCCCCGGCCTCCTGGAGCAGCTGCTTCGCCTTCTCCGGGTTGTACGGGTACTTGGTGACCTCGTCGGTGTAGCCGGAGATCGTCTTGGGCACGAACTCGGAGGCCACCTCGGCGCCCTCGGGCAGCTTGCTCTTGACGAACTGCTCGCGGTTGATGCCGTAGGCGATCGCCTGGCGGACCTTGACGTTCTTCAGCTTCTCGCCGGCCGGACCGGACTGGTTGATGCCCAGGTAGAGCACGTTGAACGGCGGGCGGACCAGCACCTGCTCGCCCTCGTTGCGCAGCAGGCCGTAGTCGGCGGGCGCCGGGAAGTCGTAGCCCTGGATGTCGCCGGCCTTGAGCGCCTGCTTGCGGGCGTTCTCGTCCGGGATCACCTTGAAGATCAGCTTGTCGAGCTTGGCCGTCTGGGTCGGGCTGGTGTCGTTCTTCGACAGGGTGATCTCACCCTTGCCCTGGTCCCAGCTGTCGAACTTGAACGGGCCGGTGCCGACCGGGTGCTTGTTCGCGTACTCGCTGTAGGTGAACGAGTCACCGGACTGGGTGACCTCGTCCGACTTGTACTGCTGGAGCGCGGTCGGGCTCTGGATCGCGAACGACGGCAGGGTGAACGCGGCCGGGAACGCGCCCTTGGCCTTGTTCAGGTTCACGACCGCGGTCGCCGGGTCCTTGACCTCGCAGCTCTTGTAAACCGGGTCGCTGTAGTCGGTGCTCTCGTTCTTGGCGAACCCGCCGAAGACGTCGGCGTAGTAGATCATCTGGCTCTGGGCGGCGGCGCCCTTCATGTTGTACCAGCGGTCGAAGTTGAAACAGACCGCCTTCGCGTCGAACGCGCTGCCGTCCGAGAACTTCACGCCCTGCTTGAGCGAGAAGGTCCAGGTCTTGCCTTCGTTGCTCTGCTCCCACTTCTCGGCCAGCGAGGCCTCGAGGTCGGCGGTGCCGGGCTTGTTCTGGATCAGCGTGTCGTAGATCTGGCGCGTGACCCGGAAGGTTTCACCCTCGTCGTTGAAAATCGGGTCGAACATCTTCGGGTTACCTGCCGTCCCGAAGATCATCGTCCCTCCCGTACCACCCCCCGCGCCTTCTTCGCGCTTGGATTCCGCACACGCGGACAGCGAAACCGCGAGCGCGCCGGCGAGCCCGATCAGGGCCACGCGGCGTGTTCGGGTCAGCCGCAATTGCTGCATCTGGCACCCCTTGGGAGATGTTCGGGTTCAAAGTCACCGTCCGGTCGGTCAGGAACTCGACGGACGATCGGTGTGCCCGCCGACACTAGCGGGAACTCGGCCCGCACTTAAGCACGTGAGGTTACGATCGCGCTACGTGGACGTCGATTTGACCGCAATGTGTCCGTAAATCACGACAGAATGTGACCATTTACCGGACTTGACTGCGCCGAGTACCTGATCCATGACTCAGATGGCGGTACCGACATTGGTCCACTCGTGTATCCGACTACGGAACGCTTGATCGATCCGGAGCGGCTCGGACACGGTGCGTGACCGCTCGGTCTCCTACGAAAGTCGGGTCCCGGCGGCTTCGGCGGTGCCGTCGACGGCGAACCAGCCACGCTCGAACCGTTGCCACCGCGCCAATTCGGCCCGTGCGGCCGCGCCGTCCCGGCCGACCGTCCTGGCCAGCCGCTCGGCCGCGGAGCCGCCGGAGAGCCAGCACAGGCCGGAAAGCAGGGGTCTTACCGAAGTCCGGCCGCTCGAAACGCCCTCCAGCACCAGGACGTCCGGCACCGCCACCCGGACGAGCTCACCCGGCCGGGGCGCCCCGGTGGACCAGTCCATCCGCCGGTACGCCCCCGCGACGCCTTCGCCCAGCGGACGCAGGACACCGCCGACCAGCCTGGGCCACCACGAAACCGGGTCGTCCCACGTCGCGAAGGCGTCCGTGCTCACCAGGGCTGTCCGGCACCCGCGGGCGGTCAGGCCGGCGACGACCAGGGCGGCCAGCGTGGACTTGCCGGCGCCCGACGGGCCGTCGATGGCCAGCACCCGCACCCGGCCCAGCCGCGCGGGGGCGGCGAGCAGGGCTTCGATCAGCGCGTCACTTGCTGACGCGCTCGACCTCCGGAAGCCCTTTGACGTCGTCGGGAGCCGCCGTCTTCGCCTCCAGCTCGGCAATGCGGCTCGCCAGCTCGCGGCGGGTGTCCTCGAGTTCGCAGCGCAGCAACGCGATCTCCTCGACCGACGTGCGCACCTCCTCCTCGAGGTGCCCGGTCTCGGTGGACAGGTGCAGCGACACCAGCGCCAGCACGACGCCGGCGAGGAGGAAGACGAAGTTCGACGGGGTTTCCACCCCGGTCAGCCCGGCGAGGAACTTCGCGGCCGCCGGGATCGCGGCCAGCACCACGACACCGATGGCGACGATCAGCCACACGCCCGCGTACTTCTCACGCAGCTTGCGCCGCCGCATCATCTCGAGGACGACGAACAGCACGACGCAGGCGACGACGATACTGAGGACGCGCCAACCTTCCATCTTCCCGAGCTCCTTATGCCGAGTCTGAGGAGTCGACCGCGGGGCGGCGGCGGACCAGCGCGAGCAGCAGCGCGAGCCCGGCGCGGCCCAGGTAGACGGCCGACTTGACGGGCGAGTGGCTGGGCGTGCCGCCCGCGCGCTCGCGCATGATGACCGGGATCTCCTTGATGGTCAGTTCGGCCCGGATGGCCATGACCAGCGATTCGACCGTGTCGCCGAGGTACTCGGCCGGGTAGTAACCGGCGAACAGCCGGATCGCGCGCGGCCCCATCGCCTTGAAGCCCGACGTGACGTCGGTGAGCCGGGTCTTCGCCAGCCGCGAGAACACGAGCGACAGCGCGACCATGGCGTACTTGCGCGGCCCGCTGGCCTTGTAGGCGCCCTTGCCGGCGAACCGCGAACCGATCACGATGTCCGCGTCGTCGAGGCCGCGCAGCAGCGCGTCGAGCTCGTCCGGGTCGTGCTGGCCGTCGGCGTCCACCTGCACGACGACGTCGTACCCGCGGGCGGCGGCGTAGCGGAAGCCGGTGCGCATCGCGCCGCCGACCCCGAGGTTCACGGCGAGCCGGGCCACCTCGGCACCCGCGGCGCGGGCCAGCTTGGCGGTGTCGTCCACCGAGCCGTCGTCGACGACCAGCAGATCACCGTTCGGGAGGGCCCGCTTCACCTGCTCGATGACCGACGCGACGCTCGCCGACTCGTTGAGGGCGGGCATCACGATGAGCACACGGCGGTTGGTCACCGGGGTCACTGACACGCGATCACTTTAGCCTTTCACTGCCCGTGACCGGCCGCGGACCCGGGTGCGGCGCCCGCCGCCACGACATCCTGCTGTCCCGCGATCTCGTAGATCGAGGCACCGGCGTTGCGATAGACCAGCTTGAACCCGGGCGTGGTGTCCAGGTACAGCAGGCCGGCATCGTTGCGCTGGTCGGGGACGGCGTTGCCCCGGCCGACGAAGGCGTACCGGACCTTGAGCTCCCGCAGGATCTGCCGGGCCTTCTGGTTGTACTCCAGCCGGTTCGCGAACGCGCTGACGTAGCCGACGTCGCTGGTGGGCGGGGCGCCGTAGTAGTTCCACTGGGTCGGCTGCACCCCCTGCAGCGCGTACATCCAGACCGACCCGTCGAGGCGGTCGTTCAGCACGCGCTCACCGGGCACCGTGTGCTGCGCCAGCCAGGCGAACGCCGTCTCCTCGTCCGCGCTCACCGCGGGGAAGCCGCGGTAGGCGATGTTCACGTGGACGGAGTTGAGGTACACGTACCCGCGGCTGAACCCGCCGATCACGGCGGCCAGCAGCACCACGCCGGCCAGCACGGGCGCGGCCGGGTGCAGCTTCGGCAGCCGGGGCCGGACCTTTGCCGCGAACCACGCCGTCACGGTGTGGACGAACTCGCCGAAACCCACCGCGCCGATCATCGGCAGCAGCGCGGCGAGCCGGTAGTTGTCGTTGTAGAACGGCCCGCTCAGCAGGTGGACCAGGCGGTTTTCCATGGAGACCGTCGCCGCGTACAAGCCGCCGAGGACGACGTACGCGGCGATCAGCCAGACCATCCGCCGCTGCCGGGCCAGCAGGAAGATGCCGGCGATGGCGGGCAGGCCGATCCACCACTGCGGGAAGCTCGCCATCGGCGAGAAGGTGACCGTCTGCCCGACCGCACCGGTCATGGTCGCCGCGTTCGCCCAGACCGCGGACGTGACGCCGCCGGCGTTGTAGAGCGAGGGCAGCACCTGGGGCAGGCCGAGCCCGGCGGCGAGCAGCGCGGCCGCGACCAGCGACGGCCAAGCGCGCCGCCAGTCGACCGGCTCGAACTTGAAGAGCACGGCGGCCAGGATCAGGACGCAGTAGACGGCGAGGACGAACACGACGCTCGTGTGCAGCGCCGCCAGGCCCGCGACGCCGATCCCCACGGCGAGCGGTCCGGTGGCCCCGCCCGGCTCGAGCAGCAGGCGGACCACCGCGAGCATGGCCGGGACCAGGGCGACGCCGGCGGCGTACGGCCAGACCGGGCCGTGCCAGAACAGGTCGTAGGGGAACGAGGTGAAGCAGGCGGAAGCCGCGGCGGCCGCGGCGGCCGTCACCGCCGGCAGCCGCCACGCGCGGCACATCGCGGCCACGCCGAGCGGCACCGCGAAGGTGACGGCGATCGACGCGAAGTTCAGCAGCGGCATCACGGTCAGCCCGCCCTTGCCGAAGAGCAGGGCGAGCAGCGCGTGGTAGGTGTCGGGGTAGAAGTAGTGGGTCTCACCCGGCAGGTTCGCGATGGTGCCGATGGTCGACGGGCGTGCGTCACCGCGCTCGGCGATCCAGCGGACGAGGTTCGCGTGGAACGCGGCGTCCCAGTCCTGGTTGACCGTGCCCGGCGTGGGGATGCCACGCAGCACCGTGAGCGCGCCGACCGCCATGCCGGCGGCGACGCCGAGCGCCGTGAAGGCGTGCGCGCGCCACGACCACCGCGGGCGCTCGCTTTCGGGCGCGGGCCGTCGGGTGAACCGCGCCACGGCCCAGGTGATCGCGAAGCCGAGAGCCGACACCACGAGCGTCCACAGTGTCACCGAGAGCGCTGTCCACCGGATGCCCGTGCCGCCGAGCAGCGGGATGCCGAGGGCCACGATCCCGAACGTGAGCACCGGCGCCGCCGCGCCGAGCGTCCAGCCGCGAAGGCCGATCGCCGCTCCGAAAACCGCACCCGGCAGCCAGAATGCGGCCAGAATGAGCAGAAAACCCATTCTCCCACCCCATTTCCGCCGTAGCCCGTCCCAGGAACGGCCGCGCGCCGCGGTGAACACCGTTCGCGAGGCCGCGGCCACGCTACCGCGCACGTCAGCTCGCTGGTCACCCGCGTCCTGGGCGGACCGCGGTCACCCATAGACTCCGGGCGTTGGCGGCTTTGTTGATCGGAGAAAGCATGCTGTCCGAAGCTGTCCGGCTGGCTGTGGGCATCCTCGTGGTTCTGCTCCCGGGATTCTCGATCCTCGTGGTCACCGGCGTACGAGAACGGTTGTGGCTCGCGGGCCTTTCGGCCCCGTTGACCACCGGGTTCGTCCTGCTGGTGTCGCTGTTCACCGGCGTCACCGGGCTCCGCTTCGGCCTGCTGACCGCGGCTGTCACGCTCGTGGTCGTCCTGCTCGTGCTCGGCGGGGTGCGGTGGCTGGTCCGCCGCCGTCGCGCGGCCACCGAGCCGGTCGAGCCCGGCGAAGACCCGCGGCTGCGCACCCTGACCGGACGAGCCGGGCTCGCCGCGCAGGTGCTGGGCGCGCTCATCGCCGTGGCCGGGGTCGGCCTCGGCGTCCGCATGTGGCACAAGGGCCTCGGGTCGTGGCAGACGCCGACCCAGGAGCACGACACCGTCACGCACGCCGTGCTGACCGCCTTCACGCACTTCACCGGCAAGGCGGCGCCGTGGCAGATCCTGCCGATCGACGTCGTGCACGACACCAACGTCCAGTTCTACCCGCCCGGTTTCACCGACATCAGCGCGCTGCTCACCGACATCTTCGGCGACACGATGCTGTCCCTGAACCTGGTGACCGTCGTCTTCTCGGTGGTCGTGCTGCCACTGTCGGTGGCCGCGTTCACCGCGGCGGTGCTCCGCCACGGCCGGCTGGGCCGCGGCTGGGTCGAGCTCGGCGCCGGCGTCGCCGCGCTGGTCTCCGTGCAGCTGTACCGCCCCGGCATCGCCTTCGCCCACGACGGCGGCGTCCTGCCGAACGCGGCCGCGATGACGCTGATGCCCGGGCTCGTCGCCGTGATGCTGGTGATCGGCAAGCGCAACTGGGGTCGCGCGGTGCTGGTCGGCGTCGGCGCCGCGGGCGCGTTCAACGTGCACCCGAGCGCGCTGACCTCGATCGCGCTGACGACGATCGCGGGCCTGATCGGCCTGCTGTTCACCAAGGCGGGCCGGCTCGCCTTCGTCCGCGCGCTGCTGCCGCTGGTGCTGGCGGGCGTGGTCGCCGTCGTCCTCATCGTCCCGGACGTGCTGGCGCTGCTGTGGCTCGGCAACGGCTCCGTGGTCGACGCGCCGGCCAACATCCGCGGCACGCAGCTGGGTGCGTCGTTCGAGCTGGTCGCCCGGCTGCCGTACGGCGGCTGGTTCGACCCGAGCGGCACGATGGGCCAGCTGGTGCTCGGCCTGCTGGGCCTGGCCGGGGTCGTGGCCGCGCTGCTGTCGCGGCGCGCGTGGCCGCTGCTGACGGCCTGGCTGTTCTGGGCGACGGTCATGGTGAGCTTCCACTTCTCGCCCAACTCGGGCTTCGGCGCGATGATCGGCCGCTACTACTACCGGGTCGCCAACCGCCTCGACACCCACGTCTACCTGCTGATCCCGCCGTTGGCGGGGGTCCTGTTCGTGACGCTGGGGCTGTTCGTCGTCGCGGTTCAGAAGCGCAATCCGGTTCCGGTGCGGTTCCGGCCGGCGGTGGCGTACGGGCTGATCGTGGTGCTGCTCGGCGCGCTGACGGTGACGTCGTTCCGCGCCTACATGAACACCGGCGCGCTGTCGCTGAGCCAGCGCTACGCGGCCCCGCAGTTCGTCCGCTACGACGCGGCGGACGACGCGGCGGCGAAGTGGCTGCACGAGCACGCGGCCCCGGGCGAGACGATCCTCAACAACGCGAACGACGGCTCGACGCTGTTGTACGTGGACTACGACCTGCCGATCCTCAACATCGTCCCGGACGGCCACAGCCCGATCCAGGACAACATCACGCTGCTGGCGATGTTCAACTACTACCCGGAGGACGCCGAGGTCCAGAGCATCCTGCGGGCGAAGAACGTCCACTGGGTGTATGTGGACACCTCGGCCCCGACGGTCGGCACGGACGGCCACCACTGGACGGGCAAGCTGACGTACAGCCTGGCGCCGGGGTTGAGCAGGCTGGCGGGCCTGCCGGGCCTGACGAAGGAGTTCAGCTCGGGCACGGTCAGCGTGTACCGGCTGGACCTGCCGCAGACCCCGCCCCGAGGCTGACGCTCGGCCCCGGCTGGACTTCTGCCGCGGCTGGACTTCTGCCCCGGCTGGACTTCTGCCGCGGCTGGTCGTGAGTGGTATTGAGGGTTCTAACCCTAATTACCACTCACGACAATCCCGGTGACCGGCGGTCGTGCGGGAGGAGCGTCAGGCGGCTTCCGGGCCGGACTCGACCGGCTCCGGGGCCCGCCGCAGGACGAACGCGAGCACCACGGCCAGGCCCAGCGTCGGCGCCACCGCCAGCGCGATCACCGCGCGGAACACCGTGTCGCCCGGCAGGAACAGCAGCACCAGCGAGGCGGTGCCGGTGACGACCGCCCAGGTCGCCAGCACGAGCTTCGCCTGCGTACGCGCCACGAGCACCGCCGTGAGCAGCTGCATCGGCACCAGCAGCACCGACGACCAGACGAGCCCGGCCACCGACCAGCCGTCGATGTCGTAACGGGGGCCGCTGACGAACCGGACCGCCCACGGCCCGATCCACATCCCGACCAGGGCGCCGACCGCGGCGAGGACCAGCGCGGCGCCGGCACCGAGAGCCAGTACGCGGCGCAGCTTGTGGCGGCCCTCCTCCGTCACCGACAGCCGGACGACGAACGGCACGGCCAGCGACTGCACCGGCCCGATCAGCGTCAGAGGCAGCCGCGCGATGACCAGGGCCGCGAACAGCGAACCGACGCGGTCGCCGTCGCCGCCCGGGGCCAGCAGGCCGACCAGCGCCGGGTAACCGGTGATGACGGCCGCCGTCAGGGCCGCGCCGACCAGCAGCATGCCCATCCGGCGGGACGTGACGCCCCAGCCGTCGCCCTCGACCCGGAAGTCGAGCAGCTGCCGGGCCGGGCGCGCGAACAGCAGCCAGGCGAACGACCCGGCGGCGACCGCGATGGCCAGCGAAACGACGTTGTAGGCGGCCGAGACGAACAGGACACCCAGGATCAGCGCCCGGATCGCCGGCTCGGCCACCACGAGAAGTGAGAAGGCCTTCACCTTGTGCTGGCCGATGAGCAGCCCGCGCGTGCCGAACTGGCAGGCGAACGCGACCCCGCCGCACAGCACGATCAGCGCGAGCGACCAGTCGCCGCGGAAGAGCTTTTCGTTGACCGGCGGGATCAGCAGCGCGAGTGAGAACACGGCCGCGACGACCACGCCGACGGCGACCGCCCGCAGCGCCGGGCGGCCCGCCTTGCCGCCGTCGAGCGCGGCGACCGCCGACTGGCGTGAGAGCTCCTGCTCGAGCGGCGACAGCGTGCTGCCGAGGCCCATCACCAGGCCCCAGAAGGTGACGAAGATGGCGTATTCCGGCGGCGGCAGCAGCCGCTGGCAGGCGACCGTGAGCAGGTAGCCGAGGCCGATGGACACGATCAGCGAGCCGCCGAGGCTGCCCGCGGTCGCGCGCCCGCTGCGCGCGGGTGCCGGCGTGTCCACGGTGTCCGCCTCGGTGCTCATCGGCGGCGGAGCTGAGCGCGCACGGCCATCGCCAGTCCACGCAGGACACCGGCGCCGAACCCGCCGGCGAACACCGGCAGCAGCTTGGTGACCGCGCGGGCCTCGGGGCCGGTCGCGCCGCACTTCTTGACGACCTCGCCCGCCGCGACCGCGCCGAGCACACCGGCGGCCAGCGTCGTCTTCGGCTTCTTCGCGGCGAAGACCAAGCCGACGACCCCGGCGGCGAGGGCGCCGAACAGCGCGTTGCGCGCCGGGCCGGGCGAGGCGATGTAGGAGTCCACGTAGGTCGTGCCGCGGAAATAGGCCTGCTGCGTGAACTTCTTGAACGAGTCGCGCCCGTTGTAGGTCGCCGACAGCTCCGGGGCCAGCCAGATCCGCTCGCGCTCGGCGATCCAGCGCAGCATGCGGGTGTCGTCGCTGGCGAAGCGGAGGTCGTCGAACAGCGACGCGAACGCCGTCACCGAGCCCTCGAGGAGGCCGCGGCGGGCGCAGAAGAACGTCGTCCCCTTCGGGTAGACGTCGAACTCGTCGAGGCCGTACGACATCAGCCGCGGGTTCGCGCAGTACTTGCGCCAGGGCACCTTGACCAGGCCGGCCATG
This sequence comes from Amycolatopsis sp. lyj-109, assembly GCF_046548995.1. NCBI lineage: Bacteria > Bacillati > Actinomycetota > Actinomycetes > Pseudonocardiales > Pseudonocardiaceae > Amycolatopsis > Amycolatopsis sp. lyj-109. Next base: position 315,562 of record NZ_JAJPWR010000010.1, read on the forward strand.
AAGCCGGCGTACGGGTTGTGCTCGGACGCGACGTTGATGTGGCCGTTCCAGACCGCGCGCTCGGGGTGCTCCACGAGCTGGTCGCGCAGGAAGGTCAGGGTGTGCTCGTCGACGATGACGCGGCTGTCGAGCAACGCGATCCACTCGCCGGACGACTTGGCGATGCCGGCCCGCCGCGCCTCGAACCGGCCGGAGTTGGCCTGGGAGAGGACGGTGATGCCGTGGCGTTCGCGCAGGTCGTCGAGGCGGGACGGCGTGCCGTCGGTGCTGCCGTCGTCGACCACGACGACCTCGATCGGCCAGCTCGCGGCCGATGCCGAAGCGAGCAGCGCGCCGACACTGCGTTCGATCCAGTCCTGCTCGTTGTAGACCGGGATCACGACGCTGAGCGAGGGGAGGAGCGGGTTCGCACTCACCGTGCCGAGGCTACCCGGCGGCCCGCGCGCCGGGTCGGCCAGTATCCTTACGCCACCGCACCCGACCGGAAATGGGCTCCTCTGGTGATTTCCTTCATTCTCGGCACCACCGCGGAACTGATCAAGATCGCGCCGGTTTACCACGGGATCCGCGAGCGCGGGATGCGGCCGAAGATCTGGTTCACCGCCCAGCACGTCGACGAGGTCGCGGACGTACTGGCGGATCTGAACATGCCGGAGCCGGACGTCTGGCTGGTGCCGGAGGACAAGGCCCACAACCTCGAGTCGCCGGCCCAGGTCCCGGGCTGGGCCGCGCAGGTGCTGCGGACGGCGTGGAGCCGTCGCCACGAGCTGCGCGCCGCGCTGACCGAGGACGGCCGTCCCCCGCTGGTGCTGGTGCACGGCGACACGTTCACCACGCCGTACGGCTCGCTGATCGGCAAGCGGATCCTCAAGTCCCGCGTCGGGCACGTCGAGGCGGGCGCGCGGTCGGGCAGCATCCTCTCGCCGCTGCCGGAGGAGCTGAACCGCAAGATCGCGGCGAAGATCGTCGACATCCACTTCGCGCCGAGCATCCGCGAGGTCAACAACCTGCGCCACGCCCGCGGCGTGGTCGTCGACACCGAGGCGAACACCGCGATCGACGCGATGCGCCTGGCGATCAACCAGCCGCTGGACGTGCCGAACCTGCCGGAGAAGTTCGGCCTGGCCACGCTGCACCGCTTCGAGCTGGTCTCGCGCCCGGACAAGTACCGCGAGGCGCTGGAGATCCTGCGCGAGCAGAGCCGCAAGATGCCGATCCTGTACATGGCCGGCGCGCCGGAGCGCGAGAAGATCCGCGCCCTGGGCATCGGGAACATCTTCGACGACCAGTTCATCGTCCAGCCGAAGATGCGGTACCTGAAGTTCCTGCCGCTGGTGGCCCGCGCCGAGTACGTCGTCACCGATTCGGGTGGTCTTTCGGCGGAGTGCTACTACCTCGGCCTGCCGTGCGCGGTGCACCGCGAGCGCACGGAGACGCCGCAGCACCTCGGCGAGACGGTCGTGCTGACGGAAATGCGCGGCGACAAGCTGCAGAACTTCCTCGACACGTACCAGAACCGCCGCGGCGAGTCCTGGATGGACAAGTACCACCCGTCCGAGATCGTCGTCGACACGCTGGCGCAGCTCGGCTACTGCTAGTCGTGAGTGGTAATGAGGGTTAGAACCCTCATTACCACTCACGAGGCTTTAGAGCGCCCGGCGGCCCGACAGCGCGCGACCCAGCGTCAGCTCGTCCGCGAACTCCAGGTCACCGCCCATCGGCAGGCCCGACGCCAGCCGTGTCACGCTCAGGCCCGGGAAGTCCCTCAGCATCCTGACCAAGTACGTCGCCGTCGCCTCGCCCTCCGTGTTGGGGTCGGTGGCGATGATGATCTCCGCGATGTCCGCCTCGCCGATGCGCTTGAGCAGCTCGCGCATCCGCAGCTGCTCCGGGCCGATGCCCGACAGCGGGTCGAGCGCGCCGCCCAGGACGTGGTAGCGGCCCTTGAACTCGCGCGTGCGCTCGACCGCCAGGACGTCCTTCGGCTCCTCGACCACGCAGATGACCGTGAGGTCGCGGCGCTCGTCGCGGCAGATGCGGCACTTCGGGTGCTCGGAGACGTTGCCGCAGATCTCGCAGAACTGCACGCCCTCCTTGACCTTGCCGAGGACGTCCTGCAGCCGCGAGATGTCCGCCGGGTCCGCGGCCAGCAGGTGGAACGCGATCCGCTGGGCGCTCTTCGGCCCGACCCCGGGCAGCCGCCCGAGCTCGTCGATCAGGTCCTGGACGACACCTTCGTACAAGTTCGTCAGCCGCCGAAGCCGAGGCTGCCGAGGTCCGGCATGCCGCCACCGCCGCCGAGCCCGCCGGCCAGCGGGCCGAGCTTCTGCTCGGTGAGCTTCTGCGCGCTCGCCGACGCGTCGCGGACCGCCGCGACGATCAGGTCGGACAGCGTCTCGACGTCGTCCGGGTCGACCACCTTCGGGTCGATCTGCAGGCTCTTCAGCTGGCTGTCACCGGAGACGGTCGCGGTGACCAGTCCGCCGCCGGCGGTGCCGGTGACCTCGGTGTTGGCCAGTTCTTCCTGGGCCTCGACGAGCTTCTGCTGCATCTGCTGCGCCTGCTGCATCAGCTGGGAAAGGTCGAAGCCGCCGCCGGGTTGGGCCATGATCGCACTCGGTCCTCTCTGCACGCCTGTGTCCCCACCAGGGTAGTCGCGCCACGCGAAGTGCCGGGCTGTGGCACCGTGGTCGCCGTGCGACGCGCGACTGCCCCCCTGCTGCTGGCCGGTGCCCTCCTGCTCACCGGCTGCTCCGACGACGCTCCGGCGGCGCCCGCGCCGGCGGCCCCTGCCCCCGCTCCCGTGGTCACGCGGACGACCACCACACCCACGCCGTCACCGTCCCCCTCGTCGGTTACGTCGGTTGCACCGCCGTCGACGCCGTCGACGCCCTCGGAGGCCGGGAAGGTGGTCGTGCTGGATCCCGGGCACAACGGCGGGAACGGCGCCCACCCGGCGGAGATCAACCGCCAGGTGCCGGCCGGGCGCGGGCAGACCAAGCCGTGCAACACGACCGGCACCGCGACCAACGCGGGCTACCCGGAACACGCGTTCACCTTCGACGTCGCGCAACGGGTCGGGAAAGCGTTGGCGGACAAGGGAATCAAGGTCGTCTACACGCGACAGGACGACAACGGGGTCGGCCCGTGCGTCGATCGCCGCGCGGCGATCGGCAACGATGCGGACGCGGACGCGGTCGTCTCCATCCACGCCGACGGCTCGGAGGCAGCCGGGGCGAACGGCTTCCACGTGGCGTATTCGGCGCCGCCGCTGAACGCGGCGCAGGGAGAGCCGTCGACGCGGCTGGCGCAGACGCTGCGCGACACGATGCGCACGGGCGGCTTCAGCACCGCGAACTACATCGGCACGAACGGCCTGTCGGCTCGCGCGGACCTGGCCGGCCTCAACCTCTCGACCCGCCCGGCGGCGCTGGTGGAGTGCGGCAACATGCGCAACGCCACGGAGGCGGCCCGGATGACGAGCGCGGACGGCCGGCAGCAGTTCGCCACGGCCATAGCGGCGGCGATCGAGGCCTACCTGGCCTCCTGACCCCGCCGTGTCGTCCGTTCAATCACGCGAGTCGACCCTTCCCGCACGCCGACCGCGTGCCGGAACGGCGAACTCGCGTACCTCGATGGACGACACGCGTGATCCGGGGGTCGACACGCGTGACCAGGGAGTCGACACGCGTGATTGAAGGGTCGACACGACCGGTCAGTCGAGGGGGCGGGCGCCGAGGTGCTCGGAGAGGAGTTTGCGGGCCAGCTCGTCCGGGTCCTTGTCCGGCGGGGGTGGGGGCGGCGGCGGGGCCGGGCTCGCGTCCTCGTTGTAGAGGTCCTCGTCGTCCTCGTCGGAGGGTTCCGGGGGGAGCGGGATGTCCGGCTCGGTCGTCGTGACCTTGGGCCGCGGCGGGACCGGCGGGGCCGGCGGGGTCGCGGGGCGGGCCGCCGGTTCGGCGGCGGGTGCCACGGCCGTCGCCGACTGGCGGGTGAAGGAGCGCTCCGGTGCCGGGGCCGCCTGCCGCGGACGGGCCGCGGAAGCGGCCGGGGCGTTGCCGTGGACGCAGCGGACCTGCCAGTCGCCGCCCAGGACTTCGGTCAGGGCGCCGGCGATCTTGCGGGCGTTGTCCTGGTCGGAAATGCGGCGGGACAGGGGCTCGGACTTGTGGGTGAGCGTCACGGCGTTGCCCTCGACGCTCGCCACCGTCGCCTGCGTCAGCATCGCCTCGAGGCTGCGGCCGCCGGTGAACTTGCGCAACGCGGTCATCAGCTGCGGCCAGACGTTCCGGATCGCGGCGGCATCCATTCCGCCTGGCCCCGCCGTCGCGGCCGGCGGCGCCGGAGCGGCCGCGCTCGGGGTTTCCCGGCCATCGGAAGACGTGGAGGCGCTTGCCGCCGCCGGGGCGGGCGTGCCGCCGCCGGGCGTCCGCACCGCACCCCAGCCGCCGTCGCCGGACTGAGCCGCGGCCGGTGCCTGAGGTGCCGTGGTGGCGGACGCGGCCGCGGCCGCGCCACCGGCCGGCGTGCGCGGGGCTTCCGAGCCGCCGTCGCCGGACTGGGCCGAAGCCGCCGCGGCGGCGGCGGAAGCAGCCACACCACCAGCCGGAGCAGGCGCACCTGCCGGGTCGGCGGCGGCCGGCCGCTCCGGCTCCGACACCGGCGCCGGACCTGCCGACGCCGGGCGCTGCGAAGGCCTCGAAAACTCGCGTTCCGGCGCGGCGCGCAGGGGCGGCTCCACACCACCCTCCGCCGGCGCACCTCCCCCGCCGGCCAGGGTCGCGCGCCGTTCCAAACGCTCGATGCGCGCCAGCAGCGCCTTCTCCGCGTCCGTCACCGACGGCAGCAGCATCCGCGCGCACAACAGCTCGAGCACGAGCCGGGGCGAGGTCGCCCCGCGCATCTCCAGAAGTCCACTGTGGACGATGTCGGCGTAGCGCGAAAGGGTGCCGAGGCCGATCCGCTCGGCCTGCGCGACCATCCGCGACAGCTCGTCCTCCGGCGCGGACACCAGCCCGCCGGCGGACTCCGGCACCGCGCGCAGCAGCACCAGGTCCCGCAGCCGGTCGAGCAGGTCGGTCGCGAAGCGGCGCGGTTCGTGGCCGGCCTCGGTGAGCTTCTCGACCGTGCCGAACACCGTGGCGGCGTCCTCGGTCGAGAGGGCGTCGACCATGTCGTCGATCAGCGCGACGTCGGTGACGCCCAGGAGCGAGACCGCCCGCGGGTACGAGATGCCTTCCGGCCCGGCACCGGCCAGCAGCTGGTCGAGCACCGACTGGGTGTCACGCGCCGACCCACCGCCCGCGCGGATGACCAGCGGGTACACCGCCGGCTCGACCTCGACGCCTTCCGCCGCGATGTTGCGCTCCAGCAGGCTGCGCATCGCGCCCGGCGGGATCAGCCGGAACGGGTAGTGGTGCGTGCGCGAGCGGATGGTGGTGAGCACCTTGTCCGGCTCGGTGGTGGCGAAGATGAAGATGACGTGCTCAGGCGGCTCTTCCACGATCTTCAGCAGGGCGTTGAAGCCCTGCGTGGTGACCATGTGCGCCTCGTCGATGATGAACACGCGGTAGCGCGACTCGGCCGGCGCGTAGAACGCCTTGTCGCGCAGCTCGCGGGCGTCGTCGACACCACCGTGGCTGGCGGCGTCGAGCTCGGTGACGTCGACGCTGCCCGGCCCCTCCGGCGCGAGCGCCTTGCACGAGTTGCACTCGCCGCACGGGTCCGGCGTCGGGCCCTTGGCGCAGTTCAGCGAGCGCGCCATGATGCGCGCGCTGGACGTCTTGCCGCAGCCGCGTGGACCGGAGAAGAGGTAGGCGTGGTTGATCCGCCCGGCGGACAGCGCCGTGCGGAGGGGTTCGGTCACATGCTCCTGACCGACGACCTCGGCGAAGGTCGCCGGACGGTACTTGCGGTACAGCGCTAGAGCCACCCGGCGAGAGTACCGGGCACCACCGACAACCTTCGCCGTGCGGTCGCGAGACCCGATAACCTCGGTGCCCGTGAGCCGCACGCGGAAGCCCGAGCCGGTACCCGGGCACTACCCGGTGCGATTCGGCACGGCGGAGCTGGTCCGCGACGCCGGCCGCGGCAACGCCTGGCTCGTCTCGGTGGACGGCGTCGCGCAGTCGTACGTCGACCTCGACGACCCCGCCCACCTGGAGTTCGACTACGTCCGCCGGTTCGCGGACGTGGTGGACCGCCTGCCACCGGGCCGGCTGGACGCGCTCCACATCGGCGGGGCGGCGTGCACGCTCCCCCGGTACGTCGCGGCCACGCGGCCGGGCTCGCGCCAGCTGGTGTTCGACGCCGACGGCGAGCTGGTCGAGCTGGTCCGCACGCAGCTGGGCCTGCGGGTACCGGGCCTGCGCGTCCGGGTGACGGACGGCCGCAAGGGCCTGGCGACGCGCCGGGAGGACTCGGCGGACCTGGTGGTGGTCGACGCGTTCGAGCGGGCGACGCTGGCCGGCGGCCTCGCCACGCTGGAGGCGACAACGGCGATCGCGGGCATCCTCCGCGCCCCGGGCCTCTACCTGGCGAACATCACGGACGGCTCAGGCCTGCCATTCGCCCGCCGCTTCCTCGCCACCCTGCTCGCGGTCTTCCCGGAGGTCCTGCTGCTGGCGGACCCGGGAGTCCTGCGCGGCCGCCGCTTCGGCAACCTGGTGCTGGCAGCCTCGGCAACGGAGCTCCCGACGGCGGAAATCGCCCAGCGAACGGCCTCGGCAGCATTCCCGGCAAGGTGCGTACACGGCGCGGAGCTGCGAAAACTGGCCGGAAAGGCAGCCCCGATCACCGACGCGGACACCCCACCGCCCCCAAAGCCCCCGAACGACGTCCTGGGCCTGTTCTAGGCAACACCCATGCGCCCCAAGGCGGCCTTCGGTGCGTCTGACGCACCGAAGGCCGCCTTGGGTGCGTCAGACGCAACCAAGGCCACATTGGGGCGCATGAGACAGCGGCAGCCTCGCAGGCCGCACCAAAGGCACCGTGGGGGTCCGGGGGCTCGGCCCCCGGGCAGAAGAACGAAGAGAAGGCCCGGCAAAGGGGCGAAGCCCCGAAGCCGGAGCCGAAAAGAAGGGGACCCCGCGCACCCGCCAGAGCCTGCTTATCCTTGCTGCCTTCCGGCCCTGGGGAGGTTCACAGGGTGGACGCCGCGCGGGGTCCGTGAATCAGTGTAGCGGGCCCCGATCAAGCACCCGCACCAGCCTGGGCTCGCGCCCGCTTGAACGTGTTGTGCAGCACCGCCAGCAGCGCGTCCCGCACCGACAGCTTCTGCCGGGCGTCGAACGTGATCAGCGGGACGTCGTCGCTCACCGCGAGCGCCCAGCGGATGTCCTCGAGGTTGTGGCCGAGCGAGCCGTCGAACATGTTCACCGCCACCACGAACGGCAGGCCCGCGTTCTCGAAGTAGTCGACCGCCGGGTAGCAGTCGTCCATGCGGCGGGTGTCCACGATCACCAGCGCGCCCAGTGCGCCGTGGACCAGGTCCTGCCACATGAAGCCGAAGCGGTCCTGGCCGGGCGTGCCGAACAGGTACAGCTTCACCTCTTCGTCGATGGTGATGCAGCCGAAGTCCAGGGCCACCGTCGTCGTGGTCTTGGACGGGACGTGGCCCGTGTTGTCCACGGACATGGACGTGATCGCCGCCTCGGTCGTCAGCGGCTTGATCTCCGAGATGGACGACACCGCCGTCGTCTTGCCGACGCCGAAGCCGCCCGCGATGACGATCTTGACCGGGGCCGGCGGCCGGGTGCCCGGTTCAGTGAATGGCTTCGAGTCCACGAATGACCCTTTCGATCATGCCGAGGTCGTGCGAGTTGTGGTTGCCTGGCCGCCGGACGACGACGTAACCCAGCTCGGCGAGGTCGGCCACCAGCACCCTGGCCACCCCGATGTGCAGGCCGAGCATGGCGGCCACCTCGGCGACCGACATCGTGTTCCGGCAGAGGGAAACGATTTCCTGGCGTTCGAACGTGAGCTTCGGGTGCGACGCCGCACCGAGGCGGGACGTCATGACCTGCGCCTCGATTTCGAGGCTCTGGTCGACCGGCTGGGCCCGTCCCGAGGTCATCAGGTACGGCCGCAGCAGCGAGATGTCCGGTTCTTCGGTCATCGCGTCGCTCCCTAGCTTCCAACAGTGTTCTTAAGCTCCTCGATGAGCCCCGGCGTCAGGACTTCGGTGGCGCGGTTGGCGAACATCGCCATCTCGTAGGCGATGGTCCCGAGGCTGGCCTGCTTGTTCGCGAGGACGCCGAGCGAGCAGCCGATGCTGATCGTGCAGACGAGCAGGTAGCCGTACTCGAGCTCGATGATCACCTTGTCCGGCGAGCCGAGCGGGTGGCTTTCGGAGACGCCGTGGGCGAGGCCGAGCATGGCGGAGGAGATCGCGGCGAGGCGGTCGGCGTTGGAGCGCTCGAGCTCCGTCGACATGGCGATCAGCAGGCCGTCCGCCGAAACCGCGATGGCCGCTATCGCGCCCGCGGTGTGCTGCGCGAAGCGGCTCACCAGCCAGTTGAAGTTCTGGGCTTCGACACTGACACCAGTTGCGGGGATGCTCATTTCCTGCTCTCTTCTCCTCGTTCCATCACACGACCGGCGACCACGCCTTGGGGCGGGCTGTCTGCCGTCACGTCGTCCGCCTTGGCGAGGCCGGCGGCGAACGCGTCGAACGCCGCACGTTCGGCCGCCGGGTCCCGCTTGGCGCGGTTGACGACGGCGCGGGCGAGCGGCCGCCCCGCGGTCTGCTGACGCAGGCCCGGGGCGAGCTGGGCACCGGGGACACGGCGCATCAGGCCGTCGCGCGACTGCGCGGCGGCCGTGAACGGGGCCGTGGGCACCGGTGAGGCGCCAACGGGGGCGCGGACCGGGAGTGGTGACACGGGTGCGGTCACGACGGTGGGCGGCGCGGCCGGCAGGTCGGCCGTCAGCGCGGTGACTTCGGCCGCCTTCGGGAAGGCGGCGGTGGGCGGTGCGGTGACTTCGGCGGCCTTCGCGAAGGCACTCGCGAAGCCGTCCATCGCGGCCTTGGTCGCTTCCGGGTCGTGCCGCGGTTTGGTGTCGGCCACCGCCGCGGACGTGCCCGGGCTGGGCAGCTGGGCGCCGCGGACCCGGCGGCGCAGGCCGCCACGGGCCTCCGACGAGGAGGAGGAAGACGTCGACACCGACGACACAGCCGCGACCGCTTCCTCCGGCGCGGGGGCCTCGGCGGGCTTGGCGTCGGGTTCGGCGTCCGGCCACACCGGTTCCAGTTCGCGGAACCAGCGGAAGCCGTTGCCGTGGCCGAGCAGCGCCGGGATCGCTGGCGCGGGCAGTTCGGCGGGCCGGTCGCGGACCGGTTCCGGTTCCGGCGGCCGGAATTCGTCCACAGTGGACGACGCGATCGGTACGGCCGGCGCGGCGTGCCGCGGCGACGACGCGATCGGCGGCGCGGCCTGCGCCGGGATCACGGGCGTCGGCGCGGTCTTCGGGCGCAGGCCGTTGCGGTGGCTGAACAGCTCCGCCGGGATGGTCAGCCGCGCGGTCACGCCACCGGTGGTCGGCGTCGCGAGCAGCTCGACGCCCAGCTCGTGGCGCCGCGCCAGGCGGCCGACCACGAACAGGCCGAGCACACTGGTCGGCGCGAGCTCCAGGCGTTCGCGCTCGACGAGCCGCCGGTTCTCTTCGGCCAGCTTCTCCGCGGTCATGCCGATGCCGTGGTCGACGATGCTGACCAGGCAGGCGCCGTCGGCGAGGGCCATGGTGTCCACCTCGACCATCGCGCCCGGCGGTGAGAACGACGTCGCGTTCTCCAGGAGCTCGGCGAACACGAGCACCAGGTCGGCACCGAGGGCCGACGACAGCAGGATTTCGGCGACGACGCCGAGCTTGACGCGCTGGTAGTCCTCGATCTCGGCGAGCGCCGAACGCAGGGCCGTGGACAGCTCGATCGGGCCGGCGATCCGGGTTTCGTCGCGGGTGCCGGACACCACGAGCAGGTTGTCGGCGTTCCGGCGCAGGCGGGTGGAGAGGTGGTCGAGCCGGTACAGGCTGGCCAGCAGCCGGGTGTCCTGCTCGTTGCGCTCGACCTCGTCGATCAGGGCGAGCTGGCGGCCGACGAGGTTCTGCGTGCGCTTCGCGACGTTCGCGAACATCAGGCTGGTGTTGCGCCGGGTGAGCGCCTGGCGTTCGACCAGCTCGGCCGCGGTGGTCTGGACCCGGTTGAACGCGGCGGCCAGCTTGCCGAGCTCGTCGTCGGAGACGACGTCGATGGTGGCCAGCCGCGGGGTCTGCTCTTCGGCCTCTTCGGTGTCGGTCACGCGGACGAGCTCGGTGCCGGCCAGGTCGGCGACCGACGTCGCCGCGGTGGTCAGCTGGCGCAGCGGCCCGGCGATCGAGCGGGAGACCGCGACGGCGAGGAAGGCGACCAGCAGGAACAGGCCGCCGGCGCCGAGACCGACCGTCCAGGACAGCTGCGTCGCGCTGTCGGCACGTCCGGTCGCGGAGTCGGCGATCTCGTTGATCGCCCGCTCCTGCACGAGCTTCCGCTGTCCCGCGTGGGAGTCCGCCGCGGTGAACACGTCCGCGACGTACTGCGTGGTGGCTGCCGCGTCACGGGGCTTGTCGACCTCGGCGGCGAGTTCGTCGACGCGCCGGCCGGCGTCGCTCTGCTCGATCCGGACGACCTGGGCGGACCGCTGGGCGTCGTCACCGTCGTCGCCCTGCTTGACGAACCGGTCGACGAAGATCGGCGCCTGCTGGGTCGCGTCGTCCAGGATGGACCGGCCGGCCTCCGGCGACACCGCGGTCACGATGAGGGCCATCGCGCGCAGCGAGTTCTCCTCGTTCGCACGCAGCAGCGCGTCCAGCGCCGTCAGCTCGCGAGCGCCCTCGGCGTCACTGGTGAGCTGCGGGACCAGGCGTAGGGAGTCGATCACCGCGTCGATCACGGCGTTGTAGGTCCGGGCGACGCTGTCGAGCGCGACGCCGCGGCGGGCCGCGTTCTGCCGCAGCTCGGCGAGCGAGCCGATCCGGGTCAGCGCCGCGGAAAGCTCGTCGGGAGCGTCGTCGCCCAGTGAACCGCGGACCTCGGCGACCGTCTGGTCGACCACCTTCTGCTGCTGGACCATCTGGTCGGGACTCGCCGACGGCGTCGCCACGAACGCGCCCGTCAGCAGCCGTTCGCGCTGCAGCTGCCACATCAACCCGCCGAGCTGCTGGGCGTGCCGCGCCACGGCGGCCGACTCCGCCGCCGCACCGGCGCTGTTCGCCTGCGTCAGCACGAACGGCACCGACACCAGCACCACCGCGATCAGCGGGGGCAGGAGCAGCAGGTTCAGCTTGCCGCGAATACCGAGCCGGGCGAGAAAACTCCTGCCGCCGGCCCGTTTCGCGGTCGACCTGCCGTGTCTCATCCCGCCACCTTCCCGTCTTCCGTTCTCACTCGACCGCGGCCACCCGGTTCACGTGGCCCCGGTGCTGCTCCCGGACGAGGTCCTCGATCCGGGCGCGCAGCGCGAGGAACTGCGGTTCGCGCTTCACCGCCAGGTCGCGCTCGGCGGGCAGCACCACTTCGACGTCGGCGGCGATCCGGCCCGGGTCCGAGGCGAGCACCACCACCCGGCCGCCGAGGAAGACCGCTTCCTCGACGTCGTGGGTGACCATCAGCACCGTGGTGCCGGTGTCGGCCCACACCTGGCGGATGAGCACCTGCATGTCCTCTTTGGTCTGGACGTCCAGGGCACCGAAGGGTTCGTCCAGCAGCAGGACTTCCGGTTCGCAAGCCAGGGCGCGCGCGATCGCGACGCGTTGCTTCTGGCCGCCGGAGAGCTGCTTCGGCAGTGACTTGCGCACGCCGTGGAGGCCGGTTTCGGCGAGGTACCAGTTCACCCGCTCGGCGCGCTCGGCCGGGTCGAGCGAGAGGAGTTCGAGTCCGAACGCGACGTTCTTCTCGACGTTGCGCCACGGGTAGAGCGCGCCGGCCTGGAAGACGAGCCCGCGGTCCGGCCCGGGCCCGGTCACCGGTACGCCGTCGAGCACGATCTCGCCCTCGGTGGGGCTGCTGAGCCCGGCCACCAGCGACAGCAGCGTCGACTTGCCCGAGCCGCTGGCGCCGACGACGCAGACGAACTCGCCGCGCAGCACCTCGAGGTCGACGCCGTCGAGGGCGCGCGTGACCTTGCCGCGGACGGTGTAGTCCTTGGCGACGTTCCGCAGTTCCAGCGTCATGCCGCCCACTTCCCGACCCGCGTGCGCAGCAGGCGCAGCAGGACGTCGATGAGGAGCCCGGCGATCCCGATGACCACGAGCACCGCGAAGATCTTGTCGGTCTGCAGGAACCGCTGCGCGCGGACGATCCGGTAGCCGAGGCCGGCCGAGGAGTTGATCAGCTCGGCGACGACCACGAAGTTCCACGCCGCGGCGGCGTTGACCCGGATCGCGTCGATCATGCCCGGCAGCGAGTGCGGCACGACGATCTTGCGCAGCACCTCGCCGCGGCGCGCGCCGAGTGTGTAGGAGACGTCGATGAGCGAGTCCGGCACGCCGCGGACGACGTCGGCGGTCATCAGCGTGTTGAAGAAGACCGTCCCGATGAAGAGGATGGCGATCTTCGACGGTTCGCCGAGGCCGAGCCAGATGATCAGCAGCGGGATGAACGCGCTCGCCGGCAGGTAGCGCAGCAGCCCGATCAGCGGCTCGAAGAACGCCTGCCCCGCGGTGAACGTGCCCATCAGGATGCCGAGCGGCACCGAGACGAGCACGGCGAGGCCGAAGCCTTCGAGCACGCGCAGGGTGGTCGTCCCGAGGTCGTCGAAGAGCTCACCGGTGCTCGCCATCTCGGCCCCGGCCTTGAGGACCGCGACCGGGGACGGCAGGAACGTCGAGTCGACGGCCCCGCTGATGCTCAGCGCGATCCACGCGAGCAACGGGATCGCGAAGGACAGCACCGCCAGCGTCCAGCGGGACGCCGCCGAAATGGGCTTGCGCAAGGAGAAAAGCGGTGAAGCGGACGGCTTCAGCCCGGCCCGGCGGGGCAGCGGCGACCAGTCCGGTCGTCCACCGCCCGCCCGGCCGGCCTCCTGCTGTTCGGCGAGCCGCTGTTCGGCTTCCAGTGCTTCGGCGGCCCGTGCGTCGGCCGTGACCGCCGGGGTGGTGCGCTGGGACGGACCGGTCACTGGGGGGCGGCCTTCACGAACTGGTCGTCGAACAACCCGTCGAGCGACGGCCGCTGCTGGGCGAGCCCGGTGCTGACGATGAAGTCGATGATCTTGTTCGCCTGGAAGTCGAGGTGCTGCGCGGTGACGCCCGGCGTGAACGCGTCGATGTTCTGCTGCCGCGTGAAGATCGTGGTGCCGGCGTCGTAGGACTTGTAGTCCGCTTCGGACACGCCACCGCGCTTGGCCATGATCTTGACGGCCGCGTCCTTGTTGTTCTTGATCCAGGTCAGCGTCTCGAACCAGGTGTTGACCAGCGCCTGGACGTCCTTCGGGTGGTCCTTGATCAGCTTCTGCGACGTGACGAGGTGGTCCGGGATGGCGCCGGGGAACTCGGCCGACGAGGAGATCGCGCGGCTGCCCGGGCGCTCCAGCGCCGTCGAGGTGAACGGCGCGAACGCGGCGACCGCGTCGACCTGGCCGCTCTTGAACGCGGCGGCCGCGGCGTCGGTCGGGAGGTTGACGAGCTGGATGTCCTTTTCGGTCAGTTTCGCCGACTGCAGCGCCAGCAGCAGCAGGTAGTGGTCGACCAGGCCCTGCTCGACGGCGACCTTCTTGCCCTTGAGGTCGGCGATGCTGGTGATCCCGTCCCGCGCGATGATCTTGTCGTTGCCGGTGGAGTTGTCGTTCACCAGCACGATCGACAGCTTGGCGCCGCCGGAGACCGACGACAAGGTGTCGTTGAGGGTCTGGCTGTTGGCGTCGATGGCGCCGCTGGAGAGCGCGTTGATGCTGTCGGTGTAGTTGTCGAAGTACTTGAGGTCGACGTTGACGCCGTTCTTGGCGAACAGGCCCTGTTCCTGCGCCACCTGCCAGGGGAACCAGCCCGGCCAGGCGCTGAACCCGATGGTGATCTTGCCGCCGCTGCCGGAGGCGGAACTGTCACTGCACCCCGAAAGAGCCGTGACCCCGGCGAGGGTCAGCAAAGTCAGGAGCACCGTCAGCAGACGAGGGCGAGGACGGGAAATCACAACGAACTCCAGGTTGCGGGGGAAGTGGAGTGGTGCCGTACCAAAAGGGGGAATTGCGGCGCTCGGGGCTACGGGTGGTGACGACGGGGAGGTCGATCGGTTCGAGCTGCGCTGCCGCGCACGGTCATCGCTGCTCACTTCCGCCGCACCTGATCGGGTCATCGCGAGAGAACGCGGACAGGAGGCGCCTACTACCAGTGAAATCCCAGCACTCAGCGCACCGGATCAGCCACCCCTGTCCCTCTCCCGGCGGAGAGCCTAGCGACTAGCACAAGATCCCCACAACGTCCGTCCATTACAGCCGAACGAGTGACCGCCACCTGGTCTAGCCAGCGACATCGATGTGTTCGAGATCGATCTGGGCAAGGTTTCTGTCGGCCGCCCGGTCAATATTCGCGGGTGCGCGAGCGCAACCTGCGTGCAAGTGCACGCTTCGATGCGCAAAGTCGTTACGACAGCAACAAGGAGTACCGAGTTACTCACCCACGGCGAAGTGGCGGGTCCGAACGGTCGTTCGAAATGACCCGGGCACGCTCCGACAATTCGAACACCTGTCCGCATCCGCCCGATACTGCACCGGCCCGGAAAGCGCGGATGATTCCCAGACTGTTAACACGTTTGAAACAATTCAACCCGGCCGTCGAATTTCTATCGGCCGACAGATTTAGTCAAGTCGTAAACGGTCGTGCCCCCGACCGTCCGCGACGCGAAGTTCTGCTCGACCCAGGCCTGGATCTCCCCGGCGGTCCCCCGGCCGCCGCCGAAACCGCCGCGACCACCGGCGACGTAGTAGTGGATGTCGCCGTCGGCGACGTACTGCCGGAATTGCGCAAGCGTCGGCGCCGGGTCGCTGCCGCTGAAGCCGCCGATCGCGAGCACCGGCCGGCCGCTGGCCAGGGCCAGCCCCGCCGACTGCATCGCGCCGCTCTGCGCCGCCGCCCACTTCGTCGTCGTGGCCTTCAGCAGGTCGATGACCGCGGTACCGGCCTCCCCTGCGCCGAAGCCGCGCGGGCCCCCGAAGCCGCGTCCACTTGCGACGGCCGGCCCGGACGACGGTGTCCCGCCGGAGTGCGCGGTCGCCGCCGTGGCCAGCGTGAAGGACGTCGTCCCGAGCAGCGCGCCGCACAGGCCGAGCACGGCCACGACCGGGCCGAGCCGCCGGAAGCGGTCGGCGCCGAAGAGCAGGCCCGCGGCGGCGGCCGCGGCGGTCACCAGGAGTGCGTAGCGCACCCACGGCTGCCAGTCCGGCGTCCGCGCGAGGAGGACGAAGGCCCAGACCGCGGTCACCGCGAGCATGACGGCGAGCACCGCGCGCGCCGCGAAGTTCGCCCGGCCGCGCCAGAGTTCCCGCGCGGAGATCGCCAGCGTCGCGGTGATCCCGGGAGCCAGCGCGACTGTGTAGTAGGGGTGGATGATGCCGCTCATGTAGCTGAGCACCAGCGCGGTGACCACCAGCCAGCCGCCCCAGAGCAGCAGCGCCGCCCGCGTGCGGTCGGTGCGGGGCGCGCGGCGGGTGAACCACAGGCCGGCGACCAGCCCGATGATCGCGGCGGGCAGCAGCCACGACGCCTCGCCGCCGAACTCGCCGCCGAACAGGCGCGTCAGGCCGGCCTGACCGCCGAAACCACCCCTGCCACCGGTGGGCAGTTCCACCCCGGCGGGCGGGGTGAACGTCCGGCCGCCGCCCCCACCGCGGCCTTCGCCGAAGATCCGGCCGAGGCCGTTGTAGCCGAAGGCCAGTTCGAGCACGGTGTTGTCGGTCGAGCCGCTGATGTAGGGCCGGTCCGCGACCGGCCACAGCGCGACGGCCACGATCCACCACCCGGCGGAGACGACCACCGCACCCGCCGCGGCGAACAGCTGACCGACCCGGCGCCCGAGCGACGTCGGCGCCGCGACGGCGTAGGCGAGCACGAACGCGGGCAGCACGAGGAAGGCCTGCAACATCTTGTCGAGGAAGCCGAAGCCGATCGCGACCCCGGCGAGCACCAGCCACTTCGTGCTCGCGTGGTCCAGCGCCCGCACCACGCAGTAGCCACCCGCGACGAGCAGGAGAACGAGGAAGGCGTCGGGGTTGTCGTACCGGAACATGAGCGCGGCGACCGGCGTCAACGCGAGCCCGGCCCCGGCCAGCAGCCCGGCGCCAGGTCCCGAAAGGCGCCGCACGGCGAGGTAGAGCAGCCCGACGGACGCGACGCCGGCGAGCGCGTCCGGCACGAGCAGGCTCCAGGTGGAGAACCCGAAGAGCCGCCCGGACAGTCCCATGATCCACAGCGAGAACGGCGGTTTGTCGACGGTGACGACGTTGCCCGGATCGAGCGAGCCGAAGAACAGCGCCTTCCAGCTCCACGTGCCGGCCTGCACGGCCATCGCGTAGAAGTCGTTGGCCCAGCCGATTTTCGCCAGGTCCCACAGGTAGAGCAGGCCGGTACCGAGCAGCAGCGCGGCCACGGAAGGCCTGACCCACCGGGGTTCCCGTTCGGGAGCGGGCTGGGCCTGGGCGTGTTCGGGCGCCGACAGCGTGGTCGTCATGACCGTCACCGTGTCGGCGTCGCATGTGGTGAACTTGTGGCGAAGCTGTGCGTCAGCTGTGGATTCTGCCGCGGCTGGTCGTGAGTGGTAAGTCGGTTCTGGCGAACGTCTTTTGCCGACCCACGTTGTCAGTAGGGCCAACTCACCGCCCGGAACGGCCAATTCACGCACCGGACCGGCCAACTCGCCGGCGGTGTGGGTGAGTTGGCCGTTCCGGTTGGTGAGTTGGCCGCCGGGGGCTGCCTGGGTGCGTTCCCGGCCGGCGCAGACGCCTGCCGCGGCTGGTCGTGAGTGGTAAGTAGGGTTCTAACCCGAATTACCACTCACGACCTGCGGCGCGAGGTATCAGACGGGCGTCAGCGCTTCGGGGAAGGTGATCTCGAACTCCGTCCGCCCCGGACGGCTCTGCACCCCGACCCGGCCTCCGTGCGCGGCCACCACCGCCGCCACGATCGCCAGCCCCAGGCCGGTGCTTCCCGCCGCGCGTGACCGTGAATTGTCGCCGCGGGCAAAGCGCTCGAAGATGTCCGGGAGGATCTCCGGCGAAATACCCGGGCCGTCGTCGGCCACCCGGAGCCGGACGATTCCGTCCGAAGTGGACAATGCGGTCGTCACCGTCGTACCCGGTGGGGTGTGCGTGCGCGCGTTGGCGAGCACGTTGATCACCACCTGGTGCAGCTGGCCCGCGTCGCCGAGGACGCCGATCGGCTCGCCGGGGACGTCCATCAGCCACTTGTGGTCCGAGCCCGCCACGTGCGCGTCCGCGACCGCGTCGGCCACCAGCCGGCACAGGTCCACCCACTCGTGCACCACCGGGCGGCCCGAGTCGAGCCGGGCGAGCAGCAGCAGGTCCTCCACCAGCGTCGTCATCCGGCGCGACTCGGACTCGACGCGGCTCATCGCGAACGCGACGTCCGGGGGCACCTGCTCGCCGCCGCGGCGGGTCAGCTCCGCGTAGCCGCGGATCGCCGCCAGCGGGGTGCGCAGCTCGTGGCTCGCGTCGGCGACGAACTGGCGGACGCGGTTCTCGCTCGCGTGCCGCGCGGTCAGCGCATTCGCGACGTGCTGCAGCATCCGGTTCAGCGCCGAGCCGACCTTGCCGACCTCGGTGTTCGGGTCGGTGTCGGCCTCCGGGACGCGTTCTGACAGCGCGACTTCACCGCGGTCCAGCGGCAGCTCGGAGACGCGCGTCGCGGTCGCGGCCAGCCGGTCGAGCGGCTGCATCGTGCGCCGGATCGTCGCCGCGCCGACCGCGCCCGCCACCAGGATCCCGGCGAGCGCGACGCCGCCGAGGATGAACCCGAGCTGCCAGAGCGTCTCGTTGACGTCCTTCAGCGGCAGGCCGATGACCGTCTTTTCCCCGCGGGTCGACGTCGTCGAGACGACGCGGTACTCACCCAGGCTGCCGCCGAGGTCGATGCTGCGCTGCTTCCCGTCCGACGGCACCGCGAGCAGGGCCAGCGCCTGCGCCTTCGGGATGTCCTTGAACGGCGGCTTGCGCTTCGACGCCCCAGCCGCGCTCGAGTCGAGCACCGCGGCCGACGCCTTCGAACCGATCTGGACCACGGCGAGCGTGCCCTCGCCCTGCCCGAGCACGCGCAGCGCGTCCGGCGGCGGGGGTATCTCGCCGTACGTCCAGGGCGGCGGGCGTTCCGCGGCGTGCAGGGCGCGATCGCTCGCCGCGGCCAGCCGCTTGTCCTGCTGGCCGACGAGGAACTCGCTCAGCGCGAACTCCGTCACCACGCCGACGACCACGCAGACCAGGGCGAGCAGCGCGGCGAGCTGGACGATCAGCCGCCGCCGCAGCGACCACGGCCGCCGGACCCGTGCCGGGCGCGGTTCAGCCGGCGGGTTTGAGGACATACCCGGCGCCCCGCATGGTGTGGATCATCGGCTCGCGGTCGGCGTCGATCTTCTTGCGCAGGTAGGAGATGTAGAGCTCGACGATGTTGGCCTGGCCGCCGAAGTCGTAGCTCCACACGCGGTCCAGGATCTGGGCCTTCGACAGCACCCGCTTCGGGTTGCGCATGAGGTAGCGGAGCAGCTCGAACTCGGTCGCGGTGAGCGGCACGAGGTCGCCGCCGCGGTGCACCTCGCGGCTGTCCTCGTCCAAGGTGAGGTCGCCGACGACCAGCGTCGACCCGCTCGCGCCGGTCACCCCGCCGGCCCGGCGCAGCAGCGCGCGCAGTCGCAACGCCACCTCTTCGAGGCTGAACGGCTTGGTGACGTAGTCGTCGCCGCCCGCGGTGAGCCCGGCGATGCGGTCCTCGACCGCGTCCTTCGCCGTCAGGAACAGCACCGGCAGGTGGGGCGCCTCGGACCGCATCCGGCGCAGCACCTCCAGGCCGCTGAAGTCGGGGAGCATGACGTCGAGGACGACGGCGTCGGGGCGGAAGTCGCGCGCGATCCGGACGGCCTCGGTGCCGTCGCCCGCGCTGCGTATCTCCCAGCCCTCCATCCGCAGGGCCATCGACACGAGCTCGGCCAGCGTCGCCTCGTCGTCGACGACGAGCACCCGGACCGGGCTCCCGTCGGCGCGGCGCAGGTCGGCCTTGCCAGGGCCTGGTGACGTGGCGTTCATAGCGGTCATAGTGCCACCTTCCCGGCCAGGCGTCGGTGTTCGCTGTGTGGTCGCTGTGCATTTGCTGTGAAGGTTCGCGCGATCGAGGCACAGCTTTGGAGGCACAGCTTTGGAGGCACAGCTTTGGAGGCACAGCTTTGGAGGCACAGCGCCCGCTGACGCTCCGCACAGCTCAAACACAGCCGCCGCGGCGAACCTGAGTGGGACCAGTGTGGGCACCACCGGAGGACACGATGACGACCGAGCCGATGCCGAACACCCAGCCCGAGGGCGCCAATTGGGGCGATCCGGCCCCGGCGGCACCGAAGAAGGGCTGGTCCGGCAAGAAGACGGCGATCGCGGCGGGCATCGCCGTGGTAATCGCGGCGGGCGGCGGCGCGGCGATCTGGGCCGGCACGAGCAGCGCCGACAACACGGCGGCCCAGGGCCCCGGCGGGTTCGGCGGCCCGGGCGGCGGCCAGTTCCGCGGCCAGGGAGGGCCGGGAGGTGGCTTGGGCGGCGGAATGACGGCGTTGCGCGAGGCACTGCACGGTGACTTCGTGGTGTCGGACGGCAGCGGCGGCTACACGACCGAGCGCCTGCAGACGGGCGACGTGACCGAGCTGAGCGCGACGTCGGTGACGCTGACCAGCAAGGACGGCTACAAGCAGACGTACACGCTCGACGCGTCGACTCAGAAGACGGGCGAGGTGAAGACCGGCGACACCAACGTGACGGTGGTGGCCAAGGTCGAGGGCCAGACGGCGACGGCGGCGTCGCTGGGCAAGGGCTTCGAGCAGGGCCAGCGCCAGCCGGGCCAGCGCCGCGGTGGCGAATACTCGGCCCGTCCGACGAACTGACCCGAGCGCCCCAATGTGGCCTTCGGTGCGTCTGACGCACCCAAGGCGGCCTTCGGTGCGCTAGACGCAACCAAGGCCACATTGGGGCGCACCCAGACAGGGAACGCCCCGGTGCCGCGGACCCCCCCTCACGCGGCATCGGGGCGTTCCCGTTCCTCGTCCTGCACCGTTAGGGCACAGTTGCGGGTGTGCAGGACATCCGGGGGTCGCTGAGACGGCAGTCGCTGCTGGTCGCGCTCGTCTGCGTCGTCTGCGATGCCGCCCTCTTCATCCTTCGCGGCCCGCTCGGCGAGGCCGGCTGGCGGGCCTGGGTGGTGCTGCTCGGCGGGATCGCCGTCAACGCCGCGCTCGCCGGGGCCGCGCGGTACTCCGGGTGGGTCGCGCTCGCCCACGCCGTGCTCTTCGCCGGTGCCCCGCTGCTCCTCTGCACCTGCCAGGGGTACGTCACCGGCAACAACGCCGGGATCCTCATCGCCGGCTACCGCGCCGGGGCCTGGCTGCGGACGAAACCCGCGGTGCTCGCGCTCGGCGCCCTGCTCATCGGTGTCACCGTCGGCTGCCTCGAAGGCGGCGGGCGGACCGCGAACGACTGGCGGCTGATCGCCATCAACGTCGGCGTCTCCGCGCTGCTGCCGTGGCTGGTCGGCCGGTACACGACCGCCCGGCGCGCCTACATCGCCGATCTCGAGCGGGAAGCCGACGAACGCCGTCAGCACGAAGAAGAAGCCGTCAAGCGGGCCGTGCTCGAGGAGCGCACCACCATCGCGCGCGACCTGCACGACGTCATCTCCCACCACGTCAGCGCCATCGGCGTGCACGCCGGCGCCGCCCGGCTCGGCCTGCCCGATGGCGCCGAGCCGGCGCGGAAGTCGCTCGGCGCCGTCGAGTCGGCGAGCCGCTCGGCGATGGCCGACCTGCGCCGGCTGCTCGATCTCCTGCACGCCGAGACCAACGCCGAACAGCCCGGTCTCGACAACCTCGACGAGCTGGTCGAGACGGTCCGCGCGGCCGGCCTGCCGACCCGGCTGACGCTGCGGGGCGAGTCCCGCGAACTGCCGGGCTCGCTCGACATCGCGCTCTACCGGATCGCCCAGGAGGCCCTCACCAACGCCCTTCGCCACGGCCAGGGCCCGGTCGAGGTCGAGCTGAACCACGGCCGCACCGAGATCGTGCTCTCGGTGACCAACGGCCTGCGCGCGAACCGGACGGCCGAAGGCGAGCACGCGCACCGCGGCCTCGCCGGCATCCGTCAGCGCGTCACCCTGTTCAGCGGCCAGGTCTCCTACGGCGAGACCGGCGGGCTCTGGCAGCTGCGCACGACCTTCCCGGTGGAGAGCACATGATCCGCGTCCTGCTGGCCGACGACCACGCGATGTTCCGCTCCGGGATGCGCGCGCTGCTCGACACCCAGCCCGACTTCACCTGCGTCGGCGAGGCGTCCGACGGTCGCGAAGCGGTCGCCGAGACCGCCCGCCTGCGCCCGGACGTCGCGGTCCTCGACGTCCGGATGCCCCGCCTCGACGGCCTCGCCGCGACCGAGGCGATCCTGGCCGCGCCGGGCAACGACACCCGCGTCCTCGTGCTCACCACCTACGACGCCGACGAGTACGTCTACCGCGCGCTGCGGGCCGGCGCGAGCGGGTTCCTGCTGAAGAGCCTGGCGCCGGAGGAGCTGGTGGCGGCGATGCGGGTGGCGGCGCGCGGGGACGCGCTGATCGACCCCTCGGTGACGCGGCGGCTGGTGGCGAAGTTCGCGGCGGTCCTCGAACCCGCGGCCGCCGAACCCCCGGAGCTGGCCCGGCTGACCTCCCGCGAACGCGAGGTCCTGCTCCTGCTCGCCGACGCCTCCAGCAACGCCGAGATCGCGCGGAAGCTGCACGTCGGCGAGGAAACGGTCAAGACGCACGTCTCGCGCGTGCTGAGCAAGCTCGGGCTGCCCGACCGCGTGCACGCCGTCGTCTACGCCTACCGCCACAAACTCGTGCCGGACGAGCGATCCGCCTAAGCTGGGCTGATGAGGCGATGGATCACCTTCGCGGTCGGGGTCGTGCTCGTGCTCGTCGGCGCCGTCTGGGTGCTGCAGGGCATCGGCGTCATCACCGGCAGTTTCATGACCGGCCAGAAGCTGTGGTTCCTGATCGGGCTGGCCGCGTTCCTGGTCGGCGTGGTCCTGATCGCGGCGAACTTCACGCGGCGCAAACCTACTTCGTGAAGATCTCGAAGATCGGGTAGCCCGGCGCGATCTCGCGCAGCTTCTCGTCCGAGGCCTTGGCGTCGACGCCGTCGAAGAACACGCCGACCTCGAACTTCCAGCGCTTGAGGTAGGCGCGCAGGATGCCCGGCTTCTCGTCGTGGGCCAGCTCGCGGAAGGTGAACGTCTCGACGCGGCGCCCGACGCGCAGCGTGCCCTGGCCGGCCGCCCGCAAGTTGCGCACCCACTGCGTCTCGCCGCGCGGGGCGACGAGGTAGCGGACACCGTCGATGGTCAGCAGGTTGACCGGCACCGAGCGCGGCTCCCCGCTCTTGCGGCCGACGACGGTCAGCACCCGGCTGCCCCAGACGCTCACGCCCAGGTTCGTCAGCTTCGCGACCACCTCGTTGAAGACGCTGGTGGACTTGCCGGGCTTGATGTAGCGGGTGTCGGTCATGGTGGCCTCCGAGTTTGGGAGAGCAGTGCTCTCGGTTAAGAGCAGTGAACACTAGAGCGCCGCACACTGTCAAGAGCAGTGCTCTCTATTTTGCGCACCGCTCTCGTCGTGGCACACTGATCACATGACCGCCACCCGCACCGCGCGTGAACGCGCCCGCGCCGAACTGACCCAGGAGATCAAGGACGAGGCCCGCCGCCAGCTCGCCGAAGTCGGCGCGAACGGGCTGTCGCTGCGCTCGGTGGCCCGGGAGCTGGGCATGGTGTCGTCCGCGATCTACCGGTACTTCCCGAGCCGCGACCGGCTGCTGACCGACCTGATCGTCGACGCCTACAACGCGATCGGCGAGGCGGCCGAGAACGCGGACCCGGGCACCGGCGACCTCCGCGAGCGCTGGCTGGCGATCTGGCAGGGCACCCGTGACTGGGCCCGCGCGCACCCCCACGAGTACGCGCTGATCTACGGCTCGCCGATCCCCGGGTACGCGGCGCCGCAGGACACCGTCGTGCCGGCCTCCCGCGTCGCCCTCGCCCTGGTCAAGGTCCTCACGCACACCGAACTGCGGGCGGTCGACGGCGAAGTGCCGCCCGAGCTGCGTGCCCAGGCCGAGGCGCTGACGAAGGTCCTCGGGATCATCGCCGGCCCGGAAACCGTGGCCCGGCTCCTCATGGCGTGGACGCAGCTGTTCGGCGCGATCAGCTTCGACCTGTTCGGCCAGTACGTCGGCAGCGTCGACCCGGCCGACGCGTTCTTCGCCCACTCGGCGAAGCGGATGGCGGAGTTCGTCGGCCTCTAGGCTGAGGCGAGAGTCCAACAGCGGAAGGCGGCACGACGTGACGGGGTGGGCCGGGAAGGTCGGCAGGATCCGGGTGATCGGCACCGGGGTGATGGGCCGCGGGATCGGCCAGCTGGCCGCGACCGCGGGGGTGACCGTCGAGCTGGCCGACGTCCGGCGCGAGGCCGTCGCCGAGGCGATCGGGTACGTCGGCGGGATGATCGACAAGCTCGCCGCCAAGGGCAAGCTGAGCGAGGACGCCCAAGCCGTCAAGGACCGGCTGGTCCCGGTGGAAGCGCCCGACGCCCCCGCGGACGGTGTCGACCTCGTGATCGAAGCCGTCCGGGAGGACCTCGCGACGAAACGCGCCCTGTTCGCGAGCCTCGAACGCGTCTGTCCACAAGAGACGATCTTCGCGACGAACACGAGTTCGCTGTCGGTCACCGAGATCGCCGCCGAGCTGGCCGACCCCGGCCGGCTCATCGGCCTGCACTTCTTCAACCCGGTGCCGCTGATGCGGCTGGTCGAGGTCGTGCCCGGCGCCCGCACCCAGGACCGGCTGCCCGGCCAGGCGCTCGAGCTGGTCAGGAGCTGGGGCCACGAGCCGGTGCTCGCGAAGGACGCGCCCGGCTTCCTGGTCAACCACGCCGGCCGCGGCCTGAACACCGAGGCCCTGCAGATCCTCGCCGAGGCGCTGGCCGAGCCCGCCGACGTCGACCGCATCGCCCGGGACGTCCTCGGCCTGAAGCTCGGCCCGTTCGAGCTGCTCGACCTCACCGGCCTCGACGTCTCGCACGCCGTCCTGGAAAGCATCTGGAGCGGCTTCCACGGCGATCCGCGGCTGCGGCCGTCGTGGCTGACCCGGCCGCGCGTGGCCGCCGGGTTGTTCGGGCGGAAGAACGGCGAAGGCTTCTACTCCTACGCCGACGGCAAGCAGCAGGTCGCCGACGAGCCCGCCGCCCCGCCGAAACCGTCGAGCCCGGTGTTCACCGCGGACGAGCACCTCGCCCGTGCGCTGTCGTCCAGGGGCGTGCACGTGGTGTCCGACGCCTACCCGGACGCGATCCTGCTCGTGCCGCTCTACGGCGAGTCCACAGTGGACGCCGCCGCTCGCGCCGGACTGCCGCCGGCCCGCGTCGCCGGCGTCGATCCGCTGGGCGGCTACGAACGCCGGTTGACGATGTCGGTGCACCCCGGGCTCGACCCGGCGGTGGGCCGCGCCGCCTGGGGCGCGCTGGCCGCGACCGGCCGCCCCGTGACGGTCGTCCGCGACGGGCCCGCCCCGATCGCGCAGCGCCTGCTGGCGTCGATCGTCAACACCGCCTGTTTCATCGCGGGCCAGCACCTCGCGACGCCGCCGGACATCGACACGGCGGTCCGCCTCGGCCTCGGCTACCCGCGCGGCCCGCTGGCCTGGGGCGACCTCGTCGGCGGCGACGTGGTGCTGCGCATCCTGCACAGCCTCACCACGACCACCGGCGACCCCCGCTACCGGCCGAGCCCGTGGCTCACCGAGCGCGTCGCCCTCGGCCTGCCGCTGACGTCGGCCGGGACCACACCGGCCGACCTGCGTCAGTCCTGAGAGGACTTACCGGACGACCTGGACTTCGTCGCCGTTGTCCAAGGAGTTGAAGAACTTCAGCGACGCCGCGGACGAGAGGTGCACGCAGCCGGCCGAGTACCTGCTGAGGCTGCCCTCGTGGAACGCGATGCCGCCGGGGGCGAAGAACACCGAGTTCGGCATCGGCGCACCGTTGAACTCGGTGCTGTGGTGCAGCTTTTCCTTGTATTCCACGTGCCACTTGCCCACCGGGGTCGGCTCGTCCTTCTTGCCCGGCAACATCTTCACCGGGCCGTACACGATCTTGCCCGCGTCGAGCAGCCAAGCCTGCTTGCCCGAAAGGGACACACACGCCTTCGCCGTGATCGTGCACGGCACCCCGGCCGCCATCACCGGCTTCGCCTTGGCCGGAGCCGAAGCCGGAGTCGACGCCGGAGCCGCCGGAGCCGCCGCGGGCGCGGACGTAGTAGCGGCCGAAGGTGTGTCCGCCGCCAGCCGGACGTCCGCCGTCCCGGTCGCCGAACAGGCGGTCAGCACGGCCCCGACGGCCAAAGTGGACAGAGCAGCCAGAACGCGCCGCACGCGCATGTGATCCCCCAGGAGTTCGTGTTCCCTGCTTTCTGCCACCCAAGACGTGCGGTGTGGCCCGGAGGTTGAGCGGGCGGGAAAATCTTCGAGGCGGGTCACCCGCGGTAGTCGCGGGCCCCGGCGGAGGTGTAGGTGATGTAGCCGCCCTCGAAGTCGCTGCGGTACCCGCCGGTCACCGCGTACTCGTCCGTTTTCGGGTAACGCAGGTAGGAGTACTCCCACCCGAGTGCCGCCCAGCGCTTCCGGATCTCACCCTTGACCATGTGGGCGCCGGTGGCCGTCGTGTAGTAGATCGAGCCGCCCTTGGTGAAGTGGTTGTAGCGGCCGCGGCCGTCCGGCGTGGCGAGCTCGTCGGACGTCGGGTAGCCGAGCCCGCGCTCGTAGTCCAGGGCCGCCCACTTCTTCCGGATCTCGCCGTTGATCGCGCGCGCACCCGTCCCGGCCGTGTAGTAGATCGACCCGACCGTGCCGCCCTTGGCGAAGTGGTTGTACCGCGCGACACCGTCCGGCGTTCCCAGCTCGTCGGTCGTCGGGTAACCGAGTCCACGCTCGTAGTCGAGCGCCGCCCACTTCTTGCGGATCTCGCCGGAGATCGCGTGCCCGCCCGTCGCCACCGTGTAGTAGATCGAGCCGACGTTGCCGCCCTTGACGAAGTGGTTGTACCGCGCGACACCGTCCGGCGTCGCCAGCTCGTCGGTCGTCGGGTAACCGAGCCCACGCTCGTAGTCCAGCGCCGCCCACCTCTTCCGGATCTCCCCGGAGATGAAGTGCGTGCCCGTCTCGGCCGTGGAGTAGATCGAACTCACGGTGCCGTTGGCGACGAGGTGGTTGTACTGGGCCACGCCGTCCGGCGTCGTGGCCGTGTCGGAAGACGGCGGGCCCACCACGGCGTGCCCGCCCATGGCGAGGTACTTGTCCAGCACCGGGCCGGTGACGAACCGAGTGCCGGTCCCGGCGCTCCAGTACAGCCGGCCGTTGGCGTGGACCCGGTAGTGGACCGGGCCGTCGGTGATCTCCCCCGCCGCCGGCGCGCCGAGCTTCGCCCGCAGCGCCGCGTCGGCGTCGTAGCGCTGGTCGATCGGGGTCACGTAGTTCGCCGTCAGCGCCAGGTCGGCCGAGCCCACGGTGATGATCCACTTGGGGTCAGCGGGACCACCCTGCCAGCCGGTGAACTTCGAGGCGCCGTCGATGGCCAGTGGCGCGGCTTCGACGTCGAAGGAAGCGCCTTCGGTGACCATGGCCGAACTCACGCCGCCCGCCACCGGGATGCTCAGTGCCGCGGGCTGCGTGCCGCGCAGGGTGATCCGGTGCTGCCGCGGCATCGCCGTGTACGTCTTGGCGACGGAGACCCCCGCGCTGTCGGTCACTGTCGCGGTGAACTCCATCCGGGAGTCGGGATGCGCGGTGAACGACTGCGAGAAGCTGCCCCCGGCTCCGCCGATGCCCGGGTGCGAGTGGCACGTCGCTTCGGTCGGGCAGTGCCGCACGGCCGTCGTCCAGGTGATCGGCAGCGCGCCGTCCTCGGCGTCGGTCGCGGTGGCGCTCACGGAGACCGTCTGGTTCACCGCGAACGTCGTGTTCCCCGGCCAAGTCAGGGAAAGTACCGGGGTCCGGTTGCCGGGCGCGACCACGGCGGCCGCTTCGCCGTTGAGGCCCAGCGGGTCCCGGACCCGCAGCTTCGCGGTGAACGACGCGGTGCCCGGTGCATAGGTGTGCGACATCTTCGGACCGGCGTCGGCCGCGGTGGCCCCGTCCCCGAAGTCCCAGTCGTAGGCGAGTGTGTCGTTGTCGTAGTCGACCGAAGCCGAGCCGTCGAACGACACTGTGCGGGTGTCCGGGTTCGTCGACGTCGCCACCTTGGCCACCGGCGCGGTGTTGCCGGCCGTGTAGGTCAGGCGGCGCAGGTTCCCGGAGAGGATGTCGGCGTAGACGATGTCACCGTTCGGCGCCGCGGCGAACTTCACCGGGCCGCCGATGCCGGTGAAGACCGGCGGGTTCTCCGGGGCCTGCGTGAGCTTGCCCTGGTCGTCGTACCGCAGCGTCCAGATCTTGTTCGACACGTAGTCGCCGAAGAAGTACGAGCCGTGGTAGGACGCCGGATAGCTGGCTCCACTGTAGACGATGCCGCCGGTGACGCTGTTGCCCGACATGGCCGCGGTGCCGTGCGTGTACTCGTGGATCGGCGGCTGGTTCAGCACGCCGGCGCAGGCCGCGAGGCCGCTGTAGCCCGGCGTCGGGCGACTGCCCTCCCAGCACGGCCAGCCCTGGTTGGCGCCGCGCTGGACGACGTCGACCTCTTCCCAGTTGCTCCACCCGACGTCGCCGGCCACCGGCAGGCCGAGGTTCGGGTCGATGCTGAAGCGGAACGGGTTGCGGAAGCCGCGCGCGAACACCTTGCTCGCGGTCGAGGCCGGGTTGGCGGCGTCGTAGTACGGGTTGCCCGGCACCCCCTGGCCACCGGCGGTCAGGTGGAAGATCTTGCCGTAGGGCTGGTTGACGTCGAGGGCGCGCAGCGCGCCCGGGTCCATCATCCGGTAGTCGCCGCTGTCGCCGACGGACAGCCACAGCGTCCCGTCCGGGACCGCGATGACGCTGTCGATGCCGTGGACGTCGAAGATGCCCGGCACCTCGAACAGCGGCTGCTCCCCGGTCAGGCCGGCCGGCGCGCCCGCCGCGTCCACGGTCACGGTGAACCGCGACAGCCGCATGACGAAGCCACCGGCGGTGTTGATCGACCGCGTGAGGTAGATGCCGCGCGACGTCGCGTAGTCCGGTGCCACGGCCAGCCCGACGAGCCCGAGGTCCTCGTTGGTGCGGACCGGCAGCGTCGCGATCGTCCGGCCGGCCCCGGTGACCGGCAGCCAGCGGACGGCTCCGCCCTTGCCGGTGGCCAGGACGGAGTTGTCCGGCAGGTACCCGAAGTCGGTGAGCTGGTACAGCCCCAGCCCCGTGTCGGTGTCCCGGAGCACGAAGCCCGGCGGGAGCGTCGCCGCCGTCGCCACCCCCGGTGACGCGACGGGGAGCAACGCTCCCCCCAGGACCGCCGTCAGCAGCAGGCGAAGCTTCCGCATGGCCATCTGGCCCCCTTCCCTTGCGATCATTTGTCGCAAGATCAAGGGGGCCAGTTGCAGTAACCCGGATTAGTTCACTTGAACGTTACCTACGTCACGTGACGGAACGTGGCGCTTTACGGGACCACCTGCACGACGTCGCCGACGTGCAGGGTGTTGAAGAACTTCAGGGACGCTCCCGCCGACAGGTGGATGCAGCCGTGCGAGTACACCGAGAGGCTGCCCGTGTGGAAGGCGTCGCCCGGGTAGAAGAAGACCGAGTTCGGCATCTCCGCGTTGTCGAATTCCTTCGACAGGTGCATCTTCTCTTTCGAGAGCACGCGGAACGAGCCGGTCGGAGTCTCGTTGCCCTTGCGGCCCGGCAGCATCGGCACCGGACCGTAGACGACCTTGCCGCCCTGCAGCAGCCACGCCTTGTGCGCGGAGAGGTCGACGCAGGCGGCGGTGCCCGAGGCCGCGGCCGCCGCGGCGCACGGGACACTCGGGTCCGGCTCGGGCTTCGGCGTCGGCTTGGGCTTCGGCTTGGCCGAGGTGCTGGTCGGCGCCGGCTTCTTGGACGACGGGGTGGGCGTGGCCGAGGAGGTGGGCGTGGCCGACGTCGGCGACGCCTCGGTGGTGGTCGGCGTGGGCGTGGTGCTGGAGGTCGTCGGCGTCCCGCCGCCGGTCCCCGCGGCGACGGCTCCGCCGCCCGCGTTCGAGCCACCGGCCGAGCCCCCACCGGAGCACGCGGCCAGCACGAACGCGGTGGCCAGCGCGGCCGCTCCCGCCAGAAGCCTCTTCACGATCCGGTACCCCCAGCTGTTTCGATCATCGCATTTGGACATCGGTAAAGACGGCGGTCACCCGGTCGAGGTTCGTCGGTGAAGGTCACGATTGGGTAGCTGCGCACTCTCGGCTCAACCCGGGGGTCGAGACCGGGATCCACCCGGGTCCGGTCCGTGGGCCGACGAAACCGCGCCGCCGTTCGCCGAAGCTGGAGGGACCTTCGACCCCAGGGGAGCGCCGAAATGTCCAGCGTCCTGCTCTACGCCGCCATCGCCGTCCTTGTCCTGTACAAGGTCGTCTACCAGCAAGTTCGCGGCACTCTGCTCAACCGCAGGACGTTGGTCGGCATGCCGCTGCTGCTCACGGCGGTGGGCGGCTACCTGACGCTGAAAGCGCTGCCCGGCGCGTCCACGGCCGAGTTGGGCCTGCTCGCCGCCGACCTGCTGCTGCTCGCCGGGCTCGGCGTGCTGCGCAGCACCACGACCACCCTCGCCGAGCGCGACGGCACGACGTTCCAGCAGGGTTCGGCGGTCACGATCGGGTTGTGGGTGCTGACCGTCGCGGTCCGGATCGGCGTGATCGCGCTGGGTGCCGCGTTCGGCGTCACAGGCCCGCTGACCTCGGCGTCGATCGCGTTCACCCTCGGCGTGAGCATCGCGGTGCAGAACGCGACGACCTACCGGCGCATCCAACGCCGCGGGCTGCCGCTGGCCGACCGGCGCGCGGCGGTCAGCCGCTGACGCGGCCCAGCATCCGGGCGTACATCCGGCCCGGACTGGGCACCGATGGCGGCACCAGGAACCCGGGCAGCGGCGGTAACCCGCCGACGAACGCGCCGAGACGCTCGTACAGCACGGCGGCGCCGGCCGGGCGGGCTTCCGGATCCTTCGCCAGCACCTCGGCGAGCAGCGCGTTCAACGGTTTCGGCAGGCCCGGCACCGGCGGCGGCAGCTCCTTGACCTGCCGCTCGAACACCGCGTACGCGGTCGGCCCGTCGAAGAGCCGCCGGCCGGTGAGCATTTCGTGCAGCACGCAACCCAGCGCGTAGAGGTCGCTGCGCGGTTCGGCGCCGCCCCGCTGGATCTGCTCGGGCGCCATGTACGACGGCGTCCCCAGCAGCTGCCCGGCCCGGGTGAACTGCGCCGCGTCGGCTTCGCGGAGCACGGCCAGCCCGAAGTCCATCACCTTCACGCCGCCGTCGGGCCCGAGCATCAGGTTGGACGGCTTGAGGTCGCGGTGGCAGACGGCGAGCGCGTGCGCGGCGGTCAGCACCGCGCACGCCTGCGCCGCGATCGCCGCGGCCCAGGGCACCGGCAGCGGGCCGTGCTCGGCGAGCAGGTCGGCCACGGTCACCCCGTCGACGAACTGCATGACCTGGAACAACCGGTCGTCGTGGGTGCCGTAGTCGTACAGCGTCGGGACGCCGGGGTGATCGAGCGTCGCCAGGATGCGGGCCTCGCGCGCGAAGCGGGCTTCCAGCTCTTCGTCGCGCCCCGGCAGCCTGAGGAGCTTGATCGCCACGCGACGGCCCAGCCGGCGGTCGTGCCCGCCGTGCACCGCGCCCATCCCGCCGCGGCCGAGCGGCAGCTCGTCGAGCTCGTAGCGGTCGGCGATCAGCATCCGTTCCCCTAGTTGCTCGGCCTGAGCCGTCCTTCGACAAGTCCCGCGAAGCCTAGCCGGACCAGCTCGCGGCCCGTTTCGGCCGCCTCGCGCAGGACGGTGTCGAACTCGGCGAGCTTTTTGAAGACCTCGCCGTACTCCCGCTGAACGGCGATCGGCAGCCGCGGGATCCGCACGCGCCTGCCGTCGATCCGGGTGGACGCCGACGCGGCGGGCAGATCGGCCGCGCGCAGGCAGCCGGCCAGGAAGTCCGCGTCCAGCCGCTCCGCGTCGACGCGGTACACGGTGAGCCCGGCGCCCACCGGCCGCGGTGGTCCACTGTGGACGTACGCGATGCCGGTCACCGACGCGACGACGTCACCCGCCTCGGCCGACGGATGCTCGGCGTCCGCGCGCACCGGTGCGTACCTGACCTCGACGACGCCGGCCTTGACCAGCTCGCCGATCGTCGTGAACGCCGGTTCCGCGTCCGCCGCTTCGAGCGGCGGCAACTGCGGGGCCAGCTCGGCGAACCGGGCTCGCACGGCCTGGAAGGCCTGGCCCGGATCCTCGTCCCTGGCGCGGCGGCGGGCCGGCGTCAGGTCGACGTCGTCGTCGAGCAGGTCGATGATCCGGACGCCGGATTCCGGGTGCTCGCGGAATTCCCGCCAGCTCTCTTCCACTGTGGACAGTTCGTCGCCCGCTTCGCCGAGCAGCACGGTGGACGGCGCGCGCTCGCCGGGAGCCGGCCGCCGCAGCAGCCAGAGGTCGGGCCCCGCCGGCGCCAGCGTGACGACCGCGCGGACCGCGCCCGCACGCAGCAGGTTGCCGCGGATGCGCTTGCCGCTGCGCCGCCCGGCCGCCGCGCCGGGCATCAGGATCGCCACCGTGCCACCGGGTTCGACGTGCGCGAGGCAGTGCTGCACCCAGGCGAGCTCGGGTTCGCCGCGCGGCGGCAGGCCGTACTCCCAGCGGGCGTCGCCGATCAGTTCGTCGTGGCCCCAGGCCCGTTCGTTGAACGGCGGGTCGCACAACACCGCTTCGGCGGTGCGGCCGGCGAAGGCGTCTTCGCGCAGTGCGTCGACCGCGTGGACCTCGGCCTCGATGCCACGCAGCCGCAGCCGGAGCGCCGCGATCGACGCCGTCATCGGGTCACTGTCCTGCGCCAGCACGGTTTTCGCGCCGCTCGCCAGCGCGAGCGCGCCGAAGCCGCACGCGGGATCGAGGATCGTCGACACCGGGCCGGCGAGGCGGGCCATCAGCTCGGCGATCGGTTCCGGCGTGGCCGACAGCCGCCGCGAATGCGCCTCGAAGTACCGGCGGCACACCAGTTCGAACGCTTCGACCGGCCCCGCCTGGTGCGTCAGCTCGCCGAGCAGGGCGAGCAGCTCCGGGTCGTCGAGCCGGCTGTCGAAGGAGTCGGAGAGACCGGCCTGGAAGGCGAAGAAGCCGCCCGCGCGGCTGACGCGCTCGGCGAGGTCGAGGTCGTCGCCGAGGGCGCGCAACCGCTGCCACGCGCGTTCACCGGCACTGAGCTCGAACTTCTTGCCGCGGGCGCGGAACCAGCCGGCGACGGCGGAGAGGCCGAACAGCGGGCTCGACGCCGTGCCACCGACCGGCGGCGGGAAGTCCGGGTAGCGGCGGCGCCAGTTGCTGACCGCGGCCCGCCCCACCCCGGCGAGCCGCGCGATGTCGGCCGCGCTGACCGTGGCATCGTCGTCCATGGCGAGGACTCTATCGGAGGATGCTCCATTCAGCCGAGGTGCTTGTGAACTCAGTCAACCAATGCTTTCATGGGGGCATGACACACGATCGGTACGTCCTGCGGTACGCCGCCGGGTCGGACGTCGGCCAGCGTCGCCGGGTCAACGAGGACGCGGTCTACGCGAGTTCCCGCCTGCTCGCCGTCGCCGACGGCATCGGCGGCCAGCCGCACGGCGAGGTCGCCAGCGCGACGGCGGTCGACGTGCTGCGCGAGCTCGAGGTCGACCTGCGACGGCTCGATCTGACGAACGTGGACCTGGTCGCCACCCTGGCCGGCGTGGTCAAGTCGATCGACGAGCGACTGCACGAAGTGGCGTCGCAGGAGCCGACGACCGAAGGCATGGGCACCACGCTGACGACCCTGCTGTTCGACGGCGTCGAGTTCGCGGCGGCCCACATCGGCGACTCCCGCGGCTACCTCCTGCGCGACGGCGGCCTGCGCCGGCTGACCCGCGACCACACGTTGGTGCAGGCCCTGGTCGAGGACGGCCGCGTCGCCGCGGAGGACGCCGAGTCGCACCCCCGGCGGTCGCTGCTGATGAAAGCGCTGCAGACGGCGGGCTCCGGCGACCCGGACATCTGGACGTTCAAGGCCAAGCCCGGCGACCGCTACCTGCTCTGTTCGGACGGCTTGAGCGGCCCGGTCTCCGAAGCGACGTTGCGCGACGTGCTGGACGCCGGCACGGAGCCGGCCGAGCTGATCCCGGAGCTGATCCGCCTGGCCAACGAAGGCGGCGGCCCGGACAACATCTCGTGCGTGGTCGCCGACGTCACGGCCTGACCCACCTTCGCAGGCGGCAGAGGCCATCCGGTATCGTCTTCTGCGGAGGATTGGCCGAGCGGCCTAAGGCGCACGCTTGGAAAGCGTGTTGGGTTCACGCCCTCGCAGGTTCGAATCCTGTATCCTCCGCCGCAGTAACCAGGCAAACGCCGGGTGCCCCGCTTCGGGACATCCGGCGTTTTCCGTCTTAGTCTCAGTTCCAGTCTCAGTTGCCCCTGGTCAAGCCGGTTCGAGGACCGGTCGAACCCCTGCCCCAGTAGGCAACTGGCCACACTCGCTTTACCCGGGCCGCAGGGGCCACTCACCGAGCCCGCCGTGCACTGACGTGGTCGTGCTGCCGGTCCGGCAGCACTCTTCGGACACCGGCGATTGGGGCCGGAGTCCGCCGGGCAACGTCCAGGTCCAGCGCACGCCACCGGGACAGCCCTAGCCAAAACCGGTGGAAGCTCGTTGCGGGACCATGCGTGGGCTGACACCTCGGTGACGACCAAGTTGCGCCTGGTTCGGGGTGGCCCATCGGGGCGAGGTCGGGGTATTGGGCCGTGCTGCCGGGTGTGGTCGCGGGAGCTGCGTGATGTGACCGGCAGTCAGAGCGCGCCGTCGAACTAACGGCGCCCGCTTGACTCAGGCATCAATTGCGATGACCTGACTGTAGGAAGTCGGAGTTCGACGATGGCCTCGATTCAAGGCTTTTGCGCTCCAAAAGAGCGGGAGGATAAAATGTATCACATCGCCCATGCCTTTCGCCCAACTAACACGTCAGGCGAGGCTTGAGGGAAGTCAGCAGAAACCGAGTTCCCCCAGTCAGTGAACGCCGCCCGAAGCTCGTCCCAACCCCGCGCAGTGGTCCGACTACACGAGGTCGCCACTCGCGAGCCCCTAACCTCGCCGTGACTTCATTCCGCATCGTCTAATTCAGCGGTGGCAAACAGTTCCGACTGACTTCCTTTGGCCGTAAGTCTGTACTTTGTATTTTTGGTGCCACGCCCCGCTTTGGCGAACTCTATTTCTCCTTCTTTTTTTAGGCGACCTAGCCAATATTCAATTGTTTTCGGGTTGACGTTCAGGGCGACACTAATCTCTATCTTCGACATCTCGCCACGAAGCGCCAGTAGGTCCTTTACTTGCTTCCGCCGATTGGGGCGGTGACGCCGCTCCTCGGTTGATCCGAGCGACTTCGCATACTCACTCAGGAAATACTTCGTTGCGCCGCGCTCGCCACGCTGATCCACCAGTTCTCGTGCAACCAAATCTTGCAGCTCACCAGTGGCAGCACGACTATCGGATATGCCTGTCGCCGCCCTGTAGCGAGCGTTATCAATTACGCCACCTTGCCTCATCAATGCGAGAGCGGTTCGCTGTGTATCCCGAAGCCCCTCAGGACCAACTCGACTCAGCCATCTTACGGTGTCCTCGTCGAATAGGGTGTGATTCGGCATAGCGACCTCAAAGGAGGTCACCTTATCCCTGAACTCCGGCGGACTCATACTTGCGCGAGCCAACTCGATTCGCATCGTGCGAATCCCTGAACCTCGGTTCTCGCATACGGTTCGGCCTTCGCCTGGGATCGGTACGTCCTCTAGGATCCTTAGAAGCAAACCATTACGCGAGGATGAGACGCCCTCCTCGCCAAGACGGCTGATGTCAACTGACCCATAAAGTCCACCCGGATTCAAGATGCGCAATCGATCCGGGTACATCTCGACCTGAACCTGTGTTCCGCGAGAGCCGGGACTCAGGTCGCGATGAACCAGTGCGTTTACAATAGCCTCACGCAAAGCTTCCGGCGGGTATTCCCAGACATCCTCTCTGCCACTACCACTAATTAGCGCACGGCGACTCATGTTGCGCCTAGTAACCGCGAGAGCTTCGCGTGCGATATGCGGGATGGGACCGTCAATTCTGACGTTGTCCAGGAACCTTGTACTGCTAGATGTAGCTTCACCCACCTTGGTGGGGTAATGCACAAACGTGAGACACAACTGCGGGTAAAATTGCTGGGGGTACCGCCCGAGAGCTAGAAGACCGGCGAGCGATGGACGCAATTCCCCCACAGGGTCAACCTTGAGAACACCAAGCATCTTCAGCACGGACGTGTCGTCTTCATCACCGAAAATTCGAGGATTTGAATCGCGCACGCGTTCAAGGAGCGTGTCGACGCTGCTTGATTCAAGGTCGCCGACTGAAGCCTCAGCGACTAGTTCATGGTCAAACCGCGGTTGTCCGCGGTCCGCCATCAACTGCTGGATCTCCTCGCTGGTGAGGCGGCGGTCTCCATCAGCCACCCGTATGTAGCTCCCTCGGTTCAGGCCACGGGTGGTCACATAGCAGGGCTTCTCGGCGCGTGGAAGTTCGGCAACTTCTGCCACAACGACGGACTTGCCGTCGATGCGCGCCAAGCTGATCACCGGCTGCAATGGCGGCGTCAACTGCGTCCGAGCCATCGCCGCGAGGTCCGCCTGCATCTTGCCCGGGTCTGCCACGCCGGCCACGGCAAACCCGTCGGCCTCGTCGATACCCAAGAGCAGGGTGCCACCTCCCGGGGTGTTGGCGAACGCGCTGAGCGTCTCCACCGCGCTAGCCGGCAGCTTGTCCGCTGAACGCTTAGCCTCGATTCCCGAGTCCTCGGCTCCGAAGCCCTGGAGGTACCAGATGAGGCTGGCTAGCTGCGCCTCGTCCACTGCATGCTCCCGTCCTCCTAAGTTAGGAGCATCTTAGGAGCATTTTCGGTTCACCGAGGATGAGGCGCACATCACCTCATAGGTCGATTGCAGTCTCCTAGATGCTAAGAGTGCACCTTAGGCCACCGAGGGTGACTCTGTCTTAACGTTCGGCTATGTCGGTCAGCGTTGATCAGCGTCACCGGCACGTCCCGCGGGGCGGGCTAGTCTCAGTCCCTGTCTCATTCACCCCAGTTCACCGGCGTCCGCCAAGGCACGCACGAGGCCCTGACCTGCACCTCACGGCACGCCGGACCCCGCGTACGGCCGTGTGTGCAGACTTGGAAAGCGTGTTGGGTTCACGCCCTCGCAGGTTCGAATCCTGTATCCTCCGCCGCAGTAACCAGGCAAAACGCCGGGTGCCCCGCTTCGGGACACCCGGCGTTTTCCGTTGGAGCCTCAGCTCCGGTCTCACTGAACCGCCGAGCCCCTCCTTCGCTAGGCTGATTGTCCCGAAATGGAGGATTGGCATGAGGGGGCCGGACGTGACCGACAACCCTGACGACCCTGGCACCAGCCTGGGCGCGACGTTGAGTGCGGTCGCCCGGATGCTGCAGGCGGAGCACGATGTCGACGCCACTCTCGCCGCGATCGTCAAGGCCGCCGTCGACCACGTCGACGGCGCCGAGTACGCCGGGATTTCCCTCGTGGAAAGCGGGCGTGCCATCCGGACCGTCGCGCCGACCGACAACGTCGTCTCGGCGATCGACGAGGTCCAGTACCGCACCGGCCAGGGACCGTGCCTGGACGCCATCGCGGATCACCAGATCTACACCACCGGTGACCTCGCCGCCGAGGCCCGCTGGGCGGAGTTCGCCTCCGCGGCGGCCGAGTTCGGCGTGCACTCGATGCTGTCCTACCGGCTGTTCGTCACCGGCACCACCCTCGGTTCCCTGAACCTCTACTCGCGAAAGCGTGACGCGTTCAGCCTCCAGACCCGGGAAGACGGCAGGCTGTTCGCCACGCACGCAGCCATTGCCCTGAGCGGCGCCCAGAAGGAAGCTCAACTGGGTGTCGCGATCGAGTCGCGCGACGTCATCGGCATGGCCAAGGGCATCCTGATGCAGCGCCACGACCTCGGTCCCGTCGCGGCGTTCCGGATGCTCGTCGAAAGCTCGCAGCACACCAACCTGAAGCTGCACCAAGTCGCCGCGTGGCTGGTTGAGCACCGCGATCAGCTGTGATCAAGTACGCCTCGCGCTTCGAACGCGACGTTGGCGGCGGCCCTCGCCGGCCGGCTGCTTGACCAACGAGGACCGCCCCACTCACCGTCACCGATGAGTGGCCTGTGGTAACAGTTCGTACTGATCCTCTACCCCATCGTGGACGGGTCAAACGATCAAGCCCGTGATTTTCGCCTGCAAACCACAGGGCGTGCGGTTCGCGCGCGACCCACCGTCAGTACGTCCCGGACACAGTTGCACGGCACTTTTGGCGCACCGAAACATGAAATGCCTTCGGTGCCGCGGAATTCCGTACCTGTACGGGGAGTTACGAACAGGGCTGAGCGCAGGCAGTTACTCCGGTCGCGCTAGTCTCACCAGCACCTCGCCCGCCCTTGTCGAGAAAGGCCAGTAGTGGCACGAAAACCGCTCTGACCTGGGGTAGCGCTGGCCAGCGACTTCAGTGTGCGGTACTGGTGCCGGGACAACCCCCGCACAGACCGTGATCGGCCCGGCCCCGGACGTTCCCACGTCCGGGGCCTTGCTGATTCCGGGCCCGCGATCACTCGGCAAAGTCTGATGATCACGCTGAGTCGCTGGATCTGTTTCAATGGAATCCGTCCCCGTACGACACCAGATTTCGAGGAGTAGAGGCCCGATGGCCGGAGTCGAAGAGATCCGCGCTGGCATCGCGCTCGCCAACGAGAAGGCGTCCGCGAGCATCGCCGCCCTGCAACAGGCAGCGCAGTCTCTCGAAGAAGCCCAGCAGTCGCTCGCACAGGCGACGCAAGGGAGCAGCCAGCACGAAGTGAGCCAGGCGCACGGACTCCTGGCGGAAGCCCTGCAAGGCATCAACGGCTTGCAGAGCACCGTCCAAGCAAGCATTTCCTCCGCCGACTCCTACTCGGCGCGTCTCTAGCCGGATGACGCTCGCCGAACTCCACCAGCTGCTCACCGCTGCCGTGACCGGGCTCGCCGACGCGCGCGCCCACTCCGAACGGGCCACAAGCCTGCTCGGGGAAGCCCGGCAAGCTCTCGTGGATGCCCAGGCCAAGGCCGATCCCTGGCTTCCGTTGCAGTACGCACAGGCCGGCGAGGGGCTGGACCAGCTCCTCGTCCGCCTGCACGCTGCCGAGGATCTGGTGAGCGGATACCGGTCGCGCCTGTAATCCTTTCTTGGGGACAATTTTCTTGGGGACGCCGATGGCCAACAAGTCAGCCGAGCAACGCAACCGCGTCGAGACCGCACTCGACCGGGTCCGCCATCAGATCGGACTGGTCCTGGGCGCGGCGGCCGGGGCGCGCCAGGCCGCGGAAGCCGACCTCGCCAAGCTCCGGCTGGAGCAGGACATCGTCAAGGTCGGCATGAACCACGCCAGTGCCGAGCAGCAGAACGAGTGGGCACGCCACCCCGCCGCCCACGAAGTGTTCGGCGCGCTCGGCAGCGTGCGAAGCGCTTTCTACACCGATTGGAGTCAAGGCCCCGCGACACTGCGGGAACTGGTCGCGCAGAACGCACCCGGGCCGGCCGGGCTGCCGCCGGGCGACTGGCTCGGCACGGTCGGGCACAACCCCGGCCTGACGTCGCCCGGGCTGTGGCACGTCGGCGCCGCGACCGCCGCCGGCGGTGACCCGACCCGCACGTTCGACGTCGCCGTCCCGTTGCTCGACGAGTCGCACCTGGCGATCACGTCCGCGCCGAAGACGCGGCCCGCGATCGACGGCATCGTGCAGAACCTGCTGGTCCGCGTGCTCTCGGCGTTCGAGCCCGGCGCGGTGCGCGTGCACCTCTGGGACATCGGGCAGCTGACCGCGATCCTGCCCGACCTCTATCCGCTCAGCCACACCAGCGCGCTCTCGCTGTACGACCCGGGACGTCTCGAGGACCTCCTCGACGAGCTGGCCGGCCACATCCGCCGCATCCACGCCAGCTGCATGTCCGCCGGCTTCACGTCGCTGCGGGAAATGCGGGAGGACACCGGGCAGCGGGGCGAGCCGTACCGCATCGTCGTGCTCTACGGCAACGGCGAGACGCTCGAACCCGAACGCGCCCGCGACCTCAAGCGCGTCGCGAGCGGTGCGCTGGCCGCCGGGATCTGCCTGATCATGGTCGACGTGCCGACGGCGGTGAGTGCACCGGTCGAAACGCTGAGCCTGCTCGACGACCGGCGCGCGATCAGCAGCATGTCCGGCACCGACCTGGCCGTCGACCTCGATCCCGCGATGCCGTCGGCGCAGGTCATCCGCGCCATCGACAAGATCGCCAAGGCGCTGATCGCCAAGCAGGGCGGGCCGCGGTCGTTCGACGACCTCCTGCCCGCCGAACTCGGCCAGGAGAACTCGGCGCGCGAACTGCGGGCCCCGGTCGGGTTCTTCGAAGGCGAGCCAGTCGAGGTCGTGATCGGCGACGCGAGCCCGCACGCCCTGATCGGCGGTCCGTCCGGTTCGGGCAAGACGAACTTCCTGTACGCGCTGCTCGGCAGCCTCGCGGCCCGGTACACCCCGGAAGAGCTGGCGCTGTACCTGCTGGACTTCAAGGAAGGCGTCTCGTTCGCCGGCCTGGCGCCGGGCCGGAAGGACGCGAGCTGGCTGCCGCACGCGCGGCTCGTCGGCGTCAACGTCAACACCGACCGCGAGTTCGGCCTGGCGCTGCTGCGGTTCCTCGCCGACGAGTTGCGCCGCCGGTCCGCGGCCGCGAAGGAGCATGAAGTCACGAACCTCGCCGACCTCCGCGAAGCCGATCCGGGTGGCCACTGGCCGCGGATCGTCGCGGTGATCGACGAGTTCCAGTACCTGTTCGCGGGCCGCGACCAGGTGACCGCGACGGCGACCCAGTTGCTGGAAGACATCGCGCGGCGCGGCCGGTCGCAGGGCATCCACCTGGTGCTGGCCAGCCAGGACGTCGCCGGCATCGAGGCGTTCTGGGGCAAGCCGGCCGTGTTCGAGCAGTGCACGCTGCGGATCGCGATGCCGAAGGCGCGGCGCGTGCTGGCCGAGACGAACAACGCGGCCGTGTCGGCGCCGAAGTGGCACACGGTGATCAACCACGACTCCGGCGTCGCGCACGGCAACCAGCTGGCCCACATCCCGGACGCGAGCAGCAAGAACGTCTTCGTCCGGCTGCAGCACCGGCTGTGGGAGGAGTACGCCGGCCACTTCCCGCGGCCGCGGCTGTTCGACGGTGCGCACCAGCCGGTCCTGGAACAGTTCCCGGCCTACCTGGACCTCAAGCCGAACTCGAAGCCGCGAGCCCTGCTCGGCCAGTCGATCGACGTGACCGAGACGGCGTGCGGCGTCGACCTGCCACGCGCGCCGGGACGCAACGTCGCGGTGCTCGGCTCGGCGACCGCCGAGGCACTGTCCATCATGGACTCTTCGGCGCGGTCGCTGTCCCGGCAGTACGAACCCGGCGAAGTCGAGTTCGTACTGAGCTGCCCGATCGAGGCGTGCGCACCGGCGGCGCTGGAGCTGACCGAGCGGCTGCGCGAGGACGGCCACGCGGCGTCACTGGTGGAGGATCTGACCGGCGTCCTGGAGTCGATGACCGGCTCGATGTCCGGCGGCGCGAAGGTGCTGCTGCTGTACGGCGTCGACGCGGCGCTGCCGGCGCTGGAAACCAAGGCGGCCGGCCAGCTGAAGAGCGGCCTCGACCACCTTCGGGTGGTGCTCAAACAGGGGCCGGGCCACGGCATCCACACGATCGGCTGGTGGCGCAGCATCGCCCGGCTCAAGGACACGCTGGGCTTCGGCGGCACCGACGACATCGGCACGTGGGCGGCCCTCGACGTCCAGGGCAACGAGCTGTCGCTGTTCGCGGCGGGCCAGGTCGTGCACTGGTCGCCGCGACCGGGCCGGGCGTTGTTCTTCGACCGCACCACCCACGGCGCACCCGAAGTGATCATCCCGTTCCAGCGTCCGGAGAACGACCGATGACCGACGACGCCACCGCGGCCATGCGGTACAAGGAGATCATCGCCCTTTCCCGGGGCTCGGCGGAGAACCTGCGCGAGTGGGAACTGGCGCGAGCGGAGGCCCTGAACACGGAGATCGAGGCAGCCCAGGCGGCGATCGAGACGGCGACCGAGCGCGAAGCGAGGGCGGCCGAGCGCGCGAAGCGCTGGTGGAAGATGGCGCTGCACAACATCCAGGGCCTGCCGTGGCTCGACCCCGGCGACGAGCCGCGCCCGGTCCCGACGGCGCGCGCGGCCTACCTGGAGCGGTACCTCGAGGAGGTCAAGCCGAGCTACCAGGAGCTGGTGCAGGCGGTTTTGGCGTTGGGGTGGCGGGCGAAGCGGGCGGCCGCGAAGCGGGGCGAGCAGCCACCGCCCGCCTAGTCGCTGTCTGCCGCAGCTGGCGGTCGTGAGTGGTAATTCGGGTTCTAACCCGAATTACTCGAAAGGGCAGTTAGCCGTGTTCCGCGCACAGGCACGCGACGCCCGGCTCGATCCACTCCCGTCCGGCCCATTCCGGATGGCGCTCG